>CAZEMR010000005.1:10796-80853 GCA_964513465.1 uncultured Hyphomicrobiales bacterium
AGGGATGCGCCCAGGAAGTCCCGGTTCATCCGCGCGATGAAGCGCACCGAGACGAGTTTGGGGCATACCGCCTCGCATTCGTAATAATTCGGGCACGCGCAAAATCCCTCTTTGTCCATCTGGCTGACCATTGCCAGCGCGCGTTTTTTGTGTTCCGGCTTACCCTGAGGCAATAGCCCGAGCTGGCTGATCTTGGCCGATACGAACAGCATTGCCGCGCCGTTGGGGCAGGCCGCCACGCATGCGCCGCAGCCGATACAGGCCGCCGCGTCCATCGCCAGATCGGCGTTGTATTTCGATACCGGCGTCGTGTGGGCGTCGGGAGCCGCTCCGGTGCGCATGGATATATATCCGCCCGCCTGCATTACCCGGTCGAAGGCCGACCGATCGACGATGAGGTCTTTGATTACGGGGAATGCCTTTGCGCGGAATGGCTCGACGTAAATCTCATCGCCGTCGTTGAATTTACGCATGTGAAGCTGGCATACAGTGGTTGCACGCTCGGGCCCATGCGGGGTGCCGTTGACAGTCAGCGAGCACGCTCCGCAAATGCCTTCGCGGCAGTCGTGGTCGAATGCCACGGGTTCCTTGCCCGCGAGTATAAGCTCTTCGTTGAGTATGTCCAGCATCTCGAGGAATGACATATCGGATTCGACGTTGCTCAGCACGTGCTTTTCCATATGTCCTTTGTCGCTGGCGTTTTTCTGGCGCCATATATGTAGTGTGATTTTCATTATTTATAACTCCTTACCGCAAGTTCAACATTTTCGAAGGTCAGCGGCTCGACGTGGCGAACGGGTTTCTCGCCGACTCCTTTGAACTCCCATGCGGCCACATGAGCGTAATCGTCGTCATTGCGTTCGGCTTCGCCGTCGGGCGACTGGTGCTCGACCCTGAAGTGCGCGCCGCATGATTCGTCGCGTTCGAGGGCGTCCCATACCATAACTTCGGCGAATTCGAGGAAATCTGCCACTCGGTTGGCTTTTTCGAGCGCAATATTAAGGCTCGATTCGTCGCCGGAGACCGTAAGATTTTCCCAGAATTCCTTGCGAATTTCGGGGATACGCTCGAGCGCTTTCTTGAGGCCTTCCTCGCTGCGGGCCATTCCGCAATAATCCCACATAACCTGGCCAAGTTCGCGGTGGAAGGAGGTTGCGGTGCGTTTGCCTTTGATGCTGAGGAGTTTATTTATTTTATTAAGGGATTCTTCCTCGGCTTTTTTGAATTCCGGATGATCGGTATCGACCTTTTCCAGCTTATTCTTGGCAAGGTAATCGCCAATAGTATAAGGAATTACGAAATAGCCATCGGCCAGCCCCTGCATCAGCGCGCTGGCGCCGAGCCGGTTTGCGCCGTGGTCGGAGAAGTTTGCCTCGCCCAATACATGCAATCCCGGGATTGTGGACATCAGATTGTAATCCACCCACAGCCCGCCCATTGTATAATGCGAAGCGGGATAAATCATCATCGGCGTTTCGTAAGGGTTGTCGCCCGTGATACGCTCGTACATTTCGAAGAGATTGCCGTAGCGTTCCTCGATCGTGTCCTTTCCGAGGCGGTTGATCGCATCCGAGAAATCGAGGTAAACCCCATAGCCGGTGGCGCTTACGCCGCGGCCTTCGTCGCAGACTTCCTTGGCGGCCCGGGAAGAAATATCGCGTGGCGAAAGGTTGCCAAAGCTGGGATATTTCCGCTCGAGATAATAATCGCGCTCTTCTTCGGGTATCTGGTTTGGCGGACGTTTGTCGTCGGCTTTTTTGGGTACCCAGATGCGGCCGTCATTGCGGAGCGATTCGCTCATAAGAGTGAGCTTGGACTGGTGCTCGCCGCTGACGGGGATGCAGGTCGGGTGAATCTGCGTATAGCATGGATTGGCGAATGCCGCGCCCTTTTTATATGCGCGATAGGCCGCCGTTACGTTGCAGGCCTGGGCATTCGTCGAAAGGAAGAATACATTGCCGTATCCGCCGGTGGCCAGGCAAACTGCGTCGGCTTCGAATGACAGGATTTTGCCGCTCACCAGGTCGCGCGTGATGATGCCGCGGCAGTGGCCGTCGATAACGACAACGTCGAGCATTTCCTTGCGGGTGTGCAGCTTAACTTTGCCCGTATGGACTTCTTTCATAAGCGCGGAATATGCGCCCAGCAGAAGCTGCTGACCCGTCTGGCCGCGGGCATAGAAAGTACGCGATACCTGCGCGCCGCCGAATGAGCGGTTGGCGAGCAATCCGCCGTATTCGCGGGCGAACGGGACGCCCTGGGCAACGCACTGGTCGATGATGCTATTGCTCACCTGCGCCAGACGATAGACATTGGCTTCGCGGCTGCGGTAGTCGCCGCCCTTGACTGTGTCGTAGAACAGGCGCCAGATGCTGTCGCCGTCGTTCTGGTAATTCTTGGCAGCGTTGATTCCGCCCTGAGCGGCGATGCTATGGGCGCGGCGCGAGCTGTCGTTATATGTGAAAGCCTCCACATTATAGCCCATTTCCGCAAAGCTGGCCGCAGCCGAAGCTCCGGCGAGCCCGGTGCCCACCACAATGATTTTATATTTGCGTTTATTGGCCGGATTGATAAGCTTCATATCGAAGCGGTGTTTGTCCCATTTATCTTTAATCGGGCCGGATGGTACTTTTGATTCTAATTTCATGCGTCTCCTCCCACCAGTCTGAATAGTATGGAAATTGGTATTGAAATAAGTCCCAGAACGATAAGCGTCGAAAGCCATGGCCCGAGGCCGCGGACAAATCCGTTATATTTCGGATGATTGAAACCCAGGGTCTGGAACATACTCTGGATGGCGTGGCTCAGGTGAAATCCCAGCAGAATCACCCCGACAATATATACAATCGAGACAACGGGCTGCTGGAAGCCCTGGATAACCATCCAGTAAACGTCGTGCCGCTCGAACAGCTCCTGCGGGCCGTAGTGCTCCACATGCCCGTAGATCGACGGATCGGTCACCCCTGCGGTGAAATGCAGCAGATGATAGGTCAGAAATGCGAAGATCATAACGCCGGTCCAGAACATCGTGCGCGATGTTAGCTTTGCAACGACGTATTGCTTCACCTGATACTTAGTGGGTTTGGTGGAATTGTTAAGAAGTTTAAGGCGAACAGAAGTAATAATATGAAACACAAGGACAAGGATTAAAACGATACGGATTATCCAGAGCCCTTCTCCGAGTCCCTGCAGAGCGGCGGCATAGGAATTGAAAACATCCCGGCCGGCGTAAATCTGCAGATTGCCCAGGGTATGGCCTATGATATAAAGCACAAGCAATACCCCCGTAACAGCCATCACAATTTTGCTGAGGATGGTTGATTTCAGGTAGTCGAATAGTGCCATAGTACCTTTGAATGAAAATTAATAATAAAGTGGATTTATGCGGAAGTAAATTAGATTCGCTGATTCGAAAATGCGGAATATATCATGGAGAGTTCTCGCGGGGAATGCCGGATATATAATTACGGAAAGGGTGTTGCATATATTTCATCCAGATTGATGACGAATCGCAGCTTTGACAGATCGGTGCATAACTTACGAAAAACTCCAATAAATTTCAAGAATAATAAGCTATGAAGTTTTCGATTGGAAAAAAAACTTAATATCTTTGCAAAAAAATATTTTGATTATTGCCGGCAGGGAAGTATTATTCTTTTCAATTCCAGACATTTCATGGCAATCTTGTAATATTTTCAATGAAAATCGAGGCAGTGAATGGAACAACGCGAGCAATGGGGCAGCAGAATCGGACTAATCCTCGCTATGGCGGGCAATGCGGTCGGGCTGGGCAATTTCCTGAGATTCCCGGTGCAGGCCGCCCAGAACGGCGGCGGCGCCTTTATGATACCCTATTTTGTCGCGTTTATTCTGCTGGCGGTGCCGCTTATGTGGGTGGAATGGACCATCGGCCGCCATGGCGGCAAGCATAACCACGGCAGTCTGCCCGGCATGTTCGACGTAATGTGGAATCATCCGGTTGCCAAATATATCGGCGTTATCGGGCTTTTCGTATCCACAATTATAGTAATTTATTATACTTACGTCGAATCATGGTGCCTCGGGTTCAGCTTCTTTACCCTTACCAAAGAATACTTCGGGATGACCGATTTCGAAACAATGGCGGGCTTTCTGCACAGCTATCAGGGCGGCGGCGGCCCGGGCCATTTCGATTCATTATGGCCTGCTTATATATTTTTAATAATCACAATGGCCCTCAATTTCTATGTGCTGGGGCGCGGAATCAGCCGGGGGATCGAGATATTCGCCAAAATCGCAATGCCTATGCTGCTTCTGTTCGGCGTTGCGCTTGCCGTATGGGTATTCACAGTCGGCGCGCCCGATCCGGTCAATCACCCCGACCGCACGGTTGCAAAGGGCTTTGCGTTTATATGGAATCCCGACTTCAGCTTATTGAGCGACAGCAGCATCTGGCTGGCCGCAGCCGGCCAGGTATTCTTTACGCTCAGCGTCGGAATGGGCACGCTTCAGGCATACGCAAGCTATTTGCCGCAGGATACCGACATCGCGCTTAGCGGCCTTGCCACCGCATCCATCAACGAATTCACCGAAGTCGTGCTCGGCGGAACGATCGCCATACCGATTGCTGTAGCGTTCTTCGGATTGGTGCAAACCCAGATGATAGCCTCGGGCGACGCCTACGACCTCGGCTTCGTATCCATGCCGGTGATATTCCAGCAGATCCCATTCGGCAATCTGCTCGGTTTTATGTGGTTCTTCCTGCTATTTTTCGCCGGGATAACCAGCTCGGTGGCTATGGCCCAGCCGCTGATCTCGTTCCTAAAGGAGCAGTTCCATCTGACCCATCGCAAAGCGACATGGATAATTGCATCGCTTATATTCATATCCGTCCATTTCGTGATGTTTTATTACCAATACGGATTCCTCGAAGAAATGGACTACTGGGCCGGCACGTTTGCGCTGGTCATAGTGGCTCTGGTCGAAGTCATCGTATTTGCATGGATATTCGGCATCGACAACGGCTGGCGAGAGCTTACGCGCGGCGCCGACATCAAGGTGCCCCGATTCTTCCGGCATGTTATCAAATACGTGACTCCGGCATATCTGCTGTTCATCCTCATATTCTGGACATGGCAGGAAGCAATCCCGACATTTATGATGGAAAAAGTCGACCCCGGAGAAATCACTTATCGCTGGGGCTCACGCGCCATGATGCTGGCGATACTGATAACGCTGCTGCTGATGATACGCGCAGGCTGGAAGCGCAACCAGAACAAAAATACTCATTTATATCCGGAGAAATAATATGCTTAGCGAACTAACTATTCCTGGATTGATTTTCTGGATAATCGGCTGGGGAGGCGTAAGCCTGATGGTCGGATACTGCATTTATAAAGTAATGCGCACCGGCCACCGCATCGACGAAGAATAGCCCCTTTCGGCGAATTATGAAAATAATCCACCGATTCCAACGTGCTTATATAAATATAAGACCATTTTTCAATCTCTGAAATTTCCAGATTAATTATGAATAAAAAAAGAGCAGGCCGCGGCCCAAAATTACCCCGGCCAACCCGGAAAGATACGTCCTCCGGATTAGTAAGATTAAACAAATTTCTCGCCGACGCAGGAATTGCATCGCGCCGCAAAGCCGACGAAATTATTGAATCAGGCGCAGTCAAAGTAAACAGCAAAGTCGTCACCGAGCTTGGCACAAAAGTGCGGCTCTCGGATTTTGTCACCGTCAAAGGCGATCCCGTCAGTATGCCCGAGAAAGATGTATATATTTTATTAAATAAGCCAAAAGATTATATCACAACGACTAAGGACGAATTCAACCGCAAAACGGTGATGGACATCGTCCGCAAAAAGCAGCGCCTCTTTCCGGTCGGGCGGCTCGACCGCAACACCACCGGCGCGCTGCTGATAACCAACGATGGCGAGCTGGCACACCGGCTGACACATCCCTCGTACCAGATAGTGCGCTCATATGCCGTGCGGCTCGACAAACCGCTCGAAACAGAGCACGCTTACAAAATTGCAAAAGGCGTGGAGTTCGAAGATTTCAAAAGCGCAACCGCTGAGATATTAATCGACCCCAAAGACAAAACCCAGGTTTTTATCAGCCTGATCGAAGGCAAAAACCACGAAGTAAAACGACTGTTCGAGCACTTCGACTATCGCGTTAAACAGCTCGACCGCAAAAGCTTCGCCACTTTGGATACAGCCGGCCTCAGGCGCGGCGAATACCGCCATCTGCAAGGCCGCGAAATAGCCAATCTGAGGCGTTTGGTCGGATTATAATAATTATATCGTAATTTTAAACAATATCAGAGTATTGGAAATGATCCGAAAATTATTGCTGATAATCATTTGCATTGGAATTGCATTCCCTGTATTTGCACAAACCGACATACCCGAATTCCCTATTGAGCGCAGAGCAAATATCAATATACCGCCGGAAATTAAGGATAGAACGGAACAATTTTTTAATACAATTCTCGAAGGCCGCGTTGAGTCTGCCTACCGCCAGTTTCTTAAAAACAGTCCGCTTGCCGAAAAAGAAAGCGATATTGCCAATCTGATCACCGAAACCCGCAAATCATTCGAGCTTTACGGCAAAGCGCTGGAATTCGAGGCGGTCGAGGCCGAATACGTGACACCCTCTTATATTCGATTGAAATACCTCGGGCTTAACGAGGATTATCCCACGCGATGGATGTTCACATTCTATAAATCACCATCCAAAGGATGGATCGTCACACAAGTCAAATTCGACGACCTTGCTCAATTCTATTTTTCTGATCAATAACCCACAGGAGGTTATCCATGCAAAACCGCAGACAATTTCTTACCGCAGCCGGCGCTATGGCGGTCGCTACCGCTGCCTCGGGTGCATTCCCGGAGCCGGCTTCCGCACAGGACAAATCAGGCGGCTACGCCAACCACAAGCTCCCGCCGCTCCCTTATGACTACAATGCGCTGGAGCCCGTCATCGACGAAACAACGCTCAGAACCCACCACGATATCCACCACCAGGGATACGTCAACGGCCTGAACAACGCCGAAGAGCAGCTTGCTATCGCACGAGTCAAAGGCGACTTTTCGATGGTCGATTACTGGTCGCAAAAATCCGCATTCCACGGCGGCGGCCACACTTTGCACTCGCTATACTGGAAGTCAATGTCGCCCGATGGCGGAGGAATGCCAACCGGCAAAATTGCAGAGGCCATTTCGAAAAGCTTCGGCACATTCGACAAATTCAAACAGCAATTCTCCGCAGCGGCCAAATCCGTCGAGGGCAGCGGCTGGGCCATACTCGCGGCGCGCCCCGGAGACGACACTCTGCTCGTATTCCAGGTGGAAAACCACCAGAAGCAGATTCCCCCGAATATAATGCCAATCATGGCAATCGACGTCTGGGAGCACGCCTACTATTTGAAATATATGAACAAACGCGGCGACTACGTCGACAAATGGTGGGACATCGCCAACTGGGAGCAGGCCGAGCAGTGCATGATGCGCCACAAAAAATAATCCGATTAACGCACAATCAAAAGGGGCAGCCGAATCATCCGGCCGCCCCTTTTTAAAATGACATTAATTCATATAACTAATTTGTTTGAAGGTGGCCTTCTTTTTTCAATAATGAGATAGTTTCATTATATTCTTTTGCCTCAGCAATTTTTGTGAATTCAATTTTAGAACCATTGTGATTTGCAATTTGTTCAATTTCATTAAGAGTAACTCGGAAAAATTCTTTTCTAATATTGATCCGGTTAACTCTCATTCTATCAAATGCTTTATGTAATTTATTTTCCAATTCCGGGGCATTATCAGAATAAATCATGGCATGAACATCGAAAGGGAAAGGTACAGATGCGTCGCCTAGTTCTTTAACTCTATCTAACGGATCAAGTCGGCGAGTCATACCAATTTTATATACATCTTTTCCGAAGGAGCCAATATTTGAAATAATATAAACATGACCGGATTTTGTAAGTTCTGCCTGTGAAATAGCTCTTTGGTTTTTCTCTTCGGCTTCTTTTAATTTTTCTTCAAGTTCAGTCATTTTTTGCTGTATAGAGCTAATCTCTTCATCGGAAGCAATTTCCATTTCTTTTCTGGCTTGCTCAAGAGCCCGTATATACTGCTGTTCTTCCATTTGGGCTTCTTTTAATGCTTTTTCAATTTCTTGCTTCCGTCTGGCTTCTTCTTTCATCATTTCGCGAATTTCTCTTTGTTCTTCACGTTCTTCTTCCTTTTTCTCATGATATTCATGAACAAGTTTTAGCTCTTCGATTTTTAAATTCAGGTAATCTACCGTAATATCACTATTTATACGAGTGGCAAGTTTATTAATTATTTCGAAATTTTTATTAATTCTTTCAATCATTTTAGTAATATTTTTATAGTTGACCTGGGAAGTGGCAGCGTCACATTCACCATTAAATGCCCTTAGCATTAATTTAAGATTTTCATTCGCCATTTTTTTGCCCTCGGCTTTGCTGCCGCCTAATGTCCATTCCGAATGGCACACCACTGCGGTCTTGTTCCTGATCATTGATTTTTGCTTTTCTCTTATTTCACTGATTTTTGATTTATATAATTCAGAATTTTCGAAGTTATATTCCGGTTCGTAATATCCGAATTCTATTGCTTCTTCATCTTCCTTAAAAATCGCGACGAGTTTTTTTAGATGTTCTCGTTCAGCTTCGAGAGCTTTGATTTCTTCTAAAAGAACTCTTTTTTTGGCGTTTATTTCTTCGTATTCTTTTTCCGTATCTTCAATTTTTTGGTAGGGCTCAAAACGTTTTTTTAAGGTGTTTTTCTCTTTCAGTAGAGTAAATAAATATATCAGCACACAGATTAAGACTAATAATAAAAATAATACCATATCGAGACTCCTATAAAACAAATAATTATGATATCATAAACTAATAATATTTTTTTATTTTTACTAAAAATTTCTTATTTCGCAAGATAATAAAGAGAATTTTGTATTAATTTGCGTAAGGGGACATCGCCAACTGGGAGCAGGCCGAGCAGTGCATGATGCGCCACAAAAAATAATCCGATTAACGCACAATCAAAAGGGGCAGCCGAATCATCCGGCCGCCCCTTTTTAAATAGCTTATATATAAATGACCTAGAAGTAAATGCCGAGGGTCAGGGTGTAGTATGCCTTGGCTTCCTCGTCGCTTTCCTTGCCAATCAGATTGGCCTGATTGTATTTGCCCTCGAGATTGATCGTCAGAAGGCCGAGATCGAGGTCGGCGCCTGCGCCGAGTCCGAACCCAACGCGGTTATCCGTCGGCGAACTCGACAGCGGAATCGGAATGCCCTCGGATTCGTAATCCACCGAGGATGTTATATAATTATATGTCAGATCGCCGGTGGCGTAAACCCCGATGAAACTGCGCAAAAGATAGAAATTAATACCAGCGCCGATCGGGATAATATTCTGCGACGATTTGAGAGTTGTCAGCACTTCGCCGGTTTCGGGATCAGTGACGTAGATATCGGTCTGCGGGAATTTGTTCCATGCGATACTTCCGACGAAAAGGACGTTGTCGGTCAGGCTCACACGGGCTTTCATTCCGATATGGTAGCCGGCTTTTGTGCCGTCTCGAACGAAATTGCGGGCAGAGTCGTTGTCTTCGAATCTGTCGCGGTTGTAAATATCATTGACCTGATCATTGGGTGTCGATAGTCCGAGGTGGAATCCGATATCGACCTGGGCATGAAGCCCGAATGCGGGAGCAAGCATAAATGCTGCTGCAATGAGGAAAAATTTGATTGATTTGTACATAAGGTCTCCAAAAATTTATAAACAAAAATAGGTTTCCGGAGAGAAAAGTAAAAAAAATTATAAATGAGGCCGGAATTGATGCGTCAATATCTCAAATGCAAATTAATGAAATAATTGTTATCTTGCGAAAAAGAAATTTCAGCATCTATAAATATATAGGAATGGCAATGAGGAAAATTATTTTAATCGCAGCATCACTGCTTTTGATCGCAAGCATGCTTTTAGCCCAGGAAAACGAGAGCCGAACAAGGCTGGGCGCATTTCTCGGCGGGAATTTTAATATGCACAGCCCCACGATGGAATATGATTATTCGCTCACAGGCGGCGGCAATTCGATATTCGATTTCGATCAGAACTCCACCAGTCTCGGCATTAACGGCGGGCTGATCGGCATTTTTCCGCTGAACCGCATACTCTCGATTTCGGGCCGTATCGGCTACCACGGCATGGGCGCCACGCTCGAAGGCCGCCAGGCGGGAATCGTTAATCCCGACGCCAACGAGATGGACGTCTCGCTTCATTATCTCGAAATTTCGCCTATTCTGCATTTTCATAATCTTATCCCCACAGAGGGCCTGTATTTCCTTGCCGGAATTGAAGTCGGAGTGCCGATTGTGGCCAATTACAACTGGCCTGTGGTATATGACGACGGCACCGGCGCCGCAACGCTCGAAACCATCGACTCTGATATCCCCGACAAAAGCGTCCGAGTGGCGTTTGCCCTCGGCGCGGGGTATGATATTCAATTAAGCAAAGACATGTTCCTGACGCCCGAGGTGTCCTTCCGGCTGCCGATGACCAATGTGTCGGCCAATGATAATTTTATGACATGGAACGTGCCGCAGCTCCGGCTTGGCGTTAATCTGACATTCTCCCTCGGCGGCGACGAAGAGGCAGCCGAATACGAAGATCATTTCCTCGAAGTCGGATTCGAAGACGTCCGCTATTACGACCAGACGGGCGCTCCGCGCAAATTGGACAAAATCACGGTCGAGGAAGTCCAATACACCGAGATGTTTCCGATTGTGCCCTATGTATTCTGCGCAGAAAATCAGGCGAAGCCCGCACCTGCCACCCAGGATCTGGCCGCAGGCAGCGAAGCAGGCGAATTCACGATGAACAGCCTCAAACCCGACGCTCTCTCGATCAACCGCTCCACGCTCGATATAATCGGCCGCAGGATGCAGGAAAACGAGCGCTACCAGGTGACCATCACCGGCACCCGCGACAGCAAAGCCGAACAGGGCAAGGAAGACCTTTCGTCGAACAGAGCGGAATTTGCAAAAAAATATCTTGTAGATAATTATAATATTATGCCCGGACGAATCACAACCAAAAGCCGCGGCCTGCCCGAAAAGGCATCCTCGACCCGCGTGCCCGACGGAGTCGCCGAAAACCGCCGGATCGAATTCACCAGCCCCAGCGGCGACCTTCTGAAGCCGATCACAATCGAGCGCGACAAGCAGACAGTCGCCGAGCCGCGCATGATCGAATTCATCCCGTACACCGTCACCACCGACTTGGTCACAAGATGGCAGCTCGAAATAGTCCAGGCCGACAAAACGATCCAGGACTACCGCGGCGCCGGATTCCCCGATACTCTGCAGTGGCTGATCATGCCCAACCAGCTTCAGCCCAGCCAGATACCGCTGGATTATATATTCACCGCCGAGACCGATTACGGAATGAAGGAAATGGCCACCGGCTCGATCCCGGTAGAATACTACTCGATTACACGCAAGAAAACCGAAGACCGCCCGGACAAAACGATATCGAAATTCAGCCTCATCGTGTTTGATTTCGACAGCCCGGAAGTATCCGCAAAGGATCGCGAAATTATTAACGACAACGTAATTCCCGCGATTAAATATAATTCAACGGTGCAGATATACGGATATACCGACCGCATCGGCGAGGATGAATACAACAAACGCCTTGCGAAATCGCGCGCCGAAAACGTACGCAAAATACTCGAGAAAAGCGCCCCCACCGCGCAGTTCGAGGTCTATGGCGTTGGCGAGAACATCCTGCTCTACAACAACGAACTGCCCACCGGGCGCCACCTGTCGCGCACGGTGCAGATATACGTAATCACCCCAAAGGAATAGTGTATAGCCCGAAAAATGATGTAAATACAAGGCTGCTTCGGAACTCTCCGGAGCAGCTTTTTTTGATTAATCGTTTAAAAATATATGATTTTCTACTTGTATTAGGTTGGTCCTAAGAGTATATCGCAAATTTTACAAGTGTTCCGCACAATAATGACCGGAATCTCAATTTAAAAAGCCTCGCCGAATCCTTCGCAGGACGAAACATTTATTTCATTTAATATTCCAGCAGGGGGCTTTGTCTCGCTGGACATTTATGATATTTATGGGAAACGCCTGAATACACTAATCGACAATGAATTCATATCCGAAGGGCACAAAAGTATACGTCTGAATTCGGCTAAACTAAGCAATGGTATATATGTCTGCGTACTGAAATCAGGTGCTGAATTGAGCATATAAGATTGATGATTATGAGATAATTTCGTCAAAATTCCCAACTAAAAAAGGGATGTGGCCGATGCCTCATCCCTTAATTTTTTTGATATGCTGCTTTGTCGGTGCCGGATAAAATCAGACGCTTACCAATATGTAGTCATCTTCCGTCGTTACGGTGTATTTCGTAAGTGGCTTATCGGCCGGGCCCGCAAGCACGGAGCCAACTTTGCTGAATTTCGAACCACCAAAGCTGACGCATTCGAAACGGTTTTTGTCGTGCTGATACTCCAGCTCGCGGCCGCCGTGGGTGCATTTGTCCTCAAATGCCAGGTAGCTGTCGGCGTCGTCGCGTGCGATGATCATTTTGTGGCCTTTGCCGTCGGCCTCGAAGGAGAGCTTGACCGCGCCGCCGGCTTTTTCTAGCGGTTTGTTTTTGGCGAGTTCCAGCCGCAGCTTGCCGCCCTCGTAAGTGTAGCTGCCCGCTTCGGCGGTGGGGGTGGACGAAGTACCTGTGATAGCCGAACACGAACCCAGCGTACCGCATGCGCATACCGCCGCCGCCGCGCCGCCGATTTTAATGAAATCTCTGCGTCTCATAAATTCCTTTCCCTATTTATAATATCAGAATTTTTTGGAAAATAAGGGAGAAATATTAATTTTCAATAAATTTAAATATAAATACCGTCCGAAGACGGTATTCTGTAAATGAAATGTTGCTAACGGGTTGCAGGATTATTTGCCCTTATTGGGCTGATCCATCTGCTGGAGCTGCTGCAATTCTTTGATTTGCATTATTTCCGAGAGCTTCGAAATCTTGTCGAGCGACATCGCGCCGCTGATATTGACCAGAGTGGCTTCGTTTTCCTCGCCGACCAGCACGAGTAACTCCTTGATTTCCTTTTGTGTTTGTTTGGCAAGTATCCTCACATTCGAGCCTTCGTCGTTGACCAGCACGAGGCTTTTGTATTCGCTCATCGGAACTTTCGAAAGGAAATCCTTATAAACTTCGCGGGCAAGACTTTTCTCGCGCTTCAGCTCTTTGTCGAATTTATAAGTCAATACGAGCATTGCGTTGATTCCGCTGAGCATTTCGTTGACTGCGCCATTTGTGCTGTCGCTCTTCATCATTTCGCCCATAGTTTCGAACATTTCCTTATTGATCAGTACGGTTGTGAAGCCCTTTTTGCCGGTGTATTTGTCGAACAGGCTGATATAGGGCGAGTCCTGTGCCAGTGCGGTTGCGGCAGTCATGACAACTGCCAGTGCGATTACGATTATCTTTTTCATAGCGCTACCTTTGAAATATTAAAAAACTTGGTTTGATATTCATATATAATGGATAATTCTTTTGCGGGTTCAATGCTTTCGTTCAGTTTGCCGGATACATAGCCCAAAGTCTCAACTGCTTGTTTATACGCAATTTCGGGGTCTTTTGTTGCATACTTTTCGGCAATTACTTCCCCGGATTCATTATTTTCGGAATTCTGATTTAAAAAGAAAACACCGAGCATAATAAATGCGCAGGCTGCGGCTGCCGCGGCGAACCACTGGATATTATACAGTTTGCTTAGCGGACGACGACTGATGCGCGAGATCGTGCGTTCGTCGAAGTCCTCGGATTCGATTCGTCCATCGCGTTGGGTGGTCATATACCGGAACAATTCCGAATACGGCTCAAGTTCGGGATCGATATGCTGAGAATCGAAATATTCGCGGAGCAATGCTTCTTCTGCGAGCGAGGTGTCGCCCTCGAAATATCTTTCGATTAATGGTTTAATGCTTGTAGTATTCATATTTATATGCCTTAAGTATTCTTTCTCTGATTAATTTCCGGGCGCGCGAAAGATTGGTACGAACCGCCTCGGACGTCATGCCCATTATCTCTGCAATCCTTTGATTGGTAAGGCCTTCGATGTCGCGCAGATGAATGATTATCTTCTGCTTTTCGGGGAGCTTTTCAATTAATGTATTGATTCGGTTCATTGTTTCGCTGCTCTCCATTTTTTCATCGGGTCTGATTGTATATATATTCGCATCATAATTCTCCCGAATTAATTCCCTGCGATTCCGGTCGGTCCGGATATAATCCAGACACAGATTCTTAGTACACCTGAACGCAAATGCCTCGAGCGATTCGATCTCCCGTTCATCCGGCGACTTCTGCCATAGCCGGACAAGAGTCTCCTGCACAGCGTCCTCGGCGTCGTCGGGACGGCCGAGCAGCCTCAGCGCCAGCCTGTATAATTTATCCCGGAGCGGGACTACCTTATTTACAAATTCTTTCTCATTCATCTTACTTATAAGACGAGTGGAATTTGCAAACGTTACATTCTGTGGATTTTTGGTTAAAATGCGAACATAAGCGAAAGGTTGTGTGATATTCCGCTTATCGAAACATATTCGTTCGATACGGAATAATCCAGATGCATGCGGAATGGGAGGTTTTCGATTTCGGGGCGAATTGAAGCGCCTGCGCCCCAGTAAGTCATCGGGAATAATTGAGATTCGCCCATTTTCGAGCCATATAAGGATATGCCGCCGCGAAAGACGATCATTTCGTGGGCAGCGGCTTCTACTCCGAGCACGAAGGTGGGGGCGGGCTCATGCTGGGTCAGAACTGCGTCGATGCCAACCAGCACATATCGTGTGGCGGGCACGTAGACCTGCTCGATCTCGCCGGTGGCAGTCGAGCGTGTCGTGTAAACTTCGTCATTCAGGCCGTATTCCATCGCAACGCCGGCCCGGACGGTGTAGGGGATCATCTCGGTGCTTTCGGCGGGGTTGTTCCACATCATCATGCCGCTCAGGTTCTGTACGGCGACTCCGACGGAGAACATGTCCAATACGTTGAATTTAGTGCCGACGTCGATTGCGAATCCGTCGCCGTAATACTGCGAACCTATCAGGTTATTAGTCAGATATTTAAGGCCTACGCCGATAGAGGCGAATTCCTGACGGTAGGCGGCCACTGCCGAGATAGCGTATTGCCAGTTGGAATATTCGCCATAGGAATGTCCCATAGCGTCGCGGGCTTCGAACGAACCGGAATTGAAGCTGTTTATGCCGAATCCCAGGCCGATGCGGTCGTAGACCTCCTGACCCCAGGCGATTGTCGACTGGGTGCGGCCGAGCGAAAGGATCGAGACTCCGGTGCTGACCATAGGCTCAGGCCCGAAGAATCCCACCCCGGCGGGATTGTAAAATATTGCAGTGGGTTCATTGACGATTGCAGAATAAGCGCCGGCCATCGAAATAGCGCGTGCGCCCACATTGCGGAAGAGGTATGCCTCGGCGTATCCGCCGTCGGAAGTCTGCGCGAAAGCAGGGGAGGCCATCAGCAACGCTATAAAAAATGCTGCGATGCGCTTTGAGTATCGACAAATTGCTACCCGTTCGGCTGTAAGATTATAGCCAAAAGCATTTCGCTGGCGAATATTGGACATTTTTACCTCGATACAATGAATTTCTCAGTATCCCGGAAATTCGGTCCGTTGAGTATACATATATATACTCCGTTCGGAAGGTTGTAGGAATCGAACCTGTATTCGGCTCCTTCTGGCATAGCCGCGCCCCGGTGTATATCCTTGACTTTTTTGCCAAGCAGGTTGTATACGCTCAGTTCGATAGTTACATCATAGCTCGCAAGTTCGACTTTAACATAATAAATATCGTTCTGATGCCTTACCTGCGAAATATGATTGCCTGCAGTCGTTGTGTCCGAGTTCACTGCGTCGGCGTTTACCTTCGAATTTCCTTTACCGGAATTATCAGCAAATACTATGCCAGGGGGAGTAGGCGGGAGGTACATTGCGCGCTCAAGCAGGTTGCGGGCGTAACTGTTCAGCGGTATAGTCGGCTTGCTCTGGGCGATTGCCCCGGAGATAGCCGCCACCGCGAATAATATATATATAATCAGCCTGCTGATAGCTTCTGCCATTTTGTGTTTATAAACTATACTATAAATATAAGTCAAATTTACAAAATTTTACTTATAGAAAATTAACTATTCAGAAGATTTTTTATTGTCGATGATTATTATTTTTTAGAAAACTTTGATTTCAATTTTTCGATTAATTCTTTGTCATCTTTAAGATTTTCCATTGCTTTACGCGTTTCCAGACTGCCCTTTTCTATCCCGAGTTTGCGGGCAATGTCGCTCAGCTTTCCTACATCCGTCGGCAGCTCCTCACGGTCGAGGCTGCTAAGGTTCTGCTTCTTCAGTTTCTGCTGTTCATTGCGCAGATGCATAGCCAGCTCGATTTTTGGCGAATACCCCAAAGATTTCTCCGATTCTTCATCACTATCTTCCGATTCCTCGATATCTTCCGGTTCTTCGTCGGATGTGTCGATTTTGCTGCGAATCTGCGAAAGCATATCCTCCAGCTCTTTTTGCTCGAGCTTTTTGAGCTCTTCGGGCGATGGCCGCGAGAGCTTCGGCTCTTCCTCTTCGGGTTCGGGCTGCGGCTCGGGCCTCCCCCCATGAATACGTTCGGATTTCTTATATGTTTCGCTGGCGCGCTTTGCCCCAGTGCTGGCGTTTGCTTTTGCGCTTTCCAGGCTTTTGCGGAATTTTTCGCTGCGAGCGGGCTTTTTGGCGATTTTGTTCATCTCGTTTTTGCGCCAGCGGAAATAAAGCAACAACACTATTGCGGCCAGCGCAACTCCCGCCATAATTATATAAGTCATCACAGTGAAATACCAGGGCTTTGCCGTAGATTCGATAGGCAATAGCGCCGAATCAGCGCGCGCGGTGTCCGCCGCCGGAGAATCGGCCGCAAGGTCGAAGCTCATGGAATCGCCGGTGAGCGCATGTATCGAATCGCCCGAAAATGGATCGTTCAGCCGGGCAACATGCGAGTATGCCTCGCTGCGGAGAGTGTCGTCGTCGGCAATCGGCGATATTTTTATTTTTGGGAATGATTTGATGCCGGTCATTTCTGCGAATTTCTGAGAATATTTATTCGCATTCTCAGTATCATTTTTAATTGAATAAATCTGGGATAATCCGGCGTATGCGTCCGGAATCTGCGTACCGTTGTTTACTGCGAATGTCAGATTATCCAACGCGTCGTCCAGCTCGCCCTCGCGGATGAGCAGTATTCCGAGCATTGCCGCAGCGTCTGCCGAGCCCTCCTTGACTGCGCGAACGAGCTGCTTTTTGGCTACCTGTCGGATGCCGTCCTCGATAGCGAGCAATCCGACCCGGTAGCTGTCCTCGGCTGCCGAAAGCGCATCCCATTTAAATACATCGATCATAAGAGAGCGGGAGTAGGGCAGCGGCACTGCGGTATAGCCCCGCTTGTCCTTCATTACTATATTGATCTCGAGGTCATCCTCTTTGGTCTGGACGTATACATCCTCGATGATTCCACCGCCGCGGGTGATACGGGCCGAATCAACCACCCCGGCGTTATTGATTTTTACATTGACTTTCTTTTTATCTTCGGATAAATATGACTGGAATCCCGAGGGGATATCGCTGAAATAGATCATAGCCCTGTTCAGCGGGTCGATCTTGGTCCGCACCACCCTGAGCTGGCCGAACGACCTGAGCGGTAGTACGAGAATCGCTGCAATCAGAATGATGATCTTAATTTTCATTGAATAGAATTTCCCCGGGACTAACCGAATATGTAAATGAAGAATATTTACAATTATATAAAAAATATTTAATAAAGCAGCAAAAAATATAAGATATTATTGGGCTATTTCGATTTTTGGGGAAATGTGATACGATAGGTGGCGCCTTTGCCCGGATGGGAGTGAACAGAAATCTCGCCGCGATGCTGGCCGATAATACTGTTCGATAGAAACAATCCGCGTCCGGTGGGCTCATCGCCCGGCCTTAGCGAGAAGTTCGGGTCGAATATCCGCGCAAGCATATCCTCGTCGAGCCCGATGCCGGTATCGCGTATGCTGATGACGATTTTTTTGCGTTCTCCTGCGAAAACGCCGATATATATAGTGCCGCCGTCGGGCATGGTGTCGCGCGCATTAAGCAATATATTCAAAAATGCCTGCTCGAGCTGCGGCTTGAATCCGAATACAATCGGTTTTTCGATTGCATAATCGCGCTCGAATCGAATGCCGTCGCGTTGCATTTGGGCTTCGGAAAACAGCAGAACCTCGTCGATAATCTGGCAAATATTTATATCCGAGGGCTTTTGCTGAGGCGATGTGCCCGCCAGCTCTGATAGCTTGCGGTTGATCTGTCTCATGCGGTCGAGCTCTTTGCGGATAAGCTCGAATCTGCGTGCGGGATCGCCTACGCCTGTTTCGATGAATGTCAGATTGCCGTCGATAATATCGAGCGGAGACTTCAGCTCCGAGGCGATCGACGCTGCCAGCTCGCCAATAGAGAAGTAGCGCGATGATTGCAGCATCTGCTTATTAAGAGTGCTCAGGCGTTGATTCATACGGGTGATTTCGCGCGCCGAGCGGATATTGTCCACCGCGGCTGCGGCGTGACCGGATATTTCGAGCAGATCATAAAGCTCTTCGCCGGGGATTTCATCAGGCGTTCGGGTTGTCAGTGCGGCGAACAGCCCGATTTCGCGGCCACGAAGAAATACCGGTATCAGAATAATGTGTTGTGGGATAGTCGCATCGGCAGAAGCAAGATCGGGCACCACACTTGTCTCGCCTTGTTCTATAGCCCAGTCGAGTATGCCTTCCTCTTCCATATGCAGTATGCTTTTATCCATACGGCTGGCGGCATCTCCGGGGGCCACAGGCGCAATCCTGCGGTCGGCGCTGAAAAAATACAGATTGCTCTCGGCAATATTCAGATCGCGGGAGATATTCTCGTGCATTCGCGCAATGACTTGCTCTTCCGAAGCGGCTGCATAGAATTGCCGCGCATCGAATGATATATGATGCGGCTGGGGCTTGTCTTCCGGATGGGGGGGGGTGCCGCCGGATATGCTGCGTAAATGCTCAACCTCGCGTTGCAACAGGTCGAGCGCCGACTCCAGCGAGCGGATGTATTCATCGCGGTCGTGCACGAACTCGTCCATTTTGGCGAGGCCGGAGTGTGTGTTTTTATTGTTGCTGGATTCGGACATAAATTAAATCAGAATAATGGTTTTTCGGGTAATTCGCTGAGCACACCGGCCTTTTGATATTCTTCGTCGATTTCGAATTTCAGAGCCTCGATAGCGCTGTCGGCTTCGTAAATATTACTGTCGGAGATCGACTCAAGAGTCTCGTTCGCCAGATAAAGCGGCGAAAACGTTTGTTCCTGAGTCCAGTTCATATATCCCATCTCGCGTGCGAACCATTCTGTCATTGCTACTATCACTGCAAGCGTCTGCTCGGCCGATTCGGGCATCAGCACCGGCCCTTCGGCGGCCTCGATTTCGTTCAACTCGCGGTAGGGGGTATGATGGAAACGTATCGCATTGCCCAGGTGTGCCGGGAGGTTCCACTTTTCCGACAGCCATGCGCCGATTTCGGCATGAGTGCCGCCGAGTATTTCGGTTTCCGCCTGACAAAGAGAAAGGGATTGCGAATTTTGTAATTCTCTGATTTTTTTAAATTTATTCGAAAAATATTCTATCATAATAAGATAGCCGATGTCGTGCATCAGTCCCGCAACAAAAGCTTCCCCGGCCAGCCGGTAGCCCATCTTGCGTGCCAGCAGCCTGGCCGCCGCGCCGCAAAATACGGAATACTTCCAGAAATCGCGCACATCGAACGTACCACGGCCGATATTTGCAAAAAATCTTTGAATAATCAGGCTCATCACGATTTCCTTGATCGCATTTGTGCCCATTACGACCACCGCAAGGTCGATGGTCGATATCCTCCTCGAAAACCCGTAGAATGGAGAATTCGCCACCCTCAGAACTCGGGCGGTAAGAGTCTGGTCCTGTTCTATAAGACGCGCTATCTGCCCTGCGCTGGTATCGGGATTATCCAGAATATCCAGCACGCGGGAAATTACATGCGGAATTGCCGGAAGCTCGCTGAGCGACTCCAGCTTGCGGGTGACCGGACGCTCAAGCATTATCGAACTCGTACAATTTCTTGCGCATATCCGATACGACCTGGGTATGGATCTGGCATATCCGGCTTTCTGATACGTTAAGCACCTTGCCGATGTCTTTAAATGTCAGATTCTCGTAATAATATAGCATCATCACCAGGCGTTTGCGTTCGTTTAGGTTTTTGAGCATATCTGTCAGAAAATTAATCCGCTCTTCGTTTTCGATTTTCGTCAGGAAGTCTTCCTGGTTCATATCGGCTATTTCCTCGAGTGGATCCGTATCTTCGTCGCCGCCTCGACTTAGCGAGGTTGGCTCCGATAGCGATAGCGAAGCTTTTGCGGCAGCGGCCGCATGAAGGTACGACTGATATTTCTCCGGAGATACGTCAAGCTTGCGGCGGATTTCCTCGGCGGAGACCTCGCGGCCGACCTGACTGCGTAGCTCGTCGGATACCGTCAGGTATTCGTGGGCTTTCTTGCGGGCAGTTCGCGAGAGCCAGTCGAGCTTGCGCAATTCGTCCTGAATTATTCCCCTGATCCGCGGAATGGCATATGATTCGAATTTTACCCCACGCTCGGGTTCGAATCTCTCTATTGACTCATGAAGCCCGAGTATGCCGATATTCAGGAAATCTTCGTCGGTAAGTATCGAATTGCTCGGAAGCGTCATCTGATGGAGGACGTACTTCACCAGCCAGATGTAATTAAGCAGCAGGGAGTGCTTATACTCCAGCTCGCGTCTTTCTGTATATTCTAACCAAATTTGCTGTATTTTAGGGTCTACCGGGGTCATATTCTTCCAGTTTTCAAATAAATATAATTCACAGACTAAAATAGTGTTTTGCCGATATTTAATCAAGCTGTACCGAATAAAAATCATTCTGGCTATATTGTTTCGTTTTAGCTTTTACCGCTTTCGGATTCTTCGAACTCCTCCATCGACGGTGGCTCCTCGGGGAAAGGCATTTCTTCCTGATTCATGCTCTGCTCGGGATATTCATCATGCATTTTGCTGAATATTTCCTGGTCTTCGTCGTCGCCGGGGAAATCGGAAATATCTTCCATTTCGAATTCGGGCAGCATATGGCCTTCGAGCTCTTCATCCTCGCCTTCGGAGGATTGTGCTGCGGATTTGCCGGGCAGTTTCTTGCTTTCCTTCATTTCTTTACGGCGCCGGGCTTCGATTTCGCGCTGGATATTTTCAAGTTCGGTCAGCTCTGCTTCGTGGCGGGCCTCTTCTTCTTTTTCGAGTTCGGCCTGTTTGCGAAGCTCTTCCTCGAGCTCTTTCTCCTTATCGAGCGAAATCAGATAGAACACGCTGACCATAGCGATGCCGCCTCCGCCATAGAACAGAAAAAATACGAGAAATACGTAAAACACGATCTCGCGCGGAGTATAGGTGCCCGGATAAACGAAAAAAATCAGAAACAAAGTGGCAGCCAGCACACTTATATAAAAATGGATTTTGTACGGAAAATTGATTTTCTTTTTAATCCGCTTTTGCTCCTGCTTCAGCTTTTTTTTCTGACGGGCTTCGCGGCGCTTCTGGCGTTTCTGCTTTTCTTTCTGCTTTTTCTTAAGTTCGGCATACTCCTTCTTTTCGCGCTCGCGGCGTTCCTGTTCCCGCTTTTTTTCTTCGGGGGTCAGTTGTTTTTTTTCTTTAGCCATAATTTGGCAAATCCTTGATTATGCTAAATATTGTTTTTCCGTGACCGCGATCATTGACGTTAATTTGTCAGCAATCTTTTCTATCGATACACTCACTTCGCTTGCTGGGTCGGTTTCCGTAAGTAATTCCTGACGAATGATCGACTGACGCACAACCCGATCGTAGGGGACGAATCCCACAAGATCGAGCTCGAGCCCGAGGAATTTCCCCGTGGCCAGATTCAGCTTAGTCGAGATTTCGTCGGCGTCTTCCATATCAATCACATTGTTGACCAGCATCCGGATGCGCTCCGGCGGCGTCATACCGAGCAATATCTTGATCAGCGCATAGGCATCGATAAGCGACGTCGGCTCGTCTGTTATAACCACATTGACAAAATCGGCCAGCCTGCAGCATTCGATAACTTCGTCGGATGCGCCCGCCGGGGTATCTATCAATATAAAATCCATTTCGGTGAATGCAAGTATTTCGTTATATATTTTGCGAATTTCCTGCGGCTCGAAGTCCTCGTGGCGACCGGAAGCGGGCAAATCCGCCAGCAGTCTGAAATTCTTCCTGACCCGGAACATTGCGTCTTCTACTGATACATGCCCGGCATAAACGTCGCTCATCCTCACTGGCGGCTCGACCCCCATAAGAAGATGCTGATTGGGGAAATTCATGTTTGCATCCCACACCAGCACCCGATGACTGCGGGCGAGCATATTCGCCAGATTGGCAGTGAGCACGCTTTTGCCGACTCCGCCTTTGCCGCTTGCTATTGTGATTGTAATAGGTCTGTTAATTTCCATATTATTTCATTGTAAATTAAATGGTCATATTTGGATAAATTATTTGGCTTCTGCAGAATAAAAGCCAATATCATCCGGCAGCAGCAGCTCTCCGAGTTTCTCTGCCGACGCAGGCTCGATATCCTCCGGTATCTGCTGGCCGGTGGTGAAATACATCAGCGGAATCGGCTGCGATTCGAGCGCCGATATTGCCTCGCCCACTCCCGGGGTCTCGTCCAGCTTAGTCAGTATCATCGATGTCGGGCCGGTCGCCCCGAATTTGCGGATTACCTCTGCCAGCATAGATTGACTGGCGCCCGCCGGCTGCACGAGAAACACGTTGTCGGCCGAGGACTTACGAACGTATTCGCTGATTTCCTGCAAATGCTTTTTATTCTGCTGGCTGCGGCCTGTTGTGTCTATATATATAAAATCAAAATTTTTCTCCGAACGAACGATTTCATCCAGCTCCTCCGGCGAATATGCCGAACGATAGGGGAGATTGGCAATCGAGGCGTAAGTCTCGAGCTGCTCGGCGCCGCCTACCTTATGCGTATCGGCCGATACGACAAGCACCCGCGCCTGCATTACCAATCTTGTGATAATGGCCAGCTTAACGAGGGTCGTAGTCTTGCCAGAGCCCGTTGTGCCAGTAAATACGGCAATCTTACGGCCATCGGCCTGCTGAAGCGGCTCGACGCACCGGATATGCTCTGTGGCCAGCCTCCGTCCCTCCCTGATTGCCTCGGTCAGATCGCCCGGGTCTGCGCTGCCGCTTATCTTTCCGGCAATCCGGAGCGCGAGATTTTCCTCCATGCCGGACTTGCGCAATGCGAGGAAAATCCGCCCGGGAATGTCGCCGAGCGAGGCAGCATATTTATATTTCACCGAATCGGACACACCGCTCAGCAGCGTTCTGATCTTCTCGATTTCAGAGAAAATATCGCCTGCAGTTTTGACAAATGTCCGGGCGTCGGAATGCACCTCAGGGCGCGGCTCTTTTGGCGGTGCTTTCGCAGTTCTACGGTTTTTGCCGGGGCGGTCGTCTATGGCTGCCACGAGCTCTACACCCTCTCCATTCTCGGAGTCGTGCACCGTGCGGCTGGAGAGCACCACTGCGTCTTCGCCGAGCTCGGACTTGATCAGCGCTTTGCCTTCGGCGAGCGATTTTGCTTTATATTTTTTAATTCTCATATTGCATTAAATATAATATTCCCATGGTATTTTCAGGGAATCAACAAGAAAAAACTATGCCAGAGTTAATTCCATTATTTTTGCAAATTAATTTCAAAATTCCGATCCATCAAGTGGTAAAAGTACGTAAAACCATGAAGGATATTATTTTGAGTAAATATAATCTTAATATAAGATTAAAAATGTGTTAATCAACAAGGTAAATTTGATAAATTTTCGTACCTTTGAGTTTCCGTATTTTACAGAATTTGCGAGAAAGGATCATGGCAATAAAAGTTGAATTTCCCGACACTACTTTCGAGAACAAACGGCGCTCGCCCGACGAATTTGCGCCAATCGCCAACGAAATCCGCCAGGATATTATAAAAAGCCTCGTGCTCGCCGGATCCGGCCACAGCGGCGGTCCGCTCGGCATCAGCGACATCATGGCCGTCCTCTATTTCGGCGGATATATGCGCTATAAATCAGACGACCCGCGCTGGAACGGCCGCGACCGTTTCGTGCTAAGTGCCGGCCACATGGCGCCCGTGCTCTATTCCACGCTCGCCCGCGCAGGATTTTTCCCCGCAGAAGAGCTTTCGACTCTGCGCAAATACGGCAGCCGGCTGCAGGGCCACCCCGGATTCGATATGGAGCTTCCAGGCATCGAGACTTCGAGCGGCTCGCTGGGCCAGGGCATCTCGATTGCCGTCGGAATGGCCATGAGCGACAAACTCGTCGATAAGTCCGACCGCCTCGTGTTTTCGATCACCGGCGATGGCGAAATCCAGGAAGGCTCGGCATGGGAGGCCGCTATGAGCGCTGGCAATTATAAATTGAACAACCTATGCTGGATTGTCGACAACAACGACTGCCAGATAGACGGCCGGGTGAAGGATGTCATGAGCATCTATCCCGTGGATAAAAAATTCGAGGCCTTCAATTTCGATGTAATCAATATCGACGGCCATAATTACGAAGAAATTGTAGCAGCATTCGATAAATTCATCGAAAACAGCAAAGCCGAATCCGGCCGCCCGACCTGCATAATAGCGCAGACATATATGGGCAAGGGCGTTTCGTTCATGCACGACCAGTTTTCCTGGCACGGCAATCCGCCCAACGAACAGCAGGCCGAAAAAGCGCTCGCGGAATTAAATAAATAAGAAATTATGTTGAAATAAATATATCAGAATTGTAATGAAAAAGTTTGAAAAGCTTGGCAAAAAGCCCACACGCCATGGATTCGGCGAAGGACTGGTCGAACTCGGCCGGCGCCACGACAACGTAGTCGTGCTCGGCGGCGATATCACCGGCTCGGTGATGACATCGTATTTCCGGGATGAATTCCCCGATCGCTTCTTCTCTATCGGAGTGGCCGAACAAAACGCCACCACAATCGCCGCGGGAATGGCCCTTTCAGGCAAGATCGCGTTTTTCTCGAGCTACAGCGCATTTGCCGCCTTCCGCAATGCCGACCAGCTCCGGATTTCCGTTTGTTATAACAATATCGACGTCAAAATCGGCGGCGGACACTCCGGCATCACCGTCGGCCCGGACGGCGCCACCCATCAGTCGCTCGAAGAAGTCTCCCTATTGCGCGCGCTTCCGAATCTGACGCTCGTCGTTCCCTGCGATTTTGCGGAAGCCAAAAAAGCCACAATCGCCGTCGGCGAAAAGCCCGGTCCGGCATATATCCGCTTCGGACGCTCGGCAGTGCCCAAATTCACGACCGAGGATACCCCATTTGAGCTTGGCCGCGCTGAAGTATTCCGCGAGGGCAATGACGTTACGCTCGTCGCCTGCGGACTGCTCGTATGGGAGGCGCTGCTCGCAGCCGAGGAACTCGAAAAACGACACGGAATCCAGGCCCGAGTGATTAATAATCATACGATTAAGCCGATCGACAGCCTGACCCTTACCCAGGCCGCCCGCGAAACCGGCGCAATAGTCACAGCCGAAGAGCACCAGGTGCACGGCGGACTCGGCGCAGCGGTAGCCGAAGTAGTCGTCAAAAATTATCCCGTGCCGATGGAATTCGTCGGAGTCAAGGATCAATTCGGCGGCAGCGGCGAACCCGAAGAGCTTCAGGTCAAATTCGGCCTGACTTGGAAAGAAATATACGCATCGGCCATCCGCGCGATCGAGCGCAAAGACCGCGGATTCAACGGCGAAGTACGTAAATTGACCGACATTGCCGAATTTTCCGAAGGATTATAATTTTTTGAGAAAATAATTTTTAAATTTAATAGTTTTATATATATAACACATGATTAAGGCGGTTCGGGGAATCGCCTTTCATGTTTTACCCAAAAATTATCCCGGCAAACAAAATGAAACAGTTTTTAATCATAAATCTCCTCGTAATTTTTATGTTATCACCCCTTTTTTCACAGGATGCTCCCGGCCCGGACGCAATCAGCTATCGCCCGGCGGCTCTGGCCGGCGCTTTCTATCCGGCCGACCCGGATACTCTCCGCAAACGAATCAATGAATATCTCGACCCCGACAAAGCCAAACGAATCCGCCCCGAAGCCGCAATCCACGGCATCGTAGTGCCCCATGCCGGCTATGACTACAGCGGATGGGTGGCCGGCCGCGCCTTTCGCGAGATCGAAGGCCGCGGCTATGACGCAGTCGTCGTAATCGGGCCCAGCCACCGCGAGGTATTCGAAGGCGCGTCTATATACGACGGCGAGGCATACACCACCCCGCTCGGCAATGCGATGATCGACCAGGAGCTGGCCGATTCGATCGCCGCGGCGGATAATACGATAATGCGTTCCCGCAAGGGCCACAGCCACGACCGCGGCAATTTCGAGAATTCGATCGAGGTGCAGATACCATTTCTGCAGGTCGTATTGCCGGATGTGCCGATTGTCCCCATCGCAATGGGAGCGCAGAATTACCACTCATCCGACGTACTGATGCAGGCAATCGTAAAGGCCGCCGAAGAGACCGGTCGCAGAATCCTGCTCGTCGGCAGCACCGATCTCTCGCATTATCATGATGTTACCGGCGCCCGCGAAATGGACATCCCGCTGGTGCAGACATTCGATAATTATGATTATATGAAATTGTCATATAAATTATTTGCGCGCGAATGGGAGGCCTGCGGCGCCGCACCGATGATCGCGGTTATGCTCACCGCAGAGCAGCTTGGCGCAAACAACGCAACCCCTTTGCTGTACGCAACATCAGCCGAAGCCCCCGGCGTAAAAACCAGCGACGACCGCGTCGTCGGCTATATGAGCGGCCTTTTGATGGAAGCGGATTTTGACCCCTTCGGTAAATTCCCCGAACTCGACGAAGAGGAACGCGCGCGGCTGCTCGAAGCCGCAAAGGAATCCGTCAGCCGGAGCGTTGGCGCCGACACCACAGCCGAACCCGGTGTGAGACTGGTCGATAAAGACCTGAGCGGACAATCTGCCGCATTCGTAACCCTTAAGAAAGAAGGCCAGTTGCGCGGGTGCATGGGCCACACTATTGCCGAAAAGAATTTATTGATGGAGGTCGAGGAATCCGCACGGATGGCAGCCACCCGCGATATGCGATTCCGGCCGGTGGCCCCCGACGAGCTCGATTCGCTCGATTTCGAAATCACCGTGCTGTCGCGCTTCAAACGCGTACTCGACACCGCTGAAGTCGAACCAGGCCGCGACGGCGTGTACCTCAGGCTTGGCCGCAGCGCAGGACTCTTCCTGCCGCAGGTGGCCACCGAACAGGGCTGGGACCGCGAGGCGCTGCTCGAAAACCTCGGCCAGAAGGCGGGGCTATCCCAAAACGCATACCAAATGCCCGAGGCCGAGCTGTTCATCTTCCGCTCTCTGATAATCGAGGAATAATCCGGCAAAATATCTATATATGGGGTGGCTGCGAACCGGCCATCCTTTTTTTGGGAATGTAATATATATTTCTTGATGAGTTCAGTTGGATTCTATTTAAGAGTATACATTATTATTCAATAATAAAAAAATCAAATTAATAATACCCAGAAAATATTCGAAATAATATTAATAAGAATCGAAATTAATATAGTAAACAAAATTGAAGCAAGAGGATACTTTTTGATAAACAGTTCGAACTTTAGAAGTCTTGGCTTTCTTATTTTCTTAAGCTCCCTTTCTAATTTATGGATATATTTTTCTGGTAGAGCTTTCATTCCAAAAAAAGCCTTACAAGAATCGCAAATTACAGGATTTTCAGTATTATATATAACATCGTATTTATAGCCATTCATGTCAAATAAACATCCCCGTGTATCTCTATGTACAATACTGTAAACATCATCATTTGATATATCTTTAAGTGCCATTTTGATTAAGATTATTTCATAGATATTCTTTAATATAAAGTTTTCTATAGAAATATTATTGATAAATAGTAAATGATCAATATCCGCTATAGACAGGCAAGCACAATTTTGTCCGGTTCTATGCAGATAGAAATTATCATCGAAACGATAATTCATAATACCTAAAACAATATCAGAATATTTAATATTCTTCATGATATCCTCAGTCTCATCTCTTGAATAAACGATATCATATGTACCATAATCATTCGTTGGCCTGGGAAGATTATCAAGTGTTTCGATCTGATCGATTATAAACAATTTTGATTTGAATTTCTTAAGTTTTTTTAAATCAAGTTCATGCCGCAGATTTCCCAGAATGACTATTTTAATTTTTGTTATTGACATTCCTTCCTCCTGTTAAGCTGTTTACGACTGATAATATGATTTTCGGTTAAAAATATTTTGGAATTAACTGGTAAAGATGATATTTAAATAAGATACGAAATATTATAAAAATATATTCGATAAATATTGAAATCTTGCTTTATTACAAAATATTAGAAATATGTGGTTTTAAAATTAGAAATGTCTTGCAAAGATTGCATGGACTGAGTGCTTGATTATTTCAATTACAGAAATTTCATGAAAAACTGGCGAACTTCCCGCCGGCACTCACGAATTCCGCTGGAACTCCGCGGCCATAGCCCCCGGCGCATATAATTGCGTGATAACAGGCAGGGGAGATGTCAGCGCAGAAAGAATCATCATCACGAGGTGAGCCGATGCCCGCGTGAAATATTATCCGAAAAAATTCGTTTCTTAATAACTTATCGGATATGATTTCAAACGCTGACTTATATATTTATGGCAAATTTCGAATCGAATGAATCCCCCAAAAAACGTCCCCGCATGAGGCGCCGGACGGTGGTCTCGCAGTCAAAAATCGATAATTTGAACATCCCGCTCGATGAGGATATTTTCCGCCGGCTCGGGCGGCTGGCCGAGGACGCAGGCTATAGGATATACCTCGTCGGCGGCTATGTCCGCGACCATTTTCTGAAGCGCCCGAATACGGATATCGACTGCTCGGTGATCGGCGATTCGATTGATTTTGCCAAACGCGCCGCAGAGCGGTTTAATTCCAAAGCCGTGCTCTACGAAAAATTCCGCACCGCGCTTGTGCCGGTCGGGGAGTACAAGATCGAATTCGTGGGCACCCGCAAGGAGGAATATCTGCCCGATTCGCGCAAGCCGATCGTCACGGTCGGCACGCTCGAGGACGACCTTCGCCGCCGCGATTTTACGGTCAATGCGATGGCCGTTTCGCTGAACGAAGACAATTTCGGAGAAGTGATCGACCTCTTCGGCGGGCTTCGCGACCTCGACGCAAAGCTATTGCGAACGCCGCTCGATCCGGTGGAAACATACAGCGACGACCCGCTGCGGATGATGCGGGCCGCAAGGTTTGCCGCGCAGCTCGGATTCACAGTCGATCCGCCTTCGTTCGACGCAATCGGGAGAATGGCCGAACGCATCAAAATCGTATCGCAGGAGCGGGTCACGGACGAAATGCTGAAAATCCTCGAATCGCCCAATCCGGCTCATGGCTTCCGCATACTTCACGCAAGCGGCCTGCTTAAATATATATTCCCCGAACTCGAAGAGCTTGCCGGGGTGGACATCGTCCAGGAAGACAGCAAAACATTCGGCCACAAAGACGTATTCAACCACACGCTGCAGGTGCTCGAGAACGTCGCAGGGCGTTCGGATAATCTCTGGCTGCGCTTCGCAGCTCTGGTGCACGATATTGCCAAGCCCCGCACCAAGAAATACGTGCCCGGCACCGGCTGGACATTCCACGGCCACGAAGAGCTCGGCGCGCGATATATGAAAAAATTATTCCGAAAAATGAAGCTTCCGATGGAGCATCTGCCGTACGTCGAAAAGCTCGTCCGGCTGCACCAGCGCCCGATGGCCCTCGTTGACGAGGGCGTTACCGATTCCGCTGTCCGCCGCCTGGCCGTTGCCGCCGACGATGCGCTCGACGACCTCTTTCTGCTATGCCGTTCGGACATCACCACCGGCAACCCGCGGCTGACCGAGCAGTATATGAATAATTACGAAATCGTCTGGCATAAGGTGCTCGAGGTGCAGGAAAAAGACCGCCTGCGCGCATTCCAGTCGCCCGTGCGTGGCGATGAGATCATGGAGGTGCTGGGTATCGAACCCTCGCGGATAGTCGGTGCAATCAAATCGGAGATAGAGGAGGCAATACTCGACGGCGTAATCCCGAACGAATACGATCCCGCCCGCGAATATTTTATGTCCCACAAGGACGAATGGCTGGAAAAATATCGAATGGAATTTAAGAATTTCCGGAAAAACCGGAATTAAAAATCTTCGATTTCGCCCATTTCTTTCTTCCGGCATAAAGGCCCGAAAGCGCAGTAAGTGCATGAATTTCCCGAAGGATCGACGGGGAATTGCCCCGCGCGGATATCCTCCACGATTTCTTTTGCCATTTTGATACTTGATTCCACGGCATCTTCGGCGGAAACCAAATTTCTCGAACCTGATATATTTATATTTTTTTTAAGCCCGGTATTCATTGATAATTTTGATCGATCATCTGCCAGAACGGCTTGCTCGTATTTAAATTTCGAATTCTTTTTATCATAATACGGATCAAAGGGATAATATGCTGCGCCGCCGAATTCAATGGAAGTATGATACTTATCACTCATAAATTGTTTGGCCGCAGCAAGGTATAACGGCATCTGAAAAGATTTTCCCTCAAGTATGTTTCCGGTCGATGATGCGCTGCCAAGCGATGTTTTGTAATCGCCAATGAGCAGTTGGGGCGTGTCCGTATCGGGGTCAATTTCGATGCGGTCGATTTTCCCCCTCAGGCGGAATCCGTCGAATTCGACCGGCGGCAGTGACTGTGCGTGGTTTCGCGACGGCATACCGAACGAGAATTCGAATAAACCCGGCGTATATGGCCAGCCCATTCGTATTCGGCGGAGCTCGGCGCTGAGCCACGACCTAAGATACCCCGGGGTGGTCGGTGTGCCCATTATCCTCTGCTCTTCGAGACCGAAGAACGGGTGATCGAATTTCAGGCGTTCGATCTCCTCGCGTGCAATTTCCATCAGCCTTTCGCGGTATTCATCCTCGCGGTCGGGATCGAGCCTTGTTAATATGAAATCCGGCAGATATAACTCTGTTGGATTTATCCGGCGTCCGCCCTCGGATTCACGCAATTCGGAATAGAATCGAAAAACGATTTTGTGGAGCGTATTGCCGGTTTCAAGCGGCGATAGCGCCAGCTCTGGCTCTTCGTATTTTTTAATGCGCAGCTTTTTTTCTACGAAATAGGCGTAAGGGCATTTGGCGTATGAATCCAGATCGGAGACTGATATTGCCAGATTCGTACTCTTCGAATAATCTGCGGCGATTTGCTCAGGCAGCTTCGAAACGAGTATCACACCTTCGGGAACGGCATCCTGTTTTCTGATTCTGGCTTGGTCGATAAACCGGATTTTATCGCCAAGTCCGGTTTTTTCGGCTATGTCGCGCAGCTCCCGGTTTTCGGGATCAATATTTTGAAATTCGCAGTATTTTTGTAATAATTCCTGGCGCGAGGTGATTGTATTTACAAATTCATAGCCACCCGGAATCTGTCCTCCCGATAGATCGGCCAGGCAGCCATCGGCCTGAAGCGTGGTGATTTTGAGCAGTTCGTCGACGAAGGAGGAGCGCACCAGTTCGCGTTCGTTTTCGCGGGCGGGAAAGGTAATATATATTTTTTTCGATCCGGAATTAATTATCTCCGGGGCATTGGCAAGGAACTGGTAGAATTGCAGGCGTTCGGACTGTATATGCCTCAATTCGCTGCCGTAAAGCTCTTTGCCGAGAAATCGCTCGGAGCGGAATGCCAGAGGAAATTCCCCATCGAGCGCCCCGCAAAGTATCATTACTTTATAAGGAATTGAGCGCGTCTGCTCGATGGCGGTCACAGTCACGCCATATCTCTGCTTTTCGCGGATCTGATATTTTGCGCCCGAAACGGCCGTTCGCAGCCTGTCGGCATAGAAAGCGGGGGAATAACCGCTGACCGGATTTCCCATGCCCGAATCGGCGTCGGCGGTGGCGCGGTCTTCGAGTATGAAGGTCATTTCGTCGATAGCTTCGTTCAGCGCTGCGAGGGCGTGAGCATTTTTTTCGGCATCTTCCTGGTAATAAATGAATTCGGTGTTTGTTCCGATTTCCGATCTGTTGATGCTTTGTTCGTAATAATCGCGAATATTTCCGGCCACATGATGCCGCATGATTATATCATTTTTTATAAAATCGGAGAATTCACGCGGGCGAAGCTTACCGGCCGATAGCGGCAGCGAATTGATGAAAATATTAAAATCATACAGCGCCAGGCGGACTTTTTCAAGCTGAGTCCGTGCCACCATCATATCTATTTCTTCGGTCTCCTGGTACTTTTCCATCAATTCGATTTCTTTTTCAATTCGGTCGATAGTGCTCTCCAGACGGGCAATCCAGCCCTTATGAGCTCCGCGGGCATATCCGCCGATTATTCGTAAATCCTGGGCGACTTGTATCAGGTTTATAGTGTTGATTTCTTCGTCGGCGTTTTCGTCGCGATAAAATTTCAGATATTTGCTTTCGAGTGCGCGCTGGACGTCTGAGCCTCGGAAGCCTTTTGCGATGCAGTCCAGCAGAGCGAATACGCCCACAGTCACAGGCGATTTTTCCAGCGGAAATCGGTCGCTGATATTGACAGGTATATTATGCAGAAAAAATATTTCTCGGAACAAATCCGAGTAATTTTCTGGCTTTCGCATCGTGACGCATATATCCGAAGGGCGATAGCCGTTTGCGCAGAGATAGCGGATCAATTTGGCGAGAAATCGAACTTCCTCGATTCGGTCTTCGGTTTTTACAATACGGATCATCTCAGAAAAATTCGGATTGCGAATATCTTTTTCCGCGTTGAACAGCCATTTGCGAAGGTATTCCGTCCGTTTTGATTTGTCGAATTCTTCCTTCTCTTCGGATTCAATCACGAATTTATCCGTGGACCTCTTTGCGAATCCGGATTTTTCGAGCGCAGCCATAGTCTCTCGAAGATTGCCGTAAAGCGGGCCGTTGTCGTGGCGATAGTCAATATTGAGCGCAAGTCCGGCCTGGGCATCAACGAAAGCAGATAGGAATTCTCTTTCGGGCAGGCGGAATTCGGTGAATTCATCCAGAAATATCACATTATCGGAACCGAATATTTCGTTCAGCCTGTCATTTCCGTCCGATTTGCTCAGAATAGAATTCACCAGGTAGATCATGCCTGGTTCGTCGAGATATTTATCGCCGAGCAGCTTTTCATATTCTTCATATATATTCGCAATATCCTGCAAACGCGTGGGATCGAAGATCGTATCGTGTGTGATGTCGGAATCTTCCAGCTCTTTGCGCAATTCTTTGGTTCTGATCCCATCTTTTCTGAGACCATATATCACATTGGCCAGACGCTGGATCAGAGCGGTTGAAACCCGCTGACCACCCTGCTTATAGAATTGTAAATCAGCGTTGGAAATCGCCTCGCCGAACATCGCAAGGCGATAGGCTTCGCTGACGATATGGTACTGTCCCAGATCGACCAGACTACCAGCGCAGCGTTCAACGAATTGCGAGAATGTATATATACCAAAAGTTCCGGCGGGCTTTTTGTGATAATCGAAATATCTGCGGATCGAATCGAAGCGTAGCTTTCGAACCAGCCGGCCGGTTGGCACTATTAGACTAAGGCAGTCGATTGCGCCGTTTTTCAGAAAATGATCCAATATCCCGGCAGCTTCATCAGGATATGCATCAATTGCGTAAGCTTTATTATATAATATCTGGGCCATTAATATTTCCGCTTATCGATTTTGTCGACCAGCCAGCGCAGCATGTCCACATAAAATCCGTCGCTGAATTCGCTGATATATTTCCGCGCATTATCGAAATGCAATTTGATCTCTTCGCCAGCGCTGTCGAATACTCCGAGCCGTTCGAACAATTCGCGCATAACCGGCGCTTTATCAATGGGGAGACCGTTATTTTTGTAAAATTCATTGATTAATTCAACATCTTCCTGGCTGGTGGCGCGCTCTTTAGCCGTTATAATCAGAAATGTTTTTTTGCCTTCGGCAATATCAAGGCCGATTGTTTTGCCAAGCTCCGCCTGGTCTGCGAGTATATCCAGCAGGTCGTCCTGAAGCTGGAAGCCGAGGCCCAACTCGCGGGCGAATAATTCTGCCGCACTGGCGATACGCTCCGGAGCATTTGCGCAGTGAACGCCGATAACTGCAGCGGTCTCGAGCAGACGCGAGGTTTTTTTGCCGATCATATTCATATAATCATCGATCGATACATCTCGGCGCTCGTTGAATTGCATATCGAATGCCTGGCCTTCGCATACCTCGATTAGCCCGCGAGTGAATGCCCGGTTGATCTCGGTGGCGCGGGCATGTTCATTGCATCCGGGCAGCAGGGCATAAGCATGGCCGACCATGACATCGCCGAGCAGGATGGCGGTCGGGGTGTCCCATTTTTCGTGGACTGTCTGGCGGCCGCGTCGCATAGGCGAGTCGTCCATGATATCGTCATGGACGAGTGTGAAATTATGCATAATCTCCACAGCGGCGGCGGGCTTCAGTGCGGATTCCGGCGGCGCACCGCATGCCCCTGCGCAGATCATCGCCAGCACCGGACGGATACGCTTGCCTCCGGCTGTAAGTATATAATTAAACGGGTCGTACATGCAATCCGGATTATCGCCCTTGTGATAATTCGCCAGCAGATTTTCGACCAGCAGCAGCAGTTCGTTATATTTTTCCTGGAATAGATTGTTGTCCTTCATGTCATTCTGTTTCATATATTTATATACTATTTATTTCTGATATAATATTTCCCTGGAAGCTGCCGCGCAAGGCCTTCGAATTCGAGATTCAACAGGCGTGGCAGGATTTCCGGCATGTCTAATCCTGTGCGGTCGGCCAGCTCGTCAATATGCAATGGCTCGAGATTGAGATTTTCGTAAATAATTTTGTCCAGCTTATTCGTAAAGCTGATCACCTGCTGGGAATTGCCGTTCTTCTGAGCGGCGGTCAGCCCCAGCTCGCCGAGCACCATTTCGGGGTTTAATGCGATATGCGCCATTTGTTTATGGATTAATTTATTAGTGCCCTCGCTCTTTTCGGCATTGATATTACCCGGCACCGCGAAAAGCTCGCGCTGGTGATCGAATGCGAAGTTTGCCGTAATCAGAGCTCCGCCCCGGGCCGCGCTTTCGACCACGAGAGTGGCCATAGAAATCCCGCTGATAATGCGGTTGCGCTGGGGGAAATATCCCGGCCTCGCCTTGGTGCCGCATGGATATTCCGAAATAATTGCCCCGCCGGATTCGACAATTTTCTCCGCATTGCGTACGGAAACTGCCGGAGAGATCGAGTCGACCCCAGAGGCGATAACCGCATAAGTCGTTCCGCCAGCATCGATTGCGGCCATATGCGAGGCGGTGTCGATGCCATAGGCCAGGCCGCTGGTGACGATTACACCCGCGCGCACGAATTCTTTAGCAAAGCGCTCGGCGGTCAGTTTGCCGTACGTTGTGCAGCGCCGTGTGCCAACCATCGCGATCGAAACGGTTTCAGGCGATTCCAGCCGCCCCTTTATATATAAAACGACCGGTGGATAGGGGATATCGCGCATCAACCCGGGATATTCATCGTCCCATATTGTGATAATATCGACATCTTCGCGGCGGCATAGCTCAAGCTGCTGTCTTGAGGCCGCCTGCGCCGGGCCGACGGGCGACGAAAAGAGATCGCCCTGGCTGAGCTTTGCGGCGAGCGCCGGAGGCAGATCGGCGTCCAGCACATGATCGAGCGATTCGTAGGTCTCGATGGTCTGCCGCTGGATATTTACGTTGATGCCGCGTATATAGCTAAGCGCGAGTATATTTTCGAGAGTCCAGTTGCCGGGTAGTGACATATTCGATTTTTTTGATTTTTTCTGCAATTTACGAAAAAATGTATTAAATAATTAATCCCGCGCGGTGCAAAAATATTCCCGATGCCGCAGCCACATTGATCGAGGGGATATTAGCGGAAATCGGGATATGCACCACATGATCGGCGCTTTCGACGATTGCCGGATCGATGCCCGGGCCTTCACTGCCGAATACGAGAGCGAATTTTTCGGGAAACCTGAATTCATTTAAGGGAATCGACTTCGGCGTAATCTCAGCCGCGATTATTTTTATATTATTTTTATAAAAATATTCATAGCAATCAGAAATTTCCGTAACAGAAGAAATATGCGTGTAAAAAACTCCGCCCATCGATACCCTTACGGCGCGGCGCAGCCAGGGCGATGATGTCGCGTTGTCGTGAACGATCGATCGGATGCCAAACCCGGCGCAATTGCGGACTATGGCGCCGACGTTTTCGGAATCGACAATGGCATTCATCATTACGAACGGTGGCTCAAGCGAGCGATAATCAATTGGCGCTGGTATTTCGCCGATAGCCATAATGCCCGAGTGCAGGCGGAACCCCACGATTTGATTCATTAATTCAATTCCGGCGAAGTATTGATTATCTTCCGGAATATTTTTATTATTGATTAATTCCGAATATTCTTCATAGAACTCCGGCAATGCGAACACCGAGCGCACACGGACGGAGCTATGCATCAGCCGCTCGAAAACAAGCCGCCCCTCGGCGACGAATACATCGTTATCGATATGCGACTGCGGTGTGCGGCGCAGCGTGCGATACAGCGCAATCCGCGGATCGTTAATATCTGTTATTTCTGTCATAAATGATTATTCAAATAACCAACTATACCCTCTACCCCAAAGTAGTGGCTGGTGGTTAAATTACAAAAAAGCCCCCGATATATATAACCGGAGGCTTTGATTTATTCGATCAAATTTGATTATTTGACTTTTTCGCTGATTGCTTTGCCCTGCATGAAGAGCGAGAGATAGTCGCGGCTTCCGGCTTTGGAGTCGGTACCGCTCATATTGAATCCGCCGAAGGGGTGGACGTCGACCACAGCGCCGGTACTCTTACGGTTGAAGTAGAGGTTGCCGACGTGGAATTCGCTGCGTGCACGATTCAGCTTGTAGCGGTTTTCGGAATATACCGAGCCGGTGAGGCCATAAATCGTGTTGTTGGCGATTTCGAGTGCGTTGTCGTAGTCCTCGGCTTTGAGAATTGCGAGCACGGGGCCGAATATCTCTTCCTGGGAGATTCGGGCGTCCGGGGCGATATCCTTGATGATCGTCGGCTGGATAAAGAATCCGTCCATATCTTTGACCTTTTCGCCGCCAAGGATCAGTTTGCCTTCTTCTTTGCCGATTTCGATATAGGAAAGGATCGATGCTTCTGCGCGCTCGTTTACAACCGGGCCGCAGTAGTAATTGTCGACCGGGTCGCCGCTTTCGAGCTTGCGGGTGGCTTCGACGAGTTTTTCGCAGAATTCGTCATAAATCATTTTGTCGACTACTGCGCGAGAGCATGCCGAGCACTTCTGGCCCTGGAATCCGAATGCGGATACCATAACGCCATGGACTGCTGCGTCTATGTCGGCTTCGGAATCCACGATGATGGTGTCTTTGCCGCCCATTTCGGCGATTACGCGTTTGATCCAGATCTGCTCCGGCGGTGTCTGAGCGGCCAGCTCATTGATGCGCAGACCGACTTCCATCGAACCGGTGAAGGAGATAAAGCGTGTATGAGGATGCTTGACCAGATAGTCGCCTGCTTCGGCGCCGCTGGCCACAAAGAAGTTCAGCACGCCCTTGGGCAGACCGACTTCGTGCATTATGTCTGCGAACAGATAGCCCATCATCGGCGCGTCGGACGAAGGTTTCATCACAACTGTATTGCCGGCTGCGATTGCCGCGCTGGTGATGCCAACCATAATGGCAAAGGGGAAGTTCCACGGCGGAATGCAGATGCCAACGCCAAGCGGCACATAGAAGTATTCGTTCTTTTCGCCGGGATAGGGTGTAAGCGGCTGCGGTTCGGAATAGCGTATCGCCTCGCGTGCGTAGAATTCGAGAAAGTCGATTGCTTCGCAGGTATCTGCGTCGGCTTCGGCGTAGTTTTTGCCAACTTCCGCGATCATCCATGCGTTGATTTCGAGGCGGCGCTGACGGCATACTTCGGCTGCTTTAAGCAGGAATTCCGCACGGTCTTCCGCGCGGGTATAGCGCCAGATGTCGAATGCATTATAAGCGGCCTGGATGGCTGCTTCGGCGTCTTCTGCGCCGCCGCGCTGCAATCCGCGCTGGAACAGTCCGACCAGCTCTTTTGGGTGCGCCGGGTTATAAGATTCGGTTTTGCTCTGCGTAAAGACGCGCTCGCCGTCGATAATATTCGGGTATTCCTTGCCGAATTGCGAACGAACTTTGTCGATAGCTTCTTTTTGCTTCTTAGCGATTTCCGGATCGGAAAAATCGTAAGGCGTAAGGTTTTCAAAAGGTTTTAAATCCATTATGCCATCTCCTGATGTTGTTATATAAATATTAGATCAAACATTACATTCCGGATAAATTATAAAAAACCGCACAAAATGCGGTTTCATCGGACTGCGATCCTTTATAGATTACAAAGTTAACAAAATCTTAGAAATTTAAAACACTTCGAGAGAAAAATCGGTAGATTTTTGAATCTTTTATTCAAATTCTTTTTGTTTAAACGATTGGGAATAATGGAATTACTTTTTGGGATTGATTTCAATCATTACCCGTCTTTTGTATTCATTATCGACCGCGGTGCGGCGGTCGACTCCCTCGCCCATTATTTCCCATCTGACCTTGTCAGAAATTTTCCGGTATTCGGGGAATTCCCTCAGCCTGCGTTCCAGGTAGCGGGCGGTATAATACGCCCTCAGCGAGGACAGCAGCCGGTTGTTCATTTTGGCTCCCCGATCTATCCGGAATCCGAATTTCTCGTCGTCGATGCTTTCTTCCGCAAATCGCGCAACTGACGAAATTTCGCGCGGATCGGAATACCCTCGAAGACGAAGATGCAGATTTTCTATTTGCCTGCCGCAGCCCGCATCAGGAATTTTGACGTGTTTAAGTATGAATTTCATAGCGTCGCTTAGTGCGGATTCGACCTGTGGGACGTACTGGTTATAACGCTCGCCGGGGTCTTCGATATACCTCGTCGAGTCGCTAATGCCGAGCAGTCCGTAATCGAATTTCAGGCGCAGCGAGGATAGATTCTCGGTGGTGTTGGGTTTATAATATCCGGTTACAAAAAAGGGGATATCATATTTTTCGAATGTGAATTTTCCGGGAATTGTCCGGAAAGATTCTTTTACCGTATAAACAAAAGATGTGTTATCGGAGCATTCCGCATGGAAACGAAAAACCTTGTCGTTGCCGGGGAAGCAATCATGCGAGATAATTAATTCATATTCGTCGCCCGGATTAAGCTGGTTTTCGAAATGTCCGTCGGCAGCTTCTATTGTTTCTTCTATGCCGGAGCTGATGTTTATCAGCGCCACATCGGCCGGGTAATCGACCGCATCGGGCAGGGAAATTTCGCCGCGAATAAGGGCGGCTTTGCAAATAGGATAGCGGTAGATATCATAGCCGCCCATCCCACCTGGCCGATTCGAAGCGAAATATATATAATTATGATAAATCGCGGGGCCGGTTTCGTCCGAAGGGCTGTTGACAGGGGCTGGCAAAATTTCTGGAGATGTCCACGATCCGGCTTCGTCCGGATGCGCTCTGATTATCTGAAAATCACCATTTTCGCCGAATCCGCGTGATGCGTAATATAAATTGCCATTAGCGCCGATATATGGCGAAAGCTCCCGATCGGCGGTGTTAATCGGCTCGGGAAGCAGAGCAGGATCGCTCCATATCCCGTCAGCGCCTCGCCGGCTAATCCATATATCAATATCTCCGATGCTGCCCGGACGGTCGGAAGTAAACATAAGTATATTTCCGTCCGGCGAAATCGTCGGATGAGATTCGTAGTATGGCGAATTTATTTCCTCGAGGGCAATCGGGGCAGACCATAACCCGCCCTCGCGGATAGCAAAATATATATCGCGGTGGGTCCGGCCAGTTGATTCATTAGTTGCTGCAAAATATATCTCAGCCCGGTTGTTCAGAGTGTCCGAGTAAAAAGATGGCACACCGCCTGCTGGCAGGCTGTGCAAAGGCAGCGATTTATCCGGCCGTGGATCGACAAAATCGTTTTTGATAATTTCAGTTCTGTAAACCTTTTCGATTTTGTCTTCGGCCGAAAGCACCGCGTAAAACATAGTGCTGTCGAGAAACGAGGGCTCGTATTCATCCGATGGAGTATTTACAGACATATTGCCGCCCATAGTAATTCCTCCGGACTGACCTGTGGAGCCGCACCCAGCGGCCAATCCGAGCAAACCCATGAAAAACAGCGCTGTATAAATATATTTCATCGCAGTAGAATTTTTTTAATTTATTATAATTATTTAATTTACAAAAATTTTACGAGAGTTCCTTCGCAAAGGGGGCCCGGCGAGAATAAAACAGCGTCCGGAATTGACAAGGAACTAAAATAATTCGATACAATTTCGTAATTAATTCTTTTGGAATTCGTATAAGTATTTATCGGCATAAAAGGGAAGAAAATTAGTCATGCGCAGCACAATTGCAGAGATCGACCTCTCGGCCATCAGGGACAATTTGCGTTCCATCAGAAGCTATAACTCAGGAATTCCGATAGTTGCCATCGTCAAGGCCAATGCCTATGGCCATGGAATTATCGAAATATCTCGCGTATTGCGTAGCCAGAATGTGCGCTTTTTGGGCGTTGCATTCGCCGAAGAGGCAGCCGCCCTACGCGATTCCGGAGACAATGGCGATATTATGCTAATCGTGCCGCCCACGGCGTTCGATGCCGAACTCGTTGTGCGCCACCGCCTGCATATTGCCGCTGCCGACTGCTCCGCGCTAGAAGCCATATCCGCCCGCGCCGCCGATGAGAATATAAAAATCCCCGCCCATATATTTATAGATACCGGAATGCACCGCGACGGAATTCATCCCGACGAGGCATCCGATTTTTGCGCATTCGCTAAATCTTTGCCAGGTATATATATAGCTGGGGTAATGACTCATTTTGCCACAGCAGATAGCCCCGACCGCGCTTTTGCGCTCGGACAGCTTGCCGTGTTTAATCGAACAGTTGCCGCGCTACGCGCAGGCGGGTACGAATTCGAATTCGTTCATGCCTGCAATTCCGCCGGAATGATCAATTTCCCCGAGGCATGGTTCAATCTCATCCGGCCGGGAATATCATTATACGGGATGCTGCCCGACCCCGCGCTGCACGGGAAAATCGAGCTGCGGCCCGCGCTGCGCCTTGTCTCGCGCGTGATCAAGACCAAATCCGTCCAGCCGGGCGAAACAGTCGGCTACAGTATGAAATTTGTCGCCGAATCGCCCACCCGTATAGCAGTGGTACCAATCGGTTATGGCGACGGATATTTTCGCGCGCTGACCAATAAAGCGCAATGTATTATCAAAGGGTGCAGTTATAATCTTATCGGGTCTGTTTGTATGGATCAATTGATGGTCGATATCGGCGACGGCGACGTCGAAGTGGGCGACGAAGTTGTGCTCATCGGCACCGGCGGCGGGGAATCTGTCACTGCGAACGATCTGGCCGGGCTGGTCGATACGATCCCCTACGAGATAACGACGTCGATCCTCCAGCGGACTCCGCGGCGTTATATCAATGCGGAATAAGCGGGTTATGCACATTTTGGGTCTGTGCGTCTGGAAGAATTGTGGAAAACTTCTGCGCCGCGCCGACCAGAAAATCCGTAAATTTGAAATTATATTTATAAAATAATTAAATATATTTAATTAAATGTATAACATAAAACTGCCGAATTTCGAGGGGCCATTCGACCTTTTGCTGTATTTCATCAAAAGGGACGAGATCAATATATACGATATCCCCATCGCCAGGATCACCGAGGAATTCCTCAATTACATCCGGCTGATGAAGATATTCGATCTCGAGCTGGCCGGCGAATTCGTACTGATGGCAGCAAATCTGATGTATATCAAAACTCAGATGCTGCTGCCGCGCTATAAGGACGAAGAAGGCGAGGAGATCGAAGACCCGCGTACCCAGCTTGTGCAGCGCCTGCTCGAATATAAGCAGTTCAAAGAGGCCTCCGGCGAAATGGCCGAAATGGCCGAAGAGCAGCGCTATGTCTATTATCGCGAAGTCTTCGAGGCCGACGAGAATCAGGCCAATCCATCTGGATTTTACAAAAATGCCTCGCTTTTCGATCTCGTGAAGGCTTTCGGTCAGGTTATCAATCGCGGCGGCAAAGAGGAACCCCAGGAGCATGTGGTCAACTTGTTCCCGATTACGGTGGACGAAAAGAAGGGGTATATCCTTAAAGTGCTCGGCAAGCGCCATCGCATCAGCTTTTTCGATATTACCAAAGGCGAGAGCAGGCCGGGCATCGTGGTCACCGTATTGTCCCTGCTGGAGCTGATGCGCAGCCAAAAAATAATTTGTATGCAGGGCGAAGTATTCGACGACATCGTGATTGCGCTTAATCCGGATTTGAATTAATCAGGTAAATATATATGCAGCAGGCAGATAAACCATATTTTCTAAAACTCGGCAAGGACGAACAAAAAGCCGCCCTCGAGGCCGTCATTTTTTCGGCCGAGGAGCCGCTTTCCGCCCGGGCATTGCTCACCATACTGATAGGAGAAGAGCTTCCGCTCGATGTAAGCGAAACCCCCGAATCCGACGAATCCGGCAAGCCGCGCGGCGGCCAGATGTCGCTCGAGCAGGCAATATTCGACCGCTACCAGATTTCCCGCGAAACGATTTCAGATATGGTCGCCGAGATAAATGCCGATCTGGCAATCACCGGGCGGCCGTTCCAGATAGTGCATTACGGCGGGGGATACCAGTTTGCCACCCGCCAGGAATACGGCGAGCTTGTTACCCGCTTGATGAAATCCCGCACACGTCGCCGGCTTTCGCAGGCCGCGCTCGAATCGCTCGCGATTATCGCATACCGCCAGCCCGTCACCAAACCCGAAGTGGAGCAGATTCGCGGCGTCAATTCAAATGAAGTAATCAATTCTCTCGTAGAAAAGAAGCTGGTGCGCACAGTCGGACGCAAGGATGTGCTCGGCAAACCGCTGCTGTATGGCACAACGCCCGAATTTCTGATAACCTTCGGACTAAACACACTGGAAGACCTGCCCAAGCTCCGCGAGATCGAAGAGCTTGCCGGCGATCTCTCGTCGATGAAAGAGAATTTGCAAGATATCACCATCAATATCGTCGATAAAGATAAAGACGAAGCCGCGGAAAACACCGAAAATGATTCTAAAGCAGAAGAAAACCCCCGGATTGAAGAATCCCAAGATATTGAAAATTCAAACGATTAGATGAATCTTATATAAACTATATTACTGCACAGCAATATAGTTTTCATGTCTACGTCATTTCTCTCAAATGACGTGCTTCTTATTTTTTTAATAAATATCCATAAGGAATAACTCGTATGGAACATCTCACAAAAGACGAATTTCTCAGCAAAGTTTTCGATTATGAAAACAACAAAGAGTGGAATTTCCAGGGCGACAAACCCTGCGTGATCGACTTCTACGCCGATTGGTGCGGCCCCTGCAAAATGGTCAGCCCTATCATGGAAGAGCTTTCGAAAGAATACGAAGGCAAGGTCGATGTATATAAAATCGACACGGAAACCGAACAGGAACTCGCCGCGGTATTCGGCATTCGCAGCATCCCCTCGGTGCTCTTCTGCCCGACCGACGACAAGCCGCGCATGGCCGTTGGCGCTCTGCCCAAAGACGGCTATATCCAGGCCATCAAAGATGTTTGCGGTGTGGAACATCCCGAAAAAGGCGACACCCGCAATAACTAATTTGCGAGCAGACAATGAATAAATATATTCAGATAGTAATCGGCGGAATCATGGGCGCGCTGCTCGGATATGCATACTTTTATTTTATTGGATGCAACACCGGGAGCTGCCCGATCACGTCGAAGTGGGAGGTATCCACCCTCTATGGCGCTTTTGCCGGAGCGATTGTGGCATGGCCATCCCGCAAAAAGAACAAGAAAGATTATGGAAAAGACACAGCAGAAACCAAAGATAACTAAGGACACATCGATCGAGGAGATGACCAATCTCATTCCTCAGTCGGTTACCTATCTGATGAAAGAAGGCATCAGGTGTATTCGCTGCGGCGACCCGATATGGGGTACACTCGAATCCGCCGCAATCGAGAAAGGCTTTACGCCACAGGATGTCGAACGATTCGTCAGAGAGATCAACCAGCTTTAGAATAACCCCTTTTCTATCGAACTGCCGCGAATGCCTAAGAGGCGTTCGCGGTTTTTTATTTACTGCATTGCTTCTTTTTTTATATTTTTGCTGATACTGATTTCGTGAATATATAAACCGGAGGATAATGCTCGCCCGCCTGAAATCGCTTTTATCCGATACAATGATCTACGGTCTGTTCAATATCGTGGGGCGTTTTCTGGCGTTTCTGATATATCCATTCTATTCGAATTACCTTGCCCAGGGCGTAATCGGCGATATTTCGAACATTTTCGCAATAATTGCATTCCTCAATATAATATATTCATTCGGGCTTGAATCCGCATTTTTCCGATTCTACAAAAATGATGACCCGGAATACAGCAAAGTCGTTTTTACTCAATGTCTTGGCGGAATACTAATCGTCAGCGGACTCGCGTCGCTTGCGATCTATCTCTCGGCAGAGCGGATCGCGCCCGCAATGACCAGCTTTGGCGATCCGGTGGCGGTAGTGCGCATGGCCGCATTCATCCCGTTTTTCGATGCGATGATCCTTGTGCCCTACGCGCTTTTGCGGATGACCCGCCAGGCGATGAAATTCGCATTAACCCGCTTTCTGCTGATCGTAATATATGTAGTTATGAATCTCTGGCTGGTAATCGCAATGCGGATGGGCATCGAAGGCGTATTTTTGGCCAATCTGATCTCATCGGTCAGCGGAGCGGTGATTTTTGCCGGATTAATAATTAAGCATCTTAAATTCAGATTAGATAAAGATTTATTAAAAAAATTGCTGCGATTCGGAATTCCGACAATCCCCGCAAGCCTGGCCGCAATCATACTTCAGGTGGCCGATAAGCCCATACTCAAATCGCTGGCAGGATCCGCCGAACTGGGCATTTACAGCATTAATTACAAGCTCGGCATCCCGATGATGATGATGGTCACCATATTCGAATACGCATGGAAGCCGTTCTATTTGAATTACTACAAGGAGGAAGGCTCGGGCGGGATGTTCGCGCGGGTGCTGACCTACTTCACGATGGCCTGTGCGGGGCTGTTCCTTGCCGTATCTTTGTTTATCGATTATATCGTCCGGATACCATCGCTGGGCGGCCCGTTTATCAATCCGAAATTCTGGGAGGGGCTGGGCATTGTGCCGATAATCCTCGCGGGGTATTATTTCAACGGAATGTTCAATAATTTCGCCGCCGGGATTCAGATAAGCAAGCGCACGGAGTTTTTCCCGATTGCAGTCGGCGCTGCGGCAGCAGTCAATATCGGCATGAACTTCGCTCTGATCCCCGTATTCGGATATGTGGCGGCGGCATGGGCAACCCTTGTGGCCTATCTCGTCAGCGCTGGAGTATTATATATATTCTCCCGGAAATTATACGAAATAAAATATGAATGGAAGCGCATCGGGATAATCATCGCCGCTACGATGCTGGTTTATTTCGGCTCGCAGATCGTGACCTCGGGCATGACGCTATGGCCGGCCTTTTTCGTCAAAATCGCCTTTCTGATTGTATTTTTTATATTATTAAAAATAATGAAATTCTTCACCGCCGGAGAGATAGCCCGCATCAAAAAAATATTCCGCCGGGGATAAATCAAAACACTCCAAGCAGCTTCAGAGACATAATAAATATGGCAACGATCAGCACGTAGCGGATCAGCTTGTCGCCTTTTTTGACAGAGAACTTAGCTGCGAACCAGCCGCCTGTGGCGTTGCCCGCTGCCAGCGCAAGCCCCAGCCCCCAGTTGACGTTATCAGTTAAAATGAAGACCACCAGAGCGGGAATTGTATAGACCAGCACGACGAAAACCTTGTGCATATTCACGTTCGCGAGCGAGATTTTCAGGAGGTTATAGATCGCGGCCATAAGCAGGAATCCCACGCCGACCTGGATGAACCCGCCATAAAATCCGATGCCGAACATCGCCGCATAAATCCAGGGCGAGGTCTTTTCGGCGGGAGCCTCGCCGGTGATCTTTTTACGCGGTATCAGCATACTTATCACAACGCCGATCATAACAAAGCCGAGGATGGTCTGGAATAATTCGTCGGAAATCCGCACAGCGAAAATCGCGCCGGCGATGCCTCCGGGCAACGTGAATATCGCCATTTTCATACTCGTTTTGAATTCACTGTATTTTTCCTGGCGGAACGAAGCAATAGCCGATACGTTTTGCAGCGCGATTGCCACGCGGTTGGTGCCGTTCGCCACCGAGGGGTCAAGCCCGAGAAATATCAGAATCGGCAGGGCAATCGTCGAGCCGCCGCCCGCCATTACGTTCATAAACCCGGCCGCTATACCGACCCCAAGGAGAAGGAGGATGCTGGAGATGTCGATCATTGTCTGAATTTATTAATTTCTGAAAAAATCTTGTATTTTTGAAAATCTCAAAAAGCAAAAATATCAAATTGACAGCAAATGGAGAAATCCTAATGAAATATATATTGCCCGACCACGACGAGCCTCTATTCCGTCCGCCAAGCGAGGCCGCATCGCTGATATTCCAGATCACCCGCGGCTGCTCGTGGAATCGATGCGCCTTCTGCGAGATGTACACCACCAAACGGTTCAGCGTCCGCCCCGAAGAGGAAACGCTCGAGGAAATCCGCCGGACTGCCGAAATCGCCGCGGACGCCCGCAAGATATTTCTCGCCGATGGCGACGCGATGGCGATATCCACCCGCCGGCTAATAAATATATTGAACGAAATAAATAAATATTACCCAAAAGCGAGGCGAATATCGGCTTATGCATCGCCGCGGAATCTGCGCGACAAATCCGTCGATGAGCTGATCGAAATCCGCCGCGCAGGGCTGGAGCTGATTTACGTCGGCATCGAATCCGGCGACGACGAGGTGCTTCGTATGGCAGATAAGGGCGAGACATACCAATCCACAGCCGAATCCATGCTGAAGGCAAAGGAGGCCGATATAAAAATCTCCTCGATGATAATTACCGGCCTCGGCGGCAGGCGATACTCCGAGCAACACGCCATAAACTCCGCAAGGCTGGTCAGCCGGATCGGGCCGGAATTCCTGTCGACTCTGGTGCTCAGCTTCCCGTTCGGCGTCGATCATTTTCGGGGGCGCTTCGATGGTGAATTCGAGGAAATGGGGATGATGGATTTATTGCGCGAAATGCGCTTATTTATCGAAAATCTGGAGCTTGCAGGCTCGATATTCCGCAGCGACCATGCCTCGAATTATTTATCGCTCCGTGGAATTTTATCTCGGGATAAGGCGCGATTGCTTGAAAAAATTGATTATGCGCTAAATAATCCCGGTTCGGCTGGTTTGCGCCCCGAATGGATGCGCGGACTTTGAAATTAATTTAATATATTTGTTTTTTTATTAATTATTAAAAATAAATAATGTCAAATCTTAAGATCGAAGATAAATTACTTCCGACTCTTGCCCAGCCGGTTTCTCAGCTCGTTACCGAAAATCAATTCAACGAGCCGGTTTATGACGAATGGCTCGACGAAATCCGCGAAGCAAAACGAATGCACCGCAAGCAGTGGGAATTTATTTATATACTCCGCTCGCTGGATTCGCACGGCCAGCTTCGCACCGGGCAAAAGGGCATCGGATTCGGAGTGGGGTCGGAGCCGCTGCCGGCCGCAATGGCAAAACGCGGCTGCAAGGTAGTCGCCACAGAGATCAACATCCAGAAGCGCCACGAGAAGGGCTGGGTGCGCAACCAGACAGTCGAATCGCAGCTTGCCAAACTCAACGAACGCGATATTTGCCCGCCGGATCAGTTCCGCGAAAACGTCAGCTACCGCGATGTGGATATGAACGACATCCCTGCCGATCTGCGCCGAGGGGAGTTCGATTTCGTGTGGTCTTGCTGCGCGCTGGAGCACCTCGGTACTATGGAGAAATGCACCGAATTCATATTCAAAAGCCTCGAATGCCTGAAGCCCGGCGGGGTGGCATCGCATACGACAGAATATAATACCTTCGGTTTCTGGACGGTGCGGCATGGCTCGACCGTTTTTTTCCGTCGGAAGGAAATCGTCGATATCGCGCGCCGACTGACCGAATCGGGCCACCATATAGAGCTTAATCTTAACAAAGGCCGCACCAGGCTCGACCGCCACTACGACTGGCCGCCATACAAACAGGACAACCACCTGAAGCTGATGGTATCCAAGCAATGGAAATTTATCGGCGCGACCTCGATCGGGCTGACTATTCGCAAAAAATAAAGCTGCCCCGCGCATTGCAGAGCAGCCTTAAGCAATTCAATTATATATATTTATGCGATCGTTATGCTGGTGTCCAGATAGACATCCTGGATCGTATTAAGCAGCTTGACGCCATCGGCCATCGGGCGCTGGAATGCCTTGCGGCCGGAGATAAGCCCCATGCCGCCTGCGCGCTTGTTGATCACCGCGGTTTTGGCTGCTTCTGCGAAGTCGTTTTCGCCGGATGCCCCGCCGCTGTTGATCAGTCCGCAGCGTCCCATATAGCAATTCGCCACCTGGTAGCGCGCAAGGTCGATCGGGTGGTCGCTAGTAAGATCGGTATACATCTTTTCGCTGAATTTGCCATATTTTTCGTCCTTATTTATCGCTTTGTAACCGCCATTGTTCTGCGGCAGCTTCTGCTTGACGATATCCGCCTGGAGCGTAACGCCGAGGTGGTTGGCCTGGCCGGTCAGGTCGGCGGATGTGTGGTAATCCTTGTCCTTTTTGAAAGCGGAATTGCGCAGGTAGCACCACAGCACTGTCGCCATGCCCAGCTCGTGCGCATACTGGAAAGCTTCTGCGATTTCGACGATCTGCGGGTTGCTGCCGTCGCTGCCGAAGTAGATTGTTGCCCCCACTGCGGCCGCGCCCATGTCGTAGGCCTCCTCGATATTTCCGAACATAATCTGGTCGTAATCATTCGGATAGGAGAGCATTTCGTTGTGGTTGACCTTTACGAGGAAAGGAATCTTGTGGGCATATTTGCGCGACATAATGCCGAGCACGCCAAAAGTCGAAGCCACTGCATTGCAGCCGCCTTCGATAGCAAGCTCGATAATTTTTTCCGGATCGAAATAAGCCGGATTGGGCGCAAAGCTGGCGCCGGCGGAATGCTCGATGCCCTGGTCGACGGGCAGGATCGAGAGATAGCCCGAGCCGCCGAGCCGTCCGTTGTTGAACATCCACTGCAGATTGCCGAGCACGCGGTTGTTGCGGTCGGAATTCATCCAGATGCGGTCGACGAAGTCGTGACCGGGCTTATGAAGCTGTTCTTTAGAAATTTTGGGATTATCAAATCCGAGCAAATATTCAGTCTCATTGCCGAGAAGCTGTTGAATATCAGTACTCATAAATACCTCCGGTTAGGGTTAAAAATATATAAAAGAAGCGAGAGTGACTGGATTAGCCTGATGCAAAGATAACATTAAAACATAAAAAAAAATTTGCTAAAAGCAAAAAAAACATCCATAAAAATGCTATTAAATGCGGAATGACACGGAAGATTCTACTCAATTATATAAATATTTTTCAACCAATTTGCTTCGTTTCTACAAAATTCTCTTTAAATTATTTATATTGAATTAACCTAATTGCAATTAACGTATCGGAGAAATTATGAATAATCCTTCCTCTGCTTCCACCTGGGCGGCGCAGTTCCGGGCGCCATTTTTGCTGCTGGCGGTAGTGCTTGTGCTGATTGGCCTTGCATTTGCAGTAAAATATCCCGGCCCCGACGGATTCAGTCTGCTCCGTGCCGTGCTGCTGATGATCGGCGTGGTTTCGGCGCATGCTTCGGTCAATCTATTCAATGAATATTCGGATTTCCGGACAAAAATCGATTTCCATACCCATCGCAATCCATTCAGTGGGGGCAGCGGTATGCTGACCGAGGGCCGTACAACGCCGCGCGCTGTGCTGACTGCGGCGATCGTGATGCTCGCTATCGGCCTGGCGATTGGTATATATTTCATAATCGTATCGCACTGGATATTGCTGGCTTTGATAGCCCTCGGCGCGTTTGCGACTGTGTTCTATTCTTCGCTGCTGGCGCGGATTATGCTTGGAGAGCTGTTCGCAGGTCTGACCCTCGGGACATTTGTCGTGCTGGGCACATATATCGCTATGACGGCTACCCCGGGGATGGATTGGGGCGGACTGCTGCCGCGCGAAGTCTGGGTGCTGTCCATTTCGCCGGGCATTCTTACTGCGCTTTTGCTGCTGCTAAACGAATTCCCCGACGCCGAAGCCGATATCAAAGGGGGCCGCCGGCATCTGGTCATTGTCTTTGGTATTCGCGGTGGAGCTATTATATATATAGCCGGGCTGATTGCGACTTATGCTATCATATTCTTTGCGCCGCTGGCAGAGATCAGCTCCTACTGGACGTGGATTGCGCTTGCCACCATACCAATAGCTTCGAGAGCGAGCGATACGGCATGGAAACACGGCGGCGAGGTCGATCTTATCATCCCTGCTATGGGGCAGAATGTGATCGTAGTGCTCGCCACCGATCTGCTTATAGCTTTAAGTGTATTTGTTTCTGCGTGATTAATTACAATTAATCCGATGTCTCATAAATTCTTTTTGCAAGGGTGCGTCCGGCGGGCGTGCTAAGCTGGAATTTGCCCTGCAGCTTTGCTTCAGTCGTTATTGCCACAATCAGCTCCTTATCCGGAAATACGAATATCAACTGACGGCCATTGCCCGACATAAAGTATGTGCCATGCTCCGGATAACTCCACCAGAGATAACCGAATTTCTTGTCGCCTGCGTCATTAAGCGGCGAGATCATTTCGCTGACCCATTCACGGCTAACGATTTGCTCATCATTCCATTCGCCTCCGTTAAGCACGAACTGTGCGATTTTGGCCATTTCGCGCGGCGTGGAGAGTATGCCATAGCTGCCGATTGTGACGCCCGATTTGTAGCGCAGCCAGTCATAATTCGTAAACCCAATTTTGCTGAATAATACCTCGTTTGCCCATACATCAGTGGGTTCTCCGACGGTGTTCTGGATTGCAGCGGAAATAATCATCGGGTCGCTGTCTTTATAATCGAATACTTCGCCAGGCTGGCTGGCGTATGGTTTTGCGAGTGAATATTCGACAAAAGAATCGGGGATTTCCTGCAATACCTGGAAGTCGTCGCCATCAAGCCCATAATTATCAAACGCAAGGCCGGATTGCATCATCAATAAATTGCGGATTGTAATTTTGCCTTTGTCGGGATGCTTTTCAATAATTTCGGGTAAATACGCGGCTATGCTGTCCTCGATCGATCCTAAAACGCCGTTTTCGATAGCGATTCCGGCCAGTATGCCTGTGATCTGTTTGGTGCACGACCAAAAGCCCCGCGGGGTGACCCGGTCGGATTCGTCGCGGGTATAGGATTCGGCGACGATTTTGCCATGCCTGAATACGCTGAAGCTGCGTATCATCCAAAGGTCGGGATCGTTATGGACATCTTCGAATACTGCGGTCAGCGTATCGCGGTTGATTGCTGCGTCTTCAGGCGAGATGATTTCCCAGCCATCATTAATATCGACAGGCTCGAAACCTGCGAAATCGTTCCTGATCGGGTCCTCGGTCATACAGGCAGTCATCGAAATCAGCAATGCTATATATATTATTTTTGCTTTCATGATTATTTTTCTCCCCAGTAATATTTAAAATTCAGGCTGTGATTCAGGTAATCGAATTCGGGTTCGTCGAAATAATTCAGGAATCTGAATGAGTATCCGACCGATAGGAAGGGATCGTCCTTATCGAAAATATAATTCATTTCGTAATAAAGATTATTGAAAAGATTTAAGCTCCCAGCGCGGAAATTAGAGTGCAGATCGGATATTATATCGCCAGTGCGCAGTGAAAAAATATACTCCGGCTTTTCCTTGTCGGGACGCGATACAAGCCCCAGTATCGAATTCGAGGGCTTTATTTCGATTTCGTCGTTGCGATAGGGGATATAAGCCCTTAGCTCCGGCGAAACCGAATACGAAGTAATCCAGAAATCATGGCCCATCTGCAGATCAGGATACAAAGACAACTGATAATATGCTTCGAAATTTGCGCCGGCATAGGTTGTGATATTATCCATCCAATCAGTCTTCCAGCCGTAAAATACTTTTATCGGAGTCAGCGCCAGATTGAGCCCGATAATGTCCTTGCCATGATTAAATCCGCCGCGAAGCCACGACTCAATCTCGAATTTATTATTGCCGCAGATTTCCGAATACGCGTAGCCCAGGCTGACTTCATAGCCGCTGAAAATTATTCCATGATTGAATGCATCCTTATTCTGATGCCAGTCGAAATTGAGCATAACCTTGTTTTCCGCTCTGATCTGACTTGCAATCAGTAAAAAAAACAGCACAAAAATGATTTTTTTCATTTCTCCGAAACCTCATTTTTTTTGTATGAAATTATTTATGTACATTTGTAAGAACCCAAATATAAGGAATTTAGAAATACTAACAAAGTTAGTTTATGCCAAGAAGAAATTATAAAGAAGATATTGTAAAGTCTGCCAAAGAATTATTATCCAAATATGGCTATGATCACATAAATATGCGCAAAATCGCCCAGGGTGCGGGCATAAAAGCGGCAAGTATATATAACCATTTCAAAAATAAAGACGAGATTTATTATACATTGATTCTCGATGGGCGATTGCTGCTTGCAAAAAGAATTCGCGAATACATAGATCAGTACGACGACGTCGAGAGCAAACTGAAAGCATATGTGGACGCATATCTCGATTTCGGATTCGAAAACCCCGAGTATTATCGCATAATGTTCATGCAGTCATACCCCGAAAAAGCAATGGCGCCGGTGAAGGACAAAATCGCCCGCGAAATCGAGCCCGGACTGAATACGCTAGCTCAGTTTCTTCAGGAATATACCGGACTGGGCGCAAAAGAGGCCATGAACCTTGGCGAGGCTTTCTTTCATATACTTCATGGGCATGTATCGCTCTCCATTCTAAACCGCGCCGATTTTTTGTTCGACGTCGAAGCCGCCGGCAATAAAATCAGAGAAATCATCCGGGTATATTTGAGCAGCATCAAAAAGTAACCCTACCCAAATATAAATGTACCCAAATTCATGGGAAATATTAATCTTCCGCCACAAAACAATTCGGCGGCGGGCTGTTCGTTGATTAATACAGACATCCGGACTTCACAACCGGATTCCTCGTTTTTTTAATCCCGAATTTGCAAAACAAAATCACCGCTTTTTTTGATCTCTATAAATTATTGAAATAATAAGATTTATCCATATACCCACTTTTTATTCATCATACCACAGGAGCTATTTATGCAACCAGCACTTCAAATCAGATTCGACGACGACAAACAGAAACTGCACTGGGATAGTATCGACGGCGCCCAGGAATACCTGATCGAAGGTAAACCCGAAAAAAGCACTAACTGGGCGAAAATCTATCAGGGCACTGACACCGAGGCCAAATACACATTCCCGCCGGATATTCACGAAATCCGCGGCAAAGTTAAAAAGGATGGCGAGTGGAGCGACTTCAGCTTTGTGAGCAAGATCACCACCGTATGATTCGGCCAATTTAAAAAACATCAATGCGCATCGGAAATTGTCCGGTGCGCTTTTTTATTGCTATATAATTTATTTATATGCTTAATCGGGATATTTTCATTAAATTTATGAATTACCCACAAATAAAAATTCGGTTATGTACAGACAGATTCTGATTGCAGCAATTATCGCTCTGGCTCTGGCAGGATGCGGCGAAGGCCTGGCGCCGACCGCCGACGACGGCCGCACAGCATTCGGCGGCACAATCCGCTTTATCCCGCATGATGGCTGGCCGCCTCCGGATTCGGTGATGGATGTGCGGGTGATCGCATTCAAAAAATTTCCGCCTGAAGATATCATCCAGGCAGTCCTCAGCGGCGATGCTTATTTCGTGCAGAACAGCATCCAATACGGTGTCGATTCCGCAAATTACGAAATCGAAATCGAGGAGCCGCCGGAGACTCTCGAGTATATCGCAGTTGCGCTTCAATTCGGAGGTATCTACGACTGGCGGGCAATCGGGGTGTATTCGTCGCACGATGACTTCGCACCCGACTCGCTTCACCTCGAAGCCGGAGAAGTACGCATGGATATAAATATAACAGTCGATTTCAACAATCCGCCACCCCAGCCATTCTGATATAATGGAGTATAAGCATGAATCTGAAAATATTTTCGATAGCTCTGATTTTTTCCCAGATAGTATTAATTCAAATAGCATCCGGGCAGCAATATGATTTAAATGGCCGGGTTCTCGACGAATCGGGCGAGCCGCTCGCGGGGGCGAGCGTCAGCATAGTTGGTGCGCCCAAAGGCTCATATGCCGATAAAGACGGAGGGTTCAGTCTTACCGGGATTGAAGCCGGAACATATAAATTAAAAATATCAATGATTGGCTATTCTGTTAAATCGGTTACGATAAATGTGCCGCTGCCCGAGCCGCTGATTATCCGCATGGCTGAACAGCCGCTGCGCACCAGCGAGGTCGTCGTTTCGGCAAATAAACGCGTTCAGGCGGTGCAGGAGGTGCCCATATCCATATCGGTGGTCAGCCTCGAAAGCATTATCGACCGCGGTGTGGTCAAACTCGACAATGCTCTGGCATATGTGCCCGGCGTGGAAATTTTGGGCGAAGACGTCAGCATCCGCGGATCGGCGGGGTTTACCTTCGGGCTGGGCTCGCGCGTAGCGATGCTGGTGGACGGCTTCCCGATGATGTCCGCCGATAATGGCGATATTAAATTCAACCAGTTGCCAATGTTCGAAATCGAGCGCATCGAGGTGGTCAAGGGCGCAGGATCGGCGCTATACGGCACCAGCGCTCTCGGCGGGGTTATAAATATAATCACGCGCGATCCGGAGAAAGATTTCGGAAAAATCAGGGGATTCACAGGATTTTATACACAGCCGCGATACGAGCAGTGGCAATATACGGACAATATCCGCCAGCGCAGCGGAGTAGAGCTTGGCGGCGCAGCCGATCTTTTCGGGATCAGCACATTGGTTTCGGCCGGACTATTTACCGACGACAGCTACACACGGTATCACGACCAGAAGGGCGGGAATATTTTCGCAAAATTTTCCCGCGATTTAAGCGAACGGACCTCCGTATCGCTGACCACGAGCGGGGCTTTCGGCGACCGCGCCAATTGGGTCTACTGGAAAAGTCTCGACAGCGCGACAATCCCCTCAGAGGGCACAGACGAAAGCGTCCGGCTTTTGTCGAATAATTCGACCATATTCGGCGAAGTTCGGCATTTCCTTTCGGATGAGGATTTTATGACATTTCGCGCGGGAGTGTTCAATTCATTTTTCGAGACCAGCCACTTAGAGAGCGATCCCGAGAAGCGGCGATCTCAGTCGAATTCAATAAATTCGATGCTGCAGTTTAATATTACCCTGGCCGAGAATTTGCTGCTTACCACTGGTGCGGATTTCCGGTATAATTATGTAGAATCAATAATTTACGGTGGGGAGTCATGGCAATCGATTGTGGCGGCTTATGCCCAGGCCGAGGCGAAATATTTCGACGCACTCAATCTTACGCTCGGCGCACGGGTCGACCAAGAGCAAACCGGCGAATACACAGGCGATACCGATTATCCTGATCATCTGGAAATTTCTCCCAAATTCGGGGCGAATTATGGATTGCCCTTCGGCATGATGCTGCGGGCCTCGGTTGGCAAGGGATTTCGCGCAGCGTCGATCGCCGAGAAATTCTCAGCAGTGCAGTTCCAGGGATTCGAAGTAGTGCCCAATCCCGATCTGGCCCCCGAGCAGAGCTGGAGCTACGAAATCGGCGCTTCGTATGAATTTACAAATGCAGGGTTCCCGATTGAATTAGATATATCTATATTCCGCAATGAATTGATTAATTTAATAGAGCCATCCATATTAAATCAGACCCAGGGATCGATCCGCTTCGAAAATGTCACACGTGCCAGGGTAAGCGGTGTGGAATTCACCGCCCGAACGTTCCTGTTCAAAACGCTTGGCTTCGAGACGGGAATTACTTATATGGATCCGCGCGATCTGACCAACAACGAAATATTGAAATACCGATCAGAATTGCTATGGTACTCGCGGCTTTTATTGCCGCTCGGCGCAGTCGAGCTTCAGGCGGATTATCGATATAAATCGGAATTCAAAAATATTGATGAAGAGCTTAAATTCCAGGTGCGCGATTACGATGCCCGGGTGCCGGTGCACGTGGTCGATGTCCGCGCTTCGCTCGATCTTGGCAAAATGACGGAATACCCGCTGAAGCTGACGCTGAACGCGGAGAATCTGCTGGATTATTATTATGTAAATATGGTGGGCAATCTGGCCCAGACCCGCCATATCAGTCTTCAGATGGAGATGGATTTTTGATGCCGCGACGGGCGATCATACGCATGACTCCGATAGTAACCGTTAGCCCGCCAAAGAAGAATGCCAGCGAATACGATGGCGGCAAATCGGGCGTTGCCTGATCCATCTGCTCAAGTTCGGGGACATTGATTACGACAATTGCCAGCGCGTTATTAGCAAAATGCAGTATTATCGGCACTATGATCGATTTTGTGTAATACGCGAAAAATCCGAGATAAAATCCGATATACATCAGCGGGATGACGTCGATCGGATTCAGATGAATAAGCCCGAAAATTGCGCCGGCGATCAGCATCGCCTTCCAGGGGCGCAGCTTTTCTTCCATCGTCCGCTGAAGGAATCCGCGGAACAGCAGCTCTTCGGCAATCGCCGGGATAGCGGCTCCGATAATCAGGCCGCGGATCATCGCCCAGGCGGTGCCGCCGCCGAGCATTGTTACGTATAAATCGCGGATATTTTCCCGCAGATTTTCGTAAATTCCAAGTAGTTTATCCGGCACAAGAAATTCCTGCAATCCGGCCCATCCACTGACGAGGAACTGCATTCCTATTATTCCGAACAATCCGAGCAGGATTTCCCGCAGCCGCGGGTTTTCCGCCAGCCGGAAGAGCTCTGAGCGCGGAATGGGAATGAAACGCGCGGCCAGCATCACCGGCACAAGCATAAACAATAACTGTGAAATTCCCTGAATATATGGAGCAAGTGCGCCCTTCGGGTCGAAATTCATCGCAAAGAATAATGATGCGCTGGCTGAGTGGTAGAGCATCATTATCCCCAGGGTGACTGCTATCGGAAAGAAAACATAGGGAAAATTTCTGACTTGCTGAATTTCCTGATAAATATCCGGCTTCTTATCCATAAATACTATTTTGATTTAATTTTACAATGTTTATATTGCCGCAATTACAAATCTAATTATAAAATATTATTTTATTAGCAATGAAAAAAATCCTGCTCGTTTTTTCCGCAATATTCCTTCTGTCGATATACATTACGAAGGCCGATCCGGCTGTAGTCATCAGCGAATACGCCAATGGCGAGAGCGCCGGCGACGAATGGACCGAGCTGCTTGTCATAGGCGACCACGTCGATATGCGTGGCTGGAAGCTGCACGACAACAGCGCCACCGGAAGCTGGCAGCCCGGCGTCGAATTTGCCGATGTCCGGCTATGGTCCGACCTTCGACGCGGCACTGTGATAGTAATCCACCATCGCAGCAGCGTATTCTTTCGCGACGCTACCGGACTCGACGGCGCGATCGAAGTGGCCGCGCTCGATAGCGATATTTTCAACCGGGCGATGTTTGGCCATCCGGAGAACGAGTGGAATATTCGCGCGCTCAATATTAGCAAATCTCAGGAAATAATCCAACTTGTTGATTCTGACGGCAACCATGTTCATGCGCTGGCGCACGGCCCGGAAAGCGATGACTACCGCAATATAAGCGGCCATAAGGCACGGTATCCGGGCGGAATTCCGTCGATTTCGTCGGTCAGAATTGCGCCGGGGCTTAGCGTATCGTCATATTGGAACGGCGGCGCCCCAGCGACCGTTTATGCGGATTCGCTGGAGACAACGGCGCTGCTGACAGGGCTGCCCAATCTGCGGCCCGGCGGCGATCCGGGTTATAATAATAATTATAAATTATGGCAAAAATTGCGCGAGCCCGAATGGGACGATCCTCAGACTTATGCCTGGCCCTCGAATAACGGGGTGAAACTCGACTGGAAGGCCTGCGAATCTATCGATCCCGACGGTTTCAATGAGGGATATATTATTACGAAAACCTCGGAGGACAGCCTCTCGATGGCCGGGCACCCCAAGGACGGCTGGGTTTATAAAAAGCATGATATGATCGGCGCAACTCATGTGGTGGCAACCGTTTCGGCTGGTTCGACCACATTTATGGATAATTTTCCGATTCACGGCCAAAAATCATATTATTATCGCGTATATGCCTACAGATATAATAAAGATGATCAGAATTTATTTACAAATCAGGAAAATGCTTATCTATACGGTCGCGGCCGTGCTTATAACCAGGATGATTTTGCCGAAATGCGGGTCACATTCTACAATCCGCCGGAGCCACATATCTGGGTGAAGGACGGCAGGGATACATTCTGCCTGGGCGATACGACGGTTCTGTACCTCGATCTCGAGGCGGGCGATTACCACGTCGAATGGTTTCGCGGCGGTTCCATCCAGGTGCAGAATCAGGATTCGCTGGTTGTGCGCCAGACCGGAACCTACCACGTCAAGGTCTCATATGGCGACGAGGAATATGTCTGGTCGAACGAAATATATATACATGTGATCGACAGCCCCGATGCGAAGATTTATACAGACGGCGGCCGGGCGATTACGAGGGATACTTCGATAATCTCATGCGGAGCCGAGCCGATCAGGCTCGAAGCCGCCGGCGGCGACCGCTATGAATGGTACCGCGGCGGCCAGCTCGTCGATGACGGCCCGGCGGAATATCTGGCCGAAGAGGCCGGCAAGTATTATGCAATTGTCTGGATGGAGGATAAATGCTTCGATACGACTACCTCGGTGGATGTTGTATTGAAAGATGTTGATTTTGCATTCCGCGAGGATACGGTCGCGATATATTTATATAATATGCAAAGCCAGCGCCAGGTGGACGCCGCATTGATTAACAATTCCGACGCAGAGCTGACCATAACGCCGGAGGATCTGGATATTCCGGCTTCATTTTCGATTATCGCACCGTCATTTCCATGGAAGATAGCGCCGAATTCCCAAATGACGTTTACTATTCGCTTCTCGCTATCGACTGTCGGTGTGATGAAGGGGCATTTGATATACAATGGTCCCTGCGACAAAAGCGACAGCCTCTGGCTTTACGGCGAAAAGCGCGACCAGCCATTCGACGCGAACCCGGCAAAGCTCGAGATTACCGACCTACTGCCATGCAATCCGCCGCTGGATACCACGCTGACAATCATTAACCGCGATAAATTCGAAATGACATTCGAAGAGCCGCAGCTTGGATTCCCGTTCGAAATCATCGAGCCGGAATTCCCTTACTCATTAGAAGCGGGAGATACATTATATATTAAATTGCGCATCTATACGGGTTTTGCGGGCTGGGAGAAGGTGAGCATGAGAATGCAATACAGCCATCCCCAGCAGAGCGGCGATGCATGGTTCGACCTCAGCGCATATTGCCATACCCTCAGATTCGAATTCGAAGAAGATACCCTTCGGCTGGGCGAATCGCTGGCCTGCAAGGATACGATCGAAACAAGCGTAGTTATCAAAAATACAGGCACACATGAATTAATATTCGACCAGCAGCCCGCAGGAGGGAATATCGAAATCCTCGATTTACCGATTTCGATTGCAGCGGCTCAGCAGCGGGAGGTATTCATACGCGTAAAGCCTTCGGGAGGTGGGGATTATACGATTGCCGACAGCATATTCGCAGAGCCATGCCAAACTGCATCGGAGATTATCTGCACCGGCAGCCTAAGCGGAGCATATACTATCGAAATGAAGGACACATTCAATCTGTGGGTTAGCAGCGTATGCTCGAGCGCGACCTTTATTACGCCAAGGGGGATTAAAATCGGGGGAGATGTGCCGGAGGATATTCAGGTCTCGATCGAAGGCAGCAATCCGAATTTCAGCTTGTTTGTTGTTTATGAAGAGGATCATCCGGATTCGTTGACATTATTTTCGCGGTTCCATCCGCAGGAAGGCGAAAGATATTATAGTCAGGAATATAAGCTTACTTTCCAGCCCTGCGGATTTGTAAAGAAAATATATGCCCAGGGACTGGTCACGGATATTTATTATACATATTCGCCCGCAGCCTGCGATTTCGGAGATATTGAAATCAACACGTCAAAAACGATGAGCATTAATATTAAAAATGATTCTCTGCTGGCGATCGAAATTATCGATATTCCCGACGTACCGCCATTCGAATACGTCGGCCCCGATTTGCCAGTATATATAAAAGGCGGCGAGGACGCCGATCTGGTATTCCGATTTTCACCCGGAATTGCGGGGTCTTATTCAAGGGATATCGAATTCATCACCGACTGGCCCTGCGGCGATACATTGCATTATTCTCTGACCGGGCGTGGCTTCGATTATCCCGATCCGAATATATTTTTCTATCTGCCGGAAATCATCGAATCCAAACCCGGCGAAATATTCGAGCTGCCGATTGGCATCCGCGGGGCATCGACCGAAACCCTGAACAGACTGGCGATGGATTCGATTTATCTGGAAATCGGATTCGACCGAAAACTCGTCGAGCCACTGTCCGTGCGTACGGGAAATATCAATGACGGAATTGATGTGGAATTCGAACACACAGCCGGCGGCGCGGCGGTAACTCTCGATATTTCAGGTGAATTCGCAAATGCCACTGGTGATCTTGTCTGGCTGCGCTGCCTGACGCTATGGGGCGATAAATACCGTTCCGATCTGACAATTGATTCCATCATCATTCGCTCTGAATATAATACTGCTCCCACGGTAGAAAACGGCGAGCTAATAATCAAAGGTACCTGCCAGCCAGACCAGCGCCGGATCGCATTTGGCGAGGACGTCGCGCTTTATACCAGCGGCGGCAATCCGCTATCGGACGCCGGCTCGGCGATATTCCGCACGGCGGTCGAAACCCGCACCACTCTGGAATTATTCAGCAGTCTTGGGGTCAAACTTGCCACTCTGGCCGACGGCTCGTTTTCGCCAGGCGTTCACGAACGCCCTCTGCCAGTCGGGGAGCTGAATTCGGGAGTGTATTTCTTAATATTGCGCACCGGCAATGCTGAAATAGTCCGGCGGATAATCATTACCAAATAATTGAATAAAAAATTCGTGCGGAGACCGTCGCTTTCATTTTGCGACAATATCTTTTTTCCATATCTTTGAATTTTGGTTAAAAGCATATTTTTAACAGAAATACAGGCATTCGAAATAATTTTTTAATAATTCAAAAGGAGAAAAGATGAAAGTATTAGTAGCAGACGGAATCCACCCAAAAGGCGCGCAGATGCTGAAAGACGCCGGACTAGAAGTAGTCGAACAGAAGCTCAGCCCCGAAGAACTCATGGAGCAGATTAAGAATTACGACGCTATCATCGTTCGCTCGGCAACCAAAGTGCCCAAGGAAGTGATCGATGCCGGCAATCTGAAATGCATCGCACGCGGCGGTGTTGGCCTCGACAATATCGATACGAAATATGCTGCCGAAAAGAATATCCCCGTGCTGAATACGCCCGGCGCATCCTCGATCTCGGTCGCAGAGCTGGCGATTGCGCATATGCTCGCATCGTGCCGCTTCCTGAACCGCAGCAACGTGGAAATGCTCGAGGGCAAATGGCCCAAGAAAGATTACAAAAAAGGTATTGAGCTGACCGGCAAAACTCTCGGTCTGCTGGGTATTGGCAATATTGGCAAAGAAACCGCCAAGCGCGCCATCGGCATGGGTATGAAAGCAATCGCATTCGATCCTTTCGTCAAGGAAGTCGATATCGACGTCGAAATGGTCGATAAGGACGAACTGCTTTCGCGCGCAGACTTTATCTCGCTGCACATGCCCTTTATCAAAGAGCAGGGCCCGACGCTCGGTCAGGCCGAATTTGCCAAAATGAAGGACGGCGTTGTGCTCGTTAATTGCGCCCGCGGCGGTGTGGTTGACGAAAAAGCATTGCTCGAAGCCCTCAACAGCGGCAAGGTCGCCCGCGCAGGCGTGGACGTCTGGGAAAACGAACCGATCACCGATGCGCAGATGGAACTCGTCCGCCACGATAACGTTAGCGTTACTCCGCACATCGGCGCCTCGACGCAGGAAGCCCAGGAACGCGTCGGCACCGAGATTGCTCAGAAAGTAATTGATTGCTTGAAAAAGTAAATTCTTTATTTTAAAATAGTTATGTCATTCCTGCCAAACGGCGGGGATGACATACTTTGTGTTTATTGTTTAAAATATATATATAATATTGAGGTAGTAATATGGCAACTTTCAAACCGTTCAAGGCATACAGACCGCAACCGGACGAAGCCAAAGATGTGGCAGCGCCGCCCTATGACGTAATCAATTCCGAAGAAGCCCGCGAATACGTAGAGGGCAAGCCGCTCTCTTTCCTGCATGTGGGCAAACCCGAAGTCGATCTTCCCGAAGATATAGATCATTACGACAAAGCAGTTTATCTGAAGGGCAAGGAAAACCTGCAGAAACTCATCGACGACGGCCACCTGGTCGAAGATCAGAAGCCCTGCTTCTATCTTTATGCACAGACGATGAATCACCGCACCCAGTACGGCCTGGTGGGCTGCGCTTCGGTCGATGATTACTGGGATGACACAATCAAAAAGCACGAAAAAACCCGCAAAGTCAAGGAAGAAGACCGCGCCAACCATGTGCGCTTTACCAATGCCCACAGCGGCCCCATCTTCCTGACATATCGCGATGTGGACGAAGTTAATCAGATCGTCGATAAAGTAAAAGCATCGACTCCGGCAAACGACCACATCGCCGAGGACGGCATTCGCCACACCTCCTGGGTGATCGACGATCCGGCGGTTATGCAGAAAATCGAAAAAGTGCTCGAAGGAGTGGATTATTTCTATGTGGCCGATGGCCATCATCGCTCGGCAGCCGCAGCAATCGTAGGCCGCGAGCGCCAGGAAGCCAATTCCGATCATAAGGGCGACGAGGAATATAATTACTTCCTTGCGGTGCTGTTTCCGGCCAGCCAACTGCAGATATTCGACTACAACCGCGTTGTCAAAGACCTGCACGGTATGGACAAAGACCAGTTTATTGAAAAGCTGAAGAAGCATTTCTCGGTCGAGAAAGTCGATACGATATATAAACCCGACAAAAAAGGCCGCATTGGTATGTATATCGGTGGTGAGTGGTATAAGCTCCAGGCGGAATCTGTACTCAGCAACAACCCCGATCCGGTCGAGTCCCTCGACGTAGCAATTCTGCAGAAATACGTGCTCGACGAAATTCTCGGCATCCAAGATCCCCGCACCGACGAGCGCATCGACTTCGTTGGCGGCATCCGCGGCCTGGGCGAACTCGAGCGCCGCGTTAACTCCGGCGAGATGAAGCTGGCGTTCTCGATGTATCCCACATCCGTCGGCGAGCTGATGGCAATTGCCGATGCCGGCGAAATCATGCCGCCCAAATCGACATGGTTCGAGCCTAAGCTCCGCGACGGCCTGTTCGTGCATTTCCTTGACTGATATATATTTATATAAAATCACAATAGCCGCGGCGCCTGACTGGGTCGCGGCTTTTTTATTTTTTTCTCACAAATGATTGGCTGAAAACTGAAACTTTCGCTATTTTGTGTGCGTATTATTAATAAAAAAGTTAATTAATAAATCCCGGCATATGAAAAAATTACTCTGGCTTATGCTTTTCCCCTCGATGCTTTTGCTCTGCGGCTGTCCGGGTATATTGGTCGATCAGCTCGAAAAAGCCGATAAGGAAATGACAAAGCAGCGCGAAAAAATGCCGGTCTATCTCAATCCATCCTCAACATATACCGATGTTTCGCATTTCGAACAATTAATGAATTCATACAAAGCGGACACCACGCGATTTGCGATGGATACCATGAGCCGTGATAGCCTTCCCGTCCGCAAAGTAGAGCGGAAGGGCGATACTGTGTCGATTTCGATTTCGCTTCCATTTGGCGGCAAAGCCGATGTACCTGTTGTCGACACCTCCGCTAAAGCCGGTCGCAAACCTGCCAAGGCAAAGCAGCATGAGGATTATCCCGTCAATTTCGAGATTGCAAATATCGATGATTCTGATTATCCCGAAGAGATTCGCGTGCGTGCATTGGTTTACGACCGCGAAGGCCGATATATATATGGTCTGGCGCCGCCCTACTACAAAGGCGACGACTGGCATAAATACTGGCCGAAAGTCGAAGATTCATGCCTCGGTGAAAAAGCAGTTATCCGCGGCTTTTCGGTCGAGGAAATCCGAGAGGGCAGGGGGGCGCCTTATGCGCTGTCGTTCGTGCTCGATCATTCGCCGTCGATGGGCCAATCCCGGACGCTACAGCTCCAGAAGGCCGTCAAGGTGATTCTTTATGCAATCAAAGAGGGCGATTATGTCTCTGCGATTAAATTCACCTCGGATATGTTCATCGAGGTGCCGCTGACCGACGACCGCCAGACATATCGCACAGGTTTTACAGTAGACGGCTTAAGCAAAAAATACGGTGGAGGAACGGCATTTTATGACGGAGCGATTGCGGGTATAAATGAAGTTGCCAAAGCTCCCGCCAGTCACCGCCGTGTAGTCATTCTATTCAGCGATGGGATGGATAACACATCAAAAAATAATATCGATTCTTTAAAAATTGCCGCCCAGCGAGAAGATGTATCTATATATACAATAGCTTACGGCCACGCTGCCGAAAAGCCCCTGCGCGAGCTTGCCGAATTCTCCGGCGGTCGGTTTTATCAGATATTTTCCAGCAATGAATTTCCTTATGTTTTCCGCGATATATATTTCTCTCTGAATAATTATTATTTAATCAAATATGCGCCGCCGCGCTGCGAGGATCTGCACACGGTGACCGCTTATCTCGCAACGCCGAATGCGGGTATCACTCCGATTGCGGCAAGCGGGGAGTACGACAAATCTCTATTCACGCGCTACGATCCGGTGGGCACCACGGCATTTGTCAATATCGAATTCGAGACCGGAAGCGCCGAAATCCGCGACACCTCGATATATCTCGTCGAAAAAGTAGCGCGCTCGATGAAGAACAATCCCGAATTGAAGCTTCGAATCGCCGGCCATACGGACGATGTCGGCACCGATGAATTTAATCAGGAGCTAAGCGAACAACGCGCAAAGGCGGTATTCGATGCGCTGGTCGGAATGGGCATAGACCCCGCGCGCTTGGAGACCGTCGGCTACGGCGAATCCCGGCCTCTGGCGCCGAATACGAGCGAAGCCAACAGACGAAAAAATCGCAGAACAGAATTAATTATCATAAGATGAAAATTTTAATTTTAAATATAATCCTCATGATATTAGTGGCGAATCCCGCTGCGGCATGGGATATTGCGGCTGGCGAGGCAAGCGGTAAGCCGGGCGATACACTCGGCATCAGGCTCACAGTTGACGGACTCGGGCCGGACGCGGAATATGAAATTTCCGGGCGCATTAAGCTTGGCGGTCCCTCGATTTTTATTCCACTCTATGCAATGCCCGAGGGCTTAGCGCTCGATCAGCATTCGGATTCGTTATATACATTCTCCGGGATGATCTCTTCGAATAATAATGAAATTGATATATATGGACTTGCGCTCGCAGGGGCTGATACGGTCTGCGAGATGATTTTCCATAATATTTATATTGATTCAATTGTGGCGGGGGAGGCGACCGGCCGGATATTGGTCGATCGGCAGTATCACCAGCGCCCATATATCCGATTTTTAGATGTTGGTAACAATTATCCAAATCCTGTCTGGCCGGGGCAATCGACGCGCTGGTCATTCCGGCTCGATCAGGCATCGGATATTGATGTGAAGATTTATGATAATGCGGGGAGAGCAATCCATAGCGAGAAATTCCGCCACGAATCCGGCGCCGCCGAATACATATATACTCCGCCGATCGGGATTTCCGCAGGAGTATACTGGATTCGTTTCAAAACGGATGTGGGCAATAATGTCCGGAGGTTTATTATCCTGAAATGAAAAAATTAATAATCATATTGATAATGATTGTTTGCGGCCAGCAGGTTTACGCGCAAAAACAGCAGTCGCGGCTTGATTCGCTGCTTTCGACCATTCCGGCGGATTCTACGCTCGATCTGAATACGATTATCCGCGATAGCGTGGTCGATCTGGGAACTGACTACGAAATGCGATATTCATACGGCTGGTTTCCGATGCCGTTCCCTGGGGATTTCAATCTTGAAATTTTGTTCGGGGATGGTGATATATTCGATTCGGCCTTCGACATCCGACCGAAGGATTTCGCACCCGGAGGTCATTTTTATGGCGGCAATGACCCTACGCACGACGACGAGCGCGAAATTAAATATGCATATACTAAAGAGGGATGCGAGGACGAATATCCCGAGACCGATTACGAATCATATTTGCTTGAATTCCGGTTCTCGACCTATTTCCCGGCTCTGATTAATCTGAAAGCAGGCATTTCATTGCGCGAGGGGATATTGTTCGCAAAGCATCCCAAAAAGCCCTTCGTTAAGCCGGATGGCTCGGTCGAATTATTCCGCGAGTACGGTATTGCCCACCTCGATGAAGTGATGTTCGACTATGGCGCTGGGTTTATCATCCCATTCTATGGTGCATTTATCGACGAATTCGTCCCGGTAAGCTCCTTTTATTATATATATTTAGGCTATCAGGGCAGCTACCCTCTGCAAAGCCGCCTGACCGAATTCGTGCAGATTGGAAATCACAAGGAATATCTCCGGTTCGACAATGGCCGCGACACCGTTCGCCTGAGGAACAAAATCACGATGAGCCAGCTCGAATACAATCGGCATTTTATCGACATCGGGTTGGGGATGGAGGCGTCGGCGTCGAATATCGGGACGCGCTGGGAATTATTCATGAAGGTACCTGTCAATTCCGTAATCCGCGACGAGGAGTGGAAGCAATATGTTGTGGGGTTCAAATTCACCCTCGGAATTTATGGCATATTACGCGAGATTTTCGAATAAATTTATTTTGAATATTTTCCATAAAAAAAGCCCGGACCGCTATCGGCCCGGGCATTTTAATTGTCGGCTTCGGAGAATTATTTATAATCATCCGAAAGCAGGGTATAAACCAGGTTGTCGTTATCTGCCGGAACATACGGATTTGCATTGAGTTCGCTTTCCGGATAAATGAACCGGAAATTCGTTTCCGGAACGGGATCCGGCATCGTACCAGTGCGGCGCATATCATGATATGACTGCGCTTCCAGATAAAGCTCCATATGCTTCTGGTCGAGAATCTCCTGAATGACTGCTGCCTGGTCGTTGACGTCGATACCGAGGGTGGATTCTGCCAACTCGGGCAGTCCGTTCATCGTACGGACAATATCGACATCGGAGACTGCGCCGGGAAGATCGCCCGTGCGGGCTTTGCACTCGGCGCGAATAAGCAAATTCTCGGCATAACGAATGACCGGGAAGTCCTCGTCGAAGCCGGAATACTTATTCATGCGTGCTGTCATTTCGATGTCACGCTCTTCTTCTGTGGCATTAGTCTCTTTGCCGGGGTGAACCGCATAGCCGTAATATTCGCCCTCTGCTGCGGCAGCAGGCGTGAAGTACTCAGCCAGGCGGGCATCGCCGTCTTCGCGTTTCAGCAGGCGGACAAATGTCATTTCGGCGCGGAGGGGTTCGCCCTCGTTCTGCACCCACATGCCCCACGAAGCGTATTCGCCCGCGGCATCGTTGTATATGCCATAAAGATTGCCATCGGCGCTGGAAATACCGCTATTGGCATAAGTCAGAGCATTCTGGTAGTCCTTCGTATGAAGGGCATAGCGCGCTTTGATTGAATTGGCAGCCTCTGTCCACATTGCGCCATCGCCGCCGAAATTCAGGTCGCGTTCGACCGGGCCGGCGTCTGCAAAATGAACAAGGGCTTCGTCCAGAAGGCGCTGCACTTCTGCATAAGCGGCATCCTGCGATACGAACTGCGAAGGCTCGATGCCGACTATGTCGATCGGGATTGAGCCATAGAAAGCAGCCAGTTCGCCCAGGAAGTATGCCTTATAGGTTTTAGCGGCGCCGATAATGGTATTCTGTATCTGGGTATTGCCAGTGGGCGAGAATATCACATCGGGCGTAAAAGCGATAAGGTCGTTGCAAAGCTTGACCCCGCGGTATGCCATGAGCCACATGTCGTCGGTTTCGCCGTCGCGATTCTGCTGATAGCCGTTCCAGGCGATCATTTGGGCGCGTGCGATTCCGGGAGGCGCTCCGAGCTGCCATGTCCAGACGCTCGGGATGCGCGAATGGTCGCGTGCTGTGAAATCGGCAACGGCCACCTGCATACCAATGAACAGACCGTTGACACCATCGACCGTCCTGACATTTTCTTCGGTAATGGCATTCGGGGATTCATTGATATAATCGGGTATATCGCATGAGGTGAGCGTTATGCCCAGGATCATCATCACGGGCAGAATGATCCTTGCCTTGCGCAATATTTGATCTTTTATTCTTTTCATAAATTATCCCCTTAATAATTAATAGTAATACCAAGACGGTAAGACCTCATCTGAGGCAAAGTAAAATAATCAATTCCGCGACCTTCGGCCAGCGAGAATGTGTTGACTTCAGGATCGTAGCCCGAGTAGTCGGTGATTGTCAGAAGGTTGCGCGCAGCAAAGCTGATGGTCACGGTTTCGATGTTCCATTCCTTCAGGCCATGCCAGCGGTATTCGACAACTACTTCGCGCAGCTTAATAAACGAGCCGTCTTCGATATGCGGTTCGTTGATCAGGAAGCCGTTATAGTATGTCCAGTATTTCTCTGTCTTGTCAACGGCCGAAGCATAATCCGGGCCGGCCGGATCGCCTGTGGCGGGGTCTTCGGGGTCGTAATTATAATTATTATAATCATAGACCTGATCGCCCATTTCGTTGACCCAGAGCTCTTCGCGGTCTTCAGTGTCGCCGTGGGTTCCGAAGTTGTAGAGGGCGCCCTGTGTGCCGTTCCAAACGTCGAATCCGAAGACTCCGTCGATCAGGAAGCTGAACGAGAGATTCTGGAAGAATGTAAAGTCATTGCGCCAGCTTACCATGAATTTGGGATTCGGATCGCCCATAAACAGGAGGTTAGGATCCTGGCGGGGTACGCCGACCCATCCATAGCTGTAATCGTCGCCGACTACGCGCTGCTGAGATGCGCTCCAGTATGAGTGGCGAATATCGCCAGCGCTGTAGTTATAAGCTGCTTTTTCTTCGTCGCTGATCTCGCCGTTATCGGGGTTGCCGTCAATATCGGTTGATTTTACGCGCAGCCAGCCATAAGTGCGGAATATGCCAAGAGGCTGTCCGACTGTGGCAAC
>CAZEMR010000006.1:0-58205 GCA_964513465.1 uncultured Hyphomicrobiales bacterium
GCCGATCCGGCCTCCATGTAAATTTCTCGTGAATATTTCTGAAATATCTGACGAATCTGTCATTTATTACAGTTAATGTTTAGTATTTGTGCCTTTTTTACTTATTTTTGTATGTTAGAAAATTTACAACTAAAATTTATCATTGTGGTAGAATGGCTAAACAACTAAGTATATTATTCGTTTCCAGTGAGGTGTATCCGTTCGCTAAGGTGAGCGGGATCGCCGATGTTTCCTACTCGCTGCCGCTGGCGCTGCGCGACCTCGGCCACGACGTCCGCGTTATGATGCCCAAATACGGCTCGATTTCCGAACGTAAAAACAGAATTCACGAGATCAACCGGCTGCGCGATATTCCTATTCCGATGGGCGAGGATTCGGTGCCCGCCACCGTCAAGTCCAGCTCGATTAATAATCCGCGCAATAAGGTGCAGGCTTATATCACCACCAACGAGAAATATTTCGATTCCAAGCGTGGTATATATAATGATCCGAAAACCTGGAAGCCCTACGCCGACAACGACGAGCGCTTCATTTTCTTTAACCGCTCGGTGATTGAGACATGCCTGATGCTGGGCTGGTATCCGGATATTATCCATTGCAATAACTGGCAGACCTCGCTGATAGCGGCGTACGCCAAGCAATTATTCCCGAAGGAATTCAAAAAGACTAAGATAGTGCTGACGATCCATAATTTCAGCGACCAGGGAGTGTTTCCACTATCGACTTTCGACAAAACCGGTCTTCCGAAAAAAGCTCAGCCGAATTTCCGCTTCAAGAATAAGTTCAATTTCATTAAGGGCGGAATTATCAATGCGGACTGGGTCACGACCGTAAGCCCCTCGTACGCCGACCAGATGCTGAAGGACAAGACCCACAGCAACGGCCTTAGCGCCGCTCTGAAGGAAAACGAGGCTAAATTCAGCGGCATACTCAACGGGATCGATACATGGACATGGTCGCCCGAGCACGACAATTTGATAGTCGAAAAATTCGAAGATGATTATTCGGAATATAAATATCAGAACAAAACCGATCTGCTGGAGAAATTCGGTCTGGAATTCGACCCCGATTTCCCGGTGTTGGGAGTGGTCAGCCGCATCGACGAGCAGAAGGGCATTCCGCTGCTTTTAGAAGCCGCAAAGGAATTTCTCAAGCTCGACGTGCAACTCGTAATGCTGGGCGACGGCGAACCCAAACTGCGCGAAAAGCTTAAAAAATTGAGCGCGAAATATCCGGATAAATTCAAGATTAAATTCGGATTCAATGACCAGCTTGCTCACCAGATCGAAGCCGGCACTGATATGTACCTGCTGCCATCGGAGTTCGAGCCCTGCGGCCTGAATCTGCCTTATTCGCTTAACTATGGCAGCGTGCCGATTGTTCATGCGACCGGCGGCCTTAAGGACGTTGCTAAAAACTACGATCCGAAAACAAAAAAAGGGAATGCCTTTGTTTTCAAAAACTATGATGCAAAGGATTTCGTCGCTGCAATTAAAAATGCTCTGAATATTTATACCGAGGATCGCAACCAATGGGAGCAGATTGCCAAAAACGGCATGGACGGCGATTATTCATGGGAGAAATCAGCGGAAAAATACGACGAGATCTATTTCAATTTGCTGAAAGATTAAGCAGGCAAGATATATAATTATGTTAATAGAAAAAATAGCGGCTAAATTCGCCGCGGCGGTAGTAGTCGCGGCTTTTGCCATTGGATTCGCCGGCTGCAACGAAGACCCCACGCTGGTGGGAAGCTCTTTTCTGGCCGATACGGTCGAGGTGGTTCCGGTGGCAATCTCCAACCAACAGGTATTCACCCGCGTAGAATCCATAAGGAGTCCGCTGGCCAATTCGAACTCCGGCGCGCTTTTTGTCGGCAAATTCGGCAATACCAAAGCAGTCACCATGATACGCCCGGGATATATTCCGGATTCCTTATTCTGGCTGACAGCCGAAGACATCGTCTCGGCTAAGTTCTTTATCCAGCCGACGCGCTACGCGCTGGGAGATACATTGCCCGATTCCGAAGTAAAATTCCATATCCACGAAGTCACTAAAATGTGGACTGTTGCGATTACCTGGGACAGCATTTTTACTGAGAATGGCACAAGCGATTACTTCGGCCCCGAGATTGCACAGCCCGTAAACGAAACTCTCGCAATGCAGGACACAATGGACAAATTCGAATTCGATATATCTAAGGATATGATCGTACGCTGGTTCCAGCTTCGGCCCGATACGGCGCTGCCTGTGATCAACCACGGCATAGCCCTGCTTCCGGACGAGGCTTCGAATGTGATCAATCGCTTCGAAAACATTCAGATCGGCAATTCCAGCCGACCGGGCCCATATATCCGCGTAGTTTATAATAAGACACCGGAAGACAAGGATACCGTATGGCTTCGCACGGGATATGCAAATACTATTGTGAATTCCGTTCCGCCTGAATCGGCGCAATTATATGTTCAGGGCGGGATTACCTATCGCACCCGGTTTTATTTCGATGTAGGATTTATACCGAAATTCTCCGGAATCCACAAAGCGGAGATGGTGCTCCATGTGGACAATGACAATACGCTTTACGGAAATTTCGGGATGGACAGCGTATTTATCGCCCAGGGATATGAGGACGACGACTCGGAAAAGGCCGCTTTCGAATATTACGGTCAGACCGACGAAACCCGGCGCATAGTTACGTTCCCGACAATCAGCTCGGCTGTGGAGAGCTGGAATCAGACCGACGGCAAGGGGTATATCGAAATCGCCCCAAACGGATTTTTCTCGCAGTACTGGGAGTTAGACCGCACCGCATTCCATGGATTCGAGGCAGCCGATCAGGATAAATGGCCGCGTCTGAGAATAATTTATTCATATTTGCCGAATCAATAAGTCTTTGAAAAATGATAAAACTAATCAGAATAAATATATTAATAATCGCAATTCTCGCTCTTGGCGCAATTAATGCCCGCGCGCAGGGCGGATCGAACTACTCCATGTTCGGAGTGGGCGACCTCTTCCACGACGTCAGCGCCAGTTATAAGGGACTCGGCGGCACCTCGATCGCCTTCCCTTCGGAAAATTCCATTAATACTCGCAACCCCGCGATGTGGTCTTTCGTAACCACTACCCGGCTTCAGGCGGGCTATGTTTTCAATCAGCATTATATCCAGCAAGAGCCGAACGAATTACTCCAGAATAATGGCCAGGTAAATAATATTCTCGGGCTGTTTTCTATTGATACCGCGCTCGGCATTGCTGTCAGCTTCGGAATTCACCCGCAAAGCACTGTCAATTATCTGGTAGCCCATCCGGTCAGCATCAATATCGAAGGCGTAACAGCCAATGGCCGTACGCTTTATCGCGGGGCAGGCGGCCTTTCGTCGGCATATGTCGGGGTTTCGACCGGCATTATCGGAGGGCTGTACGTCGGCGGCTCGGTCTATGCCTCCTTCGGCAAAATCGAACGCATGACGCTCACTGAATTCTATCGCCAGAGCGCTTACGACCAGATATTCGACTACGAACTCGACGAACGCGACTTCTTCAGCGGATTCGGCTGGAAGGCAGGCATGGCCTACCGCACATCCGGATTTACCTTTGGCGCATTTTTCGAAAGCCAGCCGTCGCTATCGGCCGAACGCAACGAAGTGCATTACTCCAGCCTGCAGCGCGATACCTCGTTCACCAGCGAATTCGACCTTGCATTCCCGGCATACTACGGATTCGGCGCGGCATACGAAACCGGCAAATTCATCATGGGCGCCGATTTGTCGTTCCAGGATTTTTCCGGATTCGACTACAAACCCGGAGTCGATACCCGCTTTACCAACAGCATGATGATGAGCGCAGGAGTCGAGCGAATCGGCAGCAAAAGCCCCGGCGCAAAATTCATCGATCGGATTGCTTATAAATTCGGATTAGGATATAACCAGCTATACTACGAAGTCGCCGGCAACCACATAGACGAATATTTCGGCGCAGTCGGCATGCAGATACCCCTCGGCAGCGACGCAGTAATCGACGCCGGACTCATGTTAGGCAGCCGCGGCACCACCGACAACGGCCTGATCCGCGAATACTTTGGCCGCTTCAATCTCGATATCAGCATCGGCGACGTCTGGTTCCGCCCCTACAGAAGATATTAATATATATAATATTTATGCAATATTTTCCTTCCTCGTTGGTTAGAGTTATTATTGTGTTCAATATGAATAGTCAAGGATTGGCAAATGAGTAAGAAATCAAGCGAATTGCACCCGGAAGTGCGTTCGACCACAGTAATCGGCGTGCTTCATAATGGCCAGGCCGCTCTCGGCTCCGATGGCCAGGTATCGTTCAACAACACGGTGCTGAAGCATTCCGCCAAAAAAGTCAGGAAATTATACAACGGGAAAATAGTTGCCGGATTCGCCGGCGCCACAGCCGACGCATTTACCCTGTTGCAACGCTTCGAAGAAAAGCTCGAAGCATACACCGGCAATCTATACCGCGCATCAATCGAGCTGGCCAAGGACTGGCGCACCGACCGCTATCTGCGCCGCCTCGAGGCAATGCTTGCGGTGATGGACAAGAACAAAATCCTGCTCATAAGCGGCAATGGCGACGTGATCGAACCCGACGACAATATAGTGGCCATCGGCTCCGGCAGCGGATATGCGCTCGCCGCGGCGCGCTCGATGCTGAAATACACCGATCTTTCGGCAAAGGAAATCGTCGAGGAATCGCTCAAAATAGCTGCGGATATATGTATTTACACAAACACGCATATCACAGTCGAAGAGCTTTGATTTATTTGCAGGAATGGATTGATTTGTTAAATTAAAAGAATTATTAGTCAGAAAAAAGATATCAGGTAGTAATAATGGAACTTGAAAACACCCCTTCGACAGGAGAACAAATTTATAAAGAGGAGGCAGCCCCTGTAAAATTCTCCGAGGAGACTCTTACTCCGCGGCGGGTCGTTACCGAGCTGGATAAATTCATCATCGGCCAGGACGCCGCCAAAAAAGCCGTCGCTATCGCAATCCGCAACCGCTGGCGCCGCCAGCAGGTGAGCGATGCGCTCCGCGACGAAATTATGCCCAATAATATTATTATGATAGGCCCGACCGGAGTCGGCAAAACCGAGATCGCAAGGCGGCTATCGCGGCTCGTCGGCGCTCCGTTCATCAAAGTGGAGGCCACCAAATTCACCGAGGTCGGCTACGTCGGCCGCGACGTCGAATCGATGGTTCGCGACCTCGTCGAGCGCTCGGTCGGGATGGTACGCGACGAAAAAGCTCAGGAAAAACAGATCGAAGCTAAACTTTCGGCCGAAAATCGTATTCTCGATATACTCATCCCACCGGTCAAGCGCGGGCCCAGCTTCGATACGGCCACCGACCAGGAGATAGAGGAAAACTCCGCGACACGCGAAAAATTCCGCAAAATGCTGCGCAAGGGCATACTCGACGAACGCGTGATCGAGCTCGACGTCATGGTCGACCAGATGCCCTCGATGCAGGTGCTCGGGCCTGTCGGTCTCGACGAAATGGGTATGAACCTGCAGGATATATTCGGAAGCATCCTCCCGAAAAAAAATAAAAAACGCAAAATGAAGGTCGCCGACGCAAAGGTACTGCTCGAAAAAGAGGAGGCCGAAAAGCTCGTCGATATGGACGCCGTGGTCAAGGAAGCGCTCAGCCGCGCCGAGAACTCCGGCATCGTATTTATCGACGAGATAGACAAAATCGCTTCGCGCGCATCGTCCGGATCTGGCAGCGGCCCGGAGGTATCCCGCGAGGGCGTCCAGCGCGACCTGCTGCCGATAGTCGAAGGCTGCTCGGTCAATACCAAATACGGCATGGTACGCACCGACCACATATTATTTATTGCATCGGGCGCATTTCATATATCCAAGCCGTCCGACCTGGTGCCCGAGCTGCAGGGACGATTCCCCATCCGGGTCGAGCTTAAAAGCCTTACGGAAGATGATTTTATCAAAATTCTGACCTTGCCCGAAAACGCGCTTATAAAGCAGTACCAGGCGATGATTGCATCCGAGGATCTCGTGCTGGAATTCACCGACGGCTCCATCCGCGAGATTGCCGCTACGGCAGCGCGGGTCAACACCGAAATCACAAATATCGGCGCGCGGCGGCTGCATACGATACTCACAACGCTGCTCGAAGAGCTGCTGTTCAATGCGCCGGACAATATTGAGGAAAAAACCATCCGCATAGACGCCAAAACGGTGTCCGACCGGCTCGATTCGATCGTCCAGAACAGCGATCTCAGCAAATTCGTTTTATAAGACAATATATATATTTATACGCAAGGGCGCGCTTTTTGAGTGCGCCTTTTTTATTCGCCGCCAAGCTGAACGATTACTTTGCGCGTGCGAGGTTTGTTGTCGAAGTCGAGCAGAACGATCTGCTGCCATGTGCCCAGATGCGGCTCGCCGTCGATCACTGGAAACGAGAAGCTGGCGTTCATAAGCGCGGCCCGGACGTGCGAGAAGCCATTGCCGTCGCCCCATCGCAGATTGTGCCGGTACTCGATGTCCTGCGGAGCGATGCGCTCCATGCAGGCCGCGAGGTCGGCGACCGCCCCGGATTCGAATTCGATCGTTGTGATTCCGCAGGTCGATCCCGCCGAGAACACCAGCGCATGAGCATTGCTCAGACCGGAACGCCGGATAAGTCCGAATACCTCGCCTGAGATGTCGATAATGTCATTAAACCCGCGAGTTTCGAGATTAAAGGAAAAATTTTTTACCATGATTTTCTCCGATTTTACCAAATAATATATATAGTTCAGAATTTCGTATAGATTTATTAAAATAATAATTTCATAAATATTCCGGATATTATTATCTTGAAAAAAATCCCCGGGTAAAATTTAATATAAATATATATATATGCCATCGATAAAGCTTCAGGATTTGCTGGATTTATCCTATTTGAATAATTTACTTAAATTATTCAGCTCGGCAACCGGAGTTCCGGCTGCGATTTTATCCACCGATGCCTGCGTAATTGCCAGCTCCGGATGGCGGAAAATCTGTAAAGATTTCCATCGCAACAATGTTGTTACCGCCAATCGTTGCAATCGGCTGGATGCGCCGGAATGGTCCGATCCGGAAAAGCGCTGCCAATTCAAAAAGTGCATGAATGGGCTATGGGAAATATGTATTCCAATCGAAGTGGATGGCCAGGCAGTTGCCAATTTTTTCTTCGGTCAGTTTTTCCTGCTCGAGTCAAAACCTGATTTGGCGGAATTTAAAGAGCAGGCCGAATTATTCGGATTCGACACCGCGAAATATCTCGCAGCCTGCGACCGGGTGCCGGTATATCCCCGCGCAATAATCGACGAAATGATCGAGGAGAACCTTACACTTGTGAAGCTGATAAGCCAGATGGCAAATTCGGCTCTCGAACGTACCCGACTGGAGCGTTCGCTGAAGCAATCCGAAGAGCGATATAAAGTAGCCTCGGAGCTGTCGTCGAACGGAATCTGGGAATGGGACCTCGAAAACGGCGAGATGAGCTATAGCCATGGCTTCTACCGTTTGCTCGGATACAGGCCGGGCGAGATAGACCAGACCGCCCGGGCATGGAAGCAGCTTATTCACACAGCGGATAAGCCTCAGGTACAGAAATATCTGGAGGTATTCCTTCGGTCGGGAAGCAGCCATGCCGAATTCAGCTATCGGGTTCGGACACATGGGGGCCAGTGGAAATGGCTTACCAGCCGCGCACGAGTAACCGAGCGCAACTCCGATGGCTGGCCAATTCGCCTGACCGGGGTGCATATAGATATATCCGACACCCGCCAGCGCGAGGAAAGAATGCTAAAAACCAGCGGATGGCTGGCTCAGATAATCAACAGCTTTTCGATTCCGGCTTTTGTGATTGATTCTGATCATATGATTACCCACTGGAACAGCGCTATCGAGACTCTTACGGCGACCAGCGCAAAAGAGATGATCGGCAGCCATCGCCCATGGTACCCCTTCTACAAAAAATCCAAGCCAACGATGGCGGATTTAATTATTGACGGCGTTTCACCCGAAAAAATGACCGAACACTATTCAGGTAAAATGCGCGAATCAGAAGCTGTTCCGGGCACTTACGAAGTCGAGGATTTTTTTCCAACTCTTGGAAAATCCGGCAGATGGCTCCTGTTCACTTCTTCTGCTATCACCAACGAGGACGGCAAAATCACCGGTGCAATCGAAACAATCCAGGATATTACCGGCCGCCGGAAAGCCGAGATAGCACTCGCCGAAAGCGAAATGAAATTCCGCTCAATGACCGACCAGATACCCGTCGGAATATACCGCACAACCGAAGATGGCCGGATACTGCACGCCAATCCGGCGCTCGCTCGGATAGTGGGATACGAAAACGTCGACGATATCCTCGACCGCAATGCCGCTGAATTTTATGTCGATAAAAATGACCGGCTTGCAGAACTGGAGATGTGGCAAAGCTCTACCGGCGTGATTCAAACCGAGCTGCGGCTCCGGCATCGCAACGGCAGCATAATCTGGGTGCGCGATTACGGTCGTGCAATTTACGATGACAATGGCATTATCACGTATTTCGACGGGGTAATCGAGAATATTACAGAACAGAAAAACGCTCGCGAGAAAATCCGCAGCCTCAATCGCGATCTCGAAAAACGCGTTCTCCAGCGCACCAGCGAGCTGGAGGAAACCATGAGCGATTTGCGCGAGGAGATCGAAGTGCGGCGCCACACCGAAAAAGAACTGACAATGGCCAAGGAAGAACTGTTCAACGCGCTCGAAAAAGAAAAAGAGCTGAACAAACTTAAAAGCCGCTTTATATCGATGATTTCGCACGAATACCGGACGCCTCTGACTGTGATTATGACCTCGACATACATCATCGAACGAATTTATGACGGCAGCAGGAAGTCGAATTTCGAAGATTATCTGAGTAAGATTCGCAGATCGGTGCGGGCTATGACAATACTGCTCGAAAATGTGCTGACAATCGGCAAAAACGACGACAATGCCGATTTTCAACCCAGCACAATGGACTTATGTGAATTATGCAAAAGCGTGGTGGACGAGATCAAAAAGCTCGACTCGGGAAAGCATAATTTTGTTTGCTCGGCGCCGGAGGAGAGTGTGGTGCTCGAATCCGACGAGCGGCATATGCGCCAGATACTTCACCAGATTGTGTCCAACGCAGTCAAATTCACACCTCCGGACGGCCGCATCGAAATCGGAATCGCAGTGACCGATAGCAGAGCCGAAATATATATAAAAGACGATGGAATCGGCATTCCCGAATCCGACATCCATCGCATATTCGAGCCATTCCACCGCGGCGAAAACATCGGAGTCAAGCCGGGCACCGGGCTCGGCCTGGCGATAGTCCGCCGCGCAGCGGGAATCATCGGCGCAGAAATCACAGTTGAAAGCGCGCCCGGCAACGGCTCGAAATTTGTGGTCGTATGCGACCGCTTCTGATCAGAATTTGTAAGCAAACCCGACGCCGATCATCTCCTTGAACTGGGTGCGGGGGCCTTGTCTGACTACCACCTTCTCGCCGTCTTTAATCTCATATTCCGGTATGATCATGTCGTGGTCGTAAATCACGTGGAATAAGATATTTGCAGAAATATAATCATTGACTTTGAGCCGGAACTGAGTCTCCCAGTCCACATCGATATTCAGCCGGTTGCCGGGGTCTTTGGCCGTGTAGTCGTTGAACAGCTCGAGCTTCGACTGAATCGTAACATCCTCCATGATTTCCTTCTTCAATTTGGCGGTCAGATACCAGCCAAAATCGAACCGCGCGTTTTTGCCGGGTACGACCACATTCCCGGCGGTGTCGAGCTTTGCCTTTTCGACGCCGAATGCGCCGCGGTTGGCAAGCTGCTGGTCGGTAACGATAATCGCCTTGCCCGAGATCGGCGAGAAATAGAGCGAAAAGTCATCGCCGGGCTGGTAGTCCATACCAATCGAAAGTATTACATATGCCGGCGAGAACAGGTTGGATACCATGGTCGTATCGTCAGGATATTTATATCCCGGGGCAAACTGGCTTTTGAAATTAAAAATCACGGTATATAGAAAATTTTCGAAGGCGTTTTTGCCAAATTTGGAATTCAGATCGATTTTGTCCTCGGTCTTGCGCATGGGGTATTCCTCGCTGGTCATGAGGCCATAGCCAAGGTCGAAGTTGTTTTCCCAGCTGTAATCCTTTGATTTGCAATTATAAAAGAGGTTAACGCGGCTGACTCCGGAGATGGACTGATCGCCGCCCTTGGCCCAGTTGATCAGCGCGAGCTGGTTCATATTGAGCTGTAAGAATCCGCCGAATTCGTATTTTGCGGTGTCGGGGGTTTCCTGCGCCGAGATCGGCACAGCAATGATAAATATCAATATCAGAAAGACATTTTTCATAGAAAAACCTCTGGTAAAATTCGGAATAATTTAAATGGAAATTTAGCGAAAATAAGAAAGAAATCGCGGATAGCGAAATCCCTGAAATTATTGCAACACAGCGATTACATATATCTGATACATTTTGTATCCGCGGGGGCAATGGTTTATATTTTATATCCTTAATAAGGATAATAATTTGTTTGTGAATAAATTTCCAGAGGTGTAACCCGAATATAAACCGAATATTTAAATATCCGAAATCCAATTTTGCCGAATTAATATAAAGGATTACAAAGAAAGACCGCTTATGGCTAAAAAAACCTTATCCTCCGATCTGTTGGTTGTCGGCGCCGGTATCTCCGGCATATCGACTGCCCTCGAAGCTGCGGAAACCGGCTATACGGTGACGCTTATAGAAAAAAATCCTTACGTAGGGGGAAGAGTCGTCCAGCTCAATCAATATTTCCCCAAGCTGTGTCCGCCCACCTGCGGAATCGAAATCAATCTGCAGCGAATCAAGAAAAATTCTCGTATTAAACTGCTGACCCTATCCGAAGTCGAGTCCATCGAAGGCGACGACGGCCAGTATAAGGTCGCAATTAAACAGAAGCCACGCTATGTGACGGCCAACTGCACCTCATGCGGCGACTGCGTCGAGGCCTGCCCGGTCGAGCGCGATAATGCGTTCAACTTTGGCATGGACAAGACCAAGGCAATCTATCTGCCCTACAACAATGCATATCCGATGCAGTATGTGGTGGACGAAAAGGCCTGCAAGTTTGGCGATTGCCGCGCATGCGTGGACGCCTGCCCGTATGATGCAATCGACCTCGACGAGGAGCCGACCGAATACGCGCTCGAAACCAAATCGATCGTGTTCGCCACCGGCTGGGATCCGTATGACGCCAAAAATCTGGTGCATCTCGGATTCGGCGAGTATCCCGGAGTAATTACCAATGTGATGATGGAGCGCCTTTCGGCTCCGAGCGGCCCCACCCAGGGACGCATCGTCCATCCGGCCACCGGCAAAGAGATAGACAGCATAGCATTCGTGCAGTGCGCAGGATCGCGCGACGAGAATCATCTGGAATATTGCTCATCGGTGTGCTGTCTGGCATCGCTCAAGCAGGCGCGCTATGTCCGCGAGCAATACCCCGAAATGGACATTCATATTCATTATATAGATATACGCTCTCCCGGAATTTTCGAGGAATTTTATCAGAATTCGCAGGAAGACGACAAGCTGCATCTGCACCGCGGCAAGATTGCCAAGGTATTCAAGCAGCATGGCTCGGATAAGCTCATTGTCGAGGCCGAGAATACGCTGTCCGGCGAACTTAACCAGAGCGAGGTCGATATGGTGGTATTGGCCACCGGTATGGAGCCGGCGGCAAAGAATATCGCACAAGTCGACAAAGCAATGCTCGACCGCTTCGGGTTCTTCCGCGCGGAGAAAGCAAACGGCATGATGGGCTCCGGAGTGGCCAGCCGTCCGAAGGACGTCGCCGACGCAGTACGCGAATCGACCGGCGCGGCAGTTAAAGCAATTCACACAATTAAGGGGGAGAAATAAGATGGCTGACGAAAAGAAATTAGGAGTATATATATGTTCAGGCTGCGATATCGGAGACTGCATCGATGTCGATAAGCTAAAGGAAGACGTCTCGGGCGAATCCCAGGTCGCGCTTTGCAAAACGAACAAATGGCTGTGCAATCAGAAAGGCGTCGACGAAATCCGCCAGGACGTCGCGGCCGAGGGGCTCGACGGCGTGGTAATCGCAGCTTGCTCGCCGCGCTATCTGACCGATGTGTTCGACTTCGGCGAAGAATTCGTGCACGACCGCGTCAATCTCCGCGAGCAGGTAGCCTGGACTCACGAGCCAATGGATAAATATACTTACGATATGGCTCTGGATTATGTAAAAATGGGAATCGCAAAAGTTGAAAACTGCGAACTTCCCGAACCAAAAATTCTTGACAATAACGACTCCGTCATGGTTGTCGGCGGCGGCGTCACCGGTATGAGCGCCGCGCGCAGCTGCTCGAAAGCCGGATACAACGTCGTGCTGATAGAAAAAGAAGCCGAGCTTGGCGGATTCTACGGCAAGCTGCACAAGCTGACCCCATCGCGCGACCCGTATTACGAGTTGGAGCCGACACTTTGCGACGAACTTATCGCCGAGGTGCGCTCGGACCCGCGGATCAAGGTGCTCACAGGCTGCGAAATAGAAAAAACCGACGGCCAGCCGGGTATGTACGACGTAACCGCAAAGCTGAACGGCGATACGGTCGATTTCCAGGTGGCTTCGATCATTCAGGCGACGGGCTGGAAGCAGTACGACGCCAGGAAGATCAAGCATCTGCATTATGGCGATTATAAAAATGTGATTACAAATATCGAGATGGAGAAGCTCGCCAAAGAGGGCAATATCGTTCGCCCGTCCGACGGCAAAGCTCCCGAAAGCGTGGTATTCGTGCAGTGTGCCGGATCGCGCGATAAGGATCACCTCCCGTATTGCTCAAGCGTTTGCTGTATGACTTCGCTGAAGCAGGCGATTTATATCCGCGAGAAATATCCGGATACCCGCGTTTATATTATATACAAAGATATCCGCACGCCCGGCCAATACGAAATGTTCTACAAGCGAGTTCAGAACGAGGACAATATCTTCCTGACCAAGGGCGAGATCAGCGGCATGGAGGAAGCCTCCGACGGCAGCATCAAAGTTATGGTCGACGAAACACTGCTCGACGATAATATCGACATCAATGCCGATATGGTGGTGCTCGCCACCGGTATGGTGCCCTCGACGGCAGTCGCCGAAAACGGCCAGCTAATTCTCGACAAAAAGCCTATTGTTGACGACGAGGAAAAAAAGGACGACGACGTACCCGAAGCAGTCGAAGCCGATCCGCTCGAATTGCCGCACGCGGATATTCTGAGCCTGACGTATCGCCAGGGGCCGGATCTGCCGCTTTTGAAATACGGATTCCCGGATTCGCATTATGTATGCTTCCCGTACGAAACGCGCCGCACGGGCATCTACGCCGCGGGCACAGTGCGCCAGCCAATGGATTCGTCGACTTCGAAAAATGACGCAGACGGCGCCGCACTCAAGGCAATCCAGATAATCGAAAGCATCAATCGCGGAACGGCCGTGCATCCGCGCGCGGGCGACCAGTCATTCCCGGACTTCTTCCTTCAGCGATGCACCCAGTGCAAGCGATGCACCGAGGAATGTCCATTCGGTACGCTCGACGAGGACATCAAAGGCACACCCAAGCCCAATCCGAATCGCTGCCGCCGCTGCGGTATCTGTATGGGCGCATGCCCCGAGCGCATCATCAGCTTCAAAAATTATTCGGTGCGCATGATTTCTCAGATGATCAAGGCAATCTACGTCCCCACAGAAGAGGAAGACGAAGAAGCCACCCCGAGAATCCTCGTGTTCATGTGCGAAAACGACGCTTATCCCTCGCTGGATATCGCCGCACGCAAGCGGATCAAATTCTCGCCGAATGTACGCATAATTCCCGTACGCTGCCTCGGTTCGGTCAATATCAGCTGGATCGCTGATTCGCTCTCGGCGGGTATCGACGGCGTAATGCTGTTCGGCTGTGTCTATGGCGACGATTATCAGTGCCACTTTATCAAAGGCTCCGAGCTGGCCAACCGCCGCATGGAAAACGTGCAGGAGAAACTGAAACAGCTCGTGCTCGAACCCGAACGCGTCGAGCTTCATATGCTCTCGATCGACGAGTACGACAAGGTGCCCGCCCTGATCAATACATTCGCGGAGACGATAGACGAAGTCGGCCCGAACCCGTATAAAGAGATGTAATATATATATAAATAAGGTCCCGGCCCGCAAAAAGCCGGGGCCCCGATTTTGCGAAAAAATTAATAGAATAAATTTTCAGGAGTAAATAATGGCGACAAAAGCTGATCTCGAACAAAAAGCCGAAAATGCGCAGAGCGTCGAGGATTTTGTCAATATTGCCCGCGAGGCGCTGACAGATCCGAAGGACGAGGAATACGCGCGCAGTATGCTCGAAACCGCCGAACCCGACTGCCAGTTCCCGAAAGAATACATAATGGTAGCCGAAGCTTTTGCCGAGGGCCTGGGCGATAAGGAATATGCTGCAGAAATCTACGAAGAGGCCGAGGACGCCTGCTTCGAGGCGATGGAATTCGCAAGTCTGGCACACAGCATTGCCAAAACCCTGGGCGATAAGGAAAAAGCAAAAGAGCTGCTCGAAAGCGCGGCGAACGATGCTAAAAAAATTACCGAATATCTGACTATTGCCCAGTATGCCTCCGAGGATATCGGCGACGAAGAGCTTGCCAAGCAGTTCCTCGGGCAGGTCGAAAGCCAGCTAAAAACGCTGGAAGATTATAAAAAGCTGGCGCAATCAATCATAGAAGACCAGAATGACAAAGAATTAGCCAAAAAATTCTTCAAAAAAGCCGAAAATAAAATCGACGGAGTTGAGCAAGTCTCCGAATATGCCGCCGCAATAATCGAACTTTTCGACGATAAGGAAATGGCCGCCGAAGCGCTCGAGGACGTCGAGGACGACGCGCAATTCACCAAGGAATACGTCGCGCTCGCCAAAGTTTATAAAGAGAAAATCGGCGACGAGGAAAAAGCTAAGGAAATGATGGAGCAGGCAGGAGACTTTGCTATGACAGGCGAGGAGCACCTCGATCTGGCCAAAGGCGCATGGAACCTATTCAAAGACGCCGACGCCGCTTCGGAATCCTTCGATAAAGCGCTGACCGACATCACCGACAAGCAGCAGCTCTCCGAGCTTGCAAAGCTGATTGCGGCAGATGTTAAGAATACTGAATTGGCCAAAAAATATTATCAGAAACTTGAAGAAAAATCCACCGGCGCCAAGGATCTCGTCGAGCTGGCTACTTCGATAATCGAAAATCTCGGCGATAAGCAATACGCAGCGGACATCTATTCGCGCGCAGCCGAAAAAACCGAAGCCGCTGGCGAGCTGATGACACTTGCCGAGAATATATATAATCAGATCGGCGACGAAGCCAAGGCCCGCGAGGTTTACCACAAGGCGCTCGCCATGACCGAGAAACATCAGATGATGATGGATCTGGTCGAAAGCGTCAACAAAAATCTCGCCGATAAGGAATTCGTTAAGGAAATTCTCAAAAAAGCTCAGGAAGAGGCCGCAACCACAGCCGAGCTTATCTCGATCGGCGAGAAAGTGCTCGAAGTGCTCGAGGATAAGGAATTCGCAGCTAGCGTTATCGAACAGGCAGAGGAAGTCGTAACCAACCTCGACGAAATGAAAAAGGCCAACGAAGCCGTCAAAAAGCATTTTGCGGACAACGCGGAATGGATCAAACGAGTGGACGAAAAGCTCGCCAAGCGCGAGGAGAACCAGTCCACATACGAAGCTTTCCAGAAGCGCGAGGATTATGCAATCACGCTTTCGACTCTGCTGGAGCTGACCGACGACATGATGGCCAAGCTTGACGATAAGTATTACGCCAAAAAGCTGCTTCGCGCAGCAGAGGGACTACTCGACGGAGCAAATCTGAATGTGAATAATTATCGCAAGCTGATCCTTTCGATAAATAAATATCTGGCCGACAATAAATGGGTTAAAAATATTCTGAATAAGCTCATCAAAGAGCGCGCGAATTTCTTCTTTGATATGACCGAAATCTGCGAGATCGCGCTAAATGACGTCATTGATAAAGATATGGGCAAATCGCTCGCCAGGGAATATCTCGACAAATGGATCGCTAAAGCCGAATCCGCGGAAACCCCTGCGGCTTATGACTTTACGAATCTGGCAGTAGCATATAAACGACTGCTGGACGATCGCGACCGCGCATTTGAACTGCTCGGCAAAGCCGAAAACGCGCAGGGCGACTGCTTCGCAAAAGCATTCATCGGATATCTGGCCGACAAGTGGGACGACCCATCGAAGGCCCAGGCGCAATACAAAGCCGCAGTCGATTCGTGCGATTCGGGGGTAAAGATATACCAGCTCGCCAAATATATGCTTTCGCTGGGCATCCATCCGAAGATCGTCCGCGAGGTATATTCCGGCGCCGGCCAGAAGGTCGGCGATTCGCAGGGCAAGCTTGCCTGGGCGCAGGGCACAATCGACCTTTTCTGCGATAAGGAATGGGCGAAATCCGCCTATAACAGCATCAAAGGCAGCTTCGGCTCGGAGCTCGACAAGGAATTATTCGAGCTGAACCGCAAGCTTAAAATCGAAGAAACACTCTGAGCATAACCCGCTTGGTTTGTGATAAAGAAAACCGCCTGCCCCGCAGAAATGGACAGGCGGTTTTTTATGATTATTCACAGATTACCAATTTTTTGAAATATGCCTTACCGCCCGCCCGAATTATGACCGAATACGTGCCTTTTGCAAATATTTTCGCAGGAATTGTGTAAACCCCCGATTCATCTGCCTTTCCGCTGAGCGCCAGTTTTCCCGTTATGTCATATATATTAATCTGCGAATCCGGGAAATTGGCGGATAAATCGATTGTTATATTCCCCGCTCCGACAGCCGGATTGGGGTATATATTTATTAATTCGCTGCCGGGGATTTCCCCTACGGAATTGACCATCGGATCGTACATAAACAGGCCGCGGTTAGTGCCAAACCAGATTTTCCCGTCGGGCAATTCGGCCATTGCGTGGCAGCCGCCATGATAGTATTCATTCTGGCCGGTCAGATCGCCAAGGGGGAAAGATGAAATATAGTCGTTCTCTATTCGGTATAGCCCGCGTGAATTCAGGCTGTACCACAATATCCCGCTGCGGTCGATTATTATATTCGACATCCAGGTCATGCTTGCGCCGGGCCCGAGGGTATAATCGGCCACGGTTTTATGGCTCCAGCCTTCGCCGTCATATATCAGAAAGCTTCCCGGCCGCGCGCCGTAGCTATAGGTCTGCATTGCCTGGATGATTACCCAGACATTGTCCTCGGCGTCGATATACATATCCTGCGGAAAAAAGTATTCGTCTTCGGCTGTGATTTCGGGGTATTCGTATGCCTGCCACTCGCCGTCAAATTTGCGCAGTGTGCCCCGGTTCCGGAATTCGCCATATTTCACCGGATCGCTTATTGCCCAGAGATTGCCCTTGCTGTCTGTGGCGAGGTCGCTTACACGGACTTGCTCTTTTGTTGTATCGGATATATTGGTTTTTTGGACAATTTCCATATCTGAATCGGAAATTTTCCATATTTCCATAAATATTTTTTCGTAGAATTTTGTACCCTGATGCTCTCCTTTATATTTATTCTGGTCGCTGCTGATCCATGCAATATTATTCTTGTCGACGGCCATTGCTTTGTTGCTGCGCTCGTAATCGAGGTCTGTCTCGATCTGACGTCTGCTCCAGCGGGTGCCGTCGAATCGGAGGATATGCTGGCTGGTAATCGCCCACAGCCCGCCATTATTATCCGAGGCTATTTCGACTACTTCGACCGATTCGCCGAAGGGATAGTCGAATTCATCTGTTGAAATTTTAGCGAATTCGCCATTCTGATATTTCATAATAAAATATTTGAAATTCGAAGAATAGCTATTGTAAACAATGAAATATGAAATCCCGGCGGACTCGTCGATTGCGATCGATCGCACGCCGTTTCCGCCAATGGCTTCCTCGGGGAAATAAGTCCAGCCCTTGTATTGCGCCGAAAGCGCAGTCGCGCCCAGAATTATAACTATTGCAATGAGTAAAGCATTTTTCATAAATACTCCATATGAGTGAAATGGAAATGGATTGCAAATCAAAAACGGCCTCATCCCCGAAATAGGGAGGAAGCCGTATTTTGTCAGAATGCAGGAGTTTATTTGATGATAGTAAAGCTAAGGCATTCGATTTTATCTCCCGATTGCAAAATTGCATTATAAACGCCCGCGGAAAAGCTTCCTGAAGGTATAACAATTTCGCCGGTCGATTTTACCCGCGTATTGTAAACTTTTTTTCCGGCGGTGTTATAAATATTTATATTTATATCGCCGAATGAATGATTTTCGGGCAGCCGGATAGTGATTTCATCGCCTGCCATTGCGGGATTGGGATAAACAACGGGCCAGTCGGATTCGGCTGCGCTCTCGCCAACGGATACCGCGTCGGGATCATATACGAATAGCCCGCGCGCTGTGCTGAACCAAAGCCGGTCGTCCGGGCCCTGGGCGCTGCAGATTACCCGCTCGAGGCCGTTTTCGCTTGTACCGGCGATTTCGGCAAGCGGTATTTGCGTTATAATATTATTTTCATAGCGGAGCAATCCGCGATTTGAATGTCCCAGCCAGAATACGTCGTTTTTGTCTATCAGCACATTGTCGATATAGCGCGTGAAATATTTGTCGAAGCCATTGCCCTCGGCGAGGAATGTCCATTGCCCATCCAGGAAATACCCAAGCTGGCTGTTCGAAAAATTGTAGCCGCTGCCGCCCATAAGCTGGACGTGCTCGTATAATAGCCAGAGCATACCATCACGGTCGAACAGCAGATCGCCTACGACATAGAAATCATCATTTTCGAAAATATCAGGCAGGTCGTGGAATTCGTAGCCGTCTTCGTTGATTTTCAGCAGGCCGCCCGCTTTGAGCCCGTTAACGGTGTCCTCATAGCGGTTAACCGATATCCAGAGGTCGTCCGTCGGGGACATCTCTCCGGCAAGGAAAAACGAAAAACGCGGATCGCCGCCTGTGGAATCTATATATATTATTTTCTTTAAAGCCTGACCGTCGTAGCTCCATAACTCATTGGATATACGCTTGGTTATCTTAGTTTCGTTGTACATTCCCTGATCGAGGAATTTATAGGTGAAAAAATAAATATTTCCGCGGCTGTCGGCCCAGATGCCTTCGAATCTCCGCTTTGCCTCGCCCTCCTCGGGGAAGGAAAGGATATGCCATTCATCATTCTCGAAATAAACCGGATTCCCGTCGGTCGAGGCCCAGACCCGGCCGTCCGGATCGACCGAGATATTGGAAATCTCATTCTTCGAATCGTATGGATAGCCGTAATTATCGGTGGTGATATTCGTCCAGTTTTCGCCGTCGAAAACCTCGATCGCGTGGTCGGGATTCATCATACTGCCCGCTATCGTATGGGCATAGATCAGGTTGCCGGACTGATCGCCGGCCATATGCATAACATATTTGCCGGACAGCTCAGAGCTCGGAATAAACTGCCATTCGTCGTATTTTGCCTGTGCGGTTACTGCAATCAGAAAAATTGAAATTAACAAGTAGAAATGCTTCATACAAAAGCTCCGGGGATTTGTGAGAAATGCTTAATTTCGTATTTTGATATACGCTATTAAATATATCTACACATAAGCGTGAATTAAGTTACAGAGATGAAATTATTTTTTTAAATTAAGGATTTTTCAATGGCCGCAAAGCGTTTATTCACAGGGATTTTCATAGATTGCGGAATCTTCGAAGATATCTATCCCGAAATCAAAAGTGATTTCGAGCCGGCTGTCAGTGGCAAATGGGTCGAGCCGGATAATCTGCATTTTACTCTAAAATTCCTCGGAGATACCGATGTCGAAATAATTGATGATATAAAGGAAAGCCTCGCCGATCTGACCGCTGAGATTAATTCTCCGTTATTTTTAAAGGGGATGCGGGCATTCCCAAACCTGAAGCGGCCGCGTGTGCTGGTGGTGCCGGTGTTCAATCCCGACCGCGAGCTTTTTCGAATCCATGCCGATATGGAGTCGCGGCTCGAACAGTTCGGATTCGAGCGCGAGCGCCGAAAGTTCCAGCCGCATATGACATTAATGCGTATTAAATCATTCGCCGACGATGTATTCCAGGATATTGCCAAAAAATATTCGGCATTCGAATTCGGGGAGATGACGCACTTCAGGGTAAATCTGATCGAGAGCCATTTGTCGAAATCCGGCCCGACGTATAAGATTATCGCATAAAAAAGCCGCCCGGCAATATTTCGCGAAGCGGCTTTATATCAATTATTTATATATATCAGAACTGACCGAGCACCCGGACGTCGTTGTCGTAAAAGAAGCGGATGTCCTTGATGTCCGTGCCGAGCATCGCCACTCGTTCGATTCCGAATCCGAAGGCAAAGCCGGAGTATTCCTCCGGGTCGATGTCGCAGGCGCGGAGCACGTTGGGGTGCACCATTCCGCAGCCGGCAATCTCGAGCCACCCGGTATGCTTGCATACGCGGCAACCTTTGCCTCCGCAAAGGTAGCAGGAAATATCCATCTCGGCGCTGGGTTCGGTGAACGGGAAGAAGTGCGGGCGGAATCGGAATTTCGAATCCTGGCCGTACATCTGCCGCGCGAAGTCGATGATAGTCGCTTTCAGCTCGGCGAAGGTGACGTTTTTATCAACATAGAGGCCCTCGACCTGGTGGAATTCCGCCAGCGAGCGTGCGTTGATCGCCTCGTTGCGATAAACCCGGCCGGGCATAATGCAGCGGATGGGCGGCTTTGCGGCGCGCATCACGCGTATCTGCACCGGCGATGTATGCGTTCTGAGTACGAGGTCGTCGCCGCCGGCCATAAAGAATGTGTCCTGCAAATCGCGGGCGGGGTGGTTCGGCGGAAAATTCAGAGCGTCGAAGTTATGTTCGTCGTCTTCGATTTCCGGCCCCTGGGCCACCTCGAAGCCCATATGTATAAAAATCCCGGTCATTCGGTCGAGCACCTGCATCACGGGATGATAGGCTCCACGAAAACTGCGGCGTCCCGGCAGCGATAGGTCGATATCCGGCGTAGATTCGCTTTTTCGGGCGAACTCTTCGGATAGCCGCGCGAATTCGCTTTCGGCGAGATTGCGAAGCTGGTTGAGCTCTTTGCCCACGGCTGGTTTTTGCTCGTTGGGCACTTCGCGCATACGTTCGAACATGGCCTGGACGGCGCCCTTGCGCACAAGATAATTAAGCCGGAACTGGTCGAGCTCCTCGGGAGTCGACACCTGTTCCAGCTTTGATTTTATTTCATCTTTTAGATTATTGATTTCTTCGAGCATCAGCCAATCCGATAATGTTCAATTAAAATCATGCGGATTTGCTTACCTGATTCACGATAGAGGTGAATACTTCTGGTTTGTTCATCGCAAAATCTGCAAGCACTTTCCGGTTGATCTGGATATTATTTTTCTTCAGATCGTTGATAAGTCGCGAATATGTTGTGCCGTTCATTCTGGCGGCGGCGTTGATACGCACGATCCAGAGGCGGCGGAAATTGCGCTTTTTGAGCCGGCGGTCTTTATATGCATGTTGCAGACCTTTTTCGATGTGGTTTTTGGCGACTGTCCAAACGTTTTTGCGCAGCCCCCAATACCCTTTGGCAAGCTTAAGGAATCTTTTCTTTCTGCGGTGCGCTGCTACTTTGTTCACTGATCTTGGCATTTTGATCTCCTGTGATAAATAAAATAATTCGGGCTTAGGGAGAGCACGCTATTGCCCCGTTCGCCCCGTAATTGTCATATAAAAGCGCATGCGCGGAAATAGCGCACACGCAATATTTCTATAAAAGCAGTCTGTTTAAGCCATTCCAAGCATTCTTGCCACGCGTTTTTCGTCCGAGCGATCCACCGTAGTGGCCTGGCGCAGATTTCTTTTGCGTTTGCGGCTTTTCTTGGTCAGGATATGGCTTTTGTATGCTTTTTCTCTCTTGAATTTCCCCGAAGCGGTTCTTTTAAAGCGCTTCTTTGCCGAAGCAACTGTCTTCATTTTAGGCATTTCGTCACCTGTTTCAGTTTCTATATACAATAATAAAATAACGTAACTATCCCGATCGAACAATCAGGGAATTTGCAAGATAAATATATTTTTCATAATATAAAAATATTTTTTGCTATCAGCTGCCTTTGGCGCTTGCTTTATCCGGCGCCATCACCACAGAAAGGTTTCTGCCTTCGAATTTCATCGGCGAATCCACCTTGGCTATATCGCTCATAGCATCCACGAATCGCAGGAGCAGCTCTTTGCCGATCTCCTGATGTGTTATCTCGCGTCCGCGGAACATAACGGTGGCTTTGACTTTATTGCCGTCTTTGATGAACTCCCGGGCGTGGCGGGTTTTGAAGTTGAAATCATGAGTAGCTGTGCGCCACTTGAAGCGGATTTCCTTCATTTGCTGCTGCTGCTGCTGCTTGCGCTGGTGTTTTTCTTTTTTCTGCTGCTCGTAGGCAAACTTGCCGTAGTCGATAATCTTGCATACCGGCGGTTTGGCCTTGGGAGCAATTTCCACGAGATCCTTGCTGCGATCCTCGGCGAGCCGGATTGCTTCCTGGACGGTAAATATACCCAGTTGGGCTCCGTCCTCTTCAACTACTCTTACTTCTTTGGCGCGAATGGCTTCGTTGACTCGATTGCGGGGACCTTTGCTTCCGCGTCCGCGGGGACCGCCGCCATAAGGTGAGAATGAAACTTTCAATTATTTCCTTTTTGTTTGTGAATGAATATTCCTTTTCCACATATATTATCAGGAACGACAAAAATATAGAATAATTTGAAATTAATTGCAAAAAAATATTAGATTTTCATAGGATTTACCTAAATTTGAAGATTATTTTGTTACTATTCATTAATTCTGACTAATTGCTATGCCGGAACTTTCGATTAACGACCAGATAAAAAGACGCCGCGAAGAGCTCGAATTGCTCGAACAGCAGGGCATCGATCCCTATCCGCATTTTTTCGATAAAACCCATTTCGCAGGCGATATCCTCCGCGAATTCTCCGACGAAAGCCCCGACGAATTCAAAAATATCGCAGTAGCCGGACGAATCATGAGCATTCGCAAAATGGGCAAGGCCAGCTTCTGCCATATCCAGGATCAGACCGGCAGAATTCAAATATATATGCGTAAGAACGAATTGCCGGAGTTCTACGAAGCACTGAAACTGCTCGATATAGGTGATTTCATCGGAGTCAAAGGATTCGTTTTCCGCACCCGCACCGGCGAGGTAAGCGTCCACGCCGAAGAGGTCGAAGTGCTGGCCAAATCACTGCGGCCGATCCCGGTGCCCAAAGAGGAAAAGGACGAAGAGGGCAATGTGGTGATTCACGACGCTTTCGTCGATAAAGAGCTGCGCTACCGCCGCCGCTATGTCGATCTTATCGTCAATCCGCGAGTGCGCAATACATTTATTCTGCGATCGAAGATTATCGCCCGGATGAGGCGCTATTTCGACGACCGCGGCTGGCTCGAGGTCGAGACCCCCATTCTTCAGCCGATTTATGGCGGCGCCACCGCCCGCCCCTTTCTTACGCACCACAACGCGCTGGATTTCGATCTTTATCTGCGAATCGCCGACGAGCTTTACCTCAAACGGCTTATCGTAGGCGGATTCGAAGGGGTTTACGAAATAAGCAAAAATTTTCGCAACGAGGGCATGGACAAAATGCACAATCCCGAATTCACCGCGATGGAGATTTATATCGCCTATCGGGATTATAACTGGATGATGGACATGACCGAAGACCTCATCCGCACACTCGCCAATGACGTGCTCGGCGCAACCGAGGTGCGGCTGGGCGAAAACGTGGTGGACTTCGGCAAGCCGTTCCGCCGCGCAAAAATGTTCGATTTATATAAAGAATACACCGGCCGCGACCTTTACGGCAAATCGCGCGAGGAATTGCTCGCAATCGCCAAAGAGCTCGAAGTCGAGGTCGACGACGCCGCAAGCGCAATGAAGATACTCGACGAAATATTCGGCGAAAAGGTAGAGCCGAATCTGATCCAGCCCACATTCGTGGTGGACTACCCGATTGAGATGTCGCCGCTTGCCAAGAAACATCGCGAGGGTAACGACCGCATAGTCGAACGCTTCGAATTATTCGTGAACGGCTCCGAGGTGGCCAATTCGTTCACCGAGCTGAACGACCCGCGCGACCAGCGCTCGCGGCTCGAGGAGCAGGCGCTCATCCGCGCAGCCGGCGACGACGAGGCGATGATTATCGACGAGGACTTCCTCTATGCGCTCGAGACCGGAATGCCGCCGACGGCGGGCCTCGGCATCGGGGTCGACCGCCTGGTAATGCTTCTTACCGGCGAGCCATCGATCCGCGACGTGCTGCTTTTCCCGCAGATGCGCCCCGAACGCAAGGAAAAGCCAGGGGAATGATAGATAATAAATAATGATATATATTTAAAATAAAAGCCAGATGAATGATCCCGAGAGCAAGAAAGTATTCCATATAAATAATGATATATATTTAAAATAAAAGCTGTGCTTCGTTAATCCGGAGACAGCTTTTTTAAAATATAAGATACTTTATTTTTCTATTCGATTTTTACATACTGGAATTCGAGGAGTTTCATTTCGGCATCGTCCTTTTGGATATACATTTCGAGGATGTATTTGTCCTCGCGTTCGAAGCGCAGGGTTACACGGTAAGGAATCTGCTTTTCCTCGATTGGATTATAATCCTCGCCATGGAAGGTATAAACGCCTGTCGAATCGCTATATTCGCCAATTGCGTAATAAGCGCCTGTGCGGCTTGCATCGATATAGTAAAATGTATATTTCTTGCGGGCGGCGTCATAGCCTATGGTCATCCGCATATTCAGCTTCATGTGCTCATAAATCATCATCCCATGCATATCGAGAAATTTATTCTGCAAAATTATTTCGTTCTCGGTCTCGCCCTTGCCGTAGGTTGGCGATGTGTAAGGATCGATCGAATTGATCCGGTAAAGCAGCCGCCATTTTCCGACGAATTTCTCCAGTAGTTTGTGATTCGGACCGGCCATATTCAGCCCGGCGAGCTCGTAAGGATCGGGGTTGCCGCCGGTTTGCGCGGGCAGTTCCGGGGCAAGTGCGATTGCCAGAACAGCTATAAATAATTTAATTTTGAGAGACATAGTCAATCTCCGGAATTATTCGGATAATTTATTAAAATAATAATTAGCTAGCCATTTCTTCCACCAGCGCGGGGAATTCATCGAGCAAGTCGCCGAGCTTATCGGCATCCTTGCCGCCGGCGGTTGCCATGTGGGGCTTGCCGCCGCCACCGCCGCCAATCTTTTTGGCAGCCGCACCGACCAGTTTGCCGGCCGGGAGCTTTTTCTTTAGGTCATCGGTCACCGTGCAGATGAGCTGGACTTTATCGTCTTTTGTGACTGCCAGCAGGGCAACGCCGTTCTCTTTTAATTGGATGCGCAGATTCTCGGCAATATTGCGCATTTCGTCCACACCTTCAGCCTCAATCTGCCGGGCAATCACTCGGATGCCCCCAACTTCGCGAGCGGAGTCGATCCAGTCGCTCATTTCGCCCTTTACTTCGTCCATTTTGAGGGATTGAATCTGCTTTTCGAGCTTACGGATTTTCTCGTAAAGCGTGGAGGCTTCGTGGTCTTTTTCCGCGATCTTGTCGATCAGTCCGTATATATATTCCTCGACTCGTTCGCCGGTGATGGCCTCGATCCGCCGCACTCCTGCGGCGATTGAGGATTCCGAGGTGATTTTCAGAAAACCGATCTCGCTCGTATTGCTGACGTGGGTGCCTCCGCAAAGCTCCTGCGAGAATTGCGGGTCCATCGAGATCACGCGTACGGTTTCGCCGTATTTATCGCCGAAGAACATCTTTACCTTCGGATTCTTGCGGGCCTCGTCGAGCGCGAGAACTTCTGTGGATATTTTATGATTTTCGAGAATTTTGCGATTGGCCATGGCCTCGATCCGCCGCAGCTCGTCATTGGTCACCTTTTCGAAATGATTGAAATCAAAGCGCAGGTAATCCGGCGCAACGAGCGATCCGGACTGCTGGACGTGGGTGCCGAGCACATTGCGCAGCGCCTCGTGCAGCAGATGAGTCGCCGAATGGTTGCGCATAATGGCGCGGCGCCGCTGTTCGTCGACTTCGGCGTAAGCGGTCGCACCCGTAAGGTCTTCGAGGTCGCGGTCGCAGATATGAACAATCGCGTTGCCGGATTTGCGGACGTCGGTAACGCTGTATTTCTCGCCGCCGAGCGTGATTGTGCCGGTGTCGGCCACCTGACCGCCGGATTCGGCATAGAAAGGCGTTTTGTCGAGCACAACCTGATTTTCCTTTATATATAATACGCGGCCCTCGGCCGAAAGCGTGTCATATCCGATAAATTCGGAGCTTTCGGTGATTTCGGGCAGCTCCACTTCCTGCGATTTTACTTTGCGGGCCTCGCGCGAGCGGCGTTTCTGCTCGGCCATGTGTTCGTCGAATCCTGCGCGATCGACCGCCAGGCCATTCTCGCGGGCGAGCAGTTCGGTCAGATCGACCGGGAATCCGAATGTGTCATAAAGCTGGAATGCTTCGGCTCCGGGTATGGTCGTTTTGCCGGATGCTTCCAGATCCTTGCGGATATTTTCGAATTTGTCGAGTCCGCGGTCGAGCGTTACGAGGAAGCTCTCCTCTTCGGCGCGGACGACCTTTTCGATGGCTGCCTGCTGCTGGACGAGTTCGGGAAACATATCGCCCATGGTTTCGACCAATACCTTTACTAATTTATGTAATACGGGTTCGCGAAATCCCAGATTGCGGGCGTAGCGCGATCCGCGGCGGAGAATGCGGCGCAGAACGTAGCCGCGGCCTTCGTTGCCCGGAAGCGCGCCGTCGGCGATTGCGAAGCTGAGAGTGCGGATGTGGTCGGCGCAGACCCTCATGGCGGTGCCGTCCGGGTGGCTCAGATCGCGGGAATATTTCCGTCCGCTGAGATTTTCCATTTCGGAAATTACCGGCATAAATACGTCGGTGTCGTAATTCGAATCAACGCCCTGGATCACTGAGCAGATACGCTCGAATCCCATTCCTGTATCGACGTGTTTGTCGCGGAGATCCTCGAGCTGGCCGTTCGCCTTGCGATTATATTGAATAAAAACGAGGTTCCAGATTTCGATTACCTCCGGCTGGCCGGCGTTGACGAGCGGGCCGCCCGAAAGGTCGGGGGTGCGGTCGTAGTGGATTTCGCTGCAGGGGCCGCAGGGTCCGGTTTCGCCCATTTCCCAGAAATTATCCTTCTCGTCGAAGCGGTGGATGCGGCTTTCCGGCAGGTATGATTTCCATAATTCATAGGCCTCGTCATCGGTGCGGAATACCGTTGCGTGCAGGCGTTCGGGGTCGAGCTTCCATACTTTGGTGAGCAGCTCCCATGCCCATTCGATAGCCTCGGGCTTATAATAATCGCCGAAGCTCCAGTTGCCCAGCATTTCGAAAAATGTATGGTGATATGTGTCGCGGCCGACTTCCTCCAGATCGTTATGCTTGCCGCTTACGCGGATGCACTTCTGGGTATCGGCGGCGCGGCTGTACTCCGGCTGGCGGATCGCAAGGAAGATGTCCTTGAACTGGTTCATGCCCGCATTTGTGAATAAAAGCGTGGGATCGCCGTGCGGCACTACCGGCGCGCTGGGCACAATCCGATGTTCTTTTGCTGAAAAATAATCCAAAAATGATTGTCTGATTTCCTGAGATGTCATTTTTCCTGACTTTCCGATTTATTTATATATAATAATTCTCTAAAACTATTACTCGCGGCGGCGGGCGATCCACCACAGCGAAGCGCCTATGAGCAAAGGATATACGGGATTCATCATCCGGTATTCGTAGAGCAGCGCGGCGGCCAGCAATATTTTGTAAACCACTGCGGCGGCGGCAACTGCCCGAAGCGGCGGAGATAATTGCTTCGTGAATATAAGCCACATAAAAATCGCCAGCGCCCCTAAGAAAATTGGGACGAAAATCGCCTGAATTAATTTCTCAATCGCTAGCGGAACCGATTCGCCGGCAGGCAGATCGAGCATTGCGCCGATTTTTCCGCCGATGCCCGGCGCGCCGGATATTTCGTGGTTGATCTCGTAGCGGCGGTCGAATCCGATGGCCAGCCCTGCGTATTCGCCGGTATAAACCCCGCCCTTTGCAATTGAAAATAAATTATATGCAATCTTCTTTGCGTATTCCACCGGGCTTGATTTAATTGACTCGAAAAACTCATGCTTAAGCAGGCTGTCGCCCCTCGCCGAGTACGGATTGTCGATGCCGCGGCTGCGAGCGAATTTGATGGCGGTTTCGTCGCGCGCGGCTATGCCCCATGCGTTGCCGGGTAGCTGCCCGAGCGAGATATAGGCTACCCCGCCGCCATTGGTCGCAGTCAGCCGGAAATCGTCGGTATAAGCCTTCGATCCGATCGCCCAGGGCGCCAGCAGGAAAAGCATTACCGCATAAGCAGCAATGGTTTGCACGAAGTGCTGCTGGATCCGCCGACGGTCGAAAACAAGCGCCCCCACAATAACAAACCCCGGCAGATACAGAAAATCCGAGCGGAAATTCGAAGCCAGCCCGAGCATCAATCCGGCAGCCAGCATATGCTTCATTTTTTCGGAATCAATATATTTTAAATGGTAATAAATATAAGCAATTATGAAAAATGCCGCAGGCGCGTCGGGCCAGCGCACCGACATAAACGCCAGCCAGGGCAGCCACAGCGGGATATGCCATAGCCGCTCGCGAACGCCGAACATGCGATAAACGAGATTGACCGCGATGACCGCCATCGCAAGCTGAACGGCGAGCGCAATCAGACCATCGGCGCCGGCGGCGGCATCCGGAATCAGCATAAGCGAATACCCCCAGAGGGGATAGGTCGCCTGCGCATCGTCGAACCAGACGTGGGTATAGCCCTCGCCATCGATTATATTCTGCGCGGCCGGAAGCAACACTTCGCGGAATGTGCCCTGCTGATTGACATGCCCCCAGTTAAGCGCAAATATCGCAATCGCGGCGGCGATCAGCCAGATATTAAATTTTCTGCCGGTATTCAATTTTCGTTATTAAATATTTATAAAGTATGCAAATTAAGCATTTTCCGAAAAATCTCAATATTCCGGTTTAACTATGGATCAAAATCGGGCGAAATCATTAATTTTAACTGAATTCCGAAATTTTTTCCGAGTGCTTCGTCAATATATTTTATAAGGCAATTCTCATATTTCCAAAAACTGTTCCACTCAAATATTAGCTACTATTTCTAATAAATTACCACGGAGGTTTAATTTATGGCTTCTGATACTTATGATATTCCACGCATCCAGGATGTCGATCTTCGCGGCAAGGTCGTGCTCGTCCGCGTTGACCATAACGTCGTCAAAAAGGGCGTCATCCAGGACCCATTCCGCATCGAATCCACCTATGGCACGCTTTTCTATCTGAATGCAAAAGGCGCCAAAATCATACTTATGAGTCACGTCGGGCGGCCGCGCAATAAGAAGACCGGCGAAATCACCATCGACGAATCCACTTCGGTCGGGCCAATCGTCGAATACCTCGAGGACAAGCTGCATATTAATTTCGAAATCCCTGAATTTTATAAAGATGAGAAAAAGGGATATATCGGAATAGAAACAAATATCAACCACCTGCTGCGCGATCTGAAAGAGGACAAAATCGACGGCATATACCTGCCCAACACCCGCTGGTTCTGGGGCGAAGAGGCCAAAGGCGAGGATGCCGAACGATTTGCCAACCAGCTTGCCGGACTGGCCGATATTTATGTAAACGACGCTTTCGGTTCGTGGCGGCCTCATGCCTCGACCTACGACGTCGCCAAATACCTGCCGCACTATGCCGGATACCTGATGCAGAAGGAGATCAAAAACCTCCGCAGGATTTACCAGCCCGAGCGGCCATTCGTGGCAGTCGTCGCAGGCGCAAAATTCGACACCAAGATCGACACGCTGAAGCCGATACTCGACCAGGCGGACTACCTCGTTATGGGCGGCGTTATGTATAATGTATATATGGCCGCAAAATACGGCCTCAAAATCAAAGGCGTCAGCGAAGAAGACAAGAAGCTCGCAAAAGGGTTCATCGAGGACACAAAGCAGCACAAGGACAAGATTATCGAGCTGCCGTATGTGATCGAATCCGAAACAATGGACGAACACGACGAAAGCCGCGCAAAGGTCGTCAAAGTCGACGATCTCTCGCCCGGCAGCGAGCTGAATTATATATTGGATATTTCTAAAAAATCATTCGAAACCCAAAAGGTGCGCGACGTATTCAGCAATGCGCGTACGATATTCGTCAACGCCGTGATGGGCTATACGCCCCACTTCAACGAGGGAACGATCGCGCTCGACGAACTGATCCACGAGAACAAACAGGCGATGAAATACTACGCCGGCGGCGATACGCTCCACGAATTCAAGCGGCTTCTGCCGGGGCTATATTTCTCGGTGAAGGACGACAAGAAGTACTATCTTTTCACCGGCGGCGGCGCCGTACTCAAAGCAATCCAGGAGGGCACGCCCATGGGAATGGAGCCGATCAAAATCCTTACGGAATAGTCATTTGAAGCGGCGAAAGCGGCATTTTTCACCAAATTTTGCTTAGTTTGACCATTTTTTTTCATTATCTTTATAAATTGTAATCCTGCAATTTTTGGTAAACTTAAAAAGGGTTAAAATAATGGCAATGAAAATAGCAATAAACGGATTCGGACGCATTGGCAGACTGGTATTTCGCGAAGCTTTCGCACGCAGGGACAAATTCGAATTTGCCGGGATTAACGATCTGATGGCCCCCGCAACTCTGGCCCATCTTCTGAAATATGATTCGGTTCATGGAAAATTCAACCACGAAATCGCAGCCGGCGATAATTCAATCACTGTCGACGGCATCGAAATCCCCATTTCCGCCGAAAAACAAATTGAAAACCTGAAATGGAACGCCGATGTAGTTCTCGAATCGACCGGTGTGTTCCGCACCCGCGAGCCGCTCGAAAAGCATCTGGCCAACGGCGCACGCAAGGTGGTGCTCTCGGCCCCGGCCAAAGAAACGCTCGACGCAACCGTCGTGCTCGGAGTCAACGACCACATCCTGACCGGCAAAGAGAAGCTGATCTCGAACGCGTCGTGCACAACTAACTGCCTGGCTCCCATGGTCAAAGTGCTCGACGACAATTTCGGCGTCGAAAAGGGCCAGATGGTCACAGTTCATGCATACACCAACGACCAGCGCATACTCGATCTGCCGCACAAGGATCTTCGCCGCGCTCGCGCAGCCGCCGTCAACTCGATACCCACCACCACCGGCGCCGCCAAGGCAGTCGGGCTGGTGCTCCCCGAGCTTAAGGGCAAGCTGCAGGGCTACGCCATCCGCGTTCCCGTGCCGGACGGCTCGATCACCGACTTCTCGGCGCAGCTCCGCAAACCGGCCACCGCCGAAGAGATCAACGCCGCAATGAAGTCCGCAGCAGAAGGCCCGATGAAGGGCATCATACAGTACAGCGAGGAACCGCTCGTATCGTCGGATATCGTGGGCAACCGCTATTCCTGCATTTTCGATTCACCGCTGACAATGGCCGACGGCAACTTCATCAAGGTAGTCGGCTGGTACGACAACGAATTCGGTTATTCCTGCCGCATCGTCGATCTGCTCGAAAAGCTGGGCGGAATGCTCTGATAATTCGTAAATTTATATATATAAATAAATTGCCCTGGCTGATCGCCGGGGCTTTTTTATTTGACGGGCTTTGGATTTTAGCCATTGGATTTTGGATTGAGACTGCTTCACTTCGCTTGCAGTGGCACTACGCAAGCGGGCCTTCAATGATTGGCAGAGGGCTGAAGCCATCTGTTGCGATTCGAGAAGGGCTAACCTCTCGCAGCAACGAGATTAAGTCCGTTAGCAAAAAAGGCAGTCCCGCCGGGGCTGCCCTTTTGAAATGTCATATATTAAATAATTGTCCCGAAATTACTCGTCGGCGGCCGGGGGCTTCTCCTGGTCGTCCTCGTTGCGTATGGCCAGCAGGTTCATCGTCTGATAAATGCCTTTGGGCAGCTCCGGCGCGGGGTTGACTTCCTTGCAGCTTCGTATTTCTATCGAATCCCTTACCTCGAGCCGCTCGTATTCGCGGATAATGCCGAGGGCTTCCTCGCAGCTTTCGGCCACCACGGCGTAAAATGTGATAAAGTCCTCCATTTGTATTCCGCCGTCGGGAGCAGCATAGGGGCACTTGCCGCCTGCGTCGATTTTGAAATACTTCGCATCGGGAGAGTATTCGCCCTTTGCTTCGCGCAGCAACCACATTATGCCTTTGTTCATGCGGTCGAACTCGGCGGCTGTGCGCACCAGCGGCAGCACTTTTTCGCGGGCTTCGGTGGTTTCCCATATCGCAGTGGCGATTATCAGATATATTTCGGCGATGTCCTTATCGCCCTGACCGGAGGGCTCTTTAGGGAGTTTTTCGATTTCCGCAAGGCCATGCTCAATTAAAAGGTCTTTCTTGCCAGCTTTCCATAATCTTTTCAGCTCGGTAAGCAATGTTTTTTTGCGCTGGATTATTTCCTGCGAATATTCCTTAAAAATCTCTCTGCCTTTGTATTTGGGATTATTTTTCTCAGCCAATGGTAATTCCTGCTCAAGTATTAATAAAAATGCGTAATAATCAAAACGGCAAGCCGCTACGATTATTTTTCGTATAGCATCAGCTCGCAGTCGCAGATCAGCTCTACAAGCGGCTTCGATTTCAACGCTTCCTCGCGGGTGGAGTAGCTGCCCACTACCACAGCAAACATCTTTCGTCCGTCGATCCGTTTCTCATAGATATTTACTACCAGCCGTTTTTGGCGGAGCTTGTTTTTTTCGCTGACCGCATTCGCGCGCTCGGCGTAAACGCCGGTCTGCCAGCCGTAGTTGTCCGGATCGGCTGCTATACTGCAGGCAGGCAGCGCGAGCATTATCAGCGCCGCTGTCATTATAATTAAATATTTCATTCGCTCTCAGGATTATTTCGGAAAAATAATCGGATTGCATCCGCACTGCTGCTTTACGATCTTCTTGTTCGCGTGGGCCGATTCGAGGGTCGAATAATTGCCGATTACCACGGCATACATGATTTCGCCGTCGACCTCTTTTTCGCGTACTTCGGTATACATGCGCTGCCGCAGGTATTTTTTCATCTCTTGGGTGGCGGCGTCGCGGCTGGAATAAATCCCCACCTGCAGCCCGTACGACTCAGCTTCGGCGATTTCCTCGCGAACCGGCTCGGCCTCCTCGGGCACCGGCATTGTATCGTTGCGCGGTTCGGGTTCGCTCATGGTCTCGGGTTCGGGCAATTCCTCGGGAGTGGGCACTGTACCAGCGGGGCGGCTTTCTGCCACAACCGGCGGAGTAAACGCTTTGCCCTTGCCGCTGCGAGCCAGCCCGATAGCCGAGCGCACCACATCAGTCGCCGGCGCAAGATATTCCGACGATGGATATTTCGCGCGGAACTCCTCGAGTTCGGATTTTGCGGTGGTGGTATCCCCCGCTACTGCGTGGAACTGTACGATTCGCCACATAGCGTCGTCGGCCCACTGGCTTTCGGGATGGTTGCGGACTATCTTTTCGTATTTTTCCATTGCGAGGAGTGCGTCCTCGATCACAACGCCGAGCAGCAGAGTAACGCCCGGATCGTCGGGATATTTAGCCAGCAGATCGGGAAGCTGGTTCTTGACGGTGGCAATATCGCCGCGTGCTACCATCTTCAGGTATTGGCGCACCTGGTCGTCCTGCGCGTTAGAAGCGGCAGAAAATAAAATAATTAAAGCAAAGAGAGCTATAAAAGATCTCATTTTGTTTATCCCCCCGGATTATCTTTATAAAATGATTTGCGTGATGAAAAAACAGCATTTGTATAATCATTAAAAATATGAAATAATTATGAAAAATTAAATAAACTTTTCAAAAAAATTTGGCCTTGCCGGCATTCCTCTACCTTTATCTAATTTTATAATATATAATGAATTATATATATTGATCGGTAAAATTTAGCCGCAGAAATAAAAATATCCTTCCGATCAGGAACGTTATTATTAATATCTTAACCTCGCTTCTTCCGAATTTTTGTAAATTTGAATTTTTATTAATAATCTTTTTGCAAAATGAAACCCAAAGAACCCATACATATACTCGTCGCCGCCGGCGGCACCGGGGGCCATCTTTTCCCTGCGCTCGCGGTAGCCGAGGAGCTCGAACGAATGGCGCCCGGCGAAATCAAAATCTCGTTCGTGGGCAATCCCGACCGAATCGAATCGGAGATTATCCCCGCCAAAGGCTATGATTTTTATACGATAAATCTGCGCGGACTCAATAAGCTGCTATCGCTGAAGACACTTATGCTGCCCGTTAAGATTTTCGCTGCCACCATGAAATGCCGCAAAATTATTCGCAATTATTCGGTCGATGCAGTGCTATGCACCGGCGCATATCTGAGCTATCCTCCCGGGGCGGCCGCCCATCAGGAGCGCAAACCGCTTATACTGATGGAATCAAACGTCTACCCGGGCAAGGCGATCCGCCTGTTGTCCTTGCGCGCCGATATGATATTCACCGCTTTCGACGAGAGCAGGCAATACTTCGGCGGCACCACTTCGGAAAAAGTCAGGCCCTACGGCAATCCCGTGCGCGGGATGATCAGCCGTATGCCGGAGCAGCACTGGGCCCGCCGGGAATTCGGGCTCGACCCCGAGCGGCCGGTGGTACTCGTATTCGGAGGCAGCCTGGGGGCAAAAGCCATCAACGAAGCGGTGGCGGGCTCGCTTGATTCCATTGCGCGCAGCGATTTCCAGGTAATCTGGCAGCGCGGCAAATTATTCCCCCAGCCGGCGAAGCTACCGGACAACGTCGTCTCTCGCGAATTCATCGAGGATATGGCCTCGGCATACGCAGCCGCCGATCTGGTGGTATCGCGTTCGGGTGCAACCACGGTGGCGGAGCTCTGCTCTGCGGCAAAGCCTTCTGTGCTGGTACCGCTGCCGACGGCATCGAACAATGAGCAGGAGTCCAATGCGCGTGTGCTCGAAAACAATGGCGCAGCGATTATGGTCGATAATTCGGCTATCACAAGTCGCTTCATGCCGCTGGCAACCGAATTACTGGCCGATCGCGAGCGGCTCGGCCATATGGCCCGGCAGGCAGGAAGCCTTGCCCGGCCCGATGCAGCACGCCGGTGCGCTGAGGATATTCTAAGACTCGTTCGCGCAAGAAAACAAATTTCCTGAATTTCCTATTAATTTTTCCGAAATTTTATTATTTTCTAATGAATTAGATTAGTATTTCCGGAATTTAAAATGAATACCACAATCGAAAATATTGCCGCCCGCACAAAGGAATATCATCGCCGATATGATTTCTACTGGCAATCGCTCTCGATGTATGCAATCGCGCTTTTGCTATACAGCCTGTTGCGCGGAACTGTTGTGGACGGCAACTTTTCACTGGTGCTTTATGATCCCGTGGTCATATTGCTGGCAATTTTCGTATTCGGCACCGGGATTACCCTGCTTGTGAAATTATACAAACGCGCCAGCATCATAGTCGGCCCGGACTATCTGCTGTTCCGCACCAGCTATCGCGAGCAGACATACCACGCCAGGGATATCGAGAAAATGTCGCTCCGCCGCGAACGCCTGATGAGATTCGGCGGGCGCCGCAGATTGGTGCGCATCCGAATAGCCGGACGCCGCCGCATAATCCGCATTCGGCCGCTTTCGTTCTGGGGCGCAGCCGATCTGATGCACGACCTGGCAGAATTTAAAAAAAGAAATAATATTTAAATAATGATATGAAAATCCGAAAAATCGCTTATTCTCTGATAGCTTTTCCGCTTCTTTTAATCTTAATAAATTCAAATGCTTTCGGGCAGAATTTCCAGGTTAATTTTATGGTAATCGATTCGCTGATGCGCGATAATGCACGGCTGATGGCCGGTAACATCATGGATCAGAAGGTCGACAGCTGTGTGATCGACATCCAGGATCACCCGGCCAAATGGCTGCTCCGCCGCCACCTGATCAGCGAAGCAGTAGAAAGCAATCTGAATATATATAATCAAAAATCCGAACACCCCAGGCTGCCGACGCTGGAAGCCCAGATTCTGCATATATCCGTACGGTTCGAAAATATTCCCGAAGATGGCGGCCGCGTAAAGCGCATAATCTCGTTGATTACCACCGGGACTATTGTTTTCCCGGATCGCAATTATGCGTTGCCTGCATATAATCACGGGCATATCGATACTCTCGCCCGCGAACGCGCCGCCGAAGCCAACGACGCGGCCTACGACTTCGCTAAAGGAAGCGTCCCCGATGCGCCGGAGACATTCTGGGATACTTATCTCGTGCCGGTAATCGTGGTGGGCAGTGCCGCAGCGACCGTTCTGCTGCTGTTCACCGTCCGTTCGAAATAATCATTTGCAGCGCAGGCGGCATACCGGCCGTCCCGAGCGCTCTATCCAGCCCGAACTATGCACATAACCCGAACCGATGATGTCCGCTTCGATGCCTGCGCGGTGAAGCAGCGCAACTGCCCGCCTGACCGGAAGTCCAACGGGATCGAAATTCGCTTTGAGAGAATCGATATTCGTATAATTCCATTTCGAGAGCGTAACCATAACCTCGCTGCCGGTGGGTACGAGGATTCCCGCCGCGGGATTCTGGGCTGAAACATACGCCCCGGCGCCTTCGGATTCGTAATCAAGTCCTGACAGCTCGAGCGTTGATTCTGCATCGGCGGGTGTCATTCCGCGGACGTTCGGCGCGAACACCGAATCGGGCGCGGAATATTCGGCATCGGAGTCGGCATATATATATTTCTCGAATGCATTCATAGTCCGCGCGGCGATATTGCGAAACACCGGCGCGGCCGCGGCTCCGCCATAGTAATTGCCCTTGGGCCGGTCAATAATTATAAACAGCGCCAATTGCGGATCATCCGCCGGGAAAAAACCCGCAAACGAGGCGTTATAATCCCGTTTGGAATATACTCCGCCGACGTATTGCTGGGAAGTACCGGTTTTGCCTGCGATCCGTATGCCTTCGATCCGCGCATTTCGGCCGGTGCCGCTGTCGACCACTCCGGTGAGCAGCGCCGCAAGCGTATCCGCTGTGCGTGGCGAGATCACGCGTCGGATTTTCTCTGGGCGAAATTCCCTGAGCTCACTGCCTGATGGGGTATTTATATTACGTACAAGCATTGGCCGCATCATTTCTCCATGATTGGCCACAGTAGAGTAAGCATTGGCTAACTGAAGCGGGGTGGCCGATATGCCATATCCGAAACCGACAAATCGCTTCATGGTCGAGGTCAGCTCGTCGGGCTTGAGAATTTTGCCTGAAACCTCGCCGGGAAGTTCGATATCCAGGGCGATCCCGAATCCGAAATCCCTTATATATTTATATAGCAGATTATCGGGAATCTTTGTTGCAATTTTCGAGAAAATAATATTGCTCGAATGCTCGACCGCTTCTCGGAATGTGGCCTGGTCCAGCGGGTGGCTGTCGTCGATCGTAACGCGCCCGACGCGCAGGCGGCCCTTGTGGCCATCGAATACCATATCGGGGGTGACGACGTTTTCCTCGAGTGCGGCGGCTGCGGTAATCAGCTTAAATGTCGATCCCGGCTCGAGCAGATCAGTCACCGCCTGGTTGCGCAGCGAGGATTCGCTCTCGCGGGTGATGCGGTTGGGATCGAATCCGGGATATGACGCCATCGCCAGCACCTCGCCGGTGGCGGGGTGAAGCACAATCGCGGTGCCCGACTCCGCGCGCGAGCTGAGTACGCCCTGGCGGAGTTCGTATTCGAGAATGGACTGCAAATCGATATCTATCGTAAGTCGCAGCGAATTGCCGTCGACCGGCGGCGCCAGCGGCAGATCGGCTGCGGGCTGCTTGCGGCCCAGCGCATCGCGCCGCATAATCATATATCCGGCCGAACCGCGCAACAGCGAATCCCAGCGAAGCTCGATGCCGCTTATTCCGCGGTTGTCGATATCGGTCGCTCCGATAAGCTGGGCGCCGATCCGCCCGTATGGATAAATTCTTTTGGGTTCCGGAATTATAATCAGCCCGGGGTCGTTAAGTTTTGTCAGAGCCTCTGCGCGTCCGGGCATAATCCCGCGCTTGATCCAGAGAAACGAGCGGGTGGTCGATTCAATACGGCCGAGCACATCGAATTTGTCCATGCCGGTGGCGCGCGCGATTGCAGCGGCGACTTTTTCCTTATTTTTCAGCATTTTAGGATCGACCGCAACCGAAACGCTGCGAATGGTAGCGGCGAGCAGGCGTCCCTTACGGTCGTGGATGGCGCCTCTTTCGGCGCGGAGCACTACTTTAGATTCGTGCTGGCGGCGTGCCAGCTCGGAATATTTTTCCGCATTGACCACCTGTATTATAAACAGGCGGAAAATAATCAGCAGAAATCCGACATTGATGAGCGCCATCATGAGCCAGAATTTCCAGAATTTCTTTCTGCGCAGGGGATTATTACCTTCGCCCATCGGGATGTTTCGAAAATCGTCCATATATTAATTTTTATTCAAAATGAATAGAGTTCAACAATAGTAAGTAACGAAAATCGTTGCTATTTACGGTAGCTTTTGGGGAGCGCTTCGCGGAACGTCGAGTCCGAGCCGTTCCCGGGCCAGGGGGACAATCCTGTCGGCAGATTCGAGTTCATTCAGCCGGCGCATAAGCTCCTGATTGCCGCTTCTGATATTGTCGCGGCTTTTTTCCAGGCGCTGAATCCGGGTGAGCAGATCGTTAACCCGCATAACATTATCCACATACAGAATGGTAACCAAAGCACTGGCCACCAGCAGGGCAAAAATAGCCCAGCGGTTCAGCTTGATCTTAGCGGACACATCATGCAGCTTTTTGGGCGGCCTGCGGCCATGTCGGTCAGTCAAAATTCCCCCCATGTTCAATTAACTGTTATACAAATTTAAATAAAATAATTTATTTGCGGCAAATTAAGCCGCCCGGAAAAATTAATATATGTTTAATCTTGTAACCATCCGGCTTTTCGTGTGTTTTTCTATTTAAATGTTTGCATTTAAATCAAATATAATTTATTTTTGAAAAAATGCAACCAGCCGGAATTTCAAATAAACCAATTATGATCGAATAGAGATGTAGAATTATCAATAAGACAGGAAAGAAATGCCGGTCGCAGCAAGGATTTTGGACGAATTGACCTTTGACTCAGCGTGGCTTTTATAATTATTTTGTTTCTGCTGATCTCAACACTTTTAGTGCATGCCTGTTAGCTTTCCGATTTGCAATTAATTATTTAATATTATGCTTTTTTTAATCAAATCATAAATTTTTAAACCTGATACAATAAATTTATAAATTATAAGGAGTTATTGGGGAATGCCATATAACAATGATTCAAGACAAAAAAATACGCCGGTGATAGATATCGGCGACCTCAAGTCTAAGAAAATTGCCGAACTTACTGCGCTCGCCAAGAGCCTCGGCATTACTAATTTTTCAAATCTTCGCAAGCAGGAATTAATCCTGAAAATTGTGGACGCCCGCACCAACCAGCAACCGCCAGAGCAGCAGGTAGACGGCCTGATCGCCAGCGGCGGAGTGCTCGAAGTGCTGCCCGACGGCTACGGATTCCTGCGCTCGGCCGATTATAATTATCTGCCTTCGCCGGACGATATTTACGTGTCGCCCTCGCAGATCAAAAAATTTGTGCTGCGCACCGGCGATACCGTCCGCGGACAGGTTCGCCCGCCCAAGGAAGCCGAGCGATTCTACGCGCTTTTGAAGGTCGAGTCGGTCAACTATTCCGACCCCGAGCTGATGCGTGAGCGTACGATATTCGACAATCTTACGCCATTTTATCCGCGCGAGCGTCTCAATCTGGAGACCAGCCCGAGCGAATATTCGATGCGTGTGGTCAATATGCTCTGCCCGATCGGCAAGGGCCAGCGCGGCCTTATAGTCTCGCCGCCCAAATCGGGTAAGACTATTCTCTTGCAGCAGACCGCCAACGCGATCTCGCGCAACCACCCGGAGGCCAAGCTTATCGTGCTTCTGATCGACGAGCGCCCCGAGGAGGTCACCGATATGGAGCGCTCGGTCAATGCCGAGGTAGTATCCTCCACATTTGACGAGCCGCCGGAACGCCATGTGCAGGTGGCCGATATGGTACTCGAAAAGGCCAAGCGCCTGGTCGAAGCCAGGATGGACGTGGTAATCCTGCTGGATTCGATCACCCGGCTGGCGCGCGCGCACAACACAATCGTGCCGCATTCCGGCAAAATCCTTTCCGGTGGTGTGGACGCCAACGCGCTGCATAAGCCCAAAAGATTCTTCGGCGCCGCGAGAAACGTCGAGGAGGGCGGATCGCTCACGATTATCGCCACCGCTCTTGTCGAGACCGGCTCGAGAATGGACGAGGTCATATTCGAGGAATTCAAGGGTACTGGCAATATGGAGCTTGTGCTCGACCGCCGCATATCCGACCGCCGCGTATTCCCGGCTATCGACGTCAACCGCTCCGGCACCCGCAAGGAAGAGCTGCTGCTCGACCAGGAAGAGCTCAACCGCATATGGATACTCCGCAAGGTACTCAACGAGCTGCAGCCCGTCGAGGCTATGGAATTCCTTATCAACCGGCTGAAGGGCACCAAGACAAATCGCGACTTTTTGCTTTCGATGAATACTTAATCGATGATTATATATATAAGGCCGCTCCGGAAATCAATCCGGGGCGGTTTTTTTTGTCCGGAATCGGAAAACAGCCGGGGTAAATTCATTATTTTTTAAGAAATTTAGTAAATTGTACAATCCGTAAATGTATATTCTCAATATGACAGAAAATTATTTAAAATAAATTAATGTAAAATTAATTCGGCCGGAGCATTCAGAAATGGCAAAACAGGAAAGACGAAAGATCAGCGCTAAAGAGCAGCAGTCCAAACCGCTGATCCCAGAGAAATATCAGGATTGGCTGTATCCCGGACTTATTATAGTCGCGCTTTTTGTATTTTTCGCAGAAGCGATATTCGGCGGCGGATTCGGCGCTGCCGACAATGTCGCATCGGGCAGCTTTAAGAATTTTATCGAACAATCCGAAAATAACGGCAATTTCCCGCTATGGGTGCCTTATATTTTCGGCGGCATGCCCAGCTACGCATCGCTGCTGACTTCGGGCGACCGAATCTGGGATTTCTTGTCGGAGATAATCTTTGGCGGCACCGTGCTGATTGGCGATATTTTCAATAGCGATGTGGCGCGCATCGTCACTTTCTACGCCATTTACGGCATCGGCGTTTATTTTCTGATGCGGATCAAAGAGCACGAGCGCTTTGTCAGCTTTTTTGCGGCTTTTGCGGCGGTGTTCTCGACTACAATAATTATCTGGGTGATGATCGGCCATAATACCAAGCCGGTCGTATTCTCGATGGTGCCATGGGTATTTATATTTATGGAGCAGCTTCGCGAAAAATTCTCGCTGCTGTTCGCCATATTGCTGATCATAGTCGTGCATCTGATGATGGAGGCCGGGCATATCCAGATGATATTCTACTCTGCGCTGGCTTTCGGAATATATTTAATAATGGAATTGATCAGCCGCTGGATAAGCAAGCGCGAACCGCTCAGCGTCGCAAAGGTGATGGGCATTATGGTGGTCGCCGGGGCGATGGCATTTGTGCTCAGCTCCGACCGCTATCTGGCTACACTGGAATACACCGACTACTCCACCCGCGGCTCGGCGCCGATAGTGCAGTCCGCCGATGATAAACGCACAGAGGAGGGCGGCAACACCTACGAATACGCCACCATGTGGTCGTTCAGCCCCGGCGAGATGATGACATTCCTGGTGCCGAATTATTTCGGATTCGGGCAGATGCACTACGAGGGCCCGCTCACCGGAGGCCACGAGCAGAAAATCCCCACCTACTGGGGGCAGAAGCCGTTCGAGGATGCCGCGGCGTATATGGGAATATTTGTGCTCGGGCTGGCAATAATCGGGGCAATCAGGCGGAGGCGCGACGTATTCGTGCAGGCGCTGATAGTCGTATCGCTGTTTGCGCTGCTATTGTCGTTCGGGAGCAATTTCTCGGTGCTGTATGATTTATTTTATTATAATTTCCCCAGCTTCAATAAGTTCCGGGCGCCGAGCATGGTGCTGGCGCTAATGCAGTTCGCGGTGCCGGTGCTCGCCGGATATGGCCTGACCGAGATAATCGGCTGGCGCAAAGGTATGGACGCCGGTGCGAAAAAGATGCTATGGGGTATATTGATCGGATCGGGCGCATTCCTTCTGCTGGGGTTCTTATTCAGCGCGCTGTTTCGCGAGAGCTATATCAGCGCAGTGCTGGCAAGCCCTTCGTTCAGGCTGCCACAGGAAATGGCCGCATGGGTTTACGACAAAATGATCGCCGACTGGTACATCACAGGGCTGATCGCAGTCGCCGCCGCAGTAATCATATATTTATTCGTTAAAAATAAATTGTCGCAGACGGCATTTTTCGCAATGCTCGGACTATTGCTGGTATTCGATCTCTGGCGCGTGGGATTCCGCCCGATGGATGTGCCCGAGGCATCGATCGAGCAGCAGGTATTCCAGCGCACCGATATGATCGATTTTCTTAAAAATGATAAATCTGTATATCGCATTGCGGATTTCTATTTCCAGAATTCGAACGCTCCGGCATATTTCCTGCTGCAGACCGTCAACGGCTACCACTCGGCCAAGCTTCGGGTATACCAGGACTTACTGGACGTCACTGCGGACGGATCGACTTCGGTCGTCCAGAATCCATTCCTGTGGAATATGATGAATGTTAAATATATACTCACCCGACAGCCGCTCGAGGGAATGGAGCCTGCGTTCGTATCGCAGCAGGCCGGAGGATATGTATATACCAATCCCGGGATGCTCCCGCGTGCGTTTTTTGTTGATGAATACCGCACTGCCGAAGGCATTGATATTCTGAATCATATCAAAAACGAGGACTTCGATCCGCGCAGAACGGCCTTCCTCGAGGAAGACATCGGAGCGATCGAGCCGGCTCAGCCGGGGGCCCGCGCAGAGATTATCAAATACGAAAATCATTATGTAAAAATCGAGGCCACCGCCACCGGCAAAAATCTGCTCTATATCGGCGATGTGTTCTATCCGGTTTCGTGGCGGGCTTATATCGACGGCAAGGAAGTGCCTATCCACAAAACTAATTACGCGTTTCGATCGGTCGTAGTTCCCGAGGGCACTCACAAGATCGAGCTTAAATATAAATCCGAGGCCTTCGAAACCGGCCGGGCGATGAGTTTTGCAGCGAATATCGTGATCATTCTATCGCTGATATGGGGAATTTTCCTGCATCGCCGCCGGGTGAAAGTGCTCGAGGAAATCAGAAAGAATAAACCGGAATAATATTTATAAGATCATGACAGACAAAGAATTAATAGAATATATTGACCAACAGGCCGCAGCAAAGGATTTCGTGGAATTCGACCGCGAATCCTTTGCCGCGCTGACTCAGGCTCAGGCTCAGATGCTGACCGATGTTTACGGCCACTCGACTTTTATGAAACTGCCGCCCCAGGAGATCGAATTCTTCGAATGGCTGCTGCGCGAAGACCCCGAAGTCTGGAAAGACCTGTGGGAAGCCGAAGGCGAACGACCGTATATTGTCGGAATGGGTTTGCTGCCCGCACTGAAGCGCGACAATGGCCGCGGATTCCCGATCTGCGATTTGCTGGAAAATGACAATTATTACTTCGCGCCGGCGCATCTGGCCGACAAGGAGTCCCGGATATTCGTCGAATCAGTACGCGAACGCTTCGCGGCCAAACGAAAGCTCAGCACATCGCAGCTGCTTGCGCTGGAGATTTCGTTCGAGGCTATCGACATCTGGAGATTTGCGTATAAGCACCGCATAGAGCTCGCCGAAGCCAAACGCGCAGCCCGAGCACTGGCCGAGGATAAAATTATCGTCCATCTGACCGAAGCGGAACATCTGGCAAATTTCGTGGAGATCTGATCATTTAGATTCCGAAAAGACAATTATGAAAGTATTAAAATTCGGAGGCACTTCCGTCGCCGGCGCCGGGCAGATGTCCGGCGTTTGTGATATTATCCGCCGCCATACCGGGCAAACGCTGGTGGTGGCATCGGCCTGCTCCGGGATTACCGACCGAATTATTTCAATAATCAATTCCGCAGTCGATGCCCCGCCCGGAGAATCACGCACAGCAGTGGAACTGATAGCCCTCCGCCACCATGAAATAATCGAAAGCGGATTGGAGAACTCCAATATCGCCGATGCAGCCCATTCGGAAATCGACCGACTGGCCTTTTCGCTCGCAGAGCTGGCCGAGGGGGTTTATCTTCTGGGCGAGTGCACACTTAGAACGACCGACGCTGCTCTGGCTCTTGGAGAGCTGATGTCTACCGTCTGCCTCGACGCCATAGCCCGCAGCCGGGGTATCGACAGCCAGTTGCTCGACGCACGCAAATTTATGAAGACCGACGGCAATTTCGGGTGTGCCCGCCCGGATTTGAATCAGATCGAATCTAAAATCAGTAAATATATAAATAATTCCGATTCGCAAATATTTATAACACAGGGATTTATCGGCTCCGACAGCCGAAACCGCACTACCACGCTCGGCCGCGGCGGGTCGGACTATTCAGCTGCGCTTATGGCCGCAGCGGCAGGGGCAGAGGAAATCCAAATCTGGACGGATGTATCGGGAGTTATGTCCGCCGATCCGCGAATTGTGCCCGAAGCGCATACGATCGCGCGTATGTCGCTCGCCGAAGTCCGCGAATTATCATTTTATGGTGCGAAGGTACTCCATCCGGATACCCTGATTCCGGCTACCCGACGAGGAATACCAGTGCGAGTACTCAACGCTTCGCGGCCGGCAGACCCCGGCACCCTGATACTCGGCTCGACCGGCAACTCGCGCCCTGCGCCGCACGCGATTACGATGATGAAGGATTGCCTGATGCTGGCGCCGCAGTCAGGCGGCGGCTCTGATGAATTTGCCCGGGCTATAGGCGAAATCAGCACAGCCGGCGCGGCAGTTCTCAGCGCGGAATGTTCTGCCAGTAATTTCTCGATTATTATTAAAAAAGAAAAATTCAGCGGAGATAAGCCGGTGGCGGGTACTGCCCGAAAGCTCGGACTCGGCTCCCGGCAATGCTCGCTCGTGTGCGTCAGCGGCGAAAATCTCTATTCGTCGGAATCGGCTAATGGTCATATTCTGGGCAAAATCGCCCGGCTTGCGTCGGAATATCAGCCGATCGCATTTCTTAAAGGGCGCTCGGATAATTCAATAATAATTGTATTGAATGAAAACTCAGACGAGGAGGTAGTTCGGGGACTCCACCGCGGACTATTCGGCTATTCTTCGTCGTCGTTGTAATATTTTTTCATGCAGGTGGGGCATAGGCCATGCGAGAACTGGGCCTCGGTGCGGTCGGAGATATATTCCTCTATCTGGAACCAATACCCCATATCGTCGCGGATGCGTTTGCAGGACGAACATATAGGCAGCAGCCCGCTCAGGGTTTTGAGCTCGGACTGGGCTTTCTGCAGTTCGGCCATCTGGTTTTCCAGCTCTTCGTGGAGCTTTTGTTTATAATCAAGCTCGTCCATAAGGAGCATGTACATATCGCGCAGCCAGCCGACAGCATATGCCATCAGCACTGTCAGCGCCGAACCGCCGAGAAATTTCATCAGCATCGCCGAATCGGGATAATCGCGAATTACCAGAAAAAACATGGTCAGCGCGGTAAGCCCCAATGGCATAAGCAGACCGGCGCGGCGGCCATATAGCGCGGCGGCAACCACAGCAGGCAGAAACATAAACATGAAGCTGGCCAGTTGGATAATATCATAAGTAATAATTACTACTGCAAAATAGAATATCAGAGCCAGCGTCAGAACAATAATTTTCACCCGGGGGGTGAATCGCATTATCATTAATTTATGAACCGATATATTTATGCCGGGTTTCATTTTGCAAAGATACTAAATATTTTTTATGTCGAGCCGAAATAATAAGCGTGGTCAATCGGCTTTATGATATGGATTTAATTATGAATTCAATTTGTATTAAGCAAAAGTTTTTTATATTGATTTCCTTAGTATGACTATTTTAGATTAAATGAAATATGCCCGAAGATAAAAATAAGGCGACAAAGTCCGCCCCGAAAGGGAATTTGCTGATAGTGGACGACGAAGAGGCTTTCCTGAAAATTCTCGAAAAACTATTCGGGAAGCATTATAATATCCGCACGGCTACTTCCGGGCCAAAAGCGCTGGAAATTCTCAATAGCGGATTCCACCCGGGAGTTATTCTCTCGGATCAGCGTATGCCGGAAATGACCGGATCGGAATTTCTCGAGAAAAGCATCAAGATTTATCCCGAGGCTGTCCGCATTATTCTGACCGGATATACCAATCCGCGGGATATTATCTCGTGCATCAACCAGGGCCATACATATATGTATCTGACCAAACCAAGCGAAGACCTCGAGCTAATCCAGGCAATTCGCATCGCGTTTGATCATTACTACAATACTCGCAAGCGCAAGGAACTGATTACTCAGCTCAATCAGAAAATCCGCGAGCTTAACGAAAAGAACGACCGGCTGAAAAAGCTCTACGTCGAAAATAAATCTTCCGAATCGCAGACTGTGCAGGCAATTGCAGAGATCATCCGCCAGGCCGAGAATATTTATTTTACTCCGCATACCAATACCGTCACTCTGATCGCCAAATCGCTGGCCGAGGAGCTGGAGTATTCTCCGGCGCAGATTCCGCTTGTGGTATTCGCATCGCTGATCCACAACATAAGCATCGTAGGAATGCCCGAGGACATTAAATATCTGGATATTCTTGATTTAACCAGCAAAGAACACGAAGAAAAATATATCGAATATTTCAAAAAAAATGTAACCGCCCTGGCCAAAATCCCCGCACTGGATAAATATGTCCGGATTGTTGCCCAGATATGGGAGCGACAGGACGGATCTGGCTATCCGATGGGTCTATCGGGCAGTCAGCTCAGCAAAGAGGCCCAGTTTATCGCATTCGGGAATATGTACCACAACCACGTTTATTGCCTCAGCGAAGAGCAGATGGAAGCCGCACGCAAGCATGGATACGTAAAGCAGTCCGCCGGCGAGACCCGCGAAAAGCACGAGGAAACAATCAAACTGCTCTATCGCAAGGCCAACTGGTTCGATATGGACGTCTTCAATGCTTTCCATTCGCTGGTTCGCAAAAAGACCTGTGCGGCGCTCGTTCCGTCCGACCAGGATATTGTATACCGCATGGAAACAGCGCTCACAGAGCCCCCGGAACCCGAAGCAGAAGAACAGCAGCCCGAGCAGAAAGAAATGCCCGAACCCGAAACCGAAGGCGCGGATTCTCCCTTCGGTGAAGACGGCCCCAGGATGATCGATAAAGATATTGATATCGATCAGCTCGAGGCGGGGATGACAATCGGCCAGAACGTCGTCACCAAAAAGGGTATGCTGATCGTCCGCCAGGACGCCACGCTCCAGCCGGCCATCGTCAACCAGATAAAGCGCCTGGCCGAAACCGGCGAAATAAAGGGTCCGCTGACGATTACCGTCTCATCCGACAAGACCTGATTTATCAAATATATGAATTATCCTTGCGTATATTTATATATATTGCAAATTAATCCGATATGACTATGCGAAAATTCTTATTACTTTTAATTATTCCCTTCATTTTTTCCTGCGAAAATTCCAATGAACCCGACGACAATATCGCCAGCCAGGCCAGATTGCTCGAAGGCTATTCGCATATTATTCTTGTATATAATGACGTCAATCCATTCGAGGATACCGGCGAATTCGTCTCGCGCGAGCATCACTGGGACTATACGCTATATATGGAGGATGTTTACATCCGCGCACCCTTCAATATAATCGGCGATACGGTCAGAGCATATCTGCATCAGGAGCAGTCACCGCTGCCCAATACAGAGATCGCGCTTCGCATCAACCCGAAATCTCACGAAATCGAATTCCTTAGTTTAATAGTCGACAATATTGAGTCGGTAACCGAATTCGGCGAAGTTGTTTTCCAGGCGGATGGCCGTCTGCTGATCGAAGGCTCCGGCATTCCGCAGCGCGGCGACAGCCTTGTTTATTTAATGCAGGGCAACGAGATAATGAATTATTGCTCGGTCAGCGCCAGCTACGAGGACTGGAACCAGCCGGACGAGACATTTAACTCATCAACGCTGGATATCCGCGATTCGACCCGGATCAGAATCGCATTCGAATAAATTCAGAATATTATTTTATAGAATATATATATACAAAAAGGCCCGCCAAATCCGGCGAGCCTTTGTTAATTTCAATATATTCAATGATTTACTTCTCTATTCTGATGCGGGCATCGACTGCTGTGACGCCGTCGGGGGCGCCCATCAGCGGATTGATATCCATCTCGGCGATTTCCGGCGCTGCAAGCGTCAATGCCGCTACCCGGACGATTGCCCCGGCGAAGTCGTATTCATTTACCCCCTGCTGGCCCCGTACGCCGCGTATAAGGTCATAAGAGCGCAGGCTGCGGATCATATCGGCGGCTTCCTCTTGCGATAGCGGAGCGAGGCCGAATGACACGTCCTTGAGCACTTCGACGAATATCCCGCCCAGCCCGCAGAGCACCATGTGGCCGAATCCGGGTTCGCGTTTGGCGCCGATGAATATTTCGCGGCCGGAGATCATCTTTTGTATGAGCACGGCTTCGGCGCCCTCGATACGCATCAATTCGTCGAAAGCGGCCAGGGCGCTTTCGCGGTCGCGGATGCCGAGCTTGACTCCTCCGGCGTCGGATTTATGCACAGGGCCGACGACTTTCATAACGACGGGATAGCCCATTTTGGCGCAGATATCGGCGGCTTTGCCCTTCTCTGTGGCGACGCTTTCGTCCACGCGGGCGATGCCTGCGGCGTCAAGCAATTCCTGCACCGCATCGGGCGCGAGATAGCCGTTTTCGGATTTGCCGATTATTTGGCGGATTGCCGCAATATCTATGCGGGGGACGCTCATATCCTGGGCCGGCCGAGGGGCATGGTACGCATTGGCGAGCGCGCGCCCCAGATTGCATTCGTCGGGGAAATTGATCCGCCCGAGCGAGAGGAAATGCTCTGTGGCTTCCTTTGCCTGCACTCCTGAGGGGAGAATCGGGTAAATCGGCTTTTTGCAGGTCTTCATTTTTTGGTCGAGCATATCATAAACGGGCGTCACGTCGAAAAGGCCAGTGGTGCCGAATATCACCGCCGAGCCGTCGATATTTTCGAATTTATTATCAATATAATCAAGAATTTCGCCGAGCTGTTCGGCGGTGCCTGTGGCTATGAAGTCGATCGGATTGGCCACCGAAGAGCCATGGAATAATTTGCCGAGCAATTCATCTGCTGCGGGGCCTTCGATGTGGGGCACCTCCATGTCGTTTTTGGCGAGTGTATCGGTCAGCATCACGCCGGGGCCGCCGGCATGGGTAACCACGGCTATGTTTTTGCCCTGCAATTGCTTATGCTGGAATACTCCGGCCTGATAGACCAGTTCCTCGCGGCTGTGGCAGCGCACGATTCCGGCCTTGCGGAAAAGCGCATCGACGGCCTGGTCGCTGCCGGCGAGCGCGCCGGTGTGCGAGGATACCGCCCGCGATCCTGCGCCGGTGGTGCCGGCTTTGATTGCGCAGATATGGCATCCCTTGCGGATTAGCGATCGCGCGTGCTTGAGCAGCATCATCGGCTTGTCGATTTTTTCTATATATATCATTTTGACTCGGGGACTGGTTTCGGCGTCGAAGTTTTCGTCCCAGTATTTGATTACCTCCTCGACTCCGATCTGGGCGCTGTTGCCTACGGAATAAAGGCTTGCGAAATTTATGCCCATCGGGATAGCGCTCTCGAGTATGAATACGGCGGTGGCGCCCGATCCGGTCACAAAGTCGCAGCCGGCTGGGTCGAGCTTAGGAAGCGGCCCTGCGAATACGCCTTTGTAGCGGGGGGTAAGCATTCCGATACAATTCGGGCCGATCAGCGAGCCGCCGACGGAGTCGATTACCTCGACCACGCGGTCTTCGAGCTCTTTGCCTTCGGGGCCGATTTCGCTGAATCCGGCGCTGAGTACGATGAAGGCCTTGACGCCTTTTTCGCGGGCGAGCGTTTCGACTGTCTGCAATATATATTTGGATGCGATTGCGATTATCGCCAGATCGGCGTGGTCGATTTCACCGGGCGATTTTGCGCAGGCAATGCCCTGCACTTCGTCTTCTTTGGGATTGACTGCGAGAATTTTGCCATCATATCCGCCATCCATCAGATTTTTCAATACTTTGCCGCCGGGCTTGCGTGGATCGTTCGATGCGCCGACGACTACTATGCTGTCCGGGTTTAATAATTCCTTTACTACCATAAGCTCTTGTCTCGATTAATATTTACATAATTTATCTTACTTCGGCGCCGGGTTCGATGTCCCGGTTTTCCGGGCGTACAATCGCCAGCCTTCCGTCGGCGGTGTTTGCCGCCAGCAGCATTCCCTGGGATTCGATTCCCATCAGCTTTGCGGGCTTCAGATTGGCCACCACCACGCAGCTACGGCCGATGAGATCCTCGGGTTTGTAATGCTCCGCGATTCCGGCGACGATCTGGCGCTTTTCGGAGCCGATGTCCACGATTAATTTTAATAATTTTTTTGATTTTTTGATTTTTTCCGCTTCGAGAATATTCCCTGTGCGCAGCTTAACTTTCATGAAATCATCTATTTCGATCATCTCGAATTTCTCGCCCTGATTGGATGCCCGGGATGCTTCCTCGAGCTTTTTGGTTTGCTCGGCTACGTCCTTATCCTCGACCATTGAGAATAAAATCATGGGTTTGCCGATTTTCTCGCCCTCGCCGAGCGTGGGGAGCAGCACCTTGTTCCAGAGGTTCTCGCCGGGGTGACCGTAGTTGTGGCTGCTGCCGCTGCCGTTCATATCGAGCCGGAGCATCCGGTTGATTTTGCGGCTGCTGTATGGCAATACCGGCGCAAACAGCACGGCCAGCGCGCGCACCATCTGCAGGCATATATATATGGTTTTCGAGCAAAGTTCGTTTTCCGGGCCGACTGTCTTCCAGGGCATTTCGTCGTTGAAATATTTATTTGCGGCGCGCGCTACGTTCATAGATTCGTTGATTGCGTCGCGGAAGCGGTATCGGTTGTATAATTGCGCCGAGCGGTTGACTCCCTTCCAGAGCGAGAATATTAGCAGGCGCTCGTTTTCGGGGAGTTTTTCGCAGATTGATACTGGGATTTCGGTATATAATTTTTCGTAATCTTCGCCTTCGGCGGAATTGAGGTATTCGACCAGTCCGCGCCAGCCCTCGTCAATATCGCGGTATTTGCCGGACATAAAGGGGATTTTGCCGCCGAAATTTTTCTCGGTGAATTGCAGAGTTCTATTGACAAAATTCCCCAGAATATGCGCAAGCTCGTTATTATTTCGGGCCTGGAAGTCCCGCCATGTGAAGTCGGCGTCGCGGGTTTCGGGGAAATTCATCGCCAGAGTGTATCGCAGCGCATCGGTATATCTGCGCTCGGAAAAGCTGCTCTGGAAGTCCATCAGGTCGATGCTCCAGTTGCGTGATTTAGAGAATTTCTGGCCTTCGAGATTGAGGAATTCGTTCGCGGGTACGTTGTCCGGGAGTATATATCCGCCCTTTGCGTGGAGCATAGCGGGGAATATCAGGGTATGGAATACGATATTGTCCTTGCCGATGAATGCCACATAGCGGGTGGATTCGTCCTTCCACCATTTTTCCCACCATTTTTGATCGACATCGCCTTTTTCGGCGCGCTCGCGGGCAAGCTCTTTTGTGGCGGTGATATAGCCCAGCACGGCTTCGAACCAGACGTACATCACCTTGCCCTCGGCCATGTCCGAGGGGATGCCGTCAATGCCCTTGATTTTGACGCCCCAGGTCAGGTCGCGGGTGACTGCGCGGTCGGCCAGGCCCTGCTTAAGCCAGCTTCGGGTCTGGCGGACAACGTTGTCCTTCCATTCATTATCGTGACTATTTATATATTCCTCAAGAAATTCCTGGAATTCTCCGAATTTGAAATACCAGTGTGTGGTTTCGCGAACTTCGGGCTTGCGGCCGGTTACGACGCTGCGCGGATTTTTCAGCTCGAGCTGGTTATAATAAGCGCCGCAGCTGTCGCACTGGTCGCCGCGGGCGGGGGTATATCCGCAATTGGGGCATTCGCCCTCGACGTAGCGGTCGGGCAGGAACATCTTAGCCGAAGGGTCGTAGAACTGCTCTTCGGTTTTCTCGCGCATCAGCCCCTTTTTTAGGAAATCCGCAAAGAATTCGCGTGCGGTTTCGTGGTGCATATCGTTCGATGTCCGGCTGAAAATATCGTATGACATTCCGAATTTTTCGAATGCCGCTTTGTTCGCTTCGTGATATTTATCAATTATGGTTTTTGGTGTTACTTTTTCCTTCTCTGCGGAAATAGTAATCGCCACTCCGTGTTCGTCGGAGCCGCAGACGTATAGCACTTCCTCGCCGCGAAGCCGCAGGAAGCGGGCATAAATATCCGCGGGAAGGTATGCGCCGGCCAGATGTCCCAGATGTATATATCCATTCGCATATGGCAGCGCGGATGTGATGAGCGTCCGTTTTTTCATTCAGGTCAGAGCCTCGGTTTATTCTAAATTTCTATTTTCGGAATTCGGGTAAAAAACAAATATAGGGAATAATTTGATAAGGGTAAATTCCGCAGAAAAAATCAATCCAGCACGATTACTTCCACTTCGCAGACGCCAATATGGATCATATCGATCGCCTCGGCGGCGGCGCGCGAAAGGTCGATCACACGGCCGCGGACAAATGGCCCGCGGTCGTTTATTTTGACTATTACTGATTTGCCGTTTTCGAGGTTTATTACCCGCACCATGGTGCCGAATGGCAGGCTGCGATGCGCGGCTGTAAGGTTCCGGTGGTCGTAAATTTCTCCGTTTGCGGTTTTGCGGCCATGGAATTTATCAGCGTAATACGAAGCTTTGCCGCGCATTATCTTTCCGGTTTCGTTGAGCTTTTCGTATTCCTCGGTGCTGCGGCCGGTCTCGACTACCGGGACGTTCGAGGTGAATCGCACCGATGAGCTGCACGAGGCAAGAGCCAATGCCGAAATTATTACAAAGAAGATATTTAGAAATAATTTTCTCAATTATCACAGATATTTATTAATATTCTTTCGCTTCAGGTAGTCGATCAGTTCGGTGATCGCTTCCGCTTCGCCGCGTTTGCATATCAGCAGCGCCTCGTCGCTGTCGATCACTATTATGTCTTCCATCCCGATAATGCCAATCATTTTCCCATTCGAGCTGACAAAGCTGCTCGAGGTATTGATGGGAATCACATCGCCCTCGATCACATTATTTCGCGCATCCTTCATCATCAGCCGGTATAATTCGTCCCAGGTGCCGAGGTCGCTCCACTGGAATGAAGATTCGACTACGAAGACGTTCTTCGCCTTTTCGAGTATGGCATAATCGAATGAAATGGAATTCATCTGCATATATATATATTCCAGATTTTCTGCGAATGTGCTGCGGCCGACATGCTTTTTGACCGAACGGAATTGCAGCGCGTGCTCGGGCATGTATTTCTCCATAGAGCTTCTGACCACCCCGAAATTCATGATAAATATACCGCTGTTCCACAGGAAGTCGCCCGATTCGATGAAGCGTTCGGCGGTGCCGCGGTCGGGCTTTTCGGCGAATGTCTGGGTATATCGCACTCCGTAATTATATAAATCGCCGAGCAATCCGGGATCGTCTTTTATCTGGACGTAGCCGTACTGGGTCTCGGGCCGTGTGGGTTCGATTCCGATGGTCACAATTCCCTGGGTTTCGTTGGCGGCTCGCATTGCGAACTCGACGCTTTGTGCGAAATCGCCGACATTGGTTATATAATGATCCGCCGGGAAAGCGGCCAGTATTGCGTCGTCGCCGTATTTATCGCTGAGCAGCATTTCGGCAAGTCCGATGCAGGGTGCGGTATTCCGCGCAAATGGCTCGTCGATAAGATTGGTTTCGGGTATGTCGGGGAGCTGTTCGGCTACCTCTGCGTGTAGCGATCGGGTTGCTACAATATATATATCGTCGGCGTCGAAAATTTTTATTATTCTCGAATATGTATTCTGCAGCATTGTGCCATCGCCGATCAGGTGTATTAGCTGCTTTGGTGTTTTTTCGGTGCTTCGCGGCCAGAAGCGGGTTCCGCGGCCTCCGGCCATTATTATTGCGGCTTTTTTCATTTTCCTGTATGCTTTCGGTATTTGATTTATCTCAGAAATTCTTTATTATCAATTTATTAAAATAAAGTCCTGCGCCATTGCGCCACATAAAGAGTTTTAATTTATAATAATTTTTAGTTTTTCCAAAAATCAAATGATGACTTTTCACTCATTATCGCTAATTTTGTAAATTGTAGTTTTTTAACAATAATAAAAGAATAATTGCCATGCTCGACCTGAAACTAATACGTGAAAATCCCGAAAAAGTTAAAGAAAATACAGCCAGAAAAAATGAAAAAGCAGACATCGACCGCATCCTTGCTCTCGACGAAAAACGACGCGCTACCATACAGGAAGCCGACGAGCTGAAAAACCAGCGCAATGTGGTATCGCAGGAGATTGCTAAATTAAAAAAAGACAAGATGGACGCCGCCGACCGCATCGAAGCCATGAAGGAAGTCTCGCAGCGTATTAAATCGCTCGACGAAGAGCTCCGCGAAACCGAGCAGGAGATGGACTACCTTCTGAAAACCGTGCCCAATATGCTGCATGAATCCGTACCGGTTGGCAAGGGCGAGGCCGAAAACGTAATCGTCCATACCCACGGCACACAAAAGGAAAATATCGACAAAAATCATATCGACATTGCAAAAATGCTGAGGATTATCGACTTCGAGCGCGGAGCAAAGGTATCCGGCGCGGGATTTGTGTACTACGTCGGGCTGGGCGCCCGGCTTGAGCGCGCACTGATTAATTTCATGCTCGACCGCCATGTCGAGAACCACGGCTATACGGAGATGATGATGCCATATATGGTCGGCCGCGACGCTATGACCGGCACAGGGCAGCTACCGAAGATGGAGGAGGATATGTACCGCACCGAGGACGACAATTTATATATGATTCCGACAGCCGAGGTGCCGCTGACTAATTTCCATTCGGGCGAAACGCTGAAGGACGCCGATCTGCCGATTAAATTCTGCGGATTCTCGCCATGCTTCCGCCGCGAGGCCGGCAGCTACGGCAAGGAAGTGCATGGCTTTCTGCGGCTGCACCAGTTCCACAAAGTAGAGCTGGTCAAATTCGTCCGTCCGGAGGATTCATGGGACGAGCTGGAATCGCTCACCCGCGAAGCCGAGCAGATACTGATCGACCTAGGGCTGCCATACAGGCGGCTGGTGCTTTCCAGCGGCGACACAAGCTTCGCGAGCGCAAAGACTTACGACCTCGAGGTATGGTCGCCCGGCGAACAGAAATGGCTGGAGGTATCGAGCTGCTCTAATTTCGTGGACTTCCAGGCGCGGCGCGCGAATATACGATTCAAGCGCGATCCTAAGAGCAAGCCGGAGTTTGTGCATACGCTCAACGGCAGCGGACTTGCAACTCCTCGCATTATGGTCGCAATACTCGAGAATTATTTCGAAGGAGAGCGAGTTCGCATTCCCGATGTTCTCCTCGAATATTTCCCCCATCAATATATATAATCTTATTTTGTTTAATTTTTTTATGATGTATATATAAGAGCTGGGGAAAAGTGGAAAACCGCGTTCATAAACCGGAAATATCAGAAAATAAAATTAATTAGAAATATTCCCGCGTAGTAATATATTGTGGAAAACATTGTTGATAATCCTGTGTTTTCCACACTTTTTTGCAAAATAGGGTATTTGAAAAATGCAAATCAAATTTTTCACAAGTTTTTCGATGTTTTCAACGTCTGATTTTATCGTTGAAGGGGATTTTGTGGATAAGAAGATTTTGTGTTTTGATAACTTTATAAATTTTTTAAAATAAAAGAATTAATGCTTTTGCTCGGAAGATCGGGAGAGAAATATTAAGATTTGCAAAATTTTTAGTAAATTTGAATGTTAATATAGTATAACATTTCTATATTATAATATACTCCTGTTAAATCGGGGTTCCCGAATCACAAATATTGGTATAAATATATGAAAATAGCTTTAGCATCGGATCACGCAGGATTCGAATACAAGAAAGAAATGGCCGCATGGCTGAAAGATCACGACCACCAGGTGCTTGATTTCGGCACATATTCCGACGAGTCGGTGGATTATCCGGACTACGCATTTCCCGCAGCCGAGGCTGTAGCCGCCGGAGTTGCTCACTACGGCATCGTTATCTGCGGCTCGGGCATCGGGGTAAGCATAGTTGCGAATAAGGTGACGGGTATCCGCTCGGCGCTTTGCATGACCGAGGATATGGCCGAGATGTCGCGACGGCACAACAACGCAAACGTGCTCGCAATGGGCGCGCGTCTGCTCGATCTGGATACCTGCAAAAAAATCGCCGAGACTTTCATATTCACCGAATTTGACGGCGGCCGCCATATGATAAGAGTCGAAAAAATCCACTCGCTGACCGGATGGTAGAGGTATTCGGAAAATATGCGGGCGAATGCGATCTTTTGTGCATTTATGCCCACCCGGACGACGCGGAGCTGAGCAGCGGCGGCACGATTGTTAAGCTGACTCGCTCGGGCGGCTCGGTGGTGCTGATTGATTGCACCCGCGGCGAGATGGGCACCCGCGGCACCCCGGAGATCCGGCTCGAGGAATCCGCCAAAGCCGCCGGGATTCTCGGAGTTAAGCACCGGATAAATATGGAGATGCCGGATTGCAATATCAAATCAAACGATGAGAATATTCTCGAAATTATCAAAATTATCCGGCGGTTCCGGCCGCGCGCGATTATGACTCATCCCGGATTCGAGCGGCATACCGACCACGAAGCCGTCAACCGGCTGGTGCGCGAGGCGAATTTCAAGGCGGGGCTGGCTAAGATCCCCACCGCATGGGACGGCGAGCCCCAGGAGAGATTCCGCACCCGTCGCATTTATTTCTCGATGCAAAGCTATCAGTTCACCGAATACCCGGCGTTTTATGTGGATATAAGCGAGGCGTTCGAGCAGATGCGCGAAGCGATCGAAGCCTACGAATCGCAGATATTTATCCCCGGCAAATCCAAGGAGGAGGGGCTTTCGACGCGGCTTTACAATCTGCATTTCCTCGAGCAGAAGAAGTCGCGCTCGACATATTTCGGCAGTCTGATCGGCGTGCGCTTCGCCGAGGCCTTCCAGTCGATCGAGCCCATCGGACTCGAGAATATCTCATCCCTGCTTTGGTAATCAAATAAATCCCAATCTGATTCCTCTTTATTCCTGTTAATAGTACAATTATAGTCTTATTTTCATAAAGTGAATCAAATGTCTATTGAAGGACTTTTGCTGGAAATTCTCGATCTATTCATCGAGATGTCCCCATATATATTTATCGGACTCGTATTTGTCGGGATTTTGCATATTTATTTCAAAAAAGATCTCGTAGTGCGGCATATTGGCAAAAACAATCTGGCCTCTGTGATCAAATCGTCGATCTTCGGGGTGCCGCTGCCGCTGTGCTCGTGCGGGGTAGTGCCGACTTCGGTCTATATGGCTCGCAATGGCGCGTCGAAAGGGTCGGTGGTATCGTTTCTGACGTCAACCCCGCAGACCGGGATCGACAGTATTATTGCCACATACGGCCTGATGGGCTGGATATTCGCAATATTTCGTCCGGTAGCCGCATTTATGATGGGCATAATCGGCGGCGGTGCAATCCGCTATATGTATCCCGGCGAGAATCGGGATTTTGTAGAAAAAATGACCCAAACCGAGGACAAATGCGACGATG
>CAZEMR010000006.1:58305-77798 GCA_964513465.1 uncultured Hyphomicrobiales bacterium
TGCGGCTGCGAAGGCGATAGCTGTGGTGTTGAATCGAGTCCGGCGCCGAGGACTATGTGGGAAAAAATTAAGGAAATGTCTCGCTATGCATTCGTCGAGTTTCTGGATGATATATCAATGCAGTTTATCGTTGGCGTGATAATCGCAGGATTGATCGCATTCTTTATACCCCCGGAGATGTTCGCTGATTCGCCGTTCAACAGCGGCATCCTCGGAATGCTGATGATGATACTAATCGGAATTCCTATGTATATATGCGCCACTGCGTCGATCCCGATCGCGGTGACGCTGATGATGAAGGGATTCTCGCCGGGAGTGGCGTTCGTATTTCTTGCTGTGGGGCCGGCCACCAATGCCGCCAGTCTGACGATTCTGCGCAAGGTATTGGGCAATAAGATCACCGCGCTTTATGTGGGGATGATTGCGCTGACGGCTATTATGTTCGGATATATTCTGGAATGGATATTCGCTGCCACCGGCGCCGATCCGGTGATGCATATAACCCACACCCACGGCGAAATGATATTGACCCACGAAGTAAAATTGGTACTTGCGGGCATATTTTTTATTTTGCTTGTAATGTCCATGTATAGAAAGTATATTAAGAATAAATTCAAACGAGGTGAAACAATGGCCGACGAAAAGAAAATGAAGCTTACGGTCGAGGGCATGAGCTGCAACCACTGCGTTATGAATGTGCGCAAAGCAGTCACCGAGGTGTCCGGAGTCGATAAAGTCGAGGTGGTGCTCGCCGACAACGCAGCATATCTCGAAGGCGATTTCGACGTAGAGAAAGTGAAAAAGGCAATCGAGGATGTCGGATATTCTGTGAAAGATTAATATAAATGGATAAAATTGCGATATATCCCGGCACCTTCGATCCCATCACCAATGGGCATGTGGATGTAATCGAGCGTGCAATTGATATGTTCGACTGGATTTATGTGGTAATTGCGATTAATTCAAAAAAGGTGAGTCTATTCAGCGAGGACGAGCGGCTCGAAATGGCCAACCACGCGCTGCGCCATCTGAAGAATGTCGAAGTGATTACATACAAAGGTCTTACCGTGGATTGCGCCCGCAAAAAAGGCGCCAATGCAATAATCCGCGGCATACGCCAGGTGACAGATTTCGAATATGAATTCCAGATAGCGCTGATGAATCGCAAGCTGGAGCCGGGCGTTCATACGGTATTTCTGCTGCCTAACGAAAAATATACATATCTGAATTCGAGCATTATTCGCGAGCTGGGACGCTATGGACAGCAGGTAAACGAATTCGTGCCCGAGATCGTCGCAAAAAAATTGAGGGATAAATTCACACAATCCCCTTGATTTTGAAAAAGATCGAAAATAATTTTTATTTATGGCAAAATATATTGATAACATAAATGCTTTTTTGTCGCGCGGCGGCGAAAGAGAGCTCAACGAACGCGAGGACGCAATACTCCGCGCGATTATCAATATATATATACTCTCGGCCAAGCCGGTGGGGTCGCGCCTGCTTTCGAAATATCTCAGTCCGGAGGTAAAGCTTAGCCCGGCAACCATCCGCAATGTAATGGCCGAGCTCGAGGAAATGGGCTACATAAGCCACCCCCATACATCTGCCGGCCGGGTGCCCACAGATATTGGCTACCGGTATTATGTCGATACGCTGCGCAGAATTGAGAAGCTTAGCGAGACCGAGATGAAAACCATCCGCCGCCAGCTAAATATCGACGACAGCGAAAATGTGCTGCGCGAGGCAAGCCGGGTATTGGGAATGCTTTCGCGTAATCTGAGCATAGTCAAAATTCCGCAGATAGCCGAGCTGATTGTCGAAAAAATCGAGCTTATCCGGCTCGCTTCGGACCGCCTGCTGGTGGTCGTGGCGCTGGATTCGAATATGGTGCGAACGGTTACTCTCGAAGTGGATTTTGACGTCAACGATAAATTCCTCGAGGAAATAAAGCGCACGATCAACGAGCGAATAGCCGGGCGCCCTCTCAAATTCCTGCGCGAGAATTTCGCAGAAATGATGACCGAGCTGCACGACGGCGAGAACCCGCTTGTGCGCCTCTTTATTGATTCGGTCGAGAAAATATTCGAGATCGGGCCGGTGCAGAACCGAATACTCACCCACGGCACCCGCAACCTTTTGGATTATCCGGAATTCGAGGACATAGCCCGCATCCGCGGAGTGATCGAACTCATTGAAAATGAAGATATTATCGTCCACCTGATAGACAGCAGCGTGCCGATAGAGAAATCCCCGCTCGTACTGATCGGCAACGAGCTGAAGAAGGATTCGATGGAGAATTACAGCCTGGTGCTTACCTCCTACGAGATCGGATCGGCGACTGGATCGATTGGCCTGATCGGCCCCAAGCGGATGGACTATCCGCGCATGATTTCGCTGGTGCAATACGTCTCCGACGCGCTTTCCCAAAGCGAGTAACTATTATATTTAACAAATTTTTACTATTTTGTAACTTCAAGTTTTCATTTCCCCGCCCAAAACAAGAAAACGGCGGGGTGATTCGTCTATACATTGTCAATAAATTAAAAAATTCCTAAACCATTAAGCGAGGGTAGTTTAGAATGGAGAACAGACCAAAGGACAGTTCGAAACCGCTGCGCTCAAGCTCTAATAAAGCGAGAGATTTGTACGAAACTTACCTGAAGGGAACGCGGAAGAGGTCTATTCCTATTTCAGACTCCGAAGAGGAAAAACATAAAGAGGAAGAAAAAGAGATGAAGGATCAGCCCGAAAAAATTGAGGCAGACGAGAAAGAAATTATTGATAAAAATGAGAATAAAGAGGAATCAAAAATTCAGGAAATGAACGATATCTTGACCGATGAGCTCGAGCAGCAGACAAAGCTCGTTAACGAAGCTCAGAATAAATTGAACGAAATCAAAAAAGAAAACGAAGAGCTGCGCGACCAGATTAAGCGCAAGGCCGCCGAGCTGGAGAATTTCCGCCAGCGCACCATGCGCGAGAAAAACGAGATGGTCGACTACGCCAACGAACGCCTTTTGTTCAAAATGCTCGATCCGCTCGACGATATGACAGCGGCAATCGAATCGGGCAAAAAATCCGACGATAAGGATGCTCTGATCAAGGGCGTCGAGATGATTCGCCAGAAAATGATCAAAATATTCGAGGAATCCGGCGTAAAGAAAATGGAAGACCCCACCGGCGAACCTTTTGATGTGGACTATCAGGAGGCGATGATGACTCAACCTTCGGATATGCCGGAGGGCCACGTAGTGCAGGTTGTCCAGCCGGGGTATATGATCCACGACAAGGTGCTGCGATATGCGCGGGTAATAACTTCGAGCGGCGCCCCGAAATCCGAATAAGTCGAAATTTTTAGAAATTAAAATAATGTTATTATAGTTATGGCAAAAAGAGATTATTACGAAGTGCTCGGAGTCAGCAAAAGCGCTACGCTGGACGAAATAAAAGCATCATATCGCAAGCTGGCGCTGCAATATCATCCCGACCGCAATCCGGACAACGATGAGGCCGAGGAAAAATTCAAAGAAGCTGCAGAGGCTTACGAAGTATTGCGCGACGACGATAAGCGCGCCCGCTACGACCGATTTGGCCACGAAGGGCTGCGCGGCTCGGGCGGCGGAGACTATCAGGGATTCTCCAGCGTCGAGGATATATTCTCGATGTTTGGCGATATTTTCGGTGGCGCGCGCGGCGGTGGCGGTAGCATATTCGACGACTTTTTCGGTGCGGGACGCGCTGGCGGCCGCAGGCGAAACCCCGGCGAACGTGGATCGGACATGCGCATCCGGCTGCCACTGACACTTGAGGAAATTGCCGGAGACGTAGAAAAACCCATAAAAATCAAACGCATGGTCGCATGCTCGGAATGCAGCGGCAGCGGCGCTAAAGGCGATTCGGGATATGCCACCTGCCCGAGCTGCAACGGCACCGGCCAGCTGAAGCAGGTGTCGCGGTCGGTATTCGGCCAGTTTGTGAATATCACAGCCTGCGCTAACTGCGGCGGCAGCGGCCAGATAATCAAAGAGCGCTGCCCCAAATGCGAGGGCGAAGGCCGCCTGCCAGGCGAAGACACAGTAAAGGTCAATATCCCCGCGGGGGTCGAAGAGGGCAACTACCTGCCGGTTCGCGGCAAGGGCAATGCCGGACGCAAGGGCGGCCCGGCGGGCGATCTGATCGTGATTATTCAGGAAAAGGAACACGAATTCCTACGGCGCAACGGCGACGACGTGATCTATGAATTGATGATCAGCTATCCCGAAGCGGCGCTCGGCACCACAAAGGAAGTGCCCACGCTCGACGAACCCGAAAAGGTGAAGATCGAACCCGGCACTCAGCCCGGCTCGACTATCAAATTGAGGAATAAGGGGATACCGCATCTGAATGATGAAGGCCGCGGCGACGAGGTTATCTACGTAAAAGTATATGTGCCAAATAATCTGAATTCAAAGGAAAAATCCTTGCTCAAGGAATTATCCGAAAGCAAGAATATTAATCCTGGCAAGGAATCAAATAAATCAAAGGATTTCTTTGAAAAAGTAAAAGATACGTTTTTCTGAGATGATTGACCATATCAAAAACCGGCTGCAGTCATTGCTGGGAGTCACCACCAGCGAGATCGGATTTGTGGCATTGCTTGCCGCGGGCCTCATTATCGGCGCTGCGTGGCGTTCGGTCGATTCCGGACAGCCAAAAGCCGAAGAAGCGGAAATTTACCAGAAGATGGACAGCCTGGCCGAGGCGCACCGCACCACATATACCGGAAGCGACATCGCAGGCAGTGAAATCCCCGAGCTTGCCGCAGCCGACACAATAGTCGAACCCGACAATCCATATCCAAAAAAGCCAAAAAAAGAATCACCCGGAATTATAAATATAAATACCGCATCGAAGGTGCAGCTGATGAAGCTCCCCGGAGTAGGCGATAAGACTGCTCTGAAAATAATCGAATATCGCAAAAATCAGCCTTTTGCGAAGCCGGAAGATATTAAAAATATTAAGGGAATAGGACAGAAAAAATTCGAGAAAATGCAAAAATTTATTTCCACAGATAAATAATTATTCAAAAGCCTGTTTAAATTGAATAGAAAAGAGGAATCATGAAACACACTGCATTTTACGACATTCACAAAGAGCTTGGAGCGAAAATCGTAGCGTTTGCAGGATACGAAATGCCGATCCAGTATCCCGCGGGCATTATCCATGAGCATAAAGTAGTCAGAGGAAAAGTCGGCGTATTCGATGTGTCGCATATGGGCGAATTCCAGGTAAAAGGTCCGGATACTCTCAAATTCGTGCAGAAAATCACAGTCAACGACGCCGGCAAGCTTTCGCCCGGCAAAGCGCAATATTCGGCAATGACTTACGAAGACGGCGGAATCGTCGACGATTTGCTGGTTTATAATATTTCCGGCGATGAATTCATGCTGGTCGTCAATGGCGCGAATATCGCGAAGGACTGGGATTGGTGCGTCAAAAACGCCGAGGGTATGGACGTAGAGCTGAATAATATAACTGACGAGATCAATCTGCTTGCGGTGCAGGGCCCAAAAGCGGTCGCCACGCTGCAGAAAATAACAGACGAAAATCTCGCGGAAATCCCAGCGTTCAATTTTGTTAACGGCAAAATCGGAGGCGTCGAATCGATCATTTCGCGCACGGGCTATACCGGCGAAGAAGGTTTCGAGCTTTATTTCCGCGGCAACGAAGCGGACGCCCGAAAGGTATGGGACGCAATATTCGAAGCCGGCGACGAATTCGGCATCGAGCCGGTCGGCCTCGGCGCCCGCGATACTCTCCGCCTCGAAAAGGGCTTCTGCCTGTATGGCAACGACATCGACCAGACCACCAACACATACGAAGCCGGCCTGGGCTGGATAACCAAACTCGCGAAGGGCGACTTCAACGGCAGCGATGCGCTCGCAAAAGTCAAGGAAGAGAAACCCTCGCGGAAACTGGTCGCATTCGTAAGCGAAGCCGAGAAATTCATTCCCCGCAAGGATTATCCTATATATATAGGCGACAAAGAGATAGGCAAAGTCACCAGCGGCAATCTCTCGCCATCGCTCGGCAAGCCCGTCGGCATGGGGTACGTCGCAATGGAATACAAGGATCCGGGCACAAAGATCGAGATACAGGCGCGCGGCAAGCGCTTCCCGGCGGAAATACGCAAGATGCCGCTTGTCTGATGTATTATTGACAGATGTCTGATATATGAAAATATCATCAAAGCCGCTGCTTCGGGATTACCGGGGTGGCGGCTTTTCGGATCAGAATAGTTTACCATTAGAAATCTGATTTACCCAGAGATCCAGTTTTTCCACGATCGGACGGAAAGCTGAATTGCTCATCGCTTCGCTGTGAAACATCGAGACCGTGTGGCTTTGCTTCGAGTCGCTGTCCGAGATGGTAACGCTGACCGGCGCCTCGTCCGGCAGGCCCTTTTGCGATGAATTGATATTCCAGAATTCGCCGTCATTCATTTTCTGCATTAACTGCATGAATTCCGACGAAGCTATCGTGCCGCTGTATGACACATATTTGCTGTTGTCGATGTTCTGCACCGTTGCCTGGCCGCTGCCATAGGCCGTGAGCTGGGTTTCGCCGTGCTCCCAGTTTTTCAGACCAATTGTATAAACCACAGTGATGTAGCTGAGTGCATGGTCGCCGGATATTACGTTTTGAATAATTTTTTTGATTGTATCGTCTCCCTTGTCTTCGGTATTCAGAATGTCGCAGGCCGATGGAGCTATTAAAGCCGCCGAGCCGATCGCCGCCACTGCGAAGAATTTCCGCCTCGAAAAGCCTCCGCTCTGCGGTTTGCAGATATTTGTTTTATCATTCATGATGATTTCCAGTCAATTAATTAACGAATTTCGTAACTGCAATCCGGGAATTTTGAATTAACCCAATCCCTGATGAAGCCGTAATGCGATGATTTGGCAACTCCTGCGCCCGCGCTTCGCATGATGCTGTCTGTATCGCCTGCAACACGCTCGGGCGCATTGGCCGGGTCTGGGTATTCGTCTTTGAGTCCCATCATATGCCCGAATTCGTGGGCTGCAACATTAGGGCTGCCTTCCTCGGAGACGTCATGGGTGTCCCATGTGCTCATATTTGATCTGGCAGGCCCGGTGCGCACACGTACGGTATGGTGCTGGCCTGTGGTCGCCCACTCCACTCCGATCTCGACTGCGAAGCAGGGGCATGGGCAGCCTTCGCTTGGTTCGGTGCCTTCGGGCAGGCATATTTGGAATTTTCCGGACCAGACCGATGAGATATTCGTAGCCCATCTTTGCTTGAGTGAATTCAAGTCCGACTCGCTGATGCCCTCATCGGGATCGAGCTTGATTTTGATGCTTATAGTGACTTTGCAGTCGCTTCCTTCGGGATATTCCGGCACAGAAATGTCGTATCCCGAAGTCCATTCATATGAACTCCCTACCGGCGGATCCTCTACACCGTCGGTTACGGTTCGGCTAATCGTTTCAGTTGGCATAAGACCTCCGTCAAAGTAAAATAAATCTGCATTATATATATAAGCAGAGTGAAGTGCCTGATTAAGCGTCAATTTTCCGAAGGCTGCCTGGCAGTCGATTGTCTCTGTGGGTAATAGGTCGATTAGCAAAAGCTCTGAACGCGATTCAGCGAAAATAATAATATTTTTAACAAAACAAAATAAATTATTCGAAATTAAAACACGGAAGAAGCATCTTACAAAATAATATGATATATAATAAAGCGATGAATGCTATAATAGAAAAAGTACAAGAGGTAAAAATGATAGCGAAAAAAATATTATTTTGAAAAATGTAATGCGATCAAAAAAGTCCGAATAGCTGTATTCCCGCTATAAACGCGGCGTGAGAAGTCTGAAGGCCACAGATACATAAATATATGGATGGCGCGATTTCGAGGCACAGAAGCGAATTATGAAAGCAAAATATTTCGGAGATTCTCAAAAAATAATTTGGAAAATAAAAATATATTTATTGAAGGCCGCGGGTGATCCTGCCAATCGTGCCGGTGGTAGAGAGACCTTCCACGAGGGGGATAATTTTTACATGGCCGCCATAGGAGGCAACGATGTCTGCGCCGACGACTTCCGCAGCGCGATAATCGCCGCCCTTGGTGATAATGTCCGGACGAATTACAGAGATTAATTCGAAGGGTGTGTCTTCGTCGAAGATTGAAACAAAATCGACGCTATCGAGTGCGAGCAGCACTTCGGCGCGGTCGGCCTCGCTGTTGACCGGGCGGGTTTCGCCTTTGAGCCGTTTTACGGAAGAATCGCTGTTGAGGCCGAGTATCAGCACATCGCCATAGCGGCGGGATTCGGCAAGGTAGCGAACATGGCCGGCGTGGAGAATATCGAAGCACCCGTTGGTGAAAACGATTCTGCGGCCGGCCGCGCGAATTTCTTCTGAAATTTTTGATATAAGCAATCGGGAAGCGAGCATCAGGGTTTCCGCTTATTATTATTTAATATCGATTTATAAAGCTGGTCGGGTTCGATTGCGACGATGCCAGGCTGTTCGCAGACCACGCCAGCCGCAAAATTGGCAAGAGATGCTGCCTCGCGGATAGTCGCGCCGCCGGAGTATGCCGCAGCAAGTGTGGCAATCGCCGTATCGCCTGCGCCGGAGACATCGGCAACATGCCGCGCGATTGTTGGCACCTGGGTATATTCGCCGCTGGATTCGAAGAGCATCATGCCGTCCTTTCCGAGGGTCAGCAGCAGATTGTCGCAGTGCGTTTTTTCGAGTATGGAGCGACCGGTAGCGAGAATGTCCTCGCGGTTTCTGATTTCGACTCCGAGGGCCTGGGCAGCCTCTTTCTTGTTTGGTTTAAAGACTGTAACATTCTTATAATTAAAGAAGTTGTCGTATTTCGGATCGACAAATACGGGTATATTGTTTTCGCGAGCGAAAGTGATCACCTCGCGGATCAGAACAGACGAGATCGTCCCTTTATTATAATCCTCGAAAATTATTCCTGAAAGTCCGGGCGTTGACTGCAGAGCCTTGATGATGAATTCCTCTGCTTCGGAGCTTACCGAATCGCGCACCTCGCGGTCGAGCCTGACGATTTGCTGATTATTGCCGATGATGCGGGTCTTGACTGTGGTCGGGCGGGTCGTATCCATATATAATCCGCGGGGATTGATGCCCACTTTTTTGGAAATATCTATAAAGGATGCGCCGGATGTATCGTCGCCCACTACACCGCAGAGCAGAGGCTCGAGCCCGAGAGATTTTAGATTTTTGGCTACGTTGGCAGCGCCGCCAAGATGGAAGCTTTCGCGTTCCAGATCAATAACGGGCACTGGAGCCTCGGGGGATATGCGCGACACATGACCCCAGAAATAGCGGTCGAGCATGACGTCGCCAATGACGGCAATTGTCCTGCCGTTGCATTGCCTGATTATATCCTTAGCGCGTTCGAGTGTGAATTTATGCATAGGGAATTATCAAATTTGTAAAAAAAATAAAAATAAAAATAGTAAAAATTCCCCAAACATCAATCCCTAAATTCCTCTGTCTATTGCATTCTGGAAGAATTCGAGATAGGGAAGAAGCGCAACGGATTTCTGCTCGAGCGTGTCGGCAAGCTCTGACGAAAAAGTAATTTCGAGATCGACAGGACAAGTGGCTATAAATTGTTTCTGACGCAGATAGTCAGCCGCAGGGTGATCTTTTTTATAGCCAACGGGCATTCTCTTGAGCCGCTCGGTCTGCATAAATTCCGGGAATTCACTGCGGAAATTCTCGTCGTTTATAATTTTTTCGTATTCGATGTGGTTATCGCCAATGCCGCGGCGTATTGCCTTCAGCAAGTCGCTCGGAGGAGTGTGAATGCCGCCTGCGGCGAATGCGCCGTCTTTTTCGATATGAAAATATAATCCGAGCACATTGATCGGCTTCGGTCCGAGATTATCGAGCGAGAAGGGGAAGAATATGCCGAAATGAGTTTTATATGGGTCTTTGTTTTTGCTGAATCTGATGTCTCGATTCGGGCGGAAAAGGGATTTTTTCATATCCGCAATATAGGGCAGTCCTCGCGCGGGAAATCTGGTCTGCATCTCGGCGATAAGTGATTTGCCCGGACCGCGAACGAATTTTTCGTAGCGCTTTTTGTTGGCATGGAACCAATCCTTATTGTTATTATTCTCTAATTCTGCATAAAAATCGCAGGTTTCCTGAGAAAATCCTTCGAATGGCTTGATTTTGGTTTTCATATTTGGTCGCTCCGATTTGTTAATTTATCCAGATATAGTTTGTATGCGGTAAGGCCGTTTTTAAGATTTGTGAACTTGATCCCCAGATCGGTCTCCGCCTTAAGGGTGATTAGTCCGGCCGATGAAGGAAGCCGTGCGTCTGCAAAGAAATTATCAGGCGGCACAGAGTCGATATTGCTCTTGGATTTGAAAACATGCTTCACAGATTCAATGGCCTCGGAGAAGGTGAGCATCCCGGGCGAACCAATATTAAAAATGCCTGACTTTCGCTTTAGAATTGCCGCCAGAGCCGTCCGGGCGAAGTCATCCGCATAAAGCGGATTAAATAAAAATTGACCTGGGATTGAGAAATTTTCACCTTTTCGAAGATACTCGATTTCCGTGTTAAAAAAATTATATGAATCCGATGTGTTCGGACCGTAAATTGCTGAAGATCGAAGTATAGTATAGCCATAATTGCGGCTTTTGAGGATATTCTCCATAGCAAGCCTCGATTTTGCATAGTAATTCACCGGCGAGGGGCGCGCTTCCTCCGAATAAGGCGCTTCGCTTCCGGGAAATATCATATCGGTCGAGTGGCAGATAAGCCTGCATTCGTTGATAACGCTTATTCTTGCAAGCGTTTCCGGCAGAGCTGTGTTCATCTGCCAGCAGAATTGCTTTTGCCGTTCGCATTTATCGATGTCGTGCCATCCTGCTGTATTAATAATGACGTCAGGGCGGAATTCATTGCATAGCGTCTTGACCTGTTTTTTGTCTATAAGATCAATGATGCGATGATCAATCCCGGCGAGGGGACTGATTGTGTCGCGTGAGTCGTATGCAAATAAAAGCTCGGCTGCTGATTCGCGAGGGAATATCCTCAGAAGCGAATGCCCCGCAATCGTACCGGCCCCGATTATCAATAACTTCATATAATTATAATAAATATACCATAAAAACTTTAAAAAAACACGATGTTTTGCGCATTAGATTGTAAAATGTTCCACGTGGAACATTATTTGAGGTATATGGACAGAATTGATACATCGGCAGCAGAAACACCCGAAATGCGCGATGCCTGCCCGAGCGAAGCGGGGCGTATTTTGTTAAGCTTTTCGCGGGCTTCGTTCGATAGTGATCTGAGGCGTTCGTAGTCGAACCCATCGGGGATGCGCTTGCTTTCGTTCTCGTTGAATATTTCGACGTCACGTAGCTGACGGCGTATATATCCTTCGTAGCGTATTTCGATCTGCGATTTTTCGATTGCTTCCGGGGTGCGGAGCATTCGTCGGGAAATCTCTTCGTGTTGAGTCATAATCAAAAGCTCGCGTAAATCTACTCGGCTGCGCTTGGTAAGGTCATATATTGATGCAGAATCCCGCACGATTGTTTCGCCGAGATCGAGCAGATATGAGTTGATTTCGTTCGCGCGGAGTCGGATATGTTTTGATTTTTCGATGAATTCGTCAATAAGTTTTCGCTCGTATACTCGGGGTGTATATATATAATCGGGGACGAGGCCGAGGTCGTGGCCGTAATTCATCAGCCGGCTGACTGCGTTGTCCTGCCGCAATAGCAGGCGATATTCGGCTAGCGAGGTGAATATCCTGTACGGCTCTTCGGTGCTTTTATTTACCAGATCGTCAATTAATACTCCAATATATGCCTCGGAACGCTTAAGCATAAATGGCTCCCTGCCTCTGATTTTAAGCGCGGCATTTATACCTGCGATTATTCCCTGGGAAGCAGCTTCTTCGTAGCCGGAAGTGCCATTTAGCTGACCTGCGAAATATAGATTTTCTACCGGCTTTGTTTCCATCGTGAATTTTAATTGATATGGATAGAAGAAATCGTATTCAATTGCGTAGCCCGGGCGTATCAGCTTTGCGCTTTCGAGTCCGGCGATTGAATGAAGCCCTTTGATCTGGACATCCTCGGGCAAACTTGTCGAAAATCCGTTCACATACACTGAATTAGTAAAAAGGCCTTCGGGTTCGAGCAATATCTTATGAGAATCCCGATCGGAAAAGCGATTGATCTTGTCCTCGATAGATGGACAATACCTCGGTCCGGCGCCTTTGATGCGACCCTGAAACAATGGTGAACGATCGAATCCGGTGCGGAGAATATCGTGCGATTGGGAATTAGTCTCAGTCGACCAGCACATTATGCGATTTTTTACAGCGGGTGAATGAACAGAAAACGGCTTGGGTTTACGATCGCCAGCGGCTGGCCGGATTTTGGAATAATCGATGGATTCGGCATAAATACGTGGCGGTGTGCCGGTTTTAAGGCGTCCGAACTCAAATCCATATTTGTTTAATTCCGTGGAAATAGTCTCAGCCGAGGGCTCTCCGAAGCGCCCGCCTGGGAATTGGCGGTCGCCGACGAACATCATGCCATTCATAAAAGTGCCGGGGCAGAGTATAACGGCATCGGCATATATATGTTCATTGTCCGAAGTAATTATTCCGGCTGCTTTATCATTATTTACGATCACCTTAGAGGCAGTTGCTTCGATAAGTGAAAGATTTTTCAATTTTAATAATATATCCAGAACATATTTCGGATAAAGGTCTTTGTCGATCTGCGCGCGTGGCGACCATACTGCGGGGCCTTTTGATTTATTAAGCATCTTGAAATGAAGGCCGGCGCGGTCGGCAGCAAGTCCCATCAATCCGCCAAGTGCGTCAATTTCTTTCACAAGATGGCCTTTGGCAGTGCCGCCAATGGATGGATTACACGACGGGCGTCCGATAGTGCGAAGGCTCATCGTAACAAGCGCGGTGTGGATGCCCATATTTGCCGCTGCATACGCTGCTTCGATTCCTGCATGACCGGCGCCGATAACAATTATTCCGAATTTATTATCCATATGTTTCACGTGGAACATTATTTCCCGATGCAAAATTGTCCGAAAATTGTATTTAGTACTTCTTCGCTCCATTTTTCGCCGGTGATCTCTCCGAAGGTAGATATTGCCGAGCGAATTTCGAGAGCGATTAATTCGTTTTCCCTGCCGGCGTCGATGGCATCGAGGGCGCCGTCGAGAGCTTCGGATGCTTTGAGCAGAAGATTGGCCTGGCGGCGATTAACTAGTGAATCCATGCTGAGCGAAGTATTTGTCATTGCGCGTTCGTATATATATCGTTTCAGCTCTTTGATGCCTTCGCCGAATTTAGCTGATATTGTTAGCGGTGCCATTTCGTCGAATGTATCGATTTTGTCAATTTTGTTCTGTACGAGTGCGACTTCGGCGTGAGGATATAATAATTCGAGCTGCGAGGTCAGTTCATCGGAGTGGTACCAGCCCAGACTTGAGTCGTTGATTACGAGGATTAAGTCGGAACGCTGCAAAACGCTTTCGACCATTAAAACGCCCTCGACTTCGACGGCGTCGGTGGTGTTGCGCAGCCCGGCGGTGTCGGTGATTTTAACAGGGATGCCCTCTATGTGGAGGGCTTCCTCGAGATAATCCCGGGTGGTACCGGCGATATGACTGACGATGGCGCGTTTGCGTTCGAGCAGCGCATTGAATAATGTCGATTTGCCGGAATTTGGGAATCCGGCAAGCCCCACATAAAATCCGTGGCGAAGTATTTCGGCCGATTTGTGCGATCCTGCGAGATCGTTGATTACATTCTGCACTGATTCGATTTTATGAGCGATGTTTCGTTGGTCGATAAGGTCGATATCTTCTTCGGCAAAATCAAGCTCAAGTTCGAGCAATCCGGCTATTTTGGATAATTCTGCGCGAATATTTGATAATTTTTCAGAAAATCTGCCCTCAAGCTGGCGAGCTGCTGTTTGAGCGCCGGCTGTGGATTCGCTGTGAATCAGATCGGCAACTGCTTCGACTCGGGCGAGGTCCATTTTTCCATTGAGGAATGCACGCCGGGTGAATTCGCCGGGTTCGGCGGGCGAGCATCCCGTTTCGAGCAATGCGTCGATTATTTGATTATATACATTCACTCCGCCGTGGCATGAAATCTCGATGACGTCTTCGCCGGTGTATGAGCGCGGCGCAGCAAACTTGGCGACCGTGACTTCGTCGATAATTGCGTCATTGAAGATAATTCGTCCGAAATTGATCGAATTCGGCATATAGTCGATTATAGATGATTTCCCGCTATAAACTTTGTCGCAAATAGCAAAAGCATCGTTGCCGGAAATGCGTATCACAGCGAGCCCGGCGGTGCCCGGAGGAGTCGCAAGCGCGCAAATTGTTCTGCTCATAATTTATTATATTTGAGTTAATTCAAATATATAAAAACGATATTTAATTAATTATATTTCTGCCATGGATTTCGATGTTGTGATAATTGGCGCGGGGGTGGTCGGACTTGCCTGCGCTTATGAATTTTCGAGAAAGAATAAAGTGCTGCTCGTCGAGCGGCATCATGCTTTCGGTCAGGAGACCAGCTCGCGAAACAGCGAGGTAATACACGCCGGGATTTATTACACGCCGGGATCGCTGAAGGCGCGGCTATGCGTGCGAGGCAATCGGATGATCTACGACTGGTGCGAAAACCGCGGAGTAGAGTACCGGCGGATCGGTAAATATATCGTCGCGGTCGACGAAGCGGAAATCGATGATTTGGAGGCAATTTACGCTCGTGCGCGTGAGAACGGAGTAAAGGAAATTCGTCGAGCGGATTTGCATAAACTTCGGCGTGATGAGCCAAATGTAAGGGCCGCAGCGGCACTCTGGTCGCCTTATACGGGGATAGTCGACAGCCACGGATTGATGCGCTCGATCGAGAGCGCGGCGATCGGGCATGGGTGTGATGTCGTTTATAATCATCGGGTTGAAGCGATTGACCGGGCGGGGGATATGTATAAAATCGGAATCAGTGATGATTCAGGCGAATATTTTGAAATTGCAGCCCGATGCGTTGTCAACAGTGCAGGTCTCGACGCGGACCGAATTGCGGAAATCGCGGGGATCGATGTCGAAGGGGCGGAATATCGTCTGCATTATTGCCGGGGGCACTATTTCCGGATTTCCGCTGCGAAGAGCGGGCTGGCGAATCATCTGATTTATCCGGTGCCAGCGAAAAATATGCCGGGGCTGGGTATTCATGTGACAGTCGATATTGCCGGACAGCTCAGGCTCGGGCCGGATACGCAGTACCTTGACGGTCGCAAACGCGATTATGTAATTGCGGATGCGCTTGGTGATAAATTCTATATTGCGGCGGCGCGATACCTCGAAGGACTGAATCGCGAGGATATAATGCCAGATTTGGCCGGAATTCGCCCGAAGCTTCAGCCGCCGGGCGGCGAGCCGCGGGATTTTGTAATCAGGAACGAGGCAGATCGCGATTTGCCGAACTTCATAAATCTCATAGGTATAGAATCGCCGGGGCTGACGTGCTGCTTTGCGATAGCCGAATATGCGTCCGGCTTAATCCACAAGTAAATGCTATGAATTTAATGAGATACAGCGATATATCAATGGCACGCAATTTGCTTAAATATTATTAATATATACTTCTGCTAAATCGCCAAAAAATTTTTGAAAAATAAATTCTGATAATAAAAAAGTGGCAATGATGAATAACATTGAGAGAAAGATCACGAGTTTTTCGGATAGTTTCCATAACCGAAATTATGAAAATTCTATCCTTGTGCTGTTCCGGTTCGACGATGTGAATACTGCTCTGATGGCCAGCGGAGCAATTGCAAATTTAAAGCAGAAGCATCGCCATCTGAAAATTAGCGTAACCGGAAATGCAGATATTACAGCCATTTATCGCAATCATCCATATGTGAAGGAAGTGGCGCTCGCAGGCTCGGACGAAGAATTCAACTTCGAGGCATGGGCCGACGAAACCGTGGATTATACAATCGGCATCGATTCGCTGCCGGAGTATTCGGCGCTTTCGATATACGATATTCTGGGTAATATCGCAGGAGTGAAGTTCGAGACACGCACCATAGTCTATCGCCCGGAGATGGAGGAGGAAATCAGCGCATCGGCGATCGTTAATAAATCCGGGATCAGCGACAACGTTGTTGGCGTCGATTTCGGAGACTACGACAACCCGGTCGCGTTGGCAGAGCTTCTTACGTCGAAATGTCAGGATTTTTTATTTATAAATCTTTCTCAAAAAAAGTTAGCCATCGATGCCGCAAATTATATCGACGCTGGCGGTGCAGGTGATATCCGCCGCAAGCTTGCGCTGTGCTCGAATTGTGATTATGTGCTGGCAGCGGAAGGCTCGATATTTTCCGCCGGACACAATCTCTTCCGCAGGCCGAGTATGCTGATCGGCGGTCGCGATCCGTTTCTGGCCGGAAATTCCAGCACGGGATATGCCTATATATATAACAACAAAGGTATTAACCATATTCGCCATAATGACATTGTCATAGCTTTCGAGCGGCTCGTCAACGAAGGGCTGGCGGGCTTCCGCGCGTATTCGCCGGATGAATGGCAGGGCCGGGTGGTTGCTACCGAAATCGATTTGCCCAAAGAAAGCATCACCGCGGGAGCTGATATCGAAGAAAAGATTTATGATTCATTCAATAATTCAAAAAATCCATTTAATCTGGAAATGATTGATAATAAGGGAGAATTGCCTGATTATGCAAAATCATGGAATGGGATAAAAATTACCCGTAAAAGCCCTGCTGAAGTAAGAATTCTACAACCCGAAGCCGCCGCTGAAGAAGTGATGAATCGCTCATTCAGCAGAAACGTCCGCGGTGGATTCGCTGCGAATGTGGCAGGCGGAAAGCTGCCGGAGCCATTGCCGGAGCCGCTGTTGCTCAATCTCGGCTGCGGAAAAGACGTCCGCGACGGATTCGTGAACATAGATCTGTTTTCGGACGATCCACGGGTGGTTCGGATGGACGTGCGCAATCTCGAATTTCGCGACAGGGCGGCTAAGATGATACTCGCAAGCGATATTTTGGAGCATTTCTCTCATCGCGAGATCGACAGCGTGCTTGGCGAATGGTCGCGGGTTCTGAAGCCCGGCGGCGAGCTTATGATACGCTGCCCTTCGCTGCGGCTGCAGGCAGAGGAATACCTTAACGGCGCATGGGATGCGGATGTGGCGTCGTATATGATATTCGGCGGGCAGACCAATCCCGGCGATTATCACGCGGTCGGTTTCGACGAGAAATCAATCCGGCGGCATCTGGAAAAAGCCGGTCTTGAGGTGATATCTATTGACGAAGAAAAAATTCCACAGGATAAGGGATATATAAATTTAAATATGACAATTCGGGCGCGAAAACCGGCGCAATTTTCGCCAAAGCCTGACGCTAAAGAGGCTTACAGTGCAATTAACGAGGCTGCGAAATCAATTGAATCCTCGATTCCGGAAAGCGAGATTTCCGGCTTTGATTTCGGGCAGGAAGCCGCGCCCGAACCAGCAGAGACTACCGAAAAAGCGCCGGCGCCCAAACCCGAAGAACGCAGCGAACCGCCATACCTGAATGTAGTATGGGAGGGATCGCAGTTCGTTTATCATTCGCTGGCGCTGATCAATCGAGAGCATTGCTCGAATCTGATAGAAAGCGGCCAGGTCGATCTCACGATTGTGCCATACGAAAAAGAAACATTCGACGCCGAAGGCAATCCCAAATACGAGCAGCTAAAATCGCGCGATATACGGCATAAATCCGCCGATGAAGGCGAGACCAGCAGATTGCCATATGCCTGGATTCGCCATCAGTGGCCGCCCAAGGCCGAACGCCCGCTCGGAGCAAAATGGATAATTATGCAGCCCTGGGAATTTACGAGGTTGAACAAGGATTTTGTGGAAATATTCAAACAGGCCGACGAAATCTGGGCGCCATCGGATTTTACCCGCCGCAGCTATGTGGATTCGGGAATTGATTTTAATAAAGTGCAGGTAATTCCAAATGGAATTGATCCGGAATTATTCCGTCCGGAAGGCCCGAAGATGGACATCGGCACGAATAAGTCATTGAAATTATTATTTGTTGGCGGGACACTCTACCGCAAAGGAATCGATATTTTGCTAGATGTTTATACAAAAATGTTCGATGCAAAAGCCGACATCTCGCTGATAATCAAGGACATGGGCGGCGAATCATTCTACAAGGGCCAGACCGCTAAGGAGCGGATCGAGGCAATCCAAAAAGATCCGAATTCACCCGAAATTAAATATTTGGACGAATACCTGCCCGAAGAGAAAATGCCGGAGCTTTACCGTGCATGTGATGTATTCGTAAGTCCTTATCGCGGCGAGGGATTCTCGCTGCCGACACTCGAGGCGATGGCCTGCGGGCTGCCCGTAATCGTCACCCAGGGCGGCGCGACCGACGATTTTGTCGACGAGGAAATAGCATGGCTGATTCCCGCGAGTGAAAAATCAATCGGCAACAAAATAGACGACATCGAGCTCGCCGGAGAAGCGCATCTGCTCGAACCCGACGCCGAAATGCTTGCCCGCACTCTGATGATAATATACCAGGACCCGGCAGAGATGATTACCGCCGGTATCCTTGCCCAGCGCCGCGCCCGCGAGGAATGGACCTGGAAGCGATCCACCCGGAAAATTCTTAAGAGGCTCGATGCGCTTTACGCCACCGACATGGCCGCCAACGCCGCGGACGAACTTGCTGACAAAATCGACGGATATATAATTACCGGCCGCGCCGAAAGGGAATACCTCCGCGAAAAAATGGGGCCGGCCCGCGAATTATTCGAAAGCGCACTCGAAAGCGAAATCGAAGGCCGCTATCGGATTCACGCGCTCTGCCGACTCGCCCGGATCGCTCTTAACAATAAGGATAGCCAAAAAGCCACGGAATACGTCGAATCCGCCGCAGCAATCGATCCAGCGCACCCGGATGTGGCAATCATGCGCACACGCATCGCCGCAGCGGAAGACCGCGTAACCGATGCGCTCGAGCTGATTACACCCGTGCTCGACCAATGGATTAGCCAGAAATTCCGCAGCTCCACCGGTCACCGACTGGACGACCTGCTCTGCCTGACCGGCGACATGCTCATGCGGCTTGACGACCTCGAAAGTGCCCACAAACTATACACCGCCGCGCTCGAGCTCAACCACGAAAACGCCGACGCATGCTACGGCGCCGGGCTGTGCTTCCTGCGCTCGGACATAATCGACCAGGCGGTCACCATGCTCGAATGGGCCGTGCGGCTCAATCCAGGCCACGAAGCTGCCGCCGCCGCGCTCGCCGAAGCAAAGTCCAAAGCCGACGAATAATATTTGGGATAAATATATATGCAGGAACCGGGGCCGACCGCTCCGGTTTTTTTGTG
>CAZEMR010000007.1:0-65507 GCA_964513465.1 uncultured Hyphomicrobiales bacterium
AGGAAATGACGGCTAAAAATCTTCCCGTGGCCGGCATCGAATGGGCGGAAGCCGCGCTCTTTTGCAACGAATTATCAAAAATCGAAGGCCGCGACACCTGCTATATATTTAATGGCGGGACGGTCGAATTCGACACATCGTCCGCCGGCTGGCGGCTGCCAACTGAAGCGGAGTGGGAATACCTCTGCCGCGGCGGATCGGACGGCGATTTCGCCGGGCCGGGTAATCCGGATGAAATGGGCTGGTATTCGGCCAATTCCGGATACAGGGCGCAGCCCGTGGCGGAGAAATCCGCAAATGCCTGGGGAATACACGACATGCACGGCAATCTCTGGGAATGGTGCTGGGATTATTATTCGGCGGATTATTACGAGCAAAGCGCTCCGATCGACCCGCTGGGGCCTGAATCGGGATCACGGCGTGTGCTCCGCGGTGGTTCGTATGCCGACGGCCTGGCGCTGATGCGGTCAGCCAATCGCCGGGCAAATGATATTCCCAAAGAGCATTGCGGCATTAGAATAGTAAGATTTACAGATTAATTCCGAAAATTTTATGAGATATTATATATATACATTTTTATTTTTAATCGCAATTCTATTAAATTCATGCGGTTATGATCAGATGATCGAGGATTCGCCTCGCAATCTTTATGGCGATCCCGGCCGCACTTCGAATTATGAGGATTACGGCGAATTCTACTCGGCATTCCATGCGGCTTATGATATGAAGGGCGACGATACTACCGGCGCGCTGCAGGCACCGCTGGTTGTGCGCTCCTACGAAATTGTTGCCGCTACTTCGGGCGGATCGATCATCGTGCTCAACGACAGCGGCGTGATGCTGACCTTCCGGCTCGACAGCAACGAGCTGGTCGCAAGCGCGATGTGCGCCGACCCCCAGGAGAATATCTATGCTCTCACGAACATGGGCAATTTATATAAAATCGGGCTTGACGGACATCTGTTTTTTAAGAAGAACCTGTTTCCGAATGAGGATTTTTCACATGTTTTCTCAGATCTTTTAACCACGGGCGATGCGATTTATGCCGCTGACCGCGAGGGATTGCTCGTTAAGCTCGATACGCTCGGTCAAATAATCTGGCAGCGCGAATTCGCCTCCGCTATTGGCGAGACCTTTGCAGCCGACGACCGCGGCCGGATAATCCTGCCGCTCGTCAGCGGCGGATTCCAGGGCGAGGACACGCTCCTTGTGCTCGATAATGACGGAGTCCGCCAGGCCGAGCGCGCATTCCCTGGCCGCATAATAAATTCCCCGGTTGCGCAGCGCGGACGCATTTATATATCGGTCGAGCAAGAAATCCGGGGCAACCGGCTATCAAAAATATATTGCCTCGACGCCGATCTGAACACAATCTGGGACAAAGAGCTCGCCGTAATGCCGCGTTATCTATCGGTATCAGATGCCTACGAGGTATACGCCACCGGCTACAATGCCGGAATCGGCCAGCCGATGAGCGGGCTATACGCGTTCGATTCGACCGGCACTCTTTTGTGGAAAATTTACGCAAAAGCAGCTATACCCGCGCCGCTGATTATCACCGAAACGCAGATTATTGCTTCCGGCATAACCGAAAACGGCCCGGTTGCCTTCTTCTTCAAACGCAAAACAGGGGTAATGATTAAGCAGATGTCGCTTGCGAACGTTCCGGCGCTCTATCCGGTGCCGGCGGCCACTCCGGACCGCAAAGTGATATTCCTGGGCTCGGGCGAACTTAAGCTTGTAACAATCGACGATACTCAGATAAATAAGCTTTTGCCTTATTAATTTTTATTATCAGGTTAATTATTAAGAAATTTTTCAAATAAATATATATGAAATTCGAATCAGGAAACAGCGGATCAATTATTACATATAAAGGAATTACGCCGAAAATCCACCTCTCCTGCTTTATCTGCGAAGGTGTGAGGATAATCGGCGACGTCGAAATCGGCGAGGACAGCTCGATCTGGTATAACGTCGTCATCCGCGGCGATGTACACTATATCCGCATCGGAAAGCGCTGCAATATCCAGGATCTGGCCATGCTGCACGTTACCAATGGCCGATTCCCGCTCAATCTCGGCGACGAGGTTTCGATCGCCCACAGCGCGGCGATTCATGGCTGCACGATCGAAGACAAAGCATTAATCGGCATCGGCGCAAAGGTGCTAGACGGCGCAACAGTCGGCGAAGCCTCATTGATCGGCGCCGGCGCAGTAGTCCGCGAGGGATTCAGTGTGCCGCCGGGTACGCTCGCCGCAGGAGTGCCCGCCCGGATAATCCGCGATCTGACGCCACAGGAGCTTGAACGGGTTACTTCGACTGCAGAGCACTATGTGGATTATGTGAAGGATTATCGTAATTCTCTGAATAATCAGGAGAAATATATATGAACGCAATAGATGCAATTCTCAACCGCAAAAGCGTACGAAATTTCATCCCCGACCGACCGGTCAGCGATGAGCATATGGACACCCTGCTCCGCGCCGGAATGGCCGCGCCAAGCGCGATGAACAAGCAGCCCTGGTCATTCATTTCGATCGACGACCGCGAGACGCTCGACCGTCTGGGCCGCGCATTGCCCTATTGCAAGATGATCCACAAAGCGTCTGCGGCAATCGTCGTTTGCGCCCACCCCGACTGGAGCATCGAGGATATGAAGCTGGAATACGCGATAATCGACGCCTGCGCCGCAACGGAAAATATTCTAATCGCAGCTGAGGCGCTGGGGCTCGGAGCCGTCTGGACTGCGGTATATCCCCGCAAAGACCGTATGGACCCCGCCCGCGCGATACTCGGCATTCCGGAGAATGTGATCCCGCTGAATGTAATTCCCATTGGCTGGCCGGACGGTAGCGAACAGCCGAAAGAAAAATTTAAAGAAGACAGAATTCACCAAAATAAATGGTAAAACTCCGATTAGTAATAATAAAGGAAAATACTAAGCTATGATAAGCAGTATGACAGCATTCAGCAAAAATGAATCGAACGAAGCGGGTATCACCGTGACGATCGAGATCAAAAGCCTGAACGGGCGATTCCTTGATATTAATTGCAAAATGCCCCGAACTCTTGCCCACAAAGAGCTCGAAGTGCGCGACATCGTAAAAACCACCCTCAATCGCGGCACGATTAATATCAATATGTATATCGAATTCACCGATCCCACCAAAGAATATTCGATGGACCGCCAGCTCGCAGCCAATATCTTCAGCGATCTGAGCGAATTGAAAAAAGAGCTCAAGCTACGAGAGAATGTTAAAATCGAGCACCTCCTGAATTTCTCGAATCATTTCTATCAGAAAGAAACCGACGACAACGAAGCGCTCCAGTGGAAGCTTCTGAAACGAGCGCTCCGGGCGGGATTGAAATCAATTAAAAAAATGCGCGACAAAGAGGGCGGCCAGATTGCACGAGACATCCGCAATCGTATGAATTCCATTAAAAACACAGTCGAGAAAATCGAAACTCTCGGACTCGACCGCATCCCCGAGGAACGCGAGCGTCTGCGTCAGAAAATCGCCCAGCTATTCGAAATGGACGAGATCGACGAGAGCCGCCTGCGTATGGAAATGGTGCTCCAGGCCGATAAGCTCGACATCAGCGAGGAATGCGTCCGCTTGCAGTCGCATTTCAAATTCTTTTTCGAAGCGTTTAATTCAAAGGAGCCCGTCGGCCGGCGCATGAACTTCCTGTTGCAGGAAATGCACCGCGAAGTCAATACGATCGGCTCTAAGGCCAGCGATGCGGAAATTTCCCAGCTTGTGGTATCAATCAAGGAAGAGCTGGAGCGTATCCGCGAACAGGTGCAGAATATCGAGTAATTTATTAATGCACAATATATCATTAGGGCGGCCCGATCGGTCGCCCTGATAATTATTTGCGCTTGCGGGTAAAGCTGGCCAGCCTCATGCAGATGAGGTCTTCAAGATTGTGAGCCAGTGTCTGCTGTGTGGTGAAATTCATAATCATAATCGAAAACGCCAGAGTTTCGCGGTCGCGGGTGGTAATATAGCCGCACAGAGTCGACACCCCATTCAGCGAGCCGGTTTTGGCCACCACATTATTTTCGGCGAGCGAACGCAGCATTCGCGATTCAAGCGTCCCCTCCTCGCCCGGGCTTGCCAGCGAATTCATAAATATTTCGCGATAAGAAGACCTGTAGATCGAAGCCAGCAGCGCCACCTGGTAGCGCGGCGAAAATAAATTCAGCCTCGAAAGACCGCTGCCATCCACCACGTTTATATTCTCCGGCGAAATACCCATTTTAGCGGCATATTTAAGCACCAGGTTAACCCCGCGGTCGAAGCTGCCAATACCGGAGCTTTCCCGCCCGAGCGTTTTGAGCAGCATGTCGGCAGCCAGATTGTCGCTTTTTTTGTTAATTATTTTAATAATTTCCGATAGTGGCGGCGAGCGATATTCGGCCACCTTCATATCGGGGGTATAAACAATACGCTCGTTCAGATCATCGACGTCGATCAGCGCCCCGCGGAACCGGATATTTTTTCGCGCAAGTGTATGGCGAAAGAGATTCAGAAAATAAAGCGTCGGGTTATCTATTGTTACCGATAATAACTCCGATTCGATGCCAGATGTATCGAATTTAATCGTGCCGAATAATTCGATCAGATTCGCTCCCCAGTCCCGCAGGTAGTGAATCTCTGTCAGGCCGTCCGGCGGCGCGGTTCGGACATTATTGATCACCCGAATATAATCATTGTTGGGAATGATATCAATATATGCCGGTTCGCCGGCGGAATCGCCCTGCATCACGTTTATATCCACACGATTGCCCCAGATCGAAAGGGCGTTCACCTGCGCGGAATACGAAAACGGAATATCGTCCCATGCCCATCCCGGGCCATAATACACCTGATCGAAAAAATTATCGTCGCCGATAATATTTCCCCTGATCGAACGCACGCCGAGCGAATCGAGCTTTTCGGCCCAGCTTTGGAGCACTGCGAGCGGCTTTTCGTTGAACTCGCGCTTCAGCGTCGGATCTCCGGTGCCGCGAATGATGACATTCCCAAAAAATTCCCCGCTTTTCTCGAGTCGTCCGTCCAGATAAAGCTCGGTTAAATATCTATATTCCGGCCCTAGATAATCCAGCGCCGCAGCTGTGGTCATCACCTTCAGGGTCGATGCAGGCAGAAAATTCTTTTTGTCATTCAGCCTGTATAAATATTCCCCGGATTCGAGCGACTGAACGGCGATTCCTACAACTGCGTTCGAGAAATCATTATTGTCGAGCAGGTTGTCGATGTCCGTTTTAAGCTCTCGAAGCAGACTCTCCTGTTGCAGTTTATGTTTCAGCGAATCCGGCTTTTTCGGAATTTCGACCTGCGCATATACATGAAACGCAGATAGCAAAACCGAAACATAGATCAAAAAATAAAATCCGATCGGGCGATTTTTGATTTGAATGAAGATATTCATATTAAATATCCGATTAAGAAGAAATCATTCACTGAGAGAAATAATTGCATCATGCTCTCATTATTGCAATTAAGACGATTTCGACTATATAAATTTTTGATAATATAATAAATTGAAAGAAATTTCGGGATTATTCCCAAAAATGTCTTCCGACCTGGCTCAGTTTTAGCAAATTTACGTTTCGCCGGCCGATTAAAATGACCGCCCCCGCATTCAATAATGGAGAATGTAATTCGTCAAATGCTAAGTATTTATCATAATTTATGATTACATCTTTGAAGAATTTCATCATTACACAATCGGGAGTTAATTAATGGACGAACAGAACAATCATTCGGTAGAGCAATTTGAGTATAAAGCCGAAATGAAGGAGCTGCTGAATCTGATAATCAACTCGCTTTATACCAATCCCGAAATTTTCCTCAGAGAACTGATCTCGAACGCATCGGACGCGCTGAATAAAGTACGATTCAAAAAATTAACCGACAAAAATGTGCTTCAGCCCGAAGCGCCACTCGATATTAAGATCACTCTCGATAAGGACAACCGGATTTTCACGATCGAGGACAGCGGCATCGGCATGAGCCGGATTGATTTGATCAATCAGATCGGCACAGTTGCCAGCAGCGGTACCCGCCAGTTTATAAAGCAACTTAAGGAAAACAAAGACTCAGTCGACTCGAGCCTGATCGGCAAATTCGGCGTCGGTTTCTATTCCGTATTTATGGTCACCGACGAAATCACAATCGAAACCCGCTATGCCGAAGAGGGGTCCCATGGCCTGCGGTGGAGCTCCGCCGGCGGCGACTCGTACACAATCGAAGAAATCGAACGAGATCAGCGCGGCACAAAAATTTCTTTTAAATTAAAAGACGAATATAAAGAATTTGCCGAAGACTGGCGCATTAAAGACATCATCAAAAAATATTCGAATTTCGTCGATTTCCCGCTTTACGTCGGCGATGAAAGAGTCAATGCGGTGCAGGCGCTCTGGCACAAGAAAAAGGACGACATAACCGACGATGAACTCGATGAATTCTATAAATTTATGACGAATGATTATCAAAAGCCGCTCGGCCATCTCCATCTCGATCTCGAGGGTGTGGTCAATTTCAAAGCTCTGATATTCATTCCGCAGACAGCTCCGCCAATGCCAATGAATAATGAGCACAATCGCACTTTACATCTTTATTCGAGCAAAGTGTTTATACAGGACGACGCCAAAGAGCTGTTGCCCGAATACCTGCGCTTTGCCAAGGGTGTGGTCGATACCGAAGACCTTCCGCTCAACGTGTCGCGAGAGGTAACTCAGTCAAGCCCGGTGATGGCCAAAATTCGAAACATAATCACCGGCAAAATCCTTTCACTTTTGGAGGAATGGGCTGCCGACGATAAAGAAAAATACGAAAAATTCTTCCACAACTTTGGTTCGATGTTCAAACTGGGCGTTAATTCCGACTTCTCGAATAAAGATCGATTGGTTGAACTGCTCCGGTTTGAGAGTTCGGCGACAAACCCCGGCGAACTGACATCGCTCAATGGTTATACCTCGCGAATGAAGCCCGATCAGGACGCAATATATTATATATCCGGCACTCATCGCGATTCGATCGAGCGCAACCCGAATCTGGAGTACTTTCGCAAAAAGGAAATCGAAGCGCTGTTTCTTACAGATCCGGTGGATATATTCACTGTCCCCTATCTCGGAGACTACGACGGTAAACCATTGAAATCAATAGAAAAATCCGACATAGACATAAAAGACGATGAACCCGAAACCGAAGCGATAGCCGCCGAAGACAAGGCTTCGCTAATCGATAAATTCAAAGCCGTGCTCGGCGACCGCGTCGAGGACGTAATCGAATCCAGGAGACTGGTAGACAGCGCAGCCACACTCGTAGTCGGCAATCAGGGAATGGACCCTCAGATGGAGAAAATGATGCAAATGCTCGACCGCGAATTCGCAAGCTCAAAGCGAATACTCGAAATAAATCCCAAGCATCCCCTGATCGCAAATCTGGCGCAAATCAATAATCAATCGCCCGACAGCGCAGTTCTCCTCAGCGGCATCGAACAGATATTCGAGGGAGCAATGCTAATCGAAGGCCACATGAAATCGCCGGTCGACTTTGTTCGCCGGATGACGGAATTTATGGTTCGGGCAACCGAACCCGGAAACAAATAAATTTAATTTATAATTTACATTTTTTAAATATATTTTACTTTTTAAGCTTAGATAGATATAAGAAATCCAAGCAGGAATTTTTGGAACGCAAAAGGACCGATTAATGAAACTATCCGAATTTCGTTACACATTACCCCGAAGCGCAGTCGCGAATTTCCCGGCTGATCCCCGCGATTCGGCAAAGATGATGGTGGTTAACCGCGAAACCGGCGACACCGTGGACAAGCATTTTTCCGATATAGTGGGTATGTTTAATAAGGGCGACACACTGGTATATAATGAAACAAAAGTATTCCCGGCGCGGCTCTTCGGCAAGAAGGAAAAAACGAACGCCAAAATCGAAGTAATGCTATTGAGGGAACTGAAGTCCGATGAACGCATCTGGGACGTTCTTGTAGAACCCGCCAGAAAGGTACGTATAGGTAATAAAATATTTTTTGACAATAGCAAATTTTACTGCGAAGTAATAGACAATACAACCTCGCGAGGCCGCACCGTCCGATTCAGCTACGACGGCGACCTGTTCAAAGTGATAGAGCGAATCGGCGAAATGCCTCTGCCGGAATATATTAAGCGCGACCCGAACGAGCACGACAAGGAAACCTACCAGTGCGTGTTTTCGAACGAGAAATATCTCGCGTCGATTGCTCCGCCTAGCGCTGGTCTGCATTTCACCGGCGAAATACTCGATGCATTAAAGGAAAAAGGCGTACGGATTGCCCCTGTGGTGCTGAATATCGGCCAGGGAATTTTCGAAAAGATCGAGGTCGAGGATTTGACGAAACACCGGATGTATTCTGAATATTTTAATATAAGCATAGATTCTGCGGAAAAGATCAACAAGTCGCTTAAATCCAAAAAGAATATATATGCGGTCGGCGCAAGCACCGCACGCGCTTTAGAGGCATCAGTGCTCACCAGCGGCCAGGTAAAACCGAACAAAGGATGGACTGATAAGTTTATATATCCCCCATATGATTTCAAAATCGTATCGCGCATGATAACAAACTTCCATCCCCCGGCAACCCCGTCGCTGCTAATGGCAAGCGCATTTGCAGGAAAAGAAACGATATTCAAGGCATATAAAAAAGCCTTGAAAAGCGACTATAGATTTCTGGTCTATGGCGACGCAATGCTGATTATTTAATGCTATTGTTCATATATAATATATATTCAATATGGCATGCTCATAATAAAGAGTGTGCCTCTTTATTTTTTCGATATTATTAAGTGTGGATGGATATGGAGAAACTGGAACGTAATTTTAACGAATTCGAAGCGGCTAATTATAAACAATGGAAAGAAGCCGCCGATGCTACGCTTAAGGGAGCTGATTTCGGAAAGCTTTTCACGAAAACATATGAAGATATTGAGCTTAAACCGATTTACAATCCCGAAGACACGGACAATTTAGATCATATTAAAAATCAATTTCCTGGTATTTTCCCTTTTTTACGAGGCAATGATCCGGACGGATATACTCACAAACCCTGGCAAATAAGGCAGGATATGTCTTTGCCAGCGCCGGAGCTTTTCAATGAAGCTACTTTGTATGACCTCAAACGCGGTCAGACAGCTGTCAATACACGTGTTAACGCATTGAGTTATTTAGTGGATACGAAAGACGCAAAACTTGCGCACGGACATCTGCGCGGCCTAACGCTATCCAATATTGACGATTATGATGCTGCGTTTGCTAATATAAACTTTTCCGAGACACCCGTATATATGGAAACAGGAAATCGCGCGCCTGCGATAGCTGCTATGTTCAAGACCTGGTGCGAACGGAAAAGCATCGATACGTCAAATATCATCGGCGGTATTTTATTCGATCCGATCATGAAACTGGTCAGTCATGGCTCATTGGAGCTTGACGAAATGGCTTTCAAAAGCCAAATGAGGCAATACGTTATATGGGCAGAAAAAGCATTGCCGCATTTTAAAACAATCGGTATCGACTCATCTGTCTGGCACAATGCCGGCGCCAATGCTGCACAGGAACTTGGATATGCCCTGGCATCAGCAGCAGAGTATATGAGAGCATTCAAAGACGATGATCCTAATATGATTGCCAGCAAGATTCAGTTCACATTTGCAATCGGATCTAATTTCTTTATGGAAATCGCCAAGCTCCGAGCCGCGCGTATGCTTTGGGCAAAAATCGCAAAAGAATTCGGCGTCGACGAAGAAAATGCAAGGATGTTCATTTTTGCCAGAACATCTCGCAGAAATAAATCGCGATTGGATGCATACGTCAATATGCTTCGCACCACTACAGAGACTCTCGCAGCAGTGATCGGCGGAGCGGATGCGATCAATACTGATTCTTTCGACGACGTATTCGGTTTGCCGGATAAATTTTCGAGGCGAATAGCACGCAACAATCAGCTTATAATCAGAGAGGAAGCGCATTTTGCAGCCACAGGCGATCCGGGCGGCGGCTCCTGGTATCTTGAGCATCTCTCAGCAGAATTAGCAGAAAAAGCATGGGAAATATTCCGCAATACCGAACGTGCGGGCGGGATGTTCAAAGCTTTGATCGGCGGCGAACCCCAGGCGGCAGTCAGCCATGTATTTGATAAAAGGATGAATAATTACCGGACTCGCAAAGAAGTTATGGTAGGCGTAAATAAATATCCGAATACAGATGAAAAACCAGTGTATCCACTTGCTTTTGATGAAGATAGCTTCCTGCATATCAGGAAGAATATGATTGAATCGCATATCAAAAACCGTGATTCGGCAGCAACCGGAACCTCGTTAAGTAAGATTCCTGCATCGATTGAAAAAAACGAAATGATGGAAGCTTGTATCGAAGCGGCTAAAAATGGATCATTGACTGGCGAAATCAGCGATGCGCTCAGAAGTGGCCGTACCGAATGCAATATTATATATGTAAAAAGATACGCTGAATTATTTGAAGAACTTCGAGAGAATTCTGTCAGATTTGCGGCCAGTAACGATCAACCTATGAGTGCTTTATTAGCAAATTTCGGAGCTTTGAGGGATTATAAAGTACGTGCTGACTTCTCTGCCGATTTTATGAAAGTGGGTGGGTTCGAAATCGAATCTTCGCAAGGCTTTGAGAGCATTGATGTTGCAGTAAACACATTTGCTGAATCCAAGCATCAGGTTGTAGTAATATGCTCTAGCGATGATAAATATCCGGATATTGTTCCTGAATTTGCCAGGAAAGTTAAAAACGCACGTCCTGACTCAACGATCGTGCTTGCAGGCTATCCCAAAGCCAATATTGATGAATTTACATCATCAGGAGTTGATGAGTTCATACACATACGGGCTGATATTTACGACATTTTGTCCAGACTTCAGAATAATATTGGAATGTAATATTGATAATAATAATATAATATATATCGGAGTAAGTAATGAAGCAACCTGATTTTGCAAATATGCATTTTCGAGAAGCTTTTAAAGTGGCTGATCGCGAACAATGGCGGAATTTATTTATTAAAAATACCGAGAGACCTCCTGAAGAATCCACGCATCCTTCTATGGAGAATATAGACATTTTGCCGGTTCATACTTTTAATGACGTTAAAGACATTGATCATATAAAATTTTCTGCGGGAATTGCCCCGTTTTTACGAGGTCCATATCCAACAATGTACGTCACAAGGCCCTGGACAATCCGTCAATATGCGGGGTTCTCTACTGCCGAAGAATCCAATGCTTTTTATAAGCGTAATCTTGCCGCCGGACAGAAGGGACTATCCGTCGCGTTCGATCTGGCCACGCATCGCGGATATGACAGCGATCACGAAAGAGTCGTAGGGGACGTCGGAAAAGCCGGAGTTGCGGTAGATTCAATCCTTGACATGCAAGTTCTTTTTGACGAAATTCCGCTCGATAAAATCTCAGTTTCGATGACAATGAATGGCGCAGTCCTCCCTGTCATGGCATTTTATATTGTGGCTGCAGAAGAGCAGGGCGTCAAACCTGAACAATTGTCCGGTACGATCCAGAATGATATTCTAAAAGAATACATGGTTCGAAACACATATATCTACCCTCCCAAGCCTTCGATGCGGATAATCGCGGACATTTTCGAGTATACGTCCAAAAATATGCCTAAATTCAACTCCATTTCTGTTTCCGGTTATCATATGCAGGAAGCCGGCGCTACAGCCGATCTCGAAATGGCATATACCCTTGCCGACGGACTCGAATATGTGAGAGCGGGACTCGACGCTGGTATTGATATCGATGCTTTTGCTCCCCGTATTTCGTTTTTCTGGGCTATCGGGATGAATTATTATATGGAAATCGCCAAAATGCGCGCTGCACGCATGATATGGGCGAAATTAATTAAGCAGTTCAATCCCAAAAACCCAAAATCAATGGCGCTTAGAACCCATTCGCAGACCTCCGGATGGAGTCTCACCGAACAAGATCCTTTTAATAATGTTGCACGCACTTGTATTGAGGCAATGGGAGCTGCTCTTGGTCATACCCAGTCTTTGCATACTAATTCTCTCGATGAGGCCATTGCGCTACCGACCGATTTTTCGGCCAGGATTGCGCGGAACACACAGCTCTATCTGCAAGAAGAATCAGGTATTTGTGATGTTATAGACCCATGGGGCGGCTCTTATTATCTTGAGAAATTGACCGATGAGCTCGTATCAAAAGCTTTCGACCACATTGATGAAATCGAATCGCTAGGCGGTATGGCCAAAGCTATCGAAACCGGCGTTCCGAAGATGAGGATCGAGGAAGCAGCCGCACGCAGACAAGCCCGAATCGACTCCGGGGCAGAAACTATCGTAGGAATTAACAGGTACAAACCTGATCGCGAGGAACCAATTGAAATACTTGAAGTTGACAATACTGAAGTACGCAATAAACAGCTCGCCAGACTCGAAAAGCTTCGATCTGATCGCGACGAATCCAAAGTAAAGGAAGCCCTCGAAGCGATTACAAAAGCGGCGGAAACCGGCAATGGAAATCTGCTCGAATTATCAGTCAACGCTGCACGCGTCCGAGCGTCTCTTGGAGAAATTTCTTATGCTATCGAAAAAGTTACCGGAAGGCATAAAGCTATGACAAAAACGATCTCAGGCGTTTATAGTTCTGAATTCAAAGAAAAACGCGACATAGAAGATGTTCGTAAATTGGCCGATGCAATTGAACGAAAAGAGGGTCGTCGCCCCCGCATACTTGTTGCAAAAATGGGACAGGACGGGCACGATCGCGGCGCCAAGGTTATATCCACAGCATTCGCTGATCTTGGGTTCGACGTCGATGTCGGCCCTCTGTTCCAGACCCCAGCGGAAACCGCTCGTCAGGCAGTCGAGAACGATGTGCATATCGTTGGCGTCAGCTCACTTGCAGCAGGTCATAAAACCCTTGTCCCCCAGCTGATTGAAGAACTCCGCAAACAGGGACGTGAAGATATAATTGTCGTGGCAGGCGGCGTAATACCTCAGAAAGATTACGATTTTCTTCGGAAAGCGGGCTGCGCAGAGATATTCGGCCCAGGCACTGTAATACCTAAGGCAGCAAAGAAAATCATCGAGGATTTAATGATATCATACGAAGAGTGATATTTTTTACATACTTCATAGAAAAAGCTCCGCAATATTTGTGGAGCTTTTCTTTTTATTTAATATTTATTGTTTTATATTTATACTATTTTTATATAGGCATTTCATACGACCTGTACGTTTTATATCTTTCGGCTTTCATAGTTGTCGTAAGTCCTCTATTCATCATGACGTTATCCTCAAGCACCCAGGAAGCTTCGCCGTATTGTATACCAATATCAAGCCCGCGATGCCCGGTTTCCCAATACATTACAGAATCGATACCCCTGCCCTGGTACTCCGGGATAACGCCAAGAACTATGATCCGCTGAGTATCAATTTTTTTTCGTTTGGTGAACAAATGCCAAACTGCACCGAGCAGAGAACCATTTCGATTGTGTATAAGACATTGATTTATATCGGGTAGCGAGAGAGCAAATCCTACAGGAATGCCATCGGATTCTGCAATAAAAGCCAGCGAAGGTTCGGCGAATTGTTTCAGATCCTCTGCCAGAAAATCGAACTCATCGTCGGTCATTTTTACGAATCCCCAATTCGGTTCCCATGCTTTATTGTATAGTTCTTTTAGTGTTTTAACATCCTTTTTAAACTGATTTTTATTTTTGAAAGCAACTTCTCTGATAGTCACTTTATTTCTCTCGCGTGCGATTTTTTGAATGCGCTTCAGTTTATCTGTTAGATATTCATCCTGATTCAACAAGTAAGCATATGAATCTTTTGCTTTTTTTAATCCATAATGCTCTGCAAGTTCGAGATAATAGGGCGGATTGTATGACATGAGAACCACTGGCGGACGATCGTAGCCGTCTGCAAGAAATGCCCATTCGTCATTCTGCGATGGATTATGCGGACCTCTCATAATATTTTTACCTTTACTTTTCAACCATTTAGCGGCAGCATCGTAAAGCATCGCGGATGTGTCGGTGTCGTTTTCGCACTCATAGAAACCAAAAAAACCCACTTTATCATTATGCGTTTTGTTATGCAACTCGTTCGTTATTGCAGCTATCCTTCCAACAATTTTATCTCCTTTATAAGCCATAAACATTTTGATATCTGAATGATTCCAGAATGGATTCTTTTTTTGATCAAGTAATTTGAGCCTATCAGCAATAACAGGCGGCACCCAATTCGGATCATTTTTATAAAAATTCCATTGGCACTTAATGAATTTGAGCAAATCTTTTTTGGATTCAACAGTTCTGATTTCTGCTTTCATGTTTCACTCTTTTGCATTATTACGATTTTCAAATTGCATAAATATAACAATTTGAGTTCAATAAACCGTCAAATAATTAAATTTATCACCGTTCTTAATTTTTTTGTGTTTTCAGAGGCTTCGATCAGTACGTCGCGGTGGCATACCGACTTTGTGGCTGCTGGATTAAGTACATTGGTAATCAATGACATAGCGGCAGTGCGCATTCCGAGTAACGAAGCGCATTTAGCCTCAGTTGCCGTAGACATGCCCACAGCATCAGCCCCAATAATTTTAAGCATTCTTATTTCTGCGGGTGTTTCGTAATTTGGTCCATTCACAGCACAATAGTTACCACTTTTAACATCAATACGTTTATCATTTATTTTACTAATAATATCATTCGTCCATGTTTCATTAACGGCAGGCATAACATTTCTGTTATTACAAGGCAAGAATAAACTCCCGAAATGAACATTTATTAATTGAATAATATCCCGAATAATCATTATGTCGCCAGTTTTACAAAATTGATTAATACCGCCGGCAGCATTCAAAAAAAGGATTGAATTAATACTTAAGGCATGGCATATAAGTACTTGCGAGCATATGGATTCGATACTTACTCCTTCATAATAATGAAATCGACCATTGAAAGCGAGAAATATTTTTCCGTCTTTACTCAATATCAACAGTTCTCTGGTATGACCAGGAAGTTCATTTTCGTTGATAGAAAATAGTTCATTATACGAAATTCTTTGTAATATATTCATGTTATCGAAAAGAGCGCTCATGCCGGACCCAAGAACAAATGCCATATGGATATTTTCAGGCAAATTAATATTTTTTGCAATAACGCAATATTTTTGCGCAATTTCTGGTTTTAGCTTCATTTAATTAAATGATTTAAATTATATTTACGTCTAATGAAATGTTTCGTTTTAAGTTTGCAGAAAATTTGCTACTTTTGCAGTTCATGTAAATTTAGTAAATATTAAGACTCCGGACAATGAAAGAATCATCTTTAGTCAGATTGAGCATTCGCAATGCGGAATTTTATTCCTACCATGGAGTTCGCTCCGAGGAAAAAAAGCTTGGCGGTAAGTACCAGGTAGACTTAGACTTATATTACGATGCGACTAGTGCGATTATTAATGATGACGTGAAATACGCTCTTAATTATGAAGAGGCAATGTTTTGCGTTTCCGAGGTTATCAATAATGAATCATACAGCCTTGTGGAAACTATTGTAAATGAAATATTAAATATGACAATGGAAAAATTCCCCGAAATGCAGAAATGCTCCTGCAGAGTGCGCAAGTTATCTGTACCGATGCGTCGAGTAGTAGACCACATTGAAGTCGAACAAACAATGATCAGAAAAAAATCTTGAACCATACTGAACACAATTTAATATTCGACAATCACATTTTGCTTTCACTGGGGACTAACCTGGGGAATCGAGAAGAAAATTTGCGCTCGGCGTTTTCTTTTCTCAATGAAATTGACTCTTTTAAAAATGTAAGAATGTCATCATTTTACGAAACTGAACCGGTTGGTTATTCCGATCAGCCATGGTTTTTGAATGCAGTGGTGTCGGGGTATACTTATCTAACCGCCGAACATTTGCTAATACTTTGCAAGTCGCTGGAATATATGATGGGTAGACGCAAGCGCGAACGCTGGCATGAACGCGAGATCGATATTGATATTTTATTGTATAATGATTCGGTATTTTCAGATTTGTTTCTTACCATTCCCCATCCACAAATGCTCAAACGGCGTTTTGTATTGCAACCTGCGGCAGAAATCGCTTCAAACATATTACACCCATCGGCGAACTTGCCTCTTGGCCAACTCCTTGATAATTGCGAAGATACATCCGTCGTTCGCAGATATAATTAATAATTTATTACTACATCCACAAAAATGAAAATCCCCGATGAAATAATTGAGGAACTCAGTCAGCAGGCCGATATTGTTGAAATCATTGGTGATTATGTCGACCTCAAAAGACGTGGAGCGAATTTTGTCGGGTTATGTCCTTTTCATAACGAAAAGACTCCTTCGTTCAATGTTTCTCCTGATAAAGGTATATATAAATGTTTTGGATGCGGTAAAGCTGGCAATACGTTAGGTTTTTTAATGGACTACAACGGCATGTCGTTCCCGGAAGCCATAAAACATCTTGCCACACGCATTGGATTTGCTCTTCCTGAATCAGCTTCAACGCAATCTTCAATGTCGCAATCGAAAAGAACTGACGCGCTCAAAGCCATTGATATAGCTGCCGCTTACTATCACTCACGCTTAGGTAAAACCGACGGCAAACCTGCTCTTAATTATTTTCTTAACCGCGGTTTTTCTAAGGAATTGATTATTAAATTTAAACTCGGTTATGCTCCGGATTCATGGGACTCTACTCTTAATATACTTTTAAAGAAGGCTTTCACCATAGAGAATTTATTGGACGCAGGGCTAATTATCGAACGAGAAAGCGGGGGCCATTACGATCGATTCCGCAATAGAGCGATGTTTCCAATCAGAGATTTTATGGGACGAATCATCGGATTCGGAGCAAGGCGAATGAATGAAGACGAAACGCAACCGAAATACATAAACTCCCCGCAATCATTGATTTACGACAAAAGCAAAAGCCTATACGGTTTGTTCGAATCTAAAACTCAGATGCGTAATCGAAAAGAAGCCATCATAGTTGAGGGCTATGCAGACGTTTTATCGCTGCACCAGGCAGGATTTGAAAACACGGTCGCTTCCAGCGGAACTGCTCTGACGATCGAGCAACTCTCGGTAATTCAACGATATGCTAAAAAAGTATATCTTGTCTATGATGCTGATGAAGCTGGAATAAAAGCGACAAAAAAAGCCACAGAGCTTGCGCTTTCGAAGGGTTTTGAGACGATGATAACTACCCTGCCGGCTGGTGAAGACCCCGATAGCATGATACAAAAAAACGGCACTAAAGCTTTTCGATCGTATCTCAATGAATCTCTTAGCTTTATCGATTATTTTGTGAAGATTTATCGTCGCAATGGCAATCTTGCTACACCTGAGGGAAAAACGGCCGTATCCAGAGAAATGCTTAAACTGATCGCTCAAATTCCGGACCGCCTTAAGCACGACATGTATGTTGGCCATCTTGCTGGTATACTTGGACTTAGCGAAAGTGAACTCCGATCCGTATATCAAGAAAAATCTAACATTGAACGTAGGTTCGGTCAGGAGCATACTTATCAGAAAAACAGAAAGCAGGAAACGCAAATCATAGTAAATAATGAACAAACCAAGAATTCCGATAGCATTCTGGAGGACTTGCTCCCCGAAGAGAACGTATTGATTTCTATAGCAATTAACGATAAAGCAGGCGCTGAAATAATCTTTGATCAATTAGAAATAAATGCCGACAAAATGATAACGTTTGCTGCAAAAAGAATTATTGAAATAATATCTCAATATATTCATAAAAATAACTCAACTTTGTCGATGATTACACAAAGCAATGACATTGATGAACAATATAAACAAGCGATCATTGATATATCGATGCGCATGGAGCAGCCCAGTCCTTTGCTGGAAAAATATCGGAAAACTCCTCCAAGCCGTGACGATTTGCGCGCGGCTAAGGATAGCCTTATGAAGCTCGAAATGACTACGCTTTCTAAAGAGCGAAAAAAACATGTAGATTCACTTAAAGACCCCAATCAAAAGGATTTACATCCGCAGGCACTGCAAATAATCAGCGAGATCGATCTTAAAATCAATCAAATTAAACAGAATCTGATGCATTAAAATAATTATTTTGGTATTTATCCTCGACATTATATATATTTGATAAAATTTTATCTTTCTGTTTGGAGCAAGATTTTCAAACTAAACAAGATCATAAAAAATATATTGTCCAAATCTGTAATTGGCGCCATAATGTTTGCAATTGCACTTTGGGCATATTCTAATCTCAATTATACATACACAACGCGTGTGAGTATTCCGCTTGAATTCAAACTCCCAGCAAATCAAGCGGTTGACTCAATGCCCACTAATAGCGTCTCTGTCCAGGTACGAGGCACTGGCTGGCATCTCTTTAACCTGATCTTTTTTAATACTTCTGCCCGTTGCTTCGTGGATTTATCTGAGGAAAATGCAACAGAGGGCGGCCAGTTTTCACTTTCGAGGAACGAACTGCTTAAAAATATTCAATATATAACAAATGTTGACGCAGTTGATATTTTACCCGAAAATTTGACGATCGAAACCGGTAAAATAGCTAGTAAATATGTCAGGATCAAGCCTAATATTAAAATTGATCCGCGCAAGTATTTTATAATTGTGGGTAATTTAAAGCTGGACCCGGACTCGGTTGAAATTACAGGCAACGCTAATATTATCAATGAGATAGACTATTGGTCAACTAAATATATGACTCTCGATGATGTTAATATCCCCCAGTCTGTTACGGTTAATCTTTCTGACAGTCTTAATGAAATTATCAGCATTAGTCCTTCCGTAGTCAGACTTCAATTTGATGTCCAGCAGCTTGCCTCGCGGGCATATCCAGATATACCTGTCCAAATAGATGGCGGTGCTCTTCCTAGCAATCACGTACTTGAACCCAATATGCTCACTTTATACATCGAAGGCGGGATTGAAAAGGTCGCGGGATTATCATATGATGACATCCGCGTCAGCATTGAATACCTTAATATAATTGAAGATACAACTGGCATACTGACTCCGAGAGTTGACCTCCCGGACGGGATAAGGCTGCTAAGGATGGAACCCGACGCGATATATCATTTCCGCGAAGAGGCAAATCTTAACAATATAAATCTATAGTATATTTTAAAAATGTATTATAAGTTGATTGTTGTGCTCTAAATATTCCGTGGGATATGAAGCAAGAGGCTTTTCTGCGGGCCCCACAACGGGCTTTCCACCGTCATAAGGATCAAATTTCGAACCATGGCAAGTGCAGGTTATGTACTTGAAATTTTGAAAATTTCCAAGCGGCGACTGCACATCATCACCGAAACAATTATCATGCGGGCAAAGTGTAGAAAAGCAAACGAATTCTTTATCTGATATTCTTATTATCATCACTGGAATACCATAATTGACATCTTTATAGCTCTTTTTGATACCATAGCCAATTTTTTGCAGATACGACTCTTCATCAATATTGATTATTTTATCGATTCCGGATAAATTCGATTCCTTTTCCCAATAATGTTCGCATGAATTTAACAGGCTTATCGACGCGAGTCCGCATCCACAAACTCCAGCGATTTTGCCTGCATCTATAAAGAATTTACGGCGATTAATATTATTATTCATATATACAGCCTTTTATTTTAGCACGGTAATTTTTCTTGTTGCCAATGCTTTATTGTTGTAATTCATTATGATGAAATAAGTTCCGGACTGCAATCCGCTCACGTCAATATCAATTGAGTAATGACCGGAGGTTCGGATTTCTTCCATCAACTTTCTGATATGATTCCCTACGCTGTCGTAAATATCAAATCTGATTCGACCTGGATTGGATATACCATATTCGAAATGAGTCAGACTGGCAGCTGGATTTGGATAATTATTGGTTAGATACGCCGGCTCGTCGTCTTGCTTTTCAATCGGCACATCCTGGTAAAACGCGAACTCGATATAAAGATCGTTTCCGCCTTCGTAGAATGTCTGAAATTCCTCTAAATCGTCAGATGCCGGGCCCTCGACATAACTACCGTCAGCTTCGAAAACAGTTCCATGCTTTGAGCAAATTAATACATGAAGCTCGGGATGCAGATCATAAACTTCCGCACCTTCGTGGGGGCAAATAACGGACACGCATACATATTCCTTATTTGCGAACTGTGGTCGCTCGCTTTCAGGTATGTGAGTAACAATTACTGTCTGATAATAACCTTCGATATCCAAAACATCAAGCCGGACAGATCCCCATGGGTCCTTCAAAACAGGATATTCATTCAGATCAAGATGGTAGCGCCCCAGTATCCTGCCGGATTTCCGAGAAACTTCAGGTTCGGCTTTACCTAATACGTAGTGCGGCAGAGCCACCGTAGTAACTGTGGCTGCAAGAATTTTTTTTATGAATTCTCGTCGGGATGTTATTCTATTATTTTTCATATTTATATAGACGATTAATTCGTTTAATTAGGATCAGAAAATTTTTCATTGTTCAAAAATTCCCAATCGGTTAATGATTTCAGGAAATTCTCCAGATCGATTTTATCCTGCGAACTCAATCCGAGGGGGCGCATCAACGTATCTTTATTAATGAACAGCACGCCGCCCCTGTTATAATGTTCTATTACCTCCGCCAATGTTTCTATTTCGCCATCATGCATATAGGGAAAAGTAACCTGAACATTCCTGAGTGAAGGCGTCAAAAACTTACCGCGATCCGCATTTTTTCCTGTTCGGTAAAATAATCCCCTGTCGAAATAATGCGTAACTGTGCCGGTATTATGGAATTTGAGGTCTGTGAATAAAAAGCCGCTATGGCATGCACTGCAGCGTGTTTTATCGCTGAAAAACAGATCCATACCCCGTTTTTGGCTCTCATCCAGTGCATTTGCGTCTCCCAGAATATATTTGTCATAGGCAGAATTCCCCGAGATAAAGGTCCTGACGAATGCCGATATTGCCAAAGCTACTCGATACGCTTCGACTTTATCATCGCCAAAAGCCTCTTTGAACATTAATGGATATGTCGGATGATTTTGTAATTTTTGCTCGATATCATTTGTGTCCGATCCAAAAACGGGTGGCAAAAATATGCTGCGGTACGCAGGCTCTTCGATTCTGGATCCCTTTCCATCCCAGTGGATTACATCTCTATAAGCAACATTTACGAGGCTCATCGTATTGCGCATCATCATTTCGCCGCCATATCCCTTGCTGTTCTTTTTTCCGCCGTCGCAGAAAGCATATTCGTGCTTCATGCAATGCGAGCATGATTTAATCGACCCATCGGGTGACAGCAGTGGTTCATAAAATAACTTCCTGCCCAAATGCACTTTTGCGGCTGTAATAGGATTGTCATCTGGTACCGGTAATTCTGGAAAATGCGGTGGAATCTGAAGATATTCAACCTGATCCGTTGGCTCATTACTCGTGTTTTCGCATCCATGAAACGATAGCAGAGCAAGCAAAATCGTGCAAAAAGCTATTAAATTTTTGTATAAATTCTTCATTATGTTATTCCGATTTTTATATAAAAAACAAAAGTAATTTAATACATATTCGACACATTAACAATGCCCGAAAAGATAATTTTCTATTACATATATAACATATCCACTGCGGAATAGTCACATTTTTTTTTAGGCTCAGTTTCATTTTCAGATTGATTTCTGTCGGAATATGTTCCAATTTTGTATATTTGCATTATGCTGGTTGAAATACACAATATTTACCGGCAACAATCGCCGATTATTTGGCAAATATCATATTATTTTCGGAGTTATAAAGAATCATGAAATCATATATCACCTGTTTTGCGTTCATTTTAATTGCTTTAATAGCAATTAGTTGCCAGGATAACCCAGTCGACGGAGAAGCTCATAAAACCACACTTGATGATATTCGAAATAACCCAGGCTTTTCGTGGTTTGAATACGAATTTAATGAATACGAACCCGACCCCGCAGTTATTGATTCGATAAATCATAAATTCAATCCCGCTGAATACCGGTTAATAATATTCGCCAAGCCATCCTGCTCTTGCAATAATGATCACAATAATTTTTCACATTTTATGAAAGTAGTTCATAACAGCTCAATCACCTCTGAGGAATACGAGCTGTATTCTATGAGTGATACGGACTGGGAGCATCCCTATAATGAACAATTCGACCTGATGTATCTCCCTGAAGCTGTTTTAATGAAAAACGACTCCGCAATCTGGTTCGTTGTTGAGGAAATGCAAAAGTACCGCCAAAGCCATAGTGATACAATCTCTATCGAGCAATCCTTAATGCGCGGATTAGAACATTAAATTTTATTTATTATAGAGTTTTTTATGGCCTCTATTCTGCTAAAACCGAAAATCAAGCTATTTTTCACTGATTTTTGGCCTGTATTCAATATAGAGGATAATTATTTTTTGGATGTTCTATCGCCTGAATTCGATATTGAACTTGATGAAAAGAATCCGGACTTTCTGATATACTCTGTGTTCGGAACTAGTTTTTATAGATATAACTGTATTCGTATTTTTTATACGGGCGAAAACATACGTCCCGATTTTACCCGATGCGATTATTCATTTTCATTTGATTTTTCGGACGATCCGCGTAGTTTCAGGCTTCCATTATATCCTTTTTTCGGAGATCCGGAGAAGCTCCTTAAGCAACGTAATATTAACGATATAATGATCAGCAAAACCGAGTTTTGCAATTTTATTTATTCCAATCCCGGGCCTGCGGAAAGAGTGGATTTTTTCCATAAGCTTAGTAAATACAAAAAGGTTATTTCTGCCGGAAGGTTCCTTAATAATACTGGAATTCCTCTTAAGAACAAAAAGGATTTTCTAAGCAAATTCAAATTCACTATCGCTTTCGAAAACCAGTCATGGCCGGGCTATACTACCGAAAAAATATTTGAGCCAATGCTGGTGGGCAGCCTGCCGATTTACTGGGGCAACCCCCTTATATCTAAAGACTTTAACCCTGACAGCTTTTTGAATTATCACGATTATGGGTCTGTCGACGAACTTATCGATCGCATAATTGAAATCGACAGCAATGACGACCTTTGGGCTAAGTATTTGTCGCAACCGTATTTTCACGATAATGAGCTAAGCGAGTATGTCGACCCGGCACTTATACGTGAACGTTTCCGCATGATTTTCAATACAAAAAAGAATCCGGTTGCGGCCGAGCATCCTGCAGCCTCGCATAATCGTATCGTCAAAACTGCTGCACTTGCATCAGAGGATTTCAAGTTTAATATAAATAAATATCGCAGAAAATTTTCGAATTTCTCTATCTGGCGGGCTCGCATAAAGTTATTGAAGCTTATTGGCAGATGATTTCATAATCACACTAATTGCTTTTTCCGCAACAACTTCCGGCGCTATACCTTCCATGCATTCATGTGTGCCGATCGGACATTTCCGGCCTCCGTGTATCGCGCAGGGGCTGCATTGAAGCTCATCTTTGTGAATTATAGCGGACGAATCTGCCAGCGGGCCAAATCCGAATTCCGGAACGGTTGGTCCATATATAACGATCACAGGTATATTCAAAAGACTGGAAAAATGAGTCGGAGCGCTGTCATTAGTTATCACCAAATCCATTCGCTCTATTAATTTCAATGACTGCGGGATGCTTGTTTTCCCGGCAAGATTAATTGCAGGTGTTGATGAAGATATTTCCGAACAGATATCCATATCGTTTGGACCACCTATCATATATACAGCATATCCCTTTGATGCTAAATGATTTACAAGAGCTGTGAAATGCCTGGCAGGCCATCTTTTTGTTTCCCATACCGAACCGGGCGCTATAGCGATCACAGGCGAACCGGTTTCACCTTGTAAGTCATTGTCAATATTAGATATATCAACATATTTCAAATCTAACGACGGCCGAATCGGAGGAGCTGATTGATCAAAATCGGAAAACTGCTCCAACAGCAAATTATTGCGGGCAGTCTCGTGCATATGAGGCTGGTATCGTACTCTTGAAGAGTATATCCACGGCAAAGCCGCCCGACTATAACCCACTGAATATATTGGCTTTAACAAATATGTCAGGAGAGATGTTCTCAGCGATCTGTGCGGAGCTATTATGCAATCAGTTTTTCCGACTCTTGCGGCGAGATTCCTGATTCCGAGTAATCCTTTGTCATCGCGGCGTTTATCGTAAGCAACCACTCTATCAACCGCCGAGCACAATCGCGCGATGTCTGCTGATACGGGCGTGGTCACAAACGAGATCGATGCAGCAGGCGCCATCTGACGTACGCGCTGGGCGAGATAGAGCGAGAGAGCAACATCTCCGATAAATGCGGTCTGTATAATCGTTATATTTTTAAAGGAATCGAGCCGTGGTTTACGCATTTTTGACCTTCTTTGGAGCCTCGTGTTTCCAACGCCTATGCTGCCATGCCCAGAGCCCGGGGTTTTTGCGAATTTCGCTTTCGAGTTCGGCTACATGGCGTCTTGTGAGTTCGCGAACTCCATCGGAATTATTCTCTAGATCGTCGAATTTTATTTCGCGCAGATCTACGCGATAACTGTTATCGGGCTGGCGAACGGCAAATCCCATAACGATTGGCGTCCGGAAACGAAGCGCCAGGGCCGCTGGAGCCTCGAAAGTTGATGCTGGTCGACCGAAAAAATCGACAAACACATCACGGTCGCGGGTTGCGCTTTGGTCCGCAAGCAGAGCGATGGCGTTATGGCGGCTCAACTCCTGGATAATTGCCCTGGCGGCTTTATACATCGATACGATTCGGTTGCCGTGTAATGTCCGGTATTTATTTAGCAGATCGTCTGCATGGCGATTGCGCTGGGGTTTTACGATGATTGTTATGGGTATGCCTGTAAAAAGACCCGCAGAATGCGCCAGAAGCTCCCAGTTGCCGAAATGTCCCGAGAGGAGTATCAAACCCCTCCCCCGATTGAAAACCTCGCTGAGAAGGCTTATATTCGAGTATTTGATATATTTATCGAAGTCTTCGCGGTCGAATGAGGGCATTGCGAGCAATTCCGCGAGGACAATGCCCAGATTGTGATATGACTGGACGGTGATTTCTCTGCACCACAGATCGGATTGATCCGGGAATGCATTGCGGATATTTTCATAAGTGATTCGGCGTCTTTTGCTGCTCAGGTATATCATGATATTGCCCAGCAATCGTCCGAACGCGGTGCGGGCATTTCTGCCAAGGATCCGGGAAATCAGACCGATACCCAGCAGCATATATGTAATTAACCTGTTGATGTCCCCTCCTTTTATCCAAATGCCTATCTGTTCATATACTTGCTTTCGTTGCCGATCACATAGTCGTTGAACCAGTTGTCATTATATACTTCTCCGAGCGCGGTGGAATGCACCAAGATATAATTGCCAAACCCTGATTCATCTACAAAATAAAATCGTGATCCGCCCTGTACGTTTTCATAGACCCATTCTTCGTATGCTTTTTGAGTGCCACGCGGATGTGTCGGGTTTCTTTCCGATGGGAATCCGTATTTGAGCAAAATCATGCCACGATCCGTTCTCCAGCCATTCTTTGTGCTTCCGAAGCTGAAATATGTCTTGGCGTATTCGATTGCTTTCTGGAATTCCACGTAACGTTCATTGACAATTGTCGACGGATCAGGATCGCGAAGGAACCAGAATGTATAAATAAAGCGCTGTTTTGCGGCAAGCGTCGACAATTTTTCATATTTATCAATTTCGTCCTTCGAGGCAATCATTTTTGCTTTTTCGAATTCGTCCTGGATCCGGGTTTCGCTCAAAGTTGAAAATGGGCTCATTTCGAATAACTCGTCTTCGGAATAAAGAGCGTTCATATTTGGTGCATTTTCCGGATTATAAACATAAAATCTTTTGGTATGAACAATCGAATCGATTGGCGCTTCGTCGGCTGCCCGGGCGGTCAGCTCGAGGTAGTACACTCCGCTGGGAAGCTCGCCGAGCGGGATTTCGTTTATATCTATCTGAGCGTCGCTGACCGGCACCACCTGGCGAGGTATGGAGATAATTTCGCGGCGTGCGGCATCGAGTATCCGGTAGTTGAACGTAATGCCCGATGGCGTATATTTTTTAGCGTTATAAAATTCAATATAGCTTTTCAGGCTGGGCTCATCGCCATAATATTCGAGTGAGGGATTGGGCACAACGTACAAAGAATTTTTTTTGAATGCTTCGCCCCACTGCTGAGTGTGCTCGCCTATTCGTTCGATTTTTTGAGCAATCTGCAAATCGCTCGTAATAATTCTGTCATCTGAATATTTTTTGGCAACAATTTCCAGTTCTGTTCGGGCACGGGTGGAAGTATCGTTCATGTCTTTGACAAATAAATCAATTTTGTACTGTCCCGGCGGCAGAGCAATCGACTTTTGACCGAATAATTTCTGACGGAACTTTTCCGGTTCGCTCTCCACCTTGTGCTCTACGATCCATCGCAGGTGCGATACGGTATCTATCGCATTACTGATGGCCAGCGAGAAATAAAGCTCGCCAATATATGTACTCTGCTTCGGTATGTATCGGAGCATTGTGTCGGGAAAGGAATAATACATCTCGAGCAGAACATTATCCTGATCGTAACGAAACATAGAGAAATCCACGTCGAGTGTGATCTTTTTGGCCTGAGAATTAAATGGCAGGGCGCAAAACAATATAACAAACAGTAAATAACGCATGGGCCGACCGATATTTGTTGCAATAATATAAAGGACGATTTTGCTTAAAAAAATTGCCGCCCGGAATCCGATCCTGGCGGCAATTTCTTTTTTTTCGATTACCTATTCGCCAATCAGCATTACGAGCCGAAGCTGAGGCTGAGGCTGAGACGATTGACCAGTCCGAGGTCGAAAGTCGGGGCGATTGAATAGTCGATAACGCCGCCAAATCCGCCGCCGTCGTATTTCAGGCCGACGCCGCCGGTAAGGCCGAACTGATCCTGGCCGATATTATAACCGCCGCGTACTGATACGAAATCGCGCCATGTATATTCCGCGCCGATCATGAATTCTTCGGGGGTATCCGAATAAGTCACGAAATCGAAAGCGGCTACAACCATATGCTCTTCGGTTTCATATACATTGCTCGAGATGCCCGCACGGAATGCCAGCGGCAGCGAAAATCCGCTGGAAACGTATTCTGCGTCGACCGGGCTTGCGTTCATGGCTTCGAGAATCTTGCGAGTGGTGCGAAGATCCTGGCCTGTGTATTGCTGCTCGGTGCCAAGATTATGCAGAGAGAAACCTACGGCAATGCCCTGGATGCCGGTTTCGTAGCGGGTTCCGATATCAAATGCAATACCGCTGCTGGATACCGAAGCGAACGAGCTGTTGATATATTTGGCATTGATACCAAAGGAGAACTGCTCGGTCAGGTAGCCGCCAAAAGCAAATCCGAAAGCAATGTCGCTGACCGAATAGTTAGCGCCGGTGCCGTCGGGACGGTCGAGAGTGGTGATCGGAATGTCGCCAGATCCGAAAGAAACCAGGTTGAAAGCAGCAGTAAAATTATCGCCGAACGGCAAAGCAAGCGCTGCAAAATTGTGCGAAAATCCTGCAAACCACTGAGTATAGGAGAAGTTCGCGCTGATTGAATGAATATTAGCGATGCCGGCCGGATTCCAGAAGATGGCAGTCAGATCGTTTGCCACAGCGCCCTGGGCTCCACCCATGGCGGTGCCTCTCGCTCCGAGAGGAATCTTCAGGAACTGCGCTCCGGCTCCGCCAACTTTAGCGAAGACATCGCCTGAGGAAGAACCGATTGCGTTTTCGTCCACGGCCCTTGCGCTCATAGTGGCGAATGCCATCAAGAGTGCAATGCTGAATACTTTGAATACTATTTTCATTTTATTTGACTCCATAATGTTTTGTTCTTAAATATATTGTGACTTGCCTGCCCCGCTGGCGGCCGGGCATTGCGCCCGGCCTCCGTGGGCTAAGCATGATTAATCTTCAGGAACAAGTCTGAATCCGCCGACTACGACCGAGAAGTTCTTCACTGTCTGGGCGCCGTCCGGAGTGGTAATAACCGCTACCAGAGTCTGGCTGACCACTCTCTGGCCATTGCTCGAGAGCAGATCCCAGAGCTGTACCGCATGGCGGGTGTCTTCGCCGTCGGCATTAAACTCGTTATGGTCGATCGATTTGATCAGCGATCCGTATACTGTATATATGTCTATTGTGCAGCGCTCGGGCAGTCTGGTGAAGTATACCTTCGCGTCGTAGGGCGAATGCTGGCCCTGGTGCGAGATATAATACGGATTGGGCACAACCTGAATCTGGCTGAGCTGTTCTTCGTCGACTGTGCCGCCCTGCGGGTTTGCTTCGCTGATTTTGAAGCGAACGCTTGCGCCTGGCAGTGGCATACCGAGTGCGCCGCCGAATGTCTTGAACATTACCTTATCGCCGACTGTGAAGTCTTCGCCATAAGTGTAGGGCGAAACTCTGTTGTTCATCAACTGCAAACCTTTAATACCAAACTGGTTTGCATAATTCAGATAGAACTGAACGCCGGCAATATTAACGAAATGTATGAAATCGAGCGTATCCTGGCCGTTAGCGCTTACAGCGGTTGTATAATATCTGCCTTCTTCACCGAGGTTTGCCGCAACAGCAATGTCTTTTAATTCCTGTGAGGGATATGCGAAATTGCTGTTCAGGCTCGGGAAGAATCTTACGCTTCTTGCATTGACTAATCCAAATGCGGAAACATTGAATCCTTCGATGAAATCTTCGTAAGATTTACCGTTTGAGGGGAGATTCCTCGGAATCGGCCGATAGGTTGCTTCCCATCTGTCGGTATTGTCCCATCTGCGGCCTTTGACCTGGAGTTCGCCATCGACTACGCGGGTTACCGTATCCCACCCGCAAACAACGTGTTTGTATTCGCGGGGATAAGTCACTGCAACCGAGTCTCCGCCTCCGGCAGGACGATTATACTGAATCACATTCCGGACTTTTAATGTCATATAGTCACAGATGAATTCCTGCGTTTTGTTATCGCCGTACCAGACATTCAGCGTATCTTTTCCGCCGGGCATAAATTCAACCAGATAGTGGCCCGGGCCGTTGTTGAAGCTGCCGTAATAATTCTGGGGGAATATCGACTGCGATCCGGAAGTATCAATAGAGAAAATACCTCCGAGTTCGGTTCTCTCCCACTGGGTAGTGAATACCGAGCCCTTTGCTCGTTTGGAATAAGAGAAAGACTCTGCGTCGGGCTGCGCTTCTATAAAGCCGACCGGAGTAACAGGATTGCCGGATACGTCATATTTATAGTCGTCGAATGTAGTGGAGTCGCCGCGGTAGATGCCGCCGAACTGCTGCATTGAATATTTGAATTCGAATCCGAGAGTCCCGTAAGCGGGCGGAAGCATATTGAGTGCATAGCAGAAATTACGATTGCGGAAATCTCCGGAAGTGAAGATACCCGATCTCTGGCGTACGCCGTAATCATATGCGGTTCCGAATGTATTCATTCTTGTATATTCGCCGGTTGCCGGATCGAACGAAGTCGAGTCGATAATCGGATCTGCCGAGAATACATAGCTAAATGCGTCTTCGGTGAATAAACCTCTCCATGCAAAGTTACACGGGCTGGCTTCGAAGTTGGCCAATCCTGAGTATAACAATCTGCCGGTGGTGAGGTCTGTCAGCGTCATGTTGCGCTGATACAAGCCGAACTCTCTCGAGTTATCGGCGCCGAATTCGGGCAGCGCGAGTGAATACTGATTCCAGTATGGCTCGAATTTGAGTTCGAGTTCGTGGCCTGCGAATTCCTGCATTACTCTTTGAGTATTAATCGCGTACATATTGAAGTCGTAAAGACCGCCGATTTTCTCATCGTCAATAGATACAACTTCGAATACGGGGTCTTTACCGGCAGGCGCGGCCTGAGGATGAGTAAGTATAATATTCGGATTTGCCACCGACGATGCGTTGTTGTATTTGCGCGGTGTCGGCTGCAGATAGTCGCCTTCGTCGTATGCGAGCAATTTGTAATAATAGTCCACATTATTGATCAGGCGTTCGCTCTCTGTCGGATTATCGCTGAATTCGATCTCGCCGTTGAAATTATCATCGCCGACGTCTATGAATTCGCGGCCGGTTACCTGGGTGAAGTATGGCACCAGAACTTCGGTCTGCACCTGGCGGGATTCCTCGAACTGGCGGGCATCTTCGTTCCAGAGAGTCCATGTGATGTCCGATACTCTGTTTGTTTTAATATAACTATATATCGAATCCTCGATAGAACGGATCCATGCGGTGTTGGTCATCAGCGTATCATGATAGCCTTCGAGCGTACCGCCGATGGGCACTCTGACCAATGCGTCTATAACGCTTGCATACTGGCCGCCGCCGAGATCAGCCACACGGAATGTATTCATTTTGAACACAGTGTCCACGCGGGAGGAGTCGATTATTCTCGTAGTGTCGTCAAGCATATATGAATAAAATCTGATACCGCTTTCGGGCAGCGAATCATACTGCGCGCGGCTGTATTGGAATGTCTTCGGTCTGAAGAACAACGGATTGTATTTCATAAGGGCGCGGTTGAGCCGGAGCGTACCAATCATGACACTGTCGATCAGTGCCTGGTGGCGCGGGCTTCTTGTATTGAAATAGAAGCTGCGGCCATAGGGCGTAACGTCGAATGCGCCGATATTCTGTCCGTTAAAATGCGGCTGCGATTTGCCTTCGTTGTAGTGATCGGCATACCATTCGCCCCAGGGCTTGCTGAAACTTGCGGTATCGATTGCGCCAACCACAGGATAGTAGGGATGACCGGGTAATCTCGAAGGGAGATTATTTTCGACATATTTTTGCGGATAGAGCACAACGCCACGGGGCACGCGCATAACCGCAATGGCCATGCTGTCTTCGATTTTGCCATTCTCGTTGAACGGAAAACCAAGGATGCGCAACGAATCAATCATCGGCATGGAAAGATCGTTGTCGTTGTGTCCTGCGCGATAGCTCGATTTGCGGAACGGGGTCGGGATATTCCAACGCGCTACTTCTTTCCAGCCGAAGGGCCCTTTGCCCTTGGTGTACTGCAGATTCGGAGTAATCTGGTCGACATCGAATGTGTCCAGATCGATTCTGCGGGCGCGATAAAGCGAATATCCCATCATATTGAGTCCGCGTTCGAAGCGGTCAACCGAGAATTCCGAGGTGCTGTCGAACTCTACGCGTACGCCATGGTTCAGAGGATCAAATCCTGTGAAACGACCGGCATCCGGAGGCTGCGGCGCCTGGAAGTTTTTGTCGTATACCGTCTGCGCGAATTTGTCCTTGCGGATAAGTTCGGCAATATCGGCGCAGGAGCCGTCGGCTTCGTCTAGCACTGCTGTGTTGGCAAGTATAATACCAACCACTGTGCGGACTGTATCCTGGGGTACTCCATTGACTGCCGGGCGCATATGGAAGGGGCCTGTGGACATCATAAAGCGTTTGTCGCCGGGGCCATCGTCCTTGTCGCGCTCGCGCGAAGATATGAAGTTATAACGGCCTTCGTCTTCGGAAATATCGTCTGAGATATTCCAGTTGCGGACTGTTACAAGGCCGAGCTGCTCTTCGTTGGTGAATACTTTTTTGTCTTTGCGTACAAAGTCGAGGTCTTTCGGATTAATAATTTCGCCCTGCTCATTGTACTCGGGCTGGATTACCGCGGGGCTCTCGAGGAAGTCGAATCCGAGGTATCCAAATCCGTTGCCTTCTTCGCCGCGGTCGCCGTCTGTCCACTGATAGGCCATATTAAGTGTGTCGTCGCAAAAGCAGAAGGATGTATGGTCGTTACCAGCGCCAGCCTGGGTGTTGGGCGCAAGCGCAATATCGACGTCCATCACAGGCGCAAGCCAAACATTCCAGAGCGTATCCGGGGCATAGCTGATGATATCATATTTGATAAAGATAAAGTCTGCATAATCGCCGAATCCCCATGAATAGATCATTTGTTCGAACTGAAGGCGGAGGGGATATCCCTGGCGTTTTCTGAGCGCAAGACCATCGTCGTAGCGGCCAAGGTCGGTATCTTTATATGTTGAGAAAATATCCTCGCCCGAAATAAATGCGGGGCCCTTGGGATATACATCCAGGTCGCGGTCTTCGGGATCGGAAATATAATATCCGAAATATCTGTCGTGCATCAGAGTATCTTCTTCGCGGTCGCTGGCGTCCCATATGGGCCAGTATTCGCCGTCGTCCGGATCAATGGGGCGTCCGTCGGATACGAAATCGGTCGAGAAATATGCTCTGTATTTGGTGCTTGTGGTTTCGTCCACCAGATCGCCGTCGTCGATGCGGCCTGGCACAAACCATGAGCGACCGTTGTTGGGATTATAGGATATCGATACGTATTTTTTAAATGTGGTGTCTCCGGGGCGGGGCTTCTGAGCGCCTATCCAGATACCACCCGCGAAGATGTACTGGTTTCGCGATCCACGCGGCCAGTATCCACCGCCCTCGCCACGGCGTACGTTATATCCGAAAATACCATAGTTGGTGGTTTCGAACTGGATCGAGCTGACAGTATTCTGCTGCTGATCATATACGCCGGCTGGTTCTCTTTGTACCTGGTCATTTTTGCCTTTTTCGGGTTTTTCTTTGATTGCGGCTGTCAGCGTGGCTGTGCCGATCAGGAATAGACCGAGCAGGATCAGGCTTACCCTTGTGATTGATTTAAACATGTTTTCCCTCATATCTCTATATAATAATATTGTTATTCTTAAATTATCAGAATCTGATCATGAAGCCCATATATACCATGCGCGGCGCTTTGAAATTGCCACGGAACGACATCGAGGTCTCCACATATTCAATATATTTATCGTATTTTTCTTTCTGGACAACCACGCCGCTGCCATCGATATCGGCATTTGCGTTATACATTCTGTTGCCATAGTCGTCGTACTGTTCCGAGCTGAATGTTTCGGCCATGCCGTATTCCGCTTCTTCGTGCCATGCGGTGGGGTTCATTTCGCTGACTCGGGTTTCGAGTCTGTTGCCGTCGTTCAGCGGGTCGCCGGTTGCGCTATAAACAGCCACCATCTGGGTATTATTAAATATATTATTAATATCAAAGAAGAAGTCCAGAGTCGTATTGCCGATTGATTCGCCGAACCAGTCTTTGAGCGGGAAGCTTCTGACAAACCGAAGATCGACGCTCCACACCGATGGGTAACGCTCGGCATTGTATTCGCTGATCGGGCGTCCGGCTTTGTCCGAACGTGTATAGGGCCGTCCGGTCTGGAAATAGCCGGAGAAGTTGATTGTGGTATTCTCGAGCAGTCCGATACCGCCGATCATCGGGCCTTCGTTGTTTCTCCAGAAGAATGTAACATTACCATTGATCTGGTGGGTTCTGTCCCAGGGCTGCGGATATGCAGTCAGCGGGAAGGCCGGTACGCCGGTGTAAGGATCGGTCGGAGGATTGAAGTTACTTGTCGGGCTGGCTGATGTGCCTTCTGCCGCAGACAAGGTATAGTTCAGACGGAATCCTACGTGGTCGGTCTGGCGTTTTCTGATCTCGAACTCCAGGCCGCGGGCATTACCGTATTCAGCCACCGTATACTGGAAGTAGGGATCGGGCACTGCCGGGATATACTGAACTCCGAGCTGATTATATATATCGTTGTAATATGCCGTAACTTCGAACGCAAAATCTTCGGTCAGCTGATGATGGTATGCGGCTTCGTAGGAATTCTGACGCTGGGCTTCCATGTTCGGATTGCCAAGCAGATCGCCTGTGCGGAGCACATCGAGTGCGAATTTGTCATACACTGTCTGAAGCTCGGGAGTTTTGAAGAACATACCGTAGCCAATCGATACATAGGAGCGATCGGTTATAGGATAGCTCACGTTGATTCTCGGGCTGATCTGATATTTTGCGGATGCTTCGCCGAAGCCGCTGTCTGCGCGGACCGATACGAAGTTCTCGTTGGTTTCCAGGCGGTATTCCGAATTCGGATCGAACACATCGAACCGCAGGCCGGGATTCAGGATGATACCTTTATAGGATATCTGGTCCTGTAAGTAGAACGAAGCTTTGATAGGTGTGTTCGGTTCGCTGGTGCGCTGGAAAATTTCCTCGTTGTCTGCATATATATTTCCGCCCCATTTGTCGGTGTAAACATCGAAGAAGGGGTTGGAGTCATATGGATTACCGTTATAATGGCGATGGAGTTCGAATCTCTTGAATTCGAGTCCGGCCTTCAGAATATGATTGAATTCGCCCTGCTTGAGGCTTGCGGTGAAGTTGCCCTCTACCTGCCAGAAATTACTGAGGCGAATCTGAACCGGTGTGGTGTTGCCGTGAGTGATAGTAAATCGGTCGAGCCCCCAGGGGTTGTCGGTGCCGGAAGTATTCGACTGGCCTTCGTAAAAGCCGGTCAGAGGATTGATCACCGGCATATCCATCTGGAAATAACCGTCGGCTGTTTCGCCAAGCGCGGTCCAGCTTTCGTAGTTATCCAGAATTTTATTGTGGCCGGGCAGCAGATTCTGGCCCTCGATTGCGTAATCGTCCTGGGGCTGCCAGATTTCGAAACCGGAGAAGAATCCGGGATCGCCGTATGCTCCCAGAGCGCGTTTTGCTAAATCGTCATTGTTCGAATTGTTCGATACTGTGATTTCATAGAACATATTGTTCGAAAGCGTATGGTTGACTCTTACCAGCGCATTGGATACGAGCTGGTTGGCAACCGGAAGCTGAGCTATACGTTCCTCAACATTTGCGGTGGCGGGAATCTGGCCATGCTGCTGATTATACAGCCAGCTCCAGCTGGGTACTTCGAACGACGAAAGGCCCCAGTTTCCGCCGACAATCAGAAGAATGTCTTTGGTGACACCAAAACGCAGACGTCCGGTGACGCTTCTCACCCATGTGCGGTCGTTGTCCTGCTGGCCGATATTATTGCCATAGGGATCAATTACTTCATAGCTGTTGCTGCGATATTTTTCGAATTTATAATTCGAAGAAATATAGAAGGTCGAATTTTTCAGGAGCGGGATTGGTCCGCCGAATCCGAAGTCGAAAGCATGCAGGTCAGGGCCCTGAAACTTCAGACCGTCGCCGGCGCTGATTGCTTTGAGCACGTTGCCTTCTTTGATAATCTCGACTCCGTCGGACTGATAGCCCCACAGAGGTTCGACATCCGTACGCCAGCGCAGAAAGCCTTCGTAGCGGTCTGTGCGGCCCTGTTTCACGATAGTATTGACCACGCCGCCGAGAGCTTCGCCGTATTCTGCGGAGAAGTTACCGGTCAGCACCTGGATTTCTTCAGTCGCGAAGGACGACACCATCGGGTAGTAGGCAGTTCCGCCAAGGCCGAAGCCGCCGGTGAACTGGTTGCCTACGTCCATGCCGTCCACCCGGATCTGGGTTTCGCTGGCGCGGCTGCCGCGGACGCTGAAGCCGCTGCCGGTGGTATTGACACCTGCGCTAAGGCCGATAACGCCTGCGATACCTTCGCGGGCTATCTGGGTGACCTCTTCGCTGGATATTTTAACCTGAGATCCGACCGCGTCTTTTTCGACCATCTCTCGGTCGCCGACCACAACAACCTCGTCGGTCATCTGAGCGTCGGTTCTCATCCTTGCTGTAATTGTCGTTGTCTGGTCTGCCGAAATTCTCACTTTTGTGACGTATTCGGCATATCCCACGTAGCGGACGACCACTTCGTAATCGCCTGCGGGGATATTAACGATTGTGAACGAACCATCCTTGTTGTTCACATTCGTACCGCGTGTTGTTCCCTTAACCAATACCGTAGACCCGATCATTGGTTTTCCTTCTTCGTCGATAACCTTACCTGCGAGAATGCCATGGGTGCCGCCGTAAGCGGTGGCCGAACCCAGCAAGACCCCGATAAGGATCGTCAGTAATAGTTTTCGCATCATTTGTACTCCTTTAGTTCAATCACTGCATTAATAATACATATATAAATAAGTTATTATGTAATTTATCTTACTACTGTCAGCATCTGGCTGGCCATCGCTCCGCCGGAACGGATAACGAGGTAATATGCGCCTGCCGGAAGCAGCGAAGTATTGATATTCATTCCATGAATGCCCCGGGCCATCCAGCCGTTTGCGATATCGGCGGCTTTATTGCCCAGTGCGTCGTAAATTGTTATTTCGGTCTGGCCGCCGCGCTCGAGCGAGAATGCAAGCTCGGCTGCTTCGGATGCCGGATTGGGTGTAATTCTGTTGATCGTAAGGCCTGGCATCAGAACTGGCTCGTCTTCGATTCCGACCTCAGCATTGAAGTGGCCAATCAGCACATGCTGCGGAACTTCGAGCTCTCGCTGCTGTTCGAAATCTTCCGGGTCGCCAGTCGAACGGGTTTTGATAATCGGAATATTCCTCAGATCGTTCGGCACAAAGGTGGGTATCCATGTGATTCTGTCAAGCTCGAGCGATTCGGTAAGATTAGTTTTGTCGCTCCAGGTGGCCTGCTCGACCGAGCGGGTGGATACAAAAATATCATTGGTTATGCCGACTACTTCGTTGTTCTGATCGAGAACGTCCACAACATCGACCCATTTGCAGATAAGTTTGGTTCCATCCACTGTCGGAGAAATCTGCACTTCCCAGTCCTTCTGGTTGCGAGCCGGTTGGGTGGGATCGGACGACGGGAAAATAATATAGCTATTGATATCGGCAATAAAGCGGATGTTCCACGAACCGTTGCTGTAGGTAATTTCCACCAGATGCGAAATCTGCTGTTCGTCCGGCACTGCCTCTGCCCCATCAATCTGGAAAATACCTGTGACAAAGCAGACGTCTCCGTTCGGGAGGACTGTCATATCTTTTGCTACATAAAATACGGATATCGAATCCGAAGGTACGCCGAGAGACATTCCATACTGATTGATTACCGAATATGGCAATACGACAAAATCAGACCAGTTCTGGCCAAGATCTTCGGAAGCGCTGACTCCAAGCGTCAGTTTGTCTGCTCCGGCGGGGTCTGTAAATACGCCGACTACGCCCATATACATAACACCATCATCGCCTTTTTTGAGTCCGATGATGCTGTTTTTACGATTGTCGAGGCTCTGCTCGTCCATCGGATCGAATTTATCGCTGGCCCATGCGTCGGGCACAACTATGTCGAAGCTTGCAAAGCTGGCGTCCGAACGGCGATATGCCAGATTGTTGTTGCTATAAATATCGCGCTGGCCTTCGGGCGGAATTACTGCGCCGACGGCAATTGCATACGGGTTATCGTCAACAATACCGCCGATAATTCCGGCATCAGTACCCCATGTATAGGTTCTGTCGTCTTTCTGGAAATCGTCAGTTTGTAAACTCAGCGCACCAAAAGCGGGGAGATAAATACCGTTGGCAAAGCCTTCCCAGCCGGAGCCACCGGTGATCGGCGCGGTGAACACAATGCCCATTTCGTTTTCGAATCCGAATCCATAGCAGCTTGGATAGCGGGCCATTCCGCCTGCGCCGGATGTTCTGGAGTTATAAACCATAATATCTTCGGTCCAGGAGGAGCCCCAATCATCAGAAGTTTTGAAAAAGAGGTTGTCGAGGATATCGTCGCTGGCGCTCTCTCTGGGGAGCGCTCCGCGGTGAATTGTGATCAGCTTGTCGAATTCCTTATTATATATAAAGGGCTGCTGGGTATCGCTATAATATGAATATGCGTTCTGGAGCGAATCGAGAATCTCGAAGCCGATTGCCTGAATTTTGTCGTTCCGGCTCATTTTTACAGCGGCCGGAATGCTGACGGGCACCACTCCTTCCACAGGCGCCATAAACTGCTTGTCAAAATTTTTGATGATTTTTTCCTGCGCATTTGCGCTCGCAATAAAAAAGCCGGCGCCGATCAGGCACACAGCGATAGTACGTAAAATTTGCCTCATATACTGCCTCCAATGGAAAATGTGAAATTTCGAAATACACAAAACACTAATATAAAAAGTTTTTTCCGATTTGTTGAAAACTTATTTATTAAAATTTTTCCACACTTTAGTCTGAATCATCCTTTTTTAGCTCAATTGTTCAAATTCTAAAGGCGGAATTGCAATCCATAAATCAGGGATATCGAGTTGCGATAGTGCTTGCCGCCGAGCTCTTTGGGCAGCCCGATCATAAAAAAGCGGCTTTCCGCGCCGGCGGTGATGTACAAGTCGCCGATGACGCGATATTTTCCGAATACCCGGCCATATCCCAGCGGACCTTCGCCGGAACTTCCAACTCCTATGCGGCTGATAAGCGAAAGCCGCGAATAGTCCATAAGGGTCTGTTCGTAAAATACTGCTGCCCAGATCATATTATTATTGCGGTGCATCAATACCGGCACCCCGATATAATCCGAAGTCAGCTCTTCGATTTTTCCTATGTATTCGTTTGTGGGCACCCGAACAATCATTTCCTGATCGTATTCGAATTTTGTAATGCCTGCCTCCACTCCGAAACGGATGCGGTCGGTATGAGAATATGCGATGCTCTGCGAAATATTCGTTACTAATGTTTTTTGTTTATTCCCGAGGTCGTCCATAAAAAGATCGGTACCAAAGAAAGTGGTCAGATGGATTTCCTCAAGATTAAGCATATTATCGAATGTGCCGGGCGAAAGCACACTGCCGGGCGCGAGATAAGTGTTGACCGGAGCATTAGCGTTCGATACGCCTTGCTGAATATGTCCGCCGCGGTTCATCGCAATACTTTCCGAGGCGGATATTGCCGAGCGGTTTTCCGGAGCGGGCGTGATAATTCTTTTCGGCTGGTCGGTATCGCGTTCGAGACCGGCGCCTACCTGCCCTGCAAAATCAGGATTGAAAAAGGCGAGTCCGCCGCTGAATCCATCGTTTGCGGGCGGAAGCTCCACGCCGCCTGCAGATTTATTAGCAGATGCGCTCGCGCCGGAAGCGCTCGATTCTGCCCGGGCGATATTCTTATTACTTATGGTATTATTAATGTTATCCTCGGAAGTTTCTGCTGTGGCGGCGGCGTTTCCCGGCTGAACGGGTTCTGCCTGAATCGATTCGGCAACTGAGCCTTCGCCGCCTGAATAGCGGAAATCGTTCATATCGGTAATTGTAAATACTCCGGCGACGAGGAATGCCGCGGCAATCGATGCCACAGCCCATAGCTTCGGCCGGCGCTTCTCCCTCACGGGGATAATAAGCGGCGGCGCCGAGGAGGGTTTCTGGTCCATTATCCTCATCAATACTTCGTCCTCGGTTTTGCGAAGCAGCTCCTCGCCGGGAGCTATGCTGTCCGCGTCTTCGCGCAGCGCCATATGCAAATGCACGGCGGTGTCGAATTCTTCGCGCGACGCGGCGTCGCTCGAAAGCCGTGAGCGTAGCTGCTCGTCCTCCGATGCCGACAGTTCGCTGTCGAGATATTTCGATATGAGCTGGTCAAGACTCATACATTTCCTTAACAAGTGGTTTCAACATTTTCCTTAATTGCAGTCTGGCCCTGTGAACCCTTACTTTTGCCAGCGAGAGATCGATATCGAGTATCTCCGCAATTTCTTTATAAGAGCATTCCTCGTATTCGCGAAGTATCAATGCTTCCCGCAAAGCCACGGGAAGCATCGACATCGCTCGCTGTATATAATCCTTTGCTCCTACGTCGCTTACCTTTGGCGATTTTTTCGCATGAAAAGTCTCGTCGAATGTTTCATGCGTTTTTTTTGCTCTTATCATATTCAGGCACGTATGCCGGGCAATCGTAAACAGCCATGCCGTATAATTCTTGCCGCGGAAATCCTTACGGTGCTCATAAACCCGGATAAATGTCTCCTGGAATGCGTCTTCCGCGAGCTCCACTTCCCCCAGCATACGCAGACAAAACCGATATACCTTGCGGTTGTGCTTGTCGTACAAAATCCTGAACGCTTCGGCGCTTCCCTTCCTGAGCTGCTCCTCAGCCTGGCGGATTTGTTCATCGTCTGCGATATTTTTCTTTCTTCCGAACATATCGGTTTGTCGCTTTCGGGTTCTACAGCGTCTTCATATACTCAGACACTTTGCTGCCCGAAAAAGTTACACATGCTTACCACTGGGTTAATTATTTTTTCTGAATTTTAATAAATTAGAATTTTCAGCACTTACCCGCTTTAGACGGATTATGAATATAACAGATTTTTATTTCACTGCAAATAATTATTTCGTATTAACTTAGCTTGTGCTAAAATAAATCCCGCATCATGAATTTTGTTACGATGCGGGACGTTCGATCTCATTTTTCTGAATTCATATTAATTATTTTATCGGTGTTTCGATCAATATCTGTACCGTTCGTGAATAGCTCCGCCCCTGCGGCAGATCATTATTATACAGCAACACATCGCTGCCCACCGGCCGCACGGTCAGATTTTTCTCGGGCACATCGAGCACAGCCTGCACCTCCATGCAACGCCGATAGGCCAGCACCCGGTTGTATTCGCTGTCGCCGGTGCGGTCGGCATATCCGGAGATCGTCACCTGAGAATTAGGCTCGATCCTGTCTCTGATCTGCGATAATATCCGGCGGTGATTGGGCGTAAGAGTAGCTTTGTCGTAATCGAACACAATCAGCGAATACCGCTCGATCCGCATATCCTCCTTCAGCTCGTAGCGCTTTTTGCGAATGGTGAGCTGGCGAAGTTCGAGCTGATCAGCCGCCGTTGCGGTCTGGCCGTCCTTATCCGCCGCCCAGAGATCTATATTGACCTTTGTTTCCAATTCCGGGATCGGTTCTTTTTCGACTTCCCATTTGATAACGCCGGGCTGGTTTTCGCCTGTATATTCGCGGATCGGACGGTCTTTTTGCATTACCCGAAGATTCCATCCCGCCAGGCCCGCATCGGCATTGATTTCCGGATAAATCTCTACTAACGGCGGATTCGATGTCTTCTGGATATCCTTCAGCGTCACCGGCTGAAGGATTTCGAAATTATTGCTGCTGATCTCGGCGCGCTGGTTTTCCTCCTGGCCTTCGGGGTATTGGGTATTTCCGGGGTTGGCGGGCTGATTGCGCTTTTGGAGCAATATCCGGCCGGGATCGATACCCCAGATATAAGTCAGATAATCCTTCACCGCTGCGGCCCGCGCCTGGGATAGCGGCAGATTTTTCGTCTCGACTCCGGTATTATTGTTGCAGCCGGTGATTATGATTTCCGATTCAGGATTCTGCTGCATCCTGTGGCCGACAATATTCAGCATTTCGGAATAAATATCCATCGTATTCCAGGACAGGTTATCCTCGCTGAATATCTTTGTTTCTTCGGCTTTGAGCAGGTGCATCGCGGTATTCGAGAGCTCAGCGCTGCCTTCGTTGAAGAATACGTATGGTAATATCGGGAAGCTCTCGCTGACCTCGTTTTCTTCGATTACGATTGTGGGATTCTCCTGGCGCTCGCCGTCGGGCGATATACCGACGGTGCGCACGGAAGCCGTCAGTGGCAGCTCTTCCTTTATATATTTATTATAATGCTCATCAATTATCACTGTTTCGAGAATTGCGGCATCGGTTTCTTCGATTTCGCTCCGGACATCGCGGCTGTCGAGCTCCACGCCGGGCCGGACGTCGCGGCTTGCGATAACGCTCGTATCGCGCTTCACGACCGTATCGCGGATGACGGGCAGCTCACGTCTCGGATAAATCGGCGCTTTGATTGCCGCGCCAATTCGCAGTCCGCCGGTCTTCCATTCCACCGACGAGATATTCGTAAACGGGATCTGATAGCTGAGTTCGGGGGTCAGATACATATCCGTGCCGATCGGCAGATCGTATCCCGCGCCGATTGTCGCGAAAAATTGCAGCGTATTGAAATCGGGAATATCCAGGCCATCATATTCATTGCGTATACGGCTTCCGTTGGCGAATGTTGCGCCTTCGGGGCGGGTGAGCTCTTCGTGCTGATCGAAAGTGCCGGTAAACAAATAATCCAGCCTCAGCGAGGCAGTCAGATGAAGCCCTTCATCCTTAAATATATAATATCCCGCAACCGGCTCCAGCCCAATACCCTGCAGCGAAGCATCGAGGTAATGATCGACCCAGGCCTCTTCCTCGCGAAACTCGCCGTTTCGAATAAGGAGGGTGTTGCCGATGAATTCCTCGCGCATGAGTTCTGCGCCGAGCGAGGTATATCCGATTCGCAGCCCGAAGAAGAAATGATCATCGATCGGATACTGGAATAATCCGCCGAATGATACCCCCGGCCCCGATCCGCCGGTGAATTCCGGACAGCAATTCTCGACGCCGGGAAGCTCGCCGAATCCGGTCTGGTGGATATTATAATTAAACGCTGCATATCCACCGAGATAGTAGAGCGGTCGGTCGGTCTGGGCGTTTACTGTTGATAGCGCCCCGACAATTATGAACAAGATCAGCCAGCATAACTTTCGCATAATTTCCCTGATTTTATATTCGGATATTTTTAATTCATTTTATTGATTTATAATCACTTAACAACAATAATCTGCTTAACTACAAATTCCGTTGGGGTTTTCAGAATCAATGAATAAACACCCGATGAAAATTCCGCGGAATTTAGCACATATCGCCTTTCTGATGGATCGTTCAGCGATTTATGCCAGCTATCGAGCAGCAAATTCATACCGCAGATATTCACCAGACGAAGTTCGTAATTACCTGTTTCTGCTGCATTTATATCAATATCCGCAGTACCGGCAACAGGATTCGGCGAAATCGCGAGCTTTGATAAAGTGACGTAATCCAGCAGCCGCGGCCCGCCTTGCTCGCAGACTTCGATTGAGAATTTGCCATCCTCAAAATCGCTCATGTATATATCGCCGCCGTGCTCAAACTCTGCGGCCAGCCAGGTCATAGTCGTCGAAGTACTGCTGCCCAGCATCGCCGATCCGTTGATCACGGCCAGGATTGTCGAATCGCCGGCAACCGTGGTCGGCCCGTTTACTTTGAATTCGACCACAAGCCTTTCACCGAGCGTCCGTCCCATTGCGAAAATATTCCCTCCGGTCATATCCTTCGGATTATAAAGCGAGCCATTTTCAATCGAAATCGTTGCCGAGATATTGCTTATTTCGGTCGATTCGTCAGAATCCGAACGCACGAATATCGGCACAGGGAAGTTCTTATCCCGCGGATCGGCAACAACTTCCGGCAATATGAATGTCAGAGTCTTCGCCGGACGACCGCGGCCCATAAGCGGGATTTTTATAGTATCGGGGCATCCGCCATCGGAAAACACGACGAACAATGTATCATTATAATCGCCGACATCCGGCGGCTGGAAATGAACCAGAATATCGAAATCCTCGCCCGCCGGAATCGTAATCCCTTGCGGATCGGTCGGTTCGACGGAAAATGGAGTCACGCTCTTTGCAAACCAGAAGGATTCGAGGTCGACATCCCAGTCTGCAAGCGATTCGAGCAATGCAAGCCGCGCAGTGCTCTGGCCGGGCAGCACGCCACCGAAATCGAGTTCGCCGGGGTCGGCGGCCAGACCGCGCCTTATTTCGCCGGTCAGCACTGTGGTTTCTTCGCTGGTTTCGCCGTTGACAAAAATGCTGGTACGGCATTCGGCTGTATATATACCCGCGGGGGCATTCCCATCGGGATTAAATATGATTCTTTTATAATAAATGCTGTCCGGATCGAGACTTACCGGGAAAGCGCCGAGTGTTTCGAATCGGAACATATTGGCGTCCGGGCCTTCGATCGTCATTCCGTCGATTCGTATCGTCGTCGCACCGATATTCGATACGCGGACGCTGTCGGTGATCGTCTGGCAATATGGCACCATTCCGAAATCGAGCGTATCGCTCACTCCGGCCTCACCTCGCAGACCCTCGCCGTGAACATTAACTCGCAGGGTATCCGGGCACGGCAGATTGAAATAAAAGGTCAGTTCGGCAACGAATTCGCCTTCTGTAGCAAGGTCAGCCGAAACCGTGAAGTCGGCATCGCCACCGTTTGCGGTCAGCACGCCGGAAGTGGGGTTCACAGAAATTATCGGATTATCCGATTCTATCCGCAGAATGCGCCACTCGAGACGGCTATTGTTTGTAAGTGTGACCACTTCGGTGGCAATCTGGCCTATTGGTTCAAATCCGAATTCCACCGGATCGGGATCAATCGTTATATCAATATCCTCCACAAATCCAGTAAGATCGACAACCACGAGCGAATCCTCGGAATCGTCGTCCGTACGGATTTCGAGCTGGGCGTATTTTGCACCCTCGGGTCCGATCGAAGGATCGAATTTAATGAAGTAAACAACCGTATCGCCCGGGTTAAGTGTCACCGGTGCAACATTTTGCGGCAGCAAATAATTCGCAGCACCCGCGCCTGTAATTTGTTCGGATAATATCCGGAATGGCGCTGTCGATTCCGGTGGATTGATTACCCAGACGGAATCTTCGCGAAGTTGGCATCGTGCCCGGCGCCCGAAATCTATTTGATCCTTATTAATCACCACCTGTGCCTGAACTGAGTTAGCTGTTATCGGAACACTTTCGGCCGTTGCACATCCTCCCCAATTCCAGTCTTCTAACCAGATATGTATCGAATCATTCCATTCGCCCACTTCAGTGGGTCGAAATTCAAAAACTGCAATTCCCTGCTCGCCTTGCGGCAGCAATTCGGTTTGCATTGGCCATCGCGGGCCGTCGATTTGATAAAGTGGTGCATCGACTGGCATTGCGCCCCAACGAAGATCAATATCGCCGGTATTTTCTACCGTGAGGCTGATCGTTGCCGAGTGCCCGACTTTGATATCCGTAAGATCGCCCGCAACTGAAATATCGACGGAGCGATTACGAACCCAGAAATGCACAATTACCGTATCCCGGATTTCGGGGCATTCCTCAGCGTAATAAATCAATTCGCGATAATGATGTCCCAGCGGTAAAATCACATTATATCTGACCATTCCGTGATGTTTGGCCTCTACAGGTATAAATTCGTCGACCCATTCCGTAATAATATTTGCCTCAGCATCATCAACCGGCGGCGAAACAATATTGAACGGGATTTCGCCGGTGTTGCGCACCGCGATCTCCAGATCCCCGATTGCTTCCACCGTATCCTCAGGGCACAGAAATACATGCAATGTATCAATTTCTATTTGTTCGTCGCGCTCGCCGATATAAAAGGATAACTCCTCGATAATTACATTATAGCGAATTTGAACGGGATCGTTATCGTGCCATGAATCATCATTCGGAATATTCAAAACGCCTGTGACTGTGCCGCTATGTGACGCATCGACAGTGAATTGCACAATCGTCTGAACGCCCTCACCGGGCGGAATGGTAGTCATTGCGTTTGGCGAGATTAATTCAAAATCGTTCAGGTTTTCCGTCCAGTAAGCTTCATGAAAATCAACCCGCAAAGGATGCTGGCCAATGTTTTCGATCAATACCGTATCGCGGTAAGTCGTTCCGGGGCAATTAGGTAGGCGCATCTCACGGAGCGTATCCGTATATATTTCCGGCAAATTATTAATTCGGACAATATTTGCGGCCGCCTGCGACATCACCCGCGAGGGCTCCATCATGTATTCATCGCTCGAAGGATCCGCAACTTCTTCCATAGCAACAAAATAGAACAGGCTGTCGGATTCCGGCATTAAATCGACTGGAATTCTCCACGAATTCACTCCGGTGTTCTCAACCCCCGAAAGCTCGCGCCAGTCGCCGCTTTCCGGCTTCATATATATATAAATGTCAGTATTGCTTCCCGATTTGCTGCCTGTAATCGTATCCCTTCTGAAACCAAAGCGCGTGGTATCGGTCGTAATCGAGCGATAGAGGGTCTCGCCATTGGCAGGTGCTGCCACCGAATTAAATGCCGGGGTATCCCAGCGCAGGCGTCCTGCTCCGCCGAATCTGCCGCCGGCAGCTTCGATTATCATATTATCCATGCCCAATTTCGTGTGCACACCCACATGGCCGCCCGAACCGCCGCCGCCGTGGCTGCCGTTGACGCCATTACCGCCGTCCTTGCCGTTTGCCGATATTTTCAGATCGGCGATTGTTACCCTCGAATATACGCGGATCGCTCCGCCGCCGCCGCCGCCGGAGCCCGAGCACTCATTGGGCTCCTGCGGGTTGCCGCTTGCGCCGCCCGAACCGCCAGCGATAGGCACCACCATGTTGTTGCCGTGCGCGCGCCCGTAGTTGTCCGGACTCGAACCGATTCCGTCGGTTCCATAGCCGCCGCCGCCGCCGGCCTGGTTCTGTGAAAACCCGCTGCCTGCTCCAAAACCACCAATCGGTGAGCAGTTATTGCCATCGGCGCAGCCCTCTCCGGATGTTCCGAAGGGATGTCCAGTGCCGCCTCCCGAAGCTTCATACCACGGTGCAGTTCCTCCGGGGATTCCATTGAGGCTTGTGCCGCCGGAACCAGTGCCAGTGCCGATTGAGCGGTAATTACCGCCGCCGCTGATTACGTTGTTGCGGCCGCCTTTGCCGCCGCCTGTGAAACCGTTTCCGCCGTCATCTCCGTTTCCGCCGAAAAGCGCGTAATCGCAAAATCGACCGCCACCGCCGCCGCCGCCGGGTCCGGCATGTTGAATTTGGTTAGGGAATTGGCCCCTTATCTCACTGTTAGGGCCGCTTCCGGTGATCCCACCTTTGGATAATAATATAAAAGGCAAAAACGCCTGATTCCCTTCATGACTTGCATCATAATCCGTATCAGTGATCGTATATGGAATATTGTTCAGTATTGCAGAGTCAATAATCATGGCCCCCCGCGGCGACCTCTTGCCCATTTCAGGAGGATTACCAAACACATTTTGATTTGAAGCCGAAATGTCGCCAAGATGGAACGGCTGCAAAATATATATAGTATCGACATTTGATAAGCTGCCGTTCACATTTACCCTGAATGGTATTCTGAATTCAGGATCGAGCAGCTCCCAATCCCAGCTATTTGGCTCAACATCAGGATTGACAAATACATGGGTGGAAATCATTCTGCCGCCCCAGGAAACCACTGCGGGCGAAAAGGTTAGCTTATCGGCATCATCCGGATTAACCAGCTCGATTGTAAGAGTTGATGACGAATTATTCATGCTGAAACCGTCCGGCCCAAAATTGCCGTAAGCGTCATGCGGCGCAATGATTTCGATATATACGCTCATATCAGGCGCTGCGATATCAGGGATAGTATATGAAATTTCTTGTGCATACCCACAGTTCAACGTAAGTAATATAAATGCTAATAGCATAGGCAGGCTTTTGCAATTCATTGGAACTCCGGAATTATTTATATATTTACTTTTTTCTTGGCAGGTTTGACATTATAAATATAATTTACTAATTTTTGTGAGACTATCTAAAAAAAAATTACACAAAAATGAGTTAATGGTTACTTTGAACGGAAATTTTATTTGATTATATTTACCATAATTCTCATTTCCATTGGCAATTCTTCTTATATTTCATGTCATTTTGTCATATATTTTTCTGAGGTAAATCGCGATGAAGTATGTATTAATCTTCCTGCTCATAACTATTACCATACTATCGGGATGCTCCGAAAATGATGAAACCATATCTGATTATTCAGCGGGTCTGATACTCGACGCAGATGGTATTCAAAGTCATTTCAATGCTTTAGCATGGCGGGGCATACAACGAGCAAGATCAGAATATGGCATTAATGTGAGCTATCGCGTGTCGGAATCAGATAAGGACTATGAATCCAATTTTTTATATTATATACAAAATGACGCAAACATAATTTTTACACTTGGCTTTCTTCTTAAAGATAAGACAATCGAATATGCAAACAACCATCCAAACACGAACTTTGCAATGGTCGATGTTTATAATGAAACTTCAATGAACAATCTCGTTGGAATATCCTTTGAAATGGAAAACGCATGCTTTCTTGCAGGTTACCTTGCCGCCGGGTTCACCAAAACAGGAATTGTCGCCACTTTCGGCGGAATGGACATACCCCCTATTAATGATTTTCTGCGTGGATTCGAGAATGGTATAAATCATTATAACCAAACCAACAACACCAACGTTATTTTATTAGGCCGCAATTTATACCCTAATGATTTCGAATCAATTCAGCTTGGCCGCCTTATTGCTGATTCCCTTATCGCCGAGGGCGCTGATATAATCTTCCCTGTAACAGGTACTGCCGCACAGGGCGTGCTTCAGTCCGTTAACGAACACGACATATATTTCATCGGGCCTGATGTCGATTGGCACACAACATTCCCGGATAACACAAACAATGTCATAATCAGCGTTTTAAAGAATATAGACACGGCTATTTTTAATTTTATCGCATCAGATATTCGCGGCTCTTTTCAAAATGGAAATTATATCGGCAATCTTAAAAACGGAGGAGTCGGACTTTCCCCCTATTATGAGTTCAGCGACCAAATTAGCGACTCACTTAAACAGGAGATAGAATCACTAAAAGCGAGCTTTATACAATAATATCATTATATTCTATTGTGGGTGGAGTGTTTCTTTTGTTTCTCCGCAGTGTAGCATCATGTCGCCAAAATACGGATTCAGTATTTCTTTTTGTTTGCTGAGCCAGGCTGCACCTTTATCGTCATTCGCCATTGGGCAGAATTGCAAATATAATTTCTGATCTGTTCTGAACGCTTTAGCCACCTTGATCATATTATTGGATAGACCAATAAATGCTTCCCGTTGCTCATCAATATTACTACTATTTAAAATTAATTCAGCTGTGCTTTTTATGCTATCAGCAGCTAACATCCAGTAAGCATGGGCATTTGTATTCAACAGTGTCATATCGGCTTTACTAAGCGCATTTAATAACCCACGTGCATTCTTGCTCGCTATTGACGATTTCGCATTAACAAGCGAAGTGGTTATTTTTAAGTATTCATCAATTACCCGACTTAATTGCGATTTAAATTTATCGGGGATTTCTCCGGCAAAATCAGGACTATCATCAGCATCCTCAGCCATTTTCTGATAATTCATCATGCTCATTTTATTATTGAGCTGGGCTGCTGCATCCAGATTGAATGCTCCCTGAACAACGACTTCTTCTCCCGCTGTAATGCCTGATAATATCACATATTTATCTCCGAGGTCAGGCCCCAGATCGACTTCTCTGAATTCAAAAGTGGGCTTTTCAGTATCTGCCATTTTGACATACACAATTGAGCGCTTTCCGGTCCACATTACTGCCGATTTCCGTATCGCCAGCGCCTCTTTGATGTTTTTCAAATCCGCAGTTACGATTCCACGGACATACATCCCCGGTTTCAGTTTCATATTTCTATTCTTTATCACTACACGGGCAGATGCCGTGCGGGTTTTTGGATTTATCACCGGATCGATATAGCCGATTTCAGCGGCAATATCCAACCCAGGGTATGCAGTCGATCTTAATTCGATTTCATCGCCGACAGATACGAATGTCAAATCGCTTTCATAAACATCCATCATTGCCCATAATTGATCAAGACTGGCTATCGTCATTAATTCGCTACCTTTTTGGAATGCTTCTCCCTCTTTTGAATTCAATTCAATCACGTATCCTGAATGATCAGCGATTATATCTATATTATCCACTATCCTTCCGCTGTCAGCTATTTCATCGATTTGATTATCGCTGATCTTCATCAGTGTTAGTTTTTTTCGTGCAGCCTGATATAATTCCGGCATTTCATTTCTAATTTTCGCTGCTTCGAGCAATTCCTTTTGGGCGGTTAACAACTCCGGAGAATATACATTTGCCAATCTGTCACCTTTTTTAATATATTGACCGCTATAGTTCACGTATAACTTCTCTATTCTTCCGGAAAAGTGGGCTATCTGTTCGCTTACTGCTCTTTCATCTGGTTCTATAACTCCATGCAATACAATGCTTTTCTTTGGTATTATGAACTCCGCAGTCGTTGTTCTTATTTGTGCTATTTTCATAGCATTTTCAGTCATTTCGAGCTGTAATTCACTACCGCTGCCTGAATCCTCCTCGAATGGTATCAGATCCATTCCGCAAATAGGGCAATCCCCTGGTGCCGGCTGACGTACTTGAGGGTGCATAGAGCAGGTCCATATCTGTGCATCTCCTGATTTTACGGAGCTCACTTCCGGCTCTGCACTACTACCGAATATAAGCCAACCCATAATGAGACCAACGCCGATAGACACACCCACAATTGCAATTTTTGAAGCTTTGATATTCATAATACTTAACCTATATTCTATTTGTTATATTCATAATTTGACATCAGTCGTTCAATGCGGAATACGGACAGATTCCGGGAAATCTTTGATTTAAAAAGCCTTAGCTCATATTTTAGCTTAATCTCTTTTAATTTCAATATTTTATCAATGCTACTGCCGGACTCGAAGCTACTAATTCCTGCATCAATTCTCGACTGTGTTTTATTGATAATATCTTCAAAAAGTTCAACATTTATTTTTGCAGCTTCAAAATCGCTTGCATAACTCATTAGTAGACTTCGAATGTAATATTTTTCTGAGGCGATACTTTCGTCGGTTGATTTGATAAGTGACTGTGCTTCTTCGGTTTGCGCGTTATATTTACCCCGGAAAACCGGAATATTCAAAGACAGCATCGGCATGGCTGCGTCTTTTCCGTTATCGGGTACGGCATCATCACGCTCTTTAATAAATATATAATCGAAGGCGAGCGTAACATCTGGAAAACTCTCATTCTGAGCCGTTTTCAAAGCTTTTTCTGCTGCATATCTTTTCGATTCATATATCGCGAGTCTGGAATTTTGAGTAAGCACGGAATCAATTAATTCCTCGTATCCCGCAGTCAGTTGCGCATCGGGGATATTAAATTCGGTAGTAACATCAGATTCGGGAGACTTATTTAATAGCTTATTGAATGATGCTTTTTGTGAATAGTATTTATTCTCCAAATCGTTTTTATAGTTTTTCATAACAGTGCGTTCATTTATCAGTTCGACTAATGTGTCATATGCATATTCACCGCTCGTGTAACTGCTTTCCAATGAATTAATTCGCGTTGTAATTATATTGATTCTTTTTTTGAGATTTACTATTTCATGCCTTGTTTCTAATAGATTATACCATGATATAATGATATTTAAATATAATTCCTGCTTATAATCCTCGAATTCCTGATATCTGACCTGCGCAAGAGCAGCGAGATGATCCTCGCGCGACTGCAATTTTCCGAACCATGGAAAACGCTGGCTTAACGAGATTTTCATTTGCTGAGATCCGACACGCGTTTCCACTGGCGAAACGAACCATCCGAATGTCAGATTTGGATCAGGCAACGAGGAAGCGCCCTCAGCCTTTTCCGCAGCTGCCATATATTCCAAGAACTTAGCTCGTAGACTGCTGTTACTGTCTGCTGCCTCTTTTAAATAGCGCTCAAGAGATTCCTGAGAATATGCACTGCTGGCAGTTATTATCAGTATTAATATAATTATTTTACTTTTCATTTATTCACTATCTCTTTTATTTTCATATGTTTCTCGTGCCATAGCGAATACAATACCGGCACCACAAATAATGTGATCAGCGCGATTGACATGCCCCCAACCGCTGGTATCGCCATTGGTATCATAATGTCAGAACCTCGACCCGTCGATGTAAGTACAGGAAGCAAGGCGAGTATTGTCGTTGCAGTTGTCATCAAACAAGGTCTGACGCGCTTTTTGCCCGCTTCGACTACGGCTGCACGTATTTCCTCGATGTTGTCTGGTGTATTTTTTTCGAATACCTGCTTTAAATATGTCGCCATTATCACTCCGTCGTCTGTGGCGATTCCGAATAATGCAAGAAATCCTACCCACACAGCCACACTTAGGTTAACCGTATGTATATTAAATATGTTACGTATATTCTCGCCAAATAAGCTAAAGTCAAGGAACCAGGGCTGGCCATATAGCCATAGCATAAGAAATCCACCCGAGAATGCTACTGCTACACCAATAAAGATCATCAGCGATGTTGATGCTGTTCTGAACTGCATATATAATATAAAGAATATAATCAATAGGGACAGAGGTACAACGATTGCAAGTCTTTTCTCAGCTCGCACCTGATTTTCATAATTACCTGCGAATTCGTAACTTATACCTGCCGGAACAATTAATTCGCCCTCTTCGATTTTCGAATTCAAATATTTTCGAGCATCCTCGACTACATCCATTTCTGAATATCCATCGCGTTTATCCAATAATACGTATCCAACGAGAAACGAATTTTCGCTTTTAATATTCTGCGGCCCCGGAGTGTAGGTGATTTCTGCCAAATGACCAAGCGGAACCTGTACTCCTGATGGCGAGGAAACAAGGATATTTTCAATTTCCTCAGGATTATCGCGAAATTCCCGTGCATAACGCGCCCGCACCGGATATCGTTCTCTGCCCTCGACGGTGGTGGTCAGCTTTATGCCACCGATTGCCGTTTCGATTACATTTTGAACTTCTGATACTGATATGCCGTAACGTGCTATATTATCACGATTTATGTCAATCTGAAGATATGGTTTTCCAACAAGTCGGTCTGCAAAAACCGCTTCTTTTTTAACAGAAGGAACTTCTTTTAATAATTTTTCGAGCTTGACTCCGAATTGCTCTATTTTATTTAAATCATTGCCTTTGACTTTTATTCCAATTGGCGCACGCATACCAGTTTGAAGCATAACAAGACGAGTTTCAATGGGTTGTAATTTCGGCGCGGATGTTACTCCTGGATAACGAGTTACGCGAACAATCTCATCCCAAATATCATCCGGCGAATGTATGTGATCGCGCCACTGCCTGTAGTATTCTCCGTCGCCGTCCGGAACCAGATTGCCCCTGCTGTCCCTCAAAAATTCGTCGTTCTCGTCTACGGCAAATCGGGTCCGTCGGCCATTTTTATCAGTTTTATACTCGCTTTTATAATTAATCACATTCTCGAACATCGAAATAGGCGCAGGGTCCAGAGCCGATTCCACTCGGCCGAGTTTACCAACGACAGATTCAATTTCGGGTATCGCAACTACAGCCATATCAAGGTATTGGAGGATTTCCTTGTTTTTTTCGATTCCCGAATGCGGCATGGAGGTAGGCATCAGCAAAAATGAACCTTCGTCGAGCGAGGGCATAAATTCCTTGCTCATTCCCGGAAAAGCATGAGCCATAGCGCTCCACGGACTTGTTTTGCGAATATTAATCCCAAATGAATCAAAACCGTTTGCAATGAATCCGAATAATGTATTAAATCCAAGCCATATAGAAAGCCCCAGAACTACGATGAATGCTGGGATTGCAAGGAATATTGCCTTGTTTCTAAGTGCCCATCGAAGCATTATTGAATAATATTCAATAAATATTTTGAAAACACCGAGCACGAACCCGATGATCAAAGCGACAAAGATGAAGTTTACTATTTCGCCGGCAGCAGGCCCCAACGGCATCCATTGCGCCGAAAGCAACCACGCAACCGCTATGGCCGCTATTGCTAAATTTATATTTCTGAATAACTTACTTCGCTCCGGGAAGAATATCGACATGATATTGCTTGCCGCAAAAGCTAGGAATGTGAATCCAGCCCATAACTCTATGAATAATATATAGATACCAGACGCAGCGAGAATTCCGTTTAATATAATCCGAGAGCGTCGGGATTTAAAATTGATTCCAAGTATGATATGCGCTAGTGTAGGGATGATCGCAAGAGCAACAATTATTGATGCTATTAATGCAAATGTTTTCGTAAATGCTAATGGTCTGAATAACTTACCCTCGGCGGCTTGTAGAGTGAAAACCGGCAAAAAGCTGATCACAGTCGTCGCAATTGCCGTCAGAACTGCACCGCCAACCTCGCTGGATGCTTCGAATATAACTTCGCGGCGCGGCTTTTCGGATGACGCCTCGTCTAAGTGCCTTACAATATTCTCACTTATAACAATACCCACATCAACCATTGTTCCTATCGCGATAGCTATCCCGGAGAGGGCAACAATATTAGCGTCAACGCCAAAATACCGCATTGCGATGAAACTCATCAACACTGCGACGGGGAGCAGGCCCGAAATCAGGAAGGATGCGCGCAGATTGAGCACCATTACTATGATCACGAGAATTGTTATAAGTACTTCCAGCGTAAGGGCTTCCTCGAGCGTGCCAATTGTCTCATGTATCAAATGAGTGCGATCATAAAATGGCACGATTTCGAGCTGTGATGTGCGCCCATCCGCCAGGGTTCGCGTGGGTAATCCAGGTGAAATCTGGTCGATCTGCGCCTTCACATTCTTTATAACTTCCAATGGGTTAGCGCCATAACGCGCAACCACTACGCCGCCGGCCACTTCTGCTCCGCTTTTGTCGAGAATGCCGCGACGCTCGGCAGGACCGATTCCGACACGACCTATATCCTTGATTCTTATAGGAGTTCCGTCGACAGAATGAATTACACTTTTTTCGATATCTTCGATGGATTCGATGTATCCCAAACCCCGGACGAAATATTCGGCGCTATTCAGCTCGATTGTCCGGGCGCCCACATCGACGTTGGATTTGCGTATCGCATTGGCAACCATAGAGATAGAGACGTCATATGCCTTCATTGCCGTGGGGTCGAGATCAATCTGATATTCGCGGACAAAACCGCCGATTGAAGCGACTTCAGCAACTCCACGAGCAGACGCAAGTCCATATTTTACATAGAAATCCTGGACTGAACGCAATTCATCGAGATCCCAGCCGCCGGTCGGATTGCCAAGCGAATCGCGGCCCTCGATGGTGTACCAGAATATTTGTCCGAGAGCGGTCGCATCCGGCCCAAGCGAGGGCTGCACTGCCTCGGGGAGCACTCCGGTGGGCAGCGAATTCAGCTTTTCGAGAATTCGCGAACGACTCCAGTAAAAATCTACGCCATCTTCGAAAATTACATATATGCTCGAGAAGCCGAACATCGAACTGCTGCGAATGCTCTTAACGCCGGAAATGCCTAATAATGCTGAAGTTAGCGGGTATGTGATCTGATCCTCGACGTCCTGCGGCGAACGGCCGGCCCAGCGGGTAAAGACGATTTGCTGATTCTCGCCTATATCCGGGATGGCGTCCACCGGCACCTGATCGCGCGGGATCAGGTCGGTTTCCCAGTCGAATGGCGCCACCGATATGCCCCAGAATATCATCGCCAGCAGTAAGACCAATGTTATCAACCGGTTATCGAGGAAAAACTTGATAATTCTATCGAGCATAAAGCCCTAAGGTTTGTTCACTAAATCCGACCGGGAAAGTCGCCATTTTCCATAAAAACGGATTCGATTATTCGATATTTTAATGAATCCGATGTCAGGATTTTGTTATGGCTAATTTGAATAATATGCAATTTTTCTATGAATCTGAGCGCATATTTCTGCATTTTGATGAAATTTGATGAGAATTTCGCAATTATTTTTGCATTTCGATAAGCGCTGTTTATGAATTCCCATGCAAATTTCTGCTATAAAATGAAAATCCCGGCACAAATCAAAATTGCCCGATTCAAACCGGGCAATCGTGTGAATAATTGCATATATTATATTTTATATACAATATTTATAAATTATCTGATTGCTTAAGAGCTCGAATAAATCTCGTCATGCCGATTCCGCCGCCATATCTTTTCGTCATGTCCAGACTCAAAAATTCATCCAGTTCGCGGAGCACCCGATCGCGTCCGAATTTTGTATATAGCAAATCCGCGTATTCGCCGTCCGAAATCGCATGGAAGCGGTCGTACATCACCTGCGAATCGACCTCACGCTCTGCGCTGCCGATTGTTTCCATGCCATAGAGCAGCACGTCGACCTTTCTCGCGGTTCCGTCGTTGCGGCGCTTCATATTCCAGAATGGATGCGTCTTTTCGGGGAAATTCGTGAGAAACACAACCGGCGCCATTTTCCGGCAGATTTCTTCCTCGTCCTCGGCTTCGAGTATGCTCCGATTCATAAGCCGGCAAACCTCTTCGTAATCATATTGTAAATAATTGTCGGATTGCGACTTATCCTTGTTTTTACTTTTTGGAATATTGCAAAATTCGAGCAAATCCGCCTCCATTTCAATTAAATCATTCATATCCCCTCTGGACTCGAATTCAAACATAGGGAAAATCAAATCGTGGCGTCCGGGAATCGGATTTTTTTCGTTGCGGTAAGAGGTTGTCTGACAATAAACACTTGTCAATTCGGGATTTGCCAGCAATTCATATTCCAGATCCATTTGCCCTGTTTGCTTCAGCGGCCAGGTCTGATCACCGTATTCGAAGCAAGAAACGGTGGTGGGATCTTCACAGGCGGCAAGTATGCTAAGTCGTGGCTGGGCAGGGATTTCCACATATCCACGAGATTCAAAAAATTCTCTCAGTTTTTTGGATGCTTTGTGATAATCCACAGGGTTGATAATCGGATACTGATACATATTGAGCTCCTTTCAAAAAAAAAGCCCGCTCAATGGCGGGCAGTTCATAAATAATTGATAATTAAAATAATCAGGGCATTCAAAAAAAATGCCCGGGCCGTTTGGCGCGGGCATTGAGTCAGATATTTTAATTTTATTCTTATGCTCATTTTCTCTAAATTTTCGGTACACTTACCGAAGAATAAATTTAGATAAAATTTTTGAATTTACAAAACAATATTTTTTAGAAATCCCAAAATAAATCACAGAGGATTCTTATATAGTTGATTTATAGACACTTACTCGCTTATACTATTTCCCCATTCGCCATCGAAAAACGTATCTTCGAGCGGCCGGCGAAAACGTTCGGCTTTTTCGCGCTCGCGCAAGTCTTCTTCGAGGGTGTCCTCTGCGGCCTGGAATCCCACTGCTATCATGGCCACAGGTTCGTAGCGCTCGGGAATCGAGAACATTTCGGCGAGTTTTGCGGGGTCGAATCCGGCCATCTGATGCGCGGCCATTCCGAGCGAGACCGCTTGAAGACACAGGTTTTCGCTTGCGGCGCCGGTGTCGTATTTGCCCCACGGGTTGTCCTTGCCTTTCAAAAATATCGTATCTGCTATTGCTGCAAACAGAAGCCGCACATTCTTCACCCAGCGCTGGTTGCGGTCTGTCAGGCATTCGAATGCTTTCTGCCAGGCATCGGGATTGGTCTGGCGATCGAACACGAGATAGCGCCAGGGCTCTTCGCCATTGCATGAGGGAGCCCATCGCGCGGCTTCGCAAAGCTGTATAATTTGCTCGCGAGTTATATTTTTATCCGGATTAAATGCGCGCGGACTCCATCGCAAGGATAAATCCAAAGCTATGGGGTGTTTGGTGTTAGCCCGTTTGATTATCATCGCCTGCTCCTGTGTTGTTTGTCATTTATTTCAAATTTTTATCGCTTCAATTTAGCAAAGCCTGAATTAAAATCAAAGCGCCGCCGCCATTATCAGCGGACAACCGTGAATTTCGAAACGGTGATTTCTCCGTTCAGATTTCCGCGCAGATAATATACACCCGAGGGTAATTCATTTATTTGCAATGGGATAATCGATCTGCCAGTGGAGATCACAGCGGATTTTTCGCTCATCAGAATTTTTCCGGTGGCATCGCTGATTGTATAAATTAATTCGCCGGAAATTTCCGCTAATACGAACATCGAATACCCGCCGCCCGCAGCAGACACGAGGATATCGAGCTTTTCGATGCCTTCAATCCGGCCGTCGGATACCGAGTTGGGTTCTACTTCGAGGCGTGCTTCAGTGGTCTCGGCCGAGCCGCATCTGCCCTGGATTTCGCAGGAATAGAGGCCTTCGTCGTCATCGGTGCAGTTTTCAATCATAAGTGTGGATTCGCGCTGGCCGGTGAGCAGGCCGCCATTCTTTTTCCATTGATAAGAGAGATTTTCGCCGACTGCGACTATGAAAAATTCAACGTCGTCGCCTTCGATAACTGTTTTATTTTCAGGATTTTGCATAACTGCGGTAGTTGGCAGCACCACCAGCCGTGCAGAATCGGCCACCGCCCCATTTATGCAATTATTGCTTATCAGCACTGCGTAAAATCCCTCGTCGGAAAGATCAAGATTTTCGAGTGTCAAAGTTGCCGAATTCTCGCCGACAGGCCGGCTGTCGTGAGTCCATTGGTATGACAAATCGTCGCCGGTGGCTATGACGCTGAATTCCGCCGATCCGCCCTCGCAGATGAACAGCATTTCGGGGGTGTGGCTGAATTCCGTAAGTCGCGGTCTGGCTCTGACTTTTACATTATTTATTTCGGAAAATATTCCGGAATTATGAGTAACCCTTATTATATAATCGTCGCCGGCGGGGAAATTGACCGGCAAAGCCCAATCGTATTCATCATCTGCAATTCCGGATTCGATCAGATGCAAATCCGGATCGCTTTCGCGATAGTAATAAAGATCATATTCGGCAGTGGCTGGCATTTTATTGGTTGCCCATGTCAGATTCATCGTTTTGCCCTGGCATACTTCGGCGCCGCCCGTCGGGGATGTAATCGTAAAATCATTGAAGCTTTTTTTCAGAACAAATCCATCCATTACGCCGCCATAGGCCGCCTGTGTGGGCTCTTCTGTCGGGAATTGCGCGGATGTAGTATAGCCGCCTATATATATATCGCCGAGGTCGTCGACCGCGGTGCCTGCGCCGACGTCCGCTCCATTGCCCCCGAGCACGCTGGAATAGACGATTTCGGAATTCTGCGGGCTGAACTGCACGATTGCAACGCTGCTGCCGCCACGTACGCGTGGATTAGTGGGGTCGCCGATTACGGGGAAATCATTAGATTTCGAGAATCCGACTGCCGTAGCCAGTCCGACCGTAGGATTATAGCTGAGCGAATAGAAGATGTCGTCCGCCGAACCGCCGATATAGCTGGAGTATTGCAGGATTTCAACTTTGCGGATATATGCGATAAATCCATCCCAGCCGCCGTTGTGCGACTGGTCGTAGGCGTTGTTTGTTACATTAAATTCGCTGTCTTCGGATTCGGGACTGACAGCCGATAGGTCTGATTTGGTCTGGCCGGTGAACATATACAAATCCGCACCGATTATCGCGACGTCGTTGATGCGGTCGTCACCCGGCCCCCCATAGAACATCGAGAAATCGTACTCGCCGCCATTCTGGAAATATCGGATAATAACGGCGTCCCAGCCACCATTGAAGTGCCGGTCGTAGCCACGGTACGGGAATCGGTTGGGCTTGGTCGGGAATCGGGAATTGTCGGTCTCGGCGCCGAGCAGTATTGTATTCATGCCCTCGTCCACTTCGATTGCGGTGCCGTGCTCGTTGCCATAAGTGCCCATATATGTCGAAAATACGATCGAACTGCCCGATGGCGCCAGCTTGGTGATGAACATATCTTCGAGCCCGTTGTGGTCGCCGTCCACTGGTGACTGCGTCGGAAAATCCGTCGAATACGTACCGCCGGTCAGGTATATCGCCTTCGATTGGCCGACGTCGATTGCGTAGCAGAAGTCGTCCTGTGTGCTGCCGAGATATGTCGAGAATTCAAGTTCGCGGCCTTCGGGATCGAGCTTCAGCACAAAGCAGTCGGTTTTGCCGCCAAGCTCGGGTATCATGGGCGATTCGACGGGAAAATTCGTCGATTGCGTATTGCCGGCAATATATATATTGCCCTCGTCGTCGAATGCGCAGCCATTGGCAACGTCGTCGCCATCGCCGCCGATAAAGCTGGCCCAGAGCAATTCCTTTCGGTTGCCCTCGATTTTGTATTTGCCGATCCAGACGTCGCGCCCGCCAGAGATAACCTCGCTATATGCGCCGGTAGTGGTTGGCATATCCGGCGATTCGGTCCATCCCGCGGCAATCAGCTCGCCATCGCTGTTTATATCGATGGCATTAATCTGGTCGGCTTCCTCGCCGCCTGCGAATGTGGAGAAAATCAGCGGGTCGATTATCCGCTTCAGGCCGTCGTAATTGCGGTCGAGTTTGAATTTAATTATATCGCCCTCGCGAGTAAAACGGCAGTCAATCGGGTGCAGATCCTCATCGCCGTATTTGAATGCCTTCAGGCCATTGCTGACGATATCGCCGAATGGAGTTTTGAATATAAGCTCGCCGCGGAGATTGACGTCCAGCGCATCCTGACCCGAAAATCGGATTTTAATTATATCCGGATCGGCGTTTTCGCGAAGTTTGAAATTATAGCGCGGAATTCCATTATCAAAGCCGAGATTGACTGCAACTTTGCTTTCCGTATCGCGCAATTCAATCTCTTTATAGCAGCCCAGAGAGCTTGTTCTCCTATCGGGAATATTGCCCTTTATATAATTTCTACGGAATATCGGCTCGCCTTCGGATTGAAATCGACTCTTGCCTTCATGGGCGATTTCCATTTTGATTACCACGCCTTCGCGGCGGAATTTCGGCGGCCGGGAATATTTGTCGGCATCCGGATCAATCATTTCCGATTTGTAAAAATCATACCAAATGCCAGCGTCTGTGATCCAGATATTGACTCCTTTGCCAACGCCGCAGAACTCCACGTTTTCCGGCCACTGGCCATGATTAGGGATAAAATAACCTCCGCCGGCAATCTGGCCCAATGCCGCTGCGCCGCCGATCATTAGCATAACTAAGGTAATAATAATTTTTTTCATTATCAGGCTCCGGAATTATAAAGCAAGGGAATATCTCTAAACAACATACATATATTTGAAAAATCACATATTTATAATTACTCACATTTCGCTGCCTTTTTCGGGCTTGGTGCCGGATTTTCCTTCGATGTAATTGCTGTAAAATCGCGTGGTAGGATAGGCATAGTCGATGTCTTCATGCTCGGCAAATTTGATAAGCACGTCTTCCCAGATTAATTGCTCGGTAATCCTGCGCTGGCGCGGATCGCACAGGTAGCGCATCGAAAGCAGCACCCCGCTGTCGCGCACATCGGTATAAACGGAAGGTTCTAGATTCGGATTGAGTATCATAAACTGGCGGGTGGCCTCCATCACGCTTTCCCGTGCCGTCTCGCTCATCCGACTGCCGTGATCCTCGACTATTTCGGTCAGAATCTCTTTGGCTTTCTTCCAGTTGCTCTCGAATGTGATCAGCACACCTACTTCATTCCATATATAATTAGAGCCCTTGGTGTATATAGCCTGCTCTTTGGCGAATACGATGGAATTGGGGATGTGGATTATCCGGCCGGTATATTGGTCGGCCTGCACCCAGTTGCCGATCTCCATTATTGTAAACTGAAACATGCGCTGGTCGATGACATCGCCTGCGTTCTCGCCAATCTGAATGCGGTCGCCCACCTCGAAGGGGCGCCTCCAGAATATGAATACCCATCCGGCAATATTCACCAGAGGGTCTTTCAGCGCGATAGCGATACCGGCAGACAACAAGCCGAGGAATGTGATAACCGATTGGAACTCCTCGAACCACACCCGACCGATCAAAAATATGCCAATGGAATCGGCTACGTAAAGCGTGATCTTGCGCCATTTGTAGCGGCTGCGCACATCGACTGTTTTTTTGAATATTAGCTTTAGAATTACGTAGCGCAAAAGCCAGATGGCAAGCACGATTCCGGCCGTGGTCGCAAGCCGAGTCAGCAGATCAGGCCCGACACTGGCGATAAATTGTTCGAGATATGATTGAAAATTTTGCATAATTTTTTTAAAAAAAATTGAGATGATCGCGCAGTATATTCAGGCCAATTAAAAGCAGCACCAGACCCCCGAATACTGATATTCCACCGCCGAACCGTGCCGAAAGCCGTTCGCCGAGGTAAATCCCCACCAGGCTCATCGCCGAGGCGGTTACCCCGATGATAATACTCGGCCAGAGGATGCCGCTTTTGATGACTCCGATGCTGAACCCTACGGCCAGCGCGTCAATACTAGTTGCCACCGAAAGGCTCACCAGCGAGACCCCGCGCGAAATATCGTGGCTGACCTCGCCGCCCTCGCCGCGGAAACCGTCCCATATCATCTTGCCGCCGATAGCGGCCAGCAAAGCGAATGCCACCCAGTGGTCGAATTTATGTATATACTGCTCGATCCCGGAGCCGGCCAGCCACCCGATAATGGGCATCATAAACTGGAACAATCCGAAATGGAATGATAGCCGGAACTTCTGGCGGCCGCTGGCCTTACCGAAAAAAGATCCTGCCGCGAGCGAAACTGCGAATGCGTCGATTCCCAGTGCGAAAGCGATTAATAATATCTCTGAAAATGTCATTTTTCGGAAATGAATGTTCGATTATATCAGCCTATGGCGCAATTTCCGCGCAAATTTAACCCAATATATATAAATTCATCGAAAGTAAAAAAGAGAGGTCAAAAATCGAGGCCGAGCATCAGCATAGCGCCGCCGCCCGTATAATCGAAAAGCGCAGAGTTGGAATTATTGCCGATATAATATATATCAAAATTCCAGGAGGATACGAAGCCCCAGAGGCTGCCGTCGTTGAACCAGCGGTCGATACCGAGCGAAACGCCACGCATCTCGTCGAAGCGATTGCCCGATTCGGCGTTCTCGAAATCCGCAGCATACGAATAGCTCTTGGCGCGGTAGTATCCCTCGGCGCGAATCTGGTAATCGTCCCACACGACGCTGGTCAGCGCCAGCCGGATGCCGTCCTTTTCGTAGCTGTAGGGGTCGTCGAAAAGCTCTTCCTCGCCGAAGTAATCCACTGTGCCTGCGACAATTGCGCGGTTGTCCGCCGACAAGTCTCGCGTGGCCGATAGCTCAAGGCTGATGCCGGTCATCCCGCCGATTGCCTGGCCTATCCGCAGCTCTGCGCCGAGCTGTCCGGAGGCCGCGGCGTTACTCGTTATGGCTGGCTCGACTGTATAGCCCTGACCGCGGGACTCCTTCATCTTCTCCGCCCAGTCCCGTCCGTAATGATTGCCGCGGTTGCCATTATTGCCATTCTCTTTTTTCCGGATTGCGTCGGGCGATTTACCGGCGCTTGCGGAGGTTTCGCCGGGTAATGAATTGATATAATTTTTCCCGCCAAAGGTCATCCGGGCGATAAGGCTCGTGCGCGTAGGAAATGACTTTCGAAATGATATATATACAAGCTCTTCGTAATTCGATATGGATGAATAATTTACGTAATCCCGCCAGCGGATTGCAAGGCCGCCGCTGAGCGCAGCCGCATCGCCCATGTCCAGCTCGGCATATACCGATCCGCGCACCTGATTATAATCATAATAATCCACTTCGGGCAGGTCGTGCCGCTGAGACAAATCGAGCTCAACACCCCAGAGATTTGTCATATCCTCGCCGAATGCGTCATCCCATGTCAGCGCAAGCGAGTGCTTAAGCCAGCTTCGCTCGTAGAATTGAGTGAAAAACGTAGGAGAGATCGAATAAGCGGCGCCGAACGGCGATTCGCCGGGATAGTAACCAACGGCAAAATCAAGTCCCGCCACAAATGCAGGCTCGGCGGACGGTATGCGAAAAGGATTGCTGTCGTAGCCCGCGGCCACTGCGCCGGAGGCATACCACTCCTGTGCGTGCGCCGTTGCGAGCGGGGCAAATAGAACAAAAGCGGAAAGAAATATCCTGATTGCAAAATTTTCAATCATAATGTTCGGATTATTTATTTCTGCCTCCGCCGCGCTTCATCTGCTTGCGGTTGCCCAGGCCCATGCCCTTGCAGCGGTTGTCGTTGATGCCGTCGCCGTTGCGATCGATGAATCTGTCCTTGCCGCGGCCGCGCATTTGCTGACCCTTGCCCTGGCCCTGGCCTTTACCCTTGCCCTGGCCCATACCACGATTGGCGGGCTGCACGCGGTCGTTAATGCCGTCGCCATTGCGGTCGATGAATTTCTTTTCCTCGGCGTTTTCGATTATCTCGTCTTCTTTGAGGGATTTGAATTTCTCGTCGGACTTATTCTCTTCGGCGGCGGGGGCTTTATCGGGCTTTTGCTCCGGCTTCTGGTCCTGAGCATAAGCGCCGGCGGCCAGCGCCAGCAGAATTGCGATATGGATTATAAATAATTTCATTTTGCTGAATTCCGATATTCGGTCATATAAATATATATCTAAGTTCTTAATATTTCAAATATATTTAATCGATTGGGGGATAGCGCGATTGCCTCCCCCGTTACTAATCGATTAAGCCTATGATTTATTTGGCATTGCCATTGCCTGCGCCGTTTGTATTGCCGCGTGGGCCGGTGCCGTCGCATTTACCCATGCGGTGTCCGTTGGCTTTGCCCATGCCGCGTCCGCGTTTGCCCTCGGTATAATTATCGCATACTCCGTCGCCATCGGCGTCAACAAAATTCGCGCCGCGCTGTCCCATATGTTTTTTATACCCCATGCCTCTTGCTTTCATGTGCCCCCTGCCCTGGCCCTTGCCGGGCTTGCCATCGACGTAGTGGTCGCAGACACCGTCGTTATCGGCATCGACAAAATTTGCGCCGCGCTCGGTCTGAGCTTTTGCGGGTTTTTCTTTGGGCGCCGGCTCGTCGGCGTATATATTCGCTGCGGTGATAATTCCTGCCAGTGCGAATATGGCTGCTGCAATTAGTTTTTTCATCATAATCTCCATTAGATTTATTGTTCAATATATTTTATTCAAAAAGCGCGCTTATTTGTGTTATATGCAAGCAGCGTGCCAAACCCTCAAAACCTTCGATTTTTGTCAATTTTCGAAGATTTATGAAATTAGATTTCAAAATATCCGACAATTTTGGCGCAATTACGGATATTTTCGTCGAAATCGTCCGCCAGCCCCGGAATTATGGAAATTCGCCGAAAACAACCATAATTTGCAATACTTTCCGCTGGCGTTCGTACGAATTATTAGACAATCATTCGACTTGACATATCACAGCTTCCTGATAGTTCAATCACACTGCATTTAATTTTTTTGCCACGGACATCCTCCGCGCGCATTCTTATTATTTTATTATGATCTGTGATATCATAACCGCTTATTATTATAACCATCTTTCATTTCATAAAACGGAGAATCTATGAGTTCGGAAAATCTTCACGAGAAACAACATGATATGAAAAAGGAAACCATCGATATTCACCGCGCGATAGTTTCGCTGTGCGAGGAACTCGACGCATGGGACTGGTATAACCAGAGGGTGGACGCAGTATCGAACCACGACCTGAAAAAGATACTCATCCACAACCGCAACGAGGAAAAAGAGCACGCAGCAATGCTTATAGAATGGCTCCGCCGCAACGATAACTTTTTCGAAGGCCAGCTCAAAGAATATTTATTTACCGATAAATCAATTGCGGACATCGAACGCGAAAGCTGATAATCACGCAATTTCTTTTTTTTCATTTCATTAATATATTGATTTTATAATAATTATTGGAGAATACTATGCCAGTACGTAATGCAAATGCTGTTTGGGAAGGCGACCTTCCGAGCGGAAAAGGAACAATGCAGCTTGGAAGCGGCTCATTCACAGGTAATTACGATTTTTCGTCACGCTTCGAAGAGGGCAAAGGCACCAACCCGGAGGA
>CAZEMR010000008.1:0-11922 GCA_964513465.1 uncultured Hyphomicrobiales bacterium
GCGTTGATAAACTTTCGCCGCTTTTTCGGAACGATATTTGATAATATTTCAGCAAAAGATTGTCTTTTTGGCGGTTTATTTTATAAATTTGTAAAATATTTTGAATATATTATTTACGCCATGGCAAAAAACCGCGCATATTATCAGTCATACTTCGAGCTGGCCGAGCATAACTTGCTCCAGATCGCTATATTTTTTGGTCTGACATTTTCTCTGGCAATTATGATATTTTATTTCGCGTTGCCGGGAATCGAGACATTTTTCGAGAATACGCTGAATGGAAAGGTTTATAATGGCGGCCAGGTAATATCCTATTCTCTCGAACAGTCCGAACCAAAGAAATTTACAAATTATTATTCTTCCTGGGCTGTGGACGCATTTCATAAAACTCCTGAGGAAACCCGCTACTGGTTTAATCCGCTGCTGTCGTTCATATTGCCATCGACGCTGGTTGGATTGTTTCTGGCTGTGGCGATCTCGGCAGTGATGCCGGGCTGGCTGGGCTATATCCGCCAAAAAATCGAGCGCGAACTGGCGGCGGTGCTCGATTCGATCGCCGTCAAAAAATACGGTTATCACGCAGAGGAGTATATTCCGGAAATCGTCGATGAGCTCAAAAACGCAAATCTGCGACAGCTTCATGAATTCGAAGAGCTGTGGGGAATTCCCACCGAAGACCTTAAGGTATTACATAAATGCCTGCGCTGGATCGATGCTCATCTGTGGTACCGCATTCTCCATGTCAATCAGGGACTTAACATGTATCTGCGGTTTTATTTTTCTGTGAAATACAGCAACACTATGCTCGGGTTCGTATATATCGGCGCTGGCGTGCTGATCATCATCATCGGTCTGCGAGGCCTTAAGTTTATTCCCCCGACGCAGCCATCGCTGGTGATTTTTGCGCTCGGCCTCGAGTTCTCGCTGCTAATCACTTATGCCTTCACTCTGATGTACACTCGCCAGGAGGAAGAGTTACTCGAATCCAAATCGCACGGCGATGGCGAAAGTCTGTTGGCGCCGGGCGGGCTGGGCAATATGAAAGAAATCGAAAAGCTGCTTAAAGTATTTATAAAAACGACAAAAAGGAAAGATTAGAAGATGGGACTTGAAGTTGTCTCGGAGCATCTCAACGGATTAATCGTATTAAAGCCAAAGTTATTCGGCGACGAGCGCGGTTTTTTTATGGAAAGCTGGCGCGCTGACGAATTCGAGCAGCTCGGGCTGCCTACGCATTTTGTTCAGGACAACCATTCCCGTTCTGCTCGCGGAGTACTTCGCGGGATGCACTTTCAGTGGAATCCGCCCCAGGACAAGCTTATTCGTGTTACCCGAGGCCGTGCATATGTAGTTGAGCTGGATATCCGTCCGGGCTCGCCCACGCTTGGCAAATGGTTCGGAATCGAACTATCCCAGGAAAACATGCTCCAGCTTTGGGTACCCGCCGGTTTTGCAAATGGCTTTTGCTCGCTCGAGGACAACACCGAGATGCAGTACAAAGTAACCAGCCTTTGGAATAAACCCGGCGAAGGCTCCATATGCTGGGACGATCCGCGTGCCAATATCGACTGGCCGATAGATGATCCGTTAACTTCGGAAAAAGATTCATTAGCAATGACACTCGACGAATGGCTGATTCAGAAGGAATCCGATAATTTCATGTACGAGTAAAAATTCCGCTAATTTATATATATTTAAATAATTTAAAATATTAATCCTACGGATTATCTGCGATATTTTACCTCTGTATGCGTTTATATGCGTATTAATTCTCTCAAAATTTGTTAAGTTTGAATTTACTTTTGTGAACATTTCACAGGATATCAAATTGAACATTTATCATGACGATATAGATAAACCACGCCCGAATTGCGCTGTGGTCGGGGTCTACGGCCATCCACAGGCATCTTATATGACATATTACGCGCTTCATGCGCTGCAGCATCGCGGCCAGGAAGCCACCGGCATAGTCTCGGTATATTACGACGAAATCAAGAAAAAGAAGCATTACGCCTATACCCGCGGTGAGGGCCTCGTGCTTGATGTTTTTTCCGATCCGAATATTCTTGAGAATGTCCTCAGGGGCGATTCCGCGCTGGGGCATAACCGCTATTCTACCACCGGGGCAAGCACACGCGCGAATATTCAGCCGTTCACCATGCGCTACCACCAGGGCATACTTTCGATTGCACATAACGGCAATCTGACGAATACTCGCGAAATGCGCACCAGGCTGCAGAAGGAAGGCGCAATATTCCACACCACTACCGATACCGAGCTATTCCTGCACCAGATTGCCCGCAGCAAAGAGGAGAACCAACTCGACCAGATCCGCGAGGCACTCCGTGAAGCCCGCGGCGCATATTCGCTGGCAATGCTGACCGAAAACGCTCTGATCGCCGCACGCGATCCGCATGGCGTCCGGCCCCTAAGCATAGGCCGCATTTGGATCGAAGGTCGCTACGCATATATTGTTGCCTCGGAAAGCTGTGCATTCGACATGGTCAACGCCGAATATATCCGCTCGGTCGGCCACAATGAAATCGTTGTGATCGACGACGATACACTCCGCACCGGCGAGATCAAAAGCTATAAGATAATCGATGAAACTCCCGAATCGCGCCACTGTATTTTCGAATATATATATTTCTCGCGTCCGGACAGCAAAATATTCGGCCACAACGTGGATAAAGTACGACGCAAGCTTGGTAAAAACCTGGCCGAGGAAAGCCCGGTCAGACCCGAGAAAGCCAATAAGGTAACATGTATAGCAGTGCCCGACAGCGGCAATACCGCCACCCTGGGCTATGCGCGGATAAACAGCAAAATCGCCCAGTGCGATACCCGCTTCGAGATAGGCCTCATCCGCAGCCATTACGTCGGCCGCACCTTTATCGCCCCTGGCCAGAACAACCGAGCAATGAAGGTCAAAGCCAAATTCAATACTGTCAAAGGCGTTATCGAAAACCGCGAGATCGTGGTATGCGACGACTCAATTGTCCGCGGCACCACTTCGACTGCGCTGATCAAACTTATCCGCGAAGCCGGCCCATGGCGAGTGCATTGCCGGATTACCTCGCCGCCCATCAAATACCCCTGCCATTATGGCATGGACTTCCCAAGCCGCGAGGAGCTGATCGCCAATCATTATAAATCCGAAGAGGATATAGGCAAGGCCATCGGGGTTGATTCTCTGCATTATCTGTCGATCCAAAAGCTGATGGAATCCGTCCCACAGGAGGCCGGAGTCGGATATTGCACTGCCTGCTTCACGGGGAATTATCCGATTCCGATCGAAGAAAATGCCAACAAGGAAGCGCACGAAGATTATTAATGTAAATCATATATAAATATATGGATAAAGAAATTCAGCACAGCCGCGGGAAGGGTTCGCAAGCCGAACAGCTCGCGGCTGATTTTTTAGAACAACGCGGTATGAAAATCGTCAAAATGAATTTCCATTTCGGGAGGCATGGAGAGATCGACATCATCGCGCGCGATGGCGAAATGATCGTATTCGTCGAGGTCAAAGCCCGCAAAAGCTTCGAATACGGCTCGCCGGTGGAATCGATTACCCCCCGCAAAATAAAAGCCCTCAGGCGCGCGGCCGAGGGCTGGTTATATGTCAATAAAATTTCCGATACCGGCTGCCGCTTCGATTTTGTGGGAATCGATCAGCGATCAACTCCCCCGACGATCGATTACATACCGAACGCGTTTTAATCGCCTTCGAGATAGCGCAGGTCTTCGTCTGCGGGGTCTTCCTCGATTCGCTCGGGCAGAAATACCTTGCCGTTTTTGGCATATTCGCTCAGCTCGCCAAAGGAAATGGTCTTATACTTGCCGATTCTCTGATTATATAAATATACCATATCTTTGAAAACGTCCACCTTCATCATTTTGAAAGTCCCCTCCTCCGTATCGATTGTGGAATTGAGCGGGGGGTATTTCTCGAAAGCATTCACGTATGTCTCATATTCATAAAGCAGGCAGCACTTCAGGCGGCCGCAATATCCGCTCAGCTTGGCGACGTTGTTCGATAGCTGCTGGGTGCGGGCATGATCGAGCGTCACATGGCTGAAATCATGCAGAAAAGTCGTGCAGCACAGACTGAGTCCGCAGGCTCCGATGCCGCAACCGAGACGCTTAGTCTCTTCGCGGGTCGAGATCTGGCGAAGCTCTATACGTGTTTTGAACGTACGAGCAAGCTCTTTGACCAGCTCGCGGAAGTCCACCCTCTGGGGGGCTGTGAAATATATAGTAAGCCGCTGGCGGTCGAACTGCCATTCCGCCTCGGTTACTTTCATATCCAGATTGAATCTGTTGACCAGCTCGCGGGTGGTTTCGACTACGTATTCCTCTTCGGCCTGGTTATGGCTGCGTTTTTCGCGGTCCTGATCATTCGCCAGCCGGATAATGCTTAATTTAATATCACGATCGCGATAATGGCAATTCCGTTTAATAGTTGCCTGGTGCTTGCAGCAAATCACCTTGCCGATATCAGTGCCGTTTTCGACTTCGACAACTACGAGATCGTCGAGATCCATCTCCAGCGCATTGCTGTTCAGGAAGAGGTCGCGGCGGCTGCCTTTGAACGCTACCTCTGCGTATTTCGACGGGCCTGATTCCTCGCTGCATTCGCCGCGTTCGATTTTGATCGGCTTCTCGCCGCAATCATGAGTTGTTGATACCTGATTTATTGAGATATTAAGCTCTTCATCGATCGAGGGAACATATGAGACTTCCCGTAATGGTGCGTTTTCGGTCGCAGGGGCCTCCTGTTCGATTTCCGGAGATTCGCTTATATCCATATAGGGTATACGGTTATCCTCGATCGGAGGCTGTGGTTTCGAGGAGGAACCATTATTGTAATTCCCGCGTTTTTTGTGGGAATCAGGATATTTTTTAAAATTTTTATTAATACGTTTATTTTTGTTGATATTTTTCTTTTCGGGGCGGTCGCTCATTTGATGTCCCTTTGATTTAAGCTATCTATATTATATGAGATATTATTAATTGAATTTGTAGAGAATCAGAATATCATGCAATTTAACAATTTATAAACTATTTTCAATAAAAATCTCCCGCAGCTCCAGAAAAAGCCCGGCGAATATCAACTGCGGATTCACATTGCGTCGAATATCGCGGATTGCATTATCGATCTTTTCGATGCTTTCGGCCAGATCGGCGTCCGGGAATACTTTTATAAATTTCTCGATCGTATCGCGCTGATCCTGATTGATCATCCCCTCGGCCGAATCGATTAAGCGGAGCATATTCGCATCGCGCATCCACATCAATAATATATTGAGCGCAGTCTCGAGCCGGGATTTGTCGCTGGTTTTGATTAATTCGTCAATCTGCTCCAATAGCTCCAGCCGGAAGCGCCGCTTTTTCATCGATGTTCGCAGCATATCGACCATATCCGTTCGCAGGCGCCGCATGTCCTCGCCGAGAAATTCCAGCGCGCGAACGTATGATCCCCGCCCATAAACAGCCACCAGCCGCGCGTTGTCGGGATCGATGTCGTGGCGTTCGACCAGCGCCGAGGCAATCTGTCCGTCGGTCAGCGGTTCGCAACGAATCTGCTGGCAACGCGACATAATCGTGGGCAGCAGCATATCCGGCCGCGAAGTAACCATAAATATCGTCACCCCCGGATGGGGCTCCTCGAGCGTTTTGAGGAATGCATTGGCTGCCTCGCCGGTGAGCATTTCTGCGCTGCTGATCAGAATGCATCGCCTGCCCCGCCGCGATCCGCTCAGCGTCAGCTTTTTTTTGACGTCCCGAATCGAAGCGATTTTTATCTGGGTGGCATTTGTGGGTATAATTTTATAATACGGATCGCCGGATTTCGCGCGGATTTGCTCCTGGATTTCGTCAATCTGCTGGTCCGAAAGGCTCGAATACGGCGAATCAGACTTCGAATCGCTGCCCTTTCCCGCTGGCAAAGGAAACACCAGATTGAGGTTTGGGTGATTAAGCTCGTCTATATCGCGGCATGATTTGCATTGGCCGCAGGATTCGATAGAGTCGGGAGCAATGGAGGGATTCTCGCAGTTGGCCGCGCGGGCGAATTCGATGGCCAGCGCTTCCTTGCCGATGCCGGGTATTCCCCACAGGCAGTACGCTCCGGCAACTCTGTCTCCCACAATGGCTTTCTGCAATATTTTCTTAATTCTGTCGTGACCTATTATGTTATTCCATGCCATTTTTCTTGTTGAATTTCTCGCCTGTTTCAAAAAATTGAAATCAAGTTAATCAAAAATATTATTTAATACAATTATAATTAAGAGGCATTAAATATGGCAAAATCCAAAAAGGAAACCTCGCCGAAAAAGAAAACCGATCCCAAAGAATTATCCGAATCCGCCAAAATTATGATGGAAGCCATCGAAGAATCCAAAAAAGGAAGCGCCTGCGAAATACATAACGACCCATCGTGCTCGGTGGATTCCGTCAAGCTGGGCGATAAACCCCACGAAGATCTCGGTCTTTCGAAGGACGATATGATGCGCGCACTCCGGATTATGATTACCGCCCGCACCACCGACAATAAGCATCTGACGCTGGTCAAGCAGGGCAAATCATTCTTCCATATCGGCGGCAGCGGCCACGAGGCAGTTCAGACCGCAATAGGTATGGCGCTCACCCAAAAGAAGGACTGGGGCTGGACTTACTACCGCGATCTGGCATTTTCTTACACAATGGGCTATACTCCTAAAGATTATTTCCTGCTGGCCACCGGCAAACCGGACGATCCGTCCACCGGCGCGCGGCAAATGCCCAACCACTACGGACACCCCGATCTGAACCTCCCCACGGCAAGCTCGCCGACCGGCACCCAGTTCCTGAACGCCGTCGGCACCGCACTGGCAGCCCGCAAATCCGGCAGCGACGATATAACCTACGTCGCCTCCGGCGAAGGCACCACCAGCCAGGGCGAATTCTACGAAGCGGTCAACTGGGCTTCGCGCGAGAAGCTGAATTTGCTGTTCTGTATTCAGGACAACGGCTATGCGATCAGTGTGCCCCGCGAGCACCAGTCGATGGGTGGAAATGTCGGCCATACGTTCTGTTGCTACGCAAATCTGAAGATGAAAACATTCAATGGCACCAATTTCTTCGAATCGCTCAAAGCCGCCCGCGAAGCTGTCGAATACATGCACGCAGGCAAAGGCCCGGCACTATTGCATGCCGACGTCGAACGCCTTTTGCCGCATTCATCGAGCGACGACCAGCGCAAATACCGCCCCGTCGAGGAGCTCGAGGCAGCAAAGGAATCCCGCGACGGCATTATTTATCTGAAAAGCTACATGGTCGGACACGGAATCGCCACCGAAGAGGAAATCGACGATCTGGAGATTTCGATTAAAAAGGAAATCGACGATGCCGCGGACTGGGCGCTTAAGCAGAACGATCCCGATCCGGCGGATTCCACCAGGCATATTTTCGCCCCCGAGGAAACCCGCGACCTCGACTACGCCGATTCATATCCAGAGGAAGGCGACAAAGCCGTCATGGTCGACGCCATCAACCACGCGCTGCATGAGGAAATGGCACATAACGATAAAATGCTTATTTTCGGCGAGGACATTGCAGACCCCAAAGGCGGAGTATTTACCACCACCAAGGGGCTCTCGACCAAATTCGGCACCGACCGGGTATTCAACTCGCCGCTGGCCGAGGCCTCAATCCTCGGAGTCGCAGTCGGACTGGCCGTCCGCGGCTACAAGCCGGTCGTCGAAATTCAATTCGGCGATTATATCTGGCCAGCGTTCCACCAGTTCCGCAACGAGCTGACCACCATGCGATACCGCAGCAATGGCGGGTTCAGTGCGCCGGTGGTGGTTCGCGTCGCAGTCGGCGGATATATCCACGGCGGACTCTGCCATTCGCAGAATATCGAGGCATTTTTTGCGCATATCCCCGGCCTGCTGATAGCATATCCAAGCACAGCCGCCGACGCCAAGGGCCTGCTCAAGACCGCCTGCCGGCTCGACGATCCCGTTCTGTTTCTGGAGCATAAGGGAATGTATCGGCTGCCGTACTCAACATCAATCGAACCGGGCGACGACTTCCTGCTGCCATTCGGCAAGGGCAAGATCGTCCGCGAGGGCGACGATGCAACCGTAATCACATGGGGCATGGGCGTGCGCGATTCGCTCAATGCTGTCAAAAAAATCGAAAAAGAAAGCGGCCGCAAAATCGAAATTATCGACCTGCGCACGATTATTCCCTGGGACAGGGAGCTCGTGCTCGAATCCATACGCAAAACCGGCCGCGCGATAGTCGTCCACGAGGACACCCGGGTGCTCGGATTCGGCGCCGAGATAGCTTCGACTATAGCTGACGAGGCATTCCGCTCGCTGGATGCGCCGGTGATGCGCCATGCCGCCAAGCATTCGCCTATCCCCTACGCCCCGGCCTACGAAAACGACATATTGCCGAACGAACATAAAATCCGCGAAGACATTGAGAAACTGCTTGATTTTTAATGAATTTATGCAAAATTACAATTAAGCCCGGATAGTCCGGGCTTTTTTTTGGAAATATTTGCAATTTTTATTCTTAATTATTTTTAATATTTAAATAAATTGTTATCTTAGCATCAGGATATTTGTGCATTTCTTTTTCGAATAATAAAATTTTAATACAAAATTCATGACCACCGCAAGACCAAACAGTCTGCTCGATCTCGATTTGCTCGCCGAACTGATCGATAAGCACTACAAAGCCACTGGAGTGCCGGTGGGACTGTTCGACGTCAATGGTCAGAACCTGATTTCAACCGGCGGCACTATGCTATGCGAGCAATTCTATCGCAAATCTCCGGAGACTTTCCGGCAGTGCCGGAATGACAAAGCCGAGCTTGCTAAAATCATCGGCGACAAGGAATATTATGAATATATATGCCCGCACGGGCTGCGGAATGTGGCAATGCCGATAAGGCTTGGCAACCAGATAATCGGAATCATCGTATTCGGCCGCTTTTTGTATGATGACGACGAAATCAACCGGAGCAAACACGCTGCCCATGCCCGACAATACGATTTTGATAAAGATGAATATTTCGCTGCCATTCGGGAAATCCCCCGATTCAGCCGCGAACGGATTGCCAATATCATCGATTATTATATAACTATCACTCATATTATTACCAATCTGGCACAGAAGAATCGCGACCTGATCGAAAAGAATTTGATCAAGGAGCAGTACGAAGCAACTATCCGCGAGAAAGAGCGGCGCTATCGGCTGATTACCGAGAATTCGGACGATGTGATCTGGACTCTCGATACTGACATGCGGATCGAATACGTAAGCCCGGCTGTCAGTCAAATACTGGGCTATACGCAGCAGGAATTCATCGAATCGGCGCTTGAAGATCTAATCGATTCAGGAAATATAACCGACATTCGCAATTCGCTGAATAATATTGTGACCAATCCATCAAGTCCCCGTCATCAATTCCCCGACATATATGAAATTAAGCACATCAAAAAGGACGGCGAGCGAATCTGGTGCGAGGTCATAATCCGCGGGATATTCAACGAGCGTTCGGAACTGGAAGGCCTGCTGGTGATCAGCCGCGAAATTCAAATACGCAAATCTATAGAGCAATCGCTCCGCAATAATCTCAGTTTCCTTCAAATATTAATCGATACGATTCCTAATCCGATTTTCTATAAAGATGCCAATCTGAATTATACGGGCTGCAATAGCGCATTCCTGGAATTCACCGGCCTGGAGCTGAAGAAAATCATCGGGCGCAGCGCTTCCGATCTGTTCGAAAAAGACCTGGCCAATATTTATAACCGCGCCGACAGAGAGCTGCTCGAACGCGGCGGCAGCCAGACATACGAGACCCGCGCTCGGCGGGCCGACGGCCAGCTACGGGAAGTACAATACGTCAAAGCGGCCTATTCGGACAATAACAACGAAAAAGCCGGCCTGGTGGGAATTCTGATTGATATTACCGAGCACAAAAAGATTCTGTCGGATCTCAGGAATTCCGAAGAAAGATTCAAGCTGCTGTTCGAATTCGCTCCCGACGCGTATTATATGAACGACCTTAAGGGCGTATTACTCGACGGCAACCGCGCCGCAGAGAAAATGATCGGCGCAAAACGCGACCAACTGATTGGTAAAAAGATGCTCGATCTCGATCTTTTGCCCAAAAAATATCTGCCGCTTGCGGCCGCCAATCTTGCAAGGGCGCTGCTGGGAATGAAGACCGGCCCCGACGAATTCGAGCTCCGATGCCGCGACGGTCGCCTTATTGAAACCGAAATCACTACATATCCTGTCAAAATCAATAATCGCACGGTCGTGCTGGGAATAGCCCGCGACATCACCGAACGCAAACAGGCCGAAAAAGCGCTGCGCGAGAGCGAGGAAAAATATCGCGCCACCGTAGAGCAATCCGCCGAGGGTATATATATAATGGACATCGAATCGCGTAAAATCATCGAAACCAACCCGACTCTACAGGATTTGCTGGGCTACTCCTCCGCCGAACTGATCGGACGCCCGGTTTATGATATTGTCGGGCATCAGCAGAGCGATGTGGACTGGCATATCAAAAAAGTAATCGGTGAGCGCCAGATGAAAATCGACGAGCGGCAATATATCCGCAAAAACGGCGAGCCGGTCGACGTCGAGGTCAGCGGATCGATAATCACATACTCGGGCAAAACCGCATTGCTGGTGGTTTCGCGAGACATCACAGATCGCAAACAGGCCGAACAGGAAATGAAAAAGCTGATCGAGGAATTGCGAATATCTAATGTCACAATCGAAAAAAACGCAAACGAGTTGATAGAGCTAAACGAAAAACTGAAAGATTCCGAAGAAAAGCTGAAAGATTTGAACGAACGCAAAGATAAATTCTTCTCGATTATTGCCCACGACCTGAAGAGCCCGTTCCAGGGATTCCTTACGCTATCGAAAGGCCTTACAATGCGTGCGGATTCGCTCGAAAAGGATGAGATCACTGAAATAGCCGACGATATGTATGAATCAGCAAGCAATTTGTTCAAACTGCTCGAGAATCTGCTGCTATGGTCGCGCCTGCAGCGCCGTACTATCGAGATCGAGCCGGACTATTTTATGCTCAACGAGATAGTCGACGAAAATATCAAATTATTTGGCCAGGCTGCCCGAAATAAAAATATCGGGATGGTCAATAAAGTTTCCGACAGCGCTTTCGTATATGCGGATATGAAAATGGCCGATACGATTATTCGCAATCTTATGTCTAACGCGATCAAATTCACCCGCGAAGGTGGCAAAATCACCATCTCCGCCAATAAGAAGGACTCAATGATTCATATCGCCGTTCAGGACACCGGAGTCGGAATCGAACCCGAAAGAATCGAAAAATTATTTAAAATCGGCGGTAAAACATCTACATTCGGCACTGCCAACGAAAAAGGCACTGGCCTCGGATTGGCTTTATGCCGCGAATTAGTAGAAAAAAATCTTGGAACTATTATGGCGGAAAGCCGGCCCGGCAAGGGGACAAAGTTTATATTCACCCTGCCCGCAATTATCTCTGATTAGTTTATTCGTTCGGAATTGAAACCCGGAAAGTTGTCCCTCCGCCTTCGCGGTCGGAGCAGCCGATGCTGCCATTCATAGCTTCGACGCATCTTTTCACTATCGATAGTCCCAGCCCGGTGCCGGAGACGTTTTCGGTTCTATTGCCGCGATAAAAGGGATCGAATATCGAAGCTTTTTCCTTGTCGGAAATCCCATCGCCACGATCGGATACCTCCAGCTCGATTCTGCCTGATTTTTCCGAAAGATTTACGTCGATCTGTGACCCAGCGGGTGAATATTTGGCTGCGTTCGAAATAAGATTGCCTGCTATCTGATGCCAGAAATTGTTATCCATCGTTGCGGGAAAAGGACACGTTTGTA
>CAZEMR010000008.1:11932-62187 GCA_964513465.1 uncultured Hyphomicrobiales bacterium
ATCCATCATGTCGGGAAATGTCGTCATTGTTAGACTGATATTTTTCTGGCTGTGCTTGTTGTTGATCTCATCGGCTTCGACGGCAATCTCGCATAGCGATTGTGACAGATAGAATGTGTCGGGCCGGCTGTCGAGCTTGCAGGCATCGCTTTTTCCGATGATTAAAATATCTTCCAGAAGGCGAGTCATTGTTCTGACTGAATCCTTGACCTTATTGAGGTATCTTTCGAATTTTTTTGAATCTCCTTTTTTATAAATCTCCTCGAGCAGGAATGCGGATGACATTATCACGGTAAGCGGTGTGCGATATTCATGCGAAACAGTAGAGATAAATCGCGATTTCAGCTCGTTGAGTTCTTTTTCTTTTTCGAGTGTTTCTCGGAGCTCGTCCTGAGTTTTCAGAAGCTCGTCGGTAGTTCGTTTGCGTTCGTAATTTTCAAATTTCAGCTCTTCCATAGTCTCTTCGAGCTGCGAGGTGCGTTCGATGACCATTTGTTCGAGCTCGTCGTTAAGCCGCTCGAGCTCATCGGCGGCGGCTTTTTGTTCGGTAATGTCGTGCATATGGATCAATAGTCCGGTATATATATTATTCTTATCGAAATGCGGAACTATTTTGATAAGAAATGTTTTATCCGGAATTCTACTCTGCGAATGTGTGTATATCAGTTCTTCCGGATGGCCTTCGGCGGCTGGTCTCAGGACTGATTTGATAGCATCATACATTTGCTGCGGCAGCGCATCTTTGATTTTCCGGCCAATGATTTCTTGCGTCGGCAAATCGACCCATCGAGCAAATTGTTCGTTAGCGAATTTGAATTCGTGATTAATATCAAGATAAAATATTAGTGCAGGGACTGTGCTAATAATTAGCGATAGCTGCTCGCGGCTGGTTTCGAGCCTGCGCGATGTTTCTTTCTTTTCGGTAATAAATTCAGAAAATATAATGATTCCGCCGATTTCTCCGGATGATTCATACCAGGGGCGAACTTCCCACCGGACGATTTCTTGCGTACCGTCGGCCAAGGTCAGTGTGTCTTCTTCTCCGTGGAGCACTTCGCCACCGAGCACGCGGCGGTGAATCTCGCGGCGCTCCTCGGGTAAATGCGGAAGTACTTCGTAGTGGCTGCGCCCGATAATATCTTCGTCCTCTATTTTATAGCTGTGAAGCCATGAACGCGAAACGAAAATATAGCGCATATCGCGGTCGAACATTGCCACTGCCGACGGGTTATTCTCCACGATAACCCGCAGCATTTCCTTCTGTTCGTTGATCTGAGCGGTCTGGTGCTTTATCAGAGTAATTTCCTGGCCAAGCCCGAAGAGTATTTTTTTATCACCTTTCAAAGCCGGCACAACGTTGAGCAGCAGTGTTTTCAAGCGCCCTTTGATTAAATATTTTGTTTCTACTGTCCGCTTGCTATAGAACGGATCGTGTTCATGGCGTACTTCATGGAGTTTGCCGGGGGGCGCAAAATCCCAGACTTTGTGCCTGATTATTTCGGATTTTGGCATTTCGAGGAATTCCTCGGCTGCAGGATTGACGTCGATGTAATTGCCTTCTTCGTCGACCACAAGAATGGGGTTGAGCGCCTCCTCGAATAGTGCTCGATACATGCTTTCGCTCTCTGCAAGCGCGCGTTGCTGCATTTCATGCTCTGTAATGTCTCGCACCACGCCCTGGACTGCCAGCGGCGCTCCGCTGTCGCTTCGCAGGCATTCGGCTTTGGAGTGCAATATCCGAATCTCTCCGCTTTCGAAGTGGCGGATGCGGAAGACCACATCGTAGGGCATTTTGTTGAATATAAGATCTTCCAGCGCTTTGTCCATCATCGGGCGGTCTTCAGGGATCACCGCAAGCTGGGCGGTTTGAAGTGGAATGAACGGAGATTCGTAGTCCAGCCCATAAATCCGGAATGCTTCTTCGGATGCCCACATTGTTTTTTTTTCGAGGTCGATTTCCCAGTTCCCGGTATGCGATATCGCCTGAGCCTTCCGCAGTCTATCGGAATTCTGGCGAATAATCTTCTCCTGGTTGTATTTTTCGCTGATATCGCGGAATACCAGCACTGCTCCGATCACAGCTCCGTCGGCACGGCGGATTGGCGAAGCGCTGTCGGCTATAAAATATTCGGCGCCGTCTCTGGCCAGCAGAGTGGTATCGTTGGCCAGACCGACTATCTTGCCCTCGGCGAATACACGGTCTATAGGATTAATCGAGCGCTGTCCGGTATGAGAATTATATATATTAAAAACTTTTTCGATCGGTTTGCCGAATGCATCATTGCGATTCCATCCGGTTAGCGATTCGGCGATTTTATTAAGGCGAACAATATTTTTTTCTTTATCGACCACAATTACTGCGTCGCCAATGCTCTCGAGCGTGATCGAAAGATTCTCGCGGCTTTCGAGCAGGTCCTGCTCGGTTTTCTTTAATTCTTTTTCGGTGCGGATGGATTCTGCAAGTCGGGCAAGTATTACTTCAATAAGTTTCGGGAAGTTGGTATCTTTAACAATATAATCCCGGGCGCCTAGCTTCATCATTTCGACGGCCAGCTTTTCGTCGCCGAATCCGGTCATTATCATAAACGGAACTCGGAGTCCCTCGCTGTGGAGGTTTTTGATAACTTCTATTCCATTCATATCCCGAAGCTTGTAATCCAGCAGCATCATATCCGGCTGATTATTCTTAAGGTAATCAATAGCCTCGACGCCGCCGGATACTGTATTGCAGTCAATGCCAAGCCGGCCGGACTTCAGTTTGATAAGTTCGGTGATTCCAGGTTCGTCGTCGCAAACCAGAATATTGATATTTGTATTATCAATTCTATTATGCATCTTTTTCAAAAGTCTCGGGGACTTCTATTATTTTCAGAAACAGGCCCAGCAATTTGAGTGCTTCCACAAAGTTCTGATACTCAATTGGCTTTACCAGATAATTATTGCAACCGAGCTCGTAGCATTTTTTAATCTCGATCGGGTCGTCGGTGGTCGTCAGCATAATCACCGGCAGCTTTTTCAGATCCGGATCGGATTTGATCTTCCTGAGTGCTTCTACTCCGTCTACTTTTGGCATCCGGATATCCAGCAGCAAGAGATAAGGCACATTGGCCTTGCGGTGGGGACCATCCCCATTTCTTAATAGAAAATCCAGCAATTCCTCGCCATCCTTGAAATGAATGAATCGATTGACGATAGCTGCTCTTTTCAGATTCATTTTGATCAGAGTGGCGTGGCCAATATCGTCTTCGGCCACCAGTACTACTACTTCTTTTTCCATTTCCACCACACAATTTTTATTGATTCGATTGTTTTAATATAATTTATTTTGATGAAGGAAGCAATATATAAAATTTCGTTCCGCGGCCCGGCTCTGATTCAACGCGAATACTTCCGGAATTTCTTTCGATTATTTTTGCTACAATATTCAGTCCAAGTCCTTCCCCTTCCGACTTTTCGGGATCGAGCCGGTGGAACAACTCGAATATTTTCGGCATATGTGATTTCTCGATGCCAACGCCGTTATCCTCGACGCAGTATACCGACATACCATTTTCGTGCCAGCCGCTTATTTTTATATGAATTTTCTGTTTCTTTTTTGAATATTTAAGAGCATTGTCGATCAGATTGGCGAATACCTGGTTTATCTGGCCGGGATCCGCATAGCAACCGGGGAGACTTTCGGCCTGGATGACAGCGTCTTCTTCCTTGAGCCGGAATGTGAAATCTGCCAGAACTTTATCGATCAGCTCGTCCATATCGATCATCCCGGGGGATACCACATTGCGGCCCAGTCGCGAGAGATATAGCAGTCCTTTCAGCAGCGAATCAATTTTCTGGCCGCTCTTATTAATATAACCCAGCGATGTCGGGATGCGGTACTGCAGAATATCCTGCACTACTTGTTTGTCGGACTCATTTCTTTCGGGATCATTCAAAATTTTGCTAAGGCTCTCGCAGGCATCGCTAAGCTCGGAACTGAATCCGAGTATATTGACCAGCGGCGAACGCAGGTCGTGGGAAGTTACGTAAACGATCTGCTCCAACTCGCGGTTTTTGGCGGTGAGCTGACGGTTAAGTCGCTCGCGTTCCTCAGAGTTGCGCTTTCTTTCGGTCAGATTAGTGTATGTTGTAAATACCGAATGCGGCTTATCTTCGCCGGATTTAAACTGTGGCACCGAGCTGACATGCAGCCATCTGATTTCTCTTGCCTGCGGATTGAAAAAGCCCATAAGCGGGTTTTCATTACGCCTGCCGCTGATCAGGGACTTATAGGGCGGCGTTTCCTCTTCGGCCATTGGAGTACCATCCTCGTGGAAATATTTGAATTCGCTTTCCGCAAATCCGAAATCCCCGGCGGCGGAAATTCCAAGAATTTTCTCGGCAGCTTTATTTGCCGAAATCACATTTCCTTTGGCGTCCTGCAATACCACCCCCTGATTCATTGTCTCGAACAGCACACGGTACCTCAGCTCGGAAAAGCGAAGCGCTTCCTCGGCTCTTTTGCGCTCGGTTGTTACCTGAAAGAACACGGTAATGCCGTCCTCGAATGGATATACCCATACCTCGTACCAGTTGTCGATCGGAGCCACCCCGAAATAAGTTTCGAACGACAGGCTCTTCCTGTTTTCTATCGCATATCCGTATTTATCTTCGAATATCGAACCCTTTGCCTCGGGGAATGCTTCCTCGAATAAATGCTTTCCGAGCACTTCTTCTCGTTTTCTCTGCAGCAGTTCCTCGGCCTTTCGATTGAAATAAGTAATCTGAAAATTTTTATTTAATACGAAAAAACCTTCGCTGATGCTCTCGAGAATTCGCTTTTGCCAATCTTCGGATGTTCTCAGCCGCTGTTCGCTGGCGACCTTTTCGGATACATCTTCGTAAACCAGCAGCAGATTACCGTCGGGCAGCCGGTTAACGAAACAATTATACCAGGTATCCTTTTTCCGGTCGATCAGGATTGTCTTCCTGGCCGGGTTGCCCGTTTGCTCGGCCTGCAGCATCATCCCGATAAGCTGTTCGCCTGCAATATTCGGAAATACACCTTCGAATGCCTTGCCGACTGCTTCGTCTCGCCGGATGTTTTCCTCCTGCTCGCAGGCCTGGTTGATGCCCCGGACGATATATTTATAGGTGGGATCGGGTTCGAGCACGATGACGGCATTATAAATATTCTCGAATAATTCGCGGAATCGCGCTTCACTTTCGCGCAGGTAGTTTTCAATCGAAGCACGCTGGCGGTCGTGGCGCTGAATTGCCTCGATCATATTATTAAAGGAATCATATAATTGCCCGATTTCGTCGTTGCTGCTGTGGCTGACTTTGCGCGAGTAGTCCTGGCTATGGCCGACCTTTTCGAGTATGCCCGAGAGCCGCCTGATCGGACGACTGATTATATTCTGCAATAGCAGTGCAAGGAAATACGAAAACACGAGAAACCCGCCCAAAACTAAAGCAGCAGTCCATAGAAACTCATCTGTTCTGGCGGTTATATACTTTGTGTTCAGCTTCAGGCAAAGGCTGCCGATCATTCTGTCGTCCCTGTGAATCATCCGTATATGATAATATGCATCATCGCGGCGCACTACGGTATCGCGGAATATACAAGGCGACTTCTGGGAGGGATCCATACGAAGATACTGCGGGAAAGTGGCAAACAGCGCGCCCGTCGAATCGTACAGATAGCCTTCGTCGATCAGATGAGTGGTTTCGAGCTCATCGAGCAGCGATTCGGCAAAGCTGTGATTATCGGTCTGGAGTGCGTCTTTGGAATAATCGCTTAGCAATGCGGAGATCAGGCCTGCCTCGTGAATGAGGTCGTCCTCCATAAAATTCATCTCGCTGACTATCAGTATCAATGAAACCGAAGTAGTCGCAAAAAATACAACCAATAATATTATCAGGATTAATTTATTTTTCAGACTAAGTTTCATCCGGCGCAGCACCCGCATTTAGCTATCATAATTATATCAATTTACAAGATTATTTCTAAAAGAGAAAACCTAAAAAAATATTAACCATATCTTCACACAGCGAATAGTGATTATGATTTATATAATATGCTTTTAATATGTTATATTGCCAGTATATGAATTTTCGGCTATCGCGCCAGTCCTTATAATATACTGCAATCAATCTGCGGAGTCTGTCAATGAAGCAAATCGTAATCGCTATCTTTATTTTAATTACGCTAATTTCATGCCAAAGGGCCAATCAGCTCGAAATTGTTTCAACAAATTTCGATACGAACGATCATCAGATCGAACTCAGGCAAAATCTCGTATTTATCTTCAATAATGCAATCGTCAAAGACTCGGCTATCCACCAATGGGACACCACACGTTTTATACGCTTCAATCCCGAAGTGCCCGGCGTTTTTAAATGGAATTCACCGAACGAACTGGTGTTCTCCCCTTACGAAAGCTTCAGGCCATCGACCGAATATACCGCCTCGCTGACCGACCGTCTGCTGATCGGCAACGCAGAAAAAATGCAGATAGCTGATGATAATATTTATAAATTCCATACGGAAACAATGCACATCAAATCCGCAGATGTCATCTGGCAGCGCCAGCCCGGCTCAGCACGTGCAATTATGAATGTGCGGATCAATTTCCCCTATGCGATTACCCCGGCTGCGATGAGCGGGCTTCTCACGCTAAAAGCCGGCACCGATGTGCTGAAATACGAGATTTCGCCCGATCCCGCTTCGCGGACGGTTGCTCTATATTCGGAAATCGGCGATCCTCGCGCAATGGACGGAAAGACTCTGGATATTCGAATCGCTCCGGGCCTGAGGCTGGCAGATTATGATTTCGCGACCAAAGACGAAATGAATTATAAGCTGGAAATTCCCTCCGTCGACCAGTTGCGGATCACCGATGTCCGCGCTCATATCGATGGGCCGGAGAAAACCATTCGCATTATGACCAATCAGGAAATTTCAAAAAAACAAAAACTGGATTCGCTTATAGATATATATCCGGATGCCGGCGCAAAATTCAGTCTGGCCGACTTCGGAATCGAAGTCGAGGGCAAATTTAGTCCGGGCAGCTCCTACCAGATTGATATTTCAGGAGAGCTGACCGGCGTATTCGATAAAAAGCTCGGCGAGGACGTAAGCGCAAACGTCAGCTTCGGAGATATGGCTCCGGCGATTTCATTCGCCTCTCCCGATGCGATTTATCTTTCCTCCCGCGGCGAGAGAAATATCGGGATTAATATTTCGAATATTGATAAAATTAAAGTCACAATTGCCAAAATTTTTGAAAATAATATTCTGACGTTCTTCCGCCAGGGGCCATACTACGACTGGGTTTACGACGAAAAAAGCGACGATTACAAAAATTTTAAATATTTTGATTATTCCAATCTGGGCAATGTGATTTTCGAAAAGACCTACGAAACCGACAAACTCCCCCGCAACGGCGACAGTCGTCTTTTGAAAATGAATATGGACATGCTCGAAAAATTCGACGGCATCTACGTCGTCAAAGCCGAATCGACCGAGGAAATCTGGCTGCAGGCAAGCAATATCGTTTCCGTATCCGACATCGCGCTGATCGCCAAAGCTACCGACGATAACGTCTTCGTTATGGCCAATTCGATCAAATCAGCCGAACCGGTGAAAAACGCCGAAATCAGACTCTTCAGCAATACCAACCAGCTTATGTCCACCGGCCGCACCAATGTTATGGGTATTGCGGCATTCGCCGGACTCGGACGATCGATCCCACGATTCCGGCCGGGTATGGTTTCAGTCAAAAAAGACGGCGACGTCAATTATCTCGTACTCAATTACGACACCCGAGTCGGCAAATCCGAATTCGAAACCGGCGGCATCGAAACATCCGACTACTACGCATTCTTCTATGGCGACCGCGATCTCTACCGTCCCGGCGATACCCTCGTGATGGCCGGCATCGTCCGCGACAGGAATATGGAAAACGTGGCAGGCCTACCAGTGCGGCTCAAAATCCTGCTCCCCGGCAGCAAATTATATAAGCAGATAAATATCAAAACCGACGATCAGGGCGGATTCTCGACCACACTCTACCTGCCCGCAAATCTGATAACAGGCACTTATACTCTGCAGGCATACCTCGCGGGCAATGTGCTGATCGCCACGCGCTACGTACACATCGAAGAATTTGTGCCCGACCGCATCAAAGTCGATCTCAAGCTCGATAAAGATACATATGAAATACCCGGAGAAATTTCTGCAAACATCCATGCGGTCAATCTTTTCGGGCCGCCCGCTTCCGATCGGAAATACGAAATGGAGATGAACCTTCGCAGAACACTCTTCAGGCCAAAGGGATACGACGAATACGGCTTTGCGGTCAGCGGCGACGACCAGCGCAGCTTCGAATCCGCACAACGCGAGGGCCGCACAGACCCGGAAGGCAACGCCACCGAAAAATTCGCACTTAAGGAAATGCTCCGCAACCGCGGCTATTTCAAAGCGGATATCCTCGCCAAAGTTTTCGACGAAACCGGCCGCACAGTATCGGCAACTCAAACCGCCGAGGTATTCACACAGAATGTATTCTTCGGGATTGGCGAATTCGACTCGTGGGTCAGCGCTAAATCACCGCTATCGATCCCGCTGGCGGCGGTCGACCGCAAGGGCAACCCTGCAAAAGCAACCGCAGTTATCCGGATAATCAAAACCAATTGGGAAACCGTGATGCGGACAAATCCCCATGGCGGTTCCCAATTCGAATCCCGGAAAATCGAAGACATCGTTTCTGAAAAGAAAATTGAAATTAATAAAAAATATGTATATAAATTTACTCCGGAATTGTCCGGATCGTACGAAATTCGCGTGCTGATTCCCGGCAGCGAGGTATATAACTCCCGGCGATTCTATGCATACCGATCCGGATACACCTCGCCCGCCAGCTTCGAAGTCGATAAGGAGGGCAAAATAGACATCACAGCCGACAAAGACGCATACGCAAGCGGCGACCGGGCGAAATTATTATTCAAAACCCCATTCGACGGGAAAATGCTCGTAACTATCGAATGCGACAAGGTTTATGAATATTACAATCTGGAGGTAAGCAATCAATCCGCTTCGCTCGAAGTGAGACTGAAGGACGAATACATTCCGAATATATATATATCGGCAATTCTATATAAGCCGGTCGATGACGGTTCGATGCCGCTGACTGTGGCCTATGGATTCAAGCCGCTCAAAGTCGAAAAGCCGGAATACAAGCTGCCTCTGAAAATCGTTGCCGCAGAGCAGGTCCGCTCGAAATCAACCCAAAAAATCAAAATCAAAACCAAGCCGATGCGCGACATTAATGTTACAATCGCCGCGGTGGACGAGGGAATACTCCAGGTCTCCGGCTTCGAAACGCCCGACCCTTACGGCTATTTCTACCAGCAACGGGCGCTGGCGATAGATTCGTACACGATGTATCCATTCCTCTTCCCCGAGCTCCGCGCCGAACGCCACAGCTACGGATACGGCGAAGCAGCAGACGCTTATGCAAAACCCGGACGCCTTAACCCGATGAGCAATAAGCGCTTCAGGCTGGTTGCCTTCTGGAGCGGAATACTCAAATCCAATACCCGGGGCGAAGCGGAATATTCGATCGCCATTCCGCAATTCTCGGGCACGCTCAGGATAATGGCCTGCGCATATCACGACCGCGCTTTCGGCAGTGCGGAGCAATCCATGCAAGTGGCCGATCCGATTGTCATAAGCCCGGGCCTGCCGCGATTTTTGAGTCCCGACGACGAAGCCATTGCCTCGGTAATGATTGCAAATACGGAGAAATCGGATAAATCCGTCAAGATTTCCGTCGAATCGTCCGGGCCGGTGGAATTTATTAATAATGAATCAAAATCTTTGAAAATCGAAGCAAACAGCGAGAAAATGCTCGAATACCGCATCCGAGCCAAAAAGTCAACCGGCCGGGCAGACGTCACATTCAAAGTCAGCGCAGGCGGGAACACTTATACCCACTCGACAAATCTTCCCGTCAGGGCGCCGGTATCGCTGCGAAAGATCTCGGGCGAAGGCGAAATTGCCGCAGGCAAATCAAAGCAAATCATGATAGATCATGACTTTATCGAAGGCAGCGCCCGGGGGTATATCACTCTCGCAAGCTCGCCCGTGGTCAATCAGCTCAATCATCTGGAATACCTCGTGGAATATCCGCATGGCTGTATCGAGCAAACCGTATCGGCTGCCTTCCCGCAACTTTATTTCGCCGAGCTTGCCCGCGCGATGGACAAATCCGGCAGCATCGAAATCGCCGAATCGCGCGAAAATATCAGCCGCGCAATTTCGAAAATTCAGGCAATGCAGCTTCCTGGCGGCGGGATGGCCTTCTGGATGGGTGGCGGCCGCGAATCGTGGTGGGGCACCGCCTACGCCGCGCATTTTATGATCGAGGCGCGCCGCGCCGGATACCACGTTTCGCAAAGCGTTATGGATCAGGCATTTAATTATCTTGAAAGAAAAATCGGTTCAGCCGAAAAAGAAGTTTATCATTATCAAAAAGATGGCCATTGGCAAAAACGCGAAATCGCTCCGCGAGAGGTTTTCTATTCCTTATATATATTAGCCCTCGCAAATCGCTCCGACATCAGCACGATGAATTATTACCGCTCGCGCCCGGAGATGATGTCACCCGACAGCCGCTTCATGCTCGCCGCGGCCTACAAACTCGCTGGCGATACACGCACATTCGCGGAAATCCTGCCCGCAGATTTCCCCGATTCCGAATCTCGTCGCCAGTCCGGCGGCAGCTTTGCTTCGCCTGTCCGCGACCCCGGTATCGCGCTGAATACACTGCTCGAAGCCGACCCCACGAACAAGCGCATCCCCCAAATGGCGCGCCACCTCTCGCGACAACTGGCCTCGCAGCGCTGGTTATCGACCCAGGACCGCGCATGGGGCCTGCTTTCGCTGGGCAAAATCGCCGCACGCGAGGCATCGCCGGACATCAGCGCGGAGGTATTCACCGGCGGCCGCAAGATCGGATATATAAATAAGGAGCGGCGCGTGTTCTCAGGCGAAATCGATATCGACAAAACAAAGGTCAGCGCATCCGGCTCTGGCCGGGCATGGTATTTCTGGGAGGCCGAGGGTCTGCCGAAGGAGATGGATACCCGCACAGAGGATAGCTTCATCCGCGCGCGCAGGCAGTATTACGACGCAAATGGTAATCGAATCAACAACACATTCGCCCAGGGAGATCTCATTGTAGTAGAAATCACGATCGAGGCACTCGAAAAGGGCGTATCTATCGAAAATATCGCGATCACCGATCTGCTGCCTGCCGGACTGGAGGTCGAGAATCCGCGGATTAGGAGCAGCCAGGCATTAAAATGGCTCAAAGAGCAGGACGATCCCGAGCATTTCGATTATCGCGATGACAGGATCAATATTTTTACAAATCTGAATGAAAATAATTCATCGCAGAGGTTTTATTACCTTGCGCGGGCGGTAACACGCGGCGAATTCTCTCTCGGTCAGATTCACGCCGATGCGATGTATAACGGCGAGTATCATTCATATTCCGGAGGCGGCCGGGTTTATGTTAAATAAACAGTGAACGAAATTGCACACTTTTTCGGCGTAGTGTCAGCATTATTGCACAAATAAATTAATTACATATATATATTTTTTTCGCAAGGGATACAGGATTGCTTGTATCCCTTTACTTTTTTTAGTATTTACTCATGCAATTCAAGAATTCTTTGGCGTTGGCACTGCATTTGCATAATAACAATTATAAAGCCACAAACCCCAGATTCGCCATGAAAAAAATATACTTGTTTACGATTTTTTCCTTCTTTAGTCTCTGCACTGCGCTATCCATCCCGGCTGAGTTGCATGGGCAGGAGTTCTGCTCCAAACGAATGAATCATTGGTATTTTGGCAATAAGGCCGGGATGAATTTTTCGGACGGCCGCCCCGTGGCCGATTCCTCGGGCAAGCTTTCGACCGCCGAAGGCTGCGCTGCGATTTCCGATGAATCCGGAAATCTGCTGTTTTATACCGATGGCGTATCGGTATGGAATTCCCGCCACCAGCTTATGCTTTATGGCACCGAGCTGCACGGCGACCAGTCTTCGACCAACTCCGCCGTAATTGTGCCCATGCCCGGCGATAACGAAAAATATTACATATTTACTCTCGATAAAGAAGCCGGCTCGAAAGGCTTGTCCTATTCGATCGTCGATGTCGGCGCTGCGAGCGGACGAGGGAAAGTCGACCCAAAGAATATTCATATCGAATCGAATCTGACTGAAAAACTCGCGGTGGCGCGCCACTGCAATGGCAATGATTACTGGATAGTTACCCACGAATGGGAGTCCAATCGCTTTCTGGCTTATCGGCTTACGCGCAGCGGACTGATCCGCCGGCCGGTTGTCAGCCAGGTGGGGATGAACCACGCTGGTAGCAAGAGCAACCTGTTCGGATATATGAGATTTACGATAGATCAATCCCGGCTGGCGGTTGCGATTTTCGGCGCAAGTGTAATTCAGGTATTTAATTTCGACAATTCGACGGGCCAGATATATGCTCCGGTTTCGATCGAATACCGCGGCGAATATAATTTTACGCCATACGGACTTGAATTCTCGCCATCGGGCCGCTATTTATTTGCAAATTCGCTGAGCGGATTCGAGCGATTGCTGGTATTCGATCTCTGGGCAGGCTCAGGGCCTGATATTGTCCGCGAGCGAAGATACCTTTCCGACAGAAGCGGCGGAGCGCTTCAGCTTGGCCCCGACGGAAATATATATGTATCGTGGAATTCCGAGAATTATGCGGGAGTGATCCGATACCCCGACCGGGGCAAATTCTGCGATTACGACGAATGGGGAGTCGATCTCGGCAGCGGCGAATGCACTTTCGGACTGCCCTATTTTATTGCTCCTTTTTTCGAGGATTTATATGTAACCACCAATGGCCGCCACTGTGTTGGCCAACCGGTTGAATTAATCGCTCATACCTCATGCTCATTCACGGATGCCGAATACCGGTGGAGAAGATCCGATGGCGCAACTTATGAAGGCGACACGCTTCGAATCGATCGTGTGCATGCCTCTGACGAAGGCATTTATTCGCTTAGTGTGACTACCGGAGGCTATACATTGCGCAGAAATATTTGCTTCGAAGTCGATGTGCCTCCACAGGCCGACATTTTCCGCGATGGCCCCGATCTGCTCTGCGAGGGAGATTCGCTGATATTGAGCGCAGTCAACGAAGACGAAAACGTAGTCATTAATTGGTCAACCGGCGAAACCACGGATTCGATAATCGTGCGCGAATCCGGCACATTTTCGCTTACGCTCGATAGTCCGAATGGCTGCCCGGCCACGGCCATGACACAGGTTGTATTCTCAACGGCGCCCGAGGCATCTATCACCGCCGAGGACAGCTCATTCTGCGAGGGCGGGTATGTTGTATTGAGCGCATCCAATTACGATCCGGAGAATCAGTATTACTGGTCTAACGGCGCCTCTGGCGAAAGCGCCACATTCGATTATCCGGGCGAGCACAACCTGCGAGTGGTCAATCCGGCCGGGTGCGAATCGGAAGCATTTATTGATATTATTGAAAATACTCTTCCAAGCCCCGAAATTACAGCCACAAAAACCGGGCTTTGCCCCGGAGAGATGGCCACAATTTCTCTCGATAAAAAATATGCTTTGATGGAATGGTCGAACGGAAAACTCACTCAGGAAATTACGATAAGCGAGCCAGGCGAATATTCCGTTTACATCGAAACAGCTGAAGGATGCTCAGGGGCGGCGAATATCACAATCGACGCGAGATCGACCGAAACAGTAAACCTCGTAGAATCAATAGATTTCGGCTGGCTGCAAATCGGGCAAAACGCGGAAGATGAATATAGAATTCGCAACAAAAGCTCCGAAATTCTCAGCATTAATAATATATATCTGAAGCATGGCGACCAGTTTTTCGAAATTGACCCCATGCCCGATCTCCCAGTCGGAATCGCGCAGGACGGAATTTTTATTGCCAATATCGGCTTCTCGCCGCAACAGAACGGAGCATTCCACGATTCGCTTGTGCTCGAATTCGATATGCCATGTCCCGGCCGCACTTCGATCCCGCTTTTTGGAAATAGCAAGGGATTCGCGCGGATATTTACTCATGACGCCAGCGGGATGGCCGGCGAAATGACTTCGGTCAGGATTTCCGGTAAATTAAACTGGGACACCGATTTAGCGATCGAAAGCGGCTACAGCGCGACTATCTCGTTCAATGCCAATTCGATATGGCCCGAAAGCCTGCCGAATTACCGGCGCGGCGAGCGGCAGTATTTCGAAATAAGCGGCAATACGGAATTCACGAGCGAACCAGTCGAGTTAGGCGAAATCAGATTCCGATTGATGCTGGCGGATTCGCTAAGAACCGAAATCAGAATCGACGAGGTTGACCTCACCAGCGAACGGATATTGCCGATTACCGAAGGCGCGATTTTGCATCAAAAGGAAACCTGCGCTCACGAAATCCGCGTGGTCAACTCGCGCCTGGCACCAACCGCTTCGATAAGTCCAATGCCCGCAGATGAATATATAAATATTGGATTATCAGGATTTTCCGAAAAAATTGAAATCAAATTGATAAATATTACCGGTCGGACTTTGAGGACGGAATTTGCTGATTCCAAAAGTGAAGCAATCCGCATCGAAAGCGGCAGCCTGCCAGCGGGGAGCTATTCTTTGGTGATTCAGTCCGGCACGGAAATAATGACATTAGCCGTGCTGATCCTGCATTGATTTTATTACGGGAAAAGGCTATTTTGGCTGAATGAAATTAATTCCGGAAAATATTACTGCAAAAATCGGCCATTATTTCAAACGGCGCTGGTTGAGGATTGCGGCCATTTTGTCAATACCACTTGTTTTATTTATTATATTAAATTTCATATTCCCCCTCCGGCCGGAGATCGAATACTCGCGGCTGGTGGTCGATCGCAACGGCGCAGCAATGCGCGGATTTCTGACCAGCGGCGACAAATGGCGATTCTACTCTCCAATTGATCAAATCTCTGACTACCTCCGTAAAGCAGTTATTGCAAAAGAAGATAAGTATTTTTATTATCACCCAGGCATTAATATCCCCTCGATAATCCGCGCGGCTTATATGAATATTACTACCGGGGAAACGCAGTCCGGCGCATCGACAATCACGATGCAGGTGGTGCGTATGCTCGAGCCGCGGCCTCGGACATTCACAAGCAAAATCATCGAGGCATTCCGCGCGCTGCAGCTCGAGCTGTCGCACTCGAAGGACGAGATTCTCGAAATGTACTTCAATCTGGCGCCTTATGGAGGTAATATCGAGGGGGTTCGCGCGGCATCGCTTTTCTTTTTTAATAAACACACGGAGAATCTCTCGCTGGGCGAGGCAGTCGCGCTGGCAATCGTTCCAAACCGGCCGACCACGATGGCCCTCGGCGAAAATAATCCGGCGCTGCGCAAATACCGAGATCGCTGGCTGAGATATTTCGATAAAAATAGAGTATTCGATCGAGAAATAATCGACGCCGCATTAACCGAAAAGCTCGACGCACGCCGCCGCGACGCCCCGGCAATCGCGCCCCATCTGGCCTTCCGCGCATTTGCAGAGCACTATGGCCGGCGGATAATCCACACAACTATCGACGCGCGAATACAGCAGGAAATCGCTCGCACAGCCCGCGCTTACGCGGAGCGATTAAACCCATGGGGTATATATAATTTATCTGTGCTTGCAGTGGATAATAAATCCGGGGAGGTCATCGCCTGCGTCGGATCGCAGGACTTCTTCGACAGCCGCCACGCCGGACAGGTGGACGGCATCCGCGCGGTTCGCTCGCCCGGCAGCACGCTGAAGCCGCTGATATATGCCGCCGCAATCGACCGGGGGCTGCTCACGCCGCGAACGGCAATCCTCGATGTGCCAACGGATTTCGGGGATTATTCCCCGGAAAATTTCGACGAAAGCTACCGCGGACGCGTATCGATGGCATCGGCGCTGGCCAATTCGCTGAATGTCCCGGCCGTGCGCACTCTGGAGCGAATCGGGACTGACACAATTGTCAATTTATTCGCCAAAGCGGGATTCACGGGTATTGCCGGCGATCGCAATAAGCTGGGACTGTCGCTTGCGCTTGGCGGCTGCGGCGTCACATTAGAGCAGCTCGTCGGGTTGTATTCCGCATTTGCAAATGGAGGAAATTTCCGTAGAATTTCATATATATATAATGAAAATCGCAGCGCGCGGCGAATCGTCAGCCCCGAAGCCGCATGGCTGATTACGCAGATTCTCATGCTACCCGGCCGCCCGGATTATCCGCAGGACTACCAGTCGGCTCCCGGGGCAGTCCGCATCGCGTGGAAGACCGGCACCTCGTACGGCCGCCGCGACGCATGGAGCATCGGCTACAGCAAAAGATATACAATCGGAGTATGGGTGGGCAATTTCGACGGCTCACCGGCGGGTATGCTGACCGGCGCAGAGACCGCCACTCCGCTTTTGTTCGATATTTTCCGTATGATCGATCCCGGATCGGAATCTCCGCTCGGGGCGCAGCCATCGAATCTGCGGAGGCGGCAAGTCTGCGAGATCACCGGTTTGCCCCCGGGTCAGCACTGCGAGAATACAATTGCGGATTTCCATATCCCGCTGGTATCTCCGATGCGCGCCTGCGATCATGTGACCGAAGCATGGGTATCCCCCGATGGTACAATGTCTTACTGCATGGAGTGCATCCAACCCGGGGCGAGGAAGGAGATATTCGACAATCCGGGCCCCGAATTAATAAATTATTACGAAATAAGCGGGATACCCTTCCGGAAGCTGCCGCCGCATAATCCCGAATGCCCCGCAGTCAGTCAGGCCGACGCGCCAAAAATCATCAACCCGATTGCCGGCATGGAATACCTGGCCGGAAGCGGCGAGGGCGGCCGGATTATGCTCAAATGCCTCGCAGCGCTGGACGCAGGCCGGGTGCACTGGTTTGCGAACAATACATATATAGGAAGCGCCGATCCGTCGGGCGAAATATTCTTCGGGCCGGATGCGCCGGGCGAATACGCTATCAAGTGCTGCGACGACAAAGGCCGGAGCTCGGAGGTGCGGATTGCCGTCCGACTTTATTAATTTTTATTCAAATGATTTAATTTATTTCAAATATTTATTAAATTTATAGTTTCATTTAAATATCAAAATATCCGGAGGAATTTCGTGAAAAAAATTTGTTTGCTAATTGCAATTGCCTTTGCTTTGCCGATTCTGTCCCATAATCTTTATGCGCAGAAAGACCGTATGGACAAGGGCAAATTCGTCGAATACACCAATGAATTCTGGGAAAAAATCAAAGAATCTTCGGAAAAATTCAATAAAAAAGCGACGCCTGACAAAAAGCGCTTTATGATGGATTTCTCCGAATACGACCTGCCCGAAAGCGCCGAGGATTTCGATCAGGTATGGCATACCCCGCCGATTTCGCAGGGATGGACCGGCACCTGCTGGTGCTTCAGCACTACCTCATTTCTCGAATCAGAAATTAAACGCATTCACGGCCGCGACGTAAAAATCAGCGAGATATACACCGTTTACTGGCAATACGTCGAAAAAGCCCGCGAATATATCCGCACCCGCGGCGAGTCGAATTTCGCCGAAGGCTCGCTTTCTTCTTATATATTTCCTGTCTGGGAGCAGTATGGATGTGTGCCCGCCGCGGCTTATACCGGACTTCCCGGCGGACGCGAATTCCACGACCACCATCTGATGTACTCCGAAATGATGAACTATCTCCGGTCGGTCAAGCAGGAAAATGCGTGGAACGAAGAGGTCGCGCTCGAAACGATTAAATCTATCATGAACCACTACCTCGGCGTGCCGCCCACGGAAATCACATATTCGGGCCGCAAAATGACTCCAATGCAGTTCTACCGCGAGGCGGTCGACCTGAAGCCCTCGGACTACGTCAATTTCATGTCGCTGCTCGAAGCGCCGTATTACACAAAGGCAGAATACGACGTGCCGGACAACTGGGCGAACGATTCGGATTTTTATAATATTCCGCTGGATGATTTCATGAAAATCGCCAAAAGCGCCATCAAAGCCGGGTATTCCATGTGCATTGGCGGAGACGTCTCCGAAACCGGCTATAGCGCCATGAAGGAAGTGGCGATGGTGCCTGCATACGATATCCCGTCGCGGTATATCGACGACAACGCCCGCCAGCTCCGGTTCAGCAATGGCGCCACGACCGACGACCACGCAATCCATATCGTCGGCTGGGAGGATCGCGACGATGGCATGTGGTTCCTGATAAAGGACTCCGGCAGCGGCTCGCGCAATGGCAAAAACGAGGGATATTATTTCTATCATGAAGATTATATTAAATTAAAAATCATGAATATCACGGTGCATCGCTCCGCGGCAGATGAAATACTTTCGAAATTCAAATAATTCACGATAAAGGCGGTCTTATCCGAAAGGCCGCCATTTATTTTTAATATCAACGGTATATGAGTTATGCAAAATATTGACAACGAATTTTCGGAAAAGTCATTCTGGAATAAACTCACAAGGTTCGCCCGCAACGCTGGCCGCGAGCTGATCGAACGCGCGCTCGCGCTATACTTTACGCTAAAGGACGAAGACACTCCGAAATGGGCCAAAACCGTAATTGTCGGCGCCCTGGGATATTTCATATTGCCCACCGACGCCATCCCCGACCTGACGCCTTTGGTGGGGTTCAGCGACGACCTCGGGGCGATCGTCAGCGCGTTTGCGATAGTGGCCGCCCACGTCAAACAAGAGCACATCAACAAGGCTCAGGAAAAACTTCAGCTATGGTTCGGATAGAAAAGATTTGTATTGCTGAAAAAAATTAATTATTTTAATTATTAATTAAACAAATCTATTTTGCAACATTCCATATAATTCATTTCTTTAACTATCCGAAAGGTGACGCTTATGGAAAATGGCTTTCCTACTAGTATGTTTATCATCTGGCTTGCTATCGTTGTTCTGATGATAGCCGGGATGTGGAAAATTTTCGAAAAGGCCGGCAAACCCGGCTGGGCCGCAATTATTCCGATTTATAACATGATTGTTCTGCTTGAAATCATCGATCGGCCGCTTTGGTGGATAATTCTATTATTCATCCCGATTGTCAATATTGTTTTCGGTATACTTATCACTATCGAGCTTGCTAAAAGCTTCGGCAAAGATATGGCATATGCAATCGGTATGATACTGCTGCCTTTTATTTTCTATCCGATGCTCGGATTCGGCGATGCTCAGTTTGAGGGCGCATCGCACGCGTAACTCCGCCTCTGATTAATGAGTATTTTTTAAAATACACGTCCGTACGGATATAATTCCGGGCGGACGTTTTTTATGCACCGCCATGCACTTAATTTCAGCTCAGGAATTAACTTATTGGCTTCATATAGGTTATGCCCGGCAAACTATTGTTTTCTTATCTTCCCGATTTTTCTTAATTTTACTGCCATAAATACCAGAAATTTTATATAATATATTTATATTAACCAAAAAACAGGCACCCAATGATTAAATCCATTGATGATGTTAATATGGGCGGCAACCGCGTTTTGCTGCGCGTTGACTTCAATGTGCCGCTCGACGAAAAGAGCCGCATCACCGACGACATGCGCATAACAGAGTCGCTGCCCACAATCGACAAAATTATCGACGATGGCGGCATCCCGATTGTTCTCTCCCATCTGGGGCGTCCCAAGGGTAAATGGGTCACCAAGCTCTCGTTAGAAACAGTTGCAAAGCACCTATCCGACAAATTCGGATATAATGTAATTTTCGCACCCGATTGCCTGGGCAAATCCCCAAAGGACGCAATCGAAAAGGCCAAGCCGGGCGATGTCGTGCTGCTCGAAAACCTCCGCTTTTATAATTACGAGGTCGCAAACGACAAGGAATTCGCCAAAATTCTGGCGCAGCTCGGCGACGCTTATGTCAATGATGCTTTCGGCACCGTGCACCGCTTCCATTCGAGCATCTACGAATTGCCGCAGCTATTCAAAGAACGCTACGCCGGCAAATCGCTGAGCTGGGAGCTGGAATATTTGAAAAACGCAATGAACAACGTCGACCATCCCTATACTGCTGTGATCGGCGGCGCAAAAATCTCGGACAAAATCGACATCATCCAGAAGCTGATAGCCGATTGCGACAACGTACTTATCGGCGGCGGAATGATGTTCACATTCCTCAAAGCGATGGGCTACGACATCGGCCGCTCGATATTCGAAAAAGACAAAATCGAGCTTGCTGAGAACATGATCGAAGACGCAAAGAAGAAGAACGTCAACCTTTTGCTTCCAATCGACGTAACGGTGGCGCAAAACTTCACCAACGACACAGAATACAAAGTAGTATCGGCCGAGGATATTCCATCCGACTGGCTTGGTATGGACATCGGGCCTGAATCGCTGAAATTATTCGAAAGCGCAATACTGGATTCCAGAACCATAGTCTGGAATGGTCCGATGGGTGTATTCGAAATGAAGAAATTCCGCAAGGGCACATTCGGCATCGCAAATGCGCTGGCAAAAGTAACCGCCCAAGGCGCGGTAACGATTATCGGCGGCGGCGACAGCGCGGCCGCGCTCAAGAAGATGAATTTTATGAACAAAGTAACCCACGTAACCCCCGGCGGCGGAGCCTGGCTTAAGTATATGGAAGGCAAGGAACTCCCCGGCGTGGCGGCGCTCGAGGGCAAATAAATCAATCAACGGGGCGTTCGATGAAAGGCTTTCCGATATTGGACAATCAGCTCGAAATGGTCAATTCGATCGTCAAATCGACGAACGAGTTGCTGCCGCTTCTGCGCAGGAACGCCCCTTTGAATAACACCATATATAACACCATTTCCGATATTCTGAAATTTCTGGATAAAGTGCTTGTGGTATTGCCGGATATTCTGATTTCCGAGCGAAATGACCGAAAGATCAAGACCAATCTGCAGGAATCATTCGAACGCGTGATATCCGGCTGGGGGGATTTCTTTGTGGACTCTACGGAATTTTTTGCTGCGTGGGATGAATTCAGCGGTTGGTGGAGCGAATTCGAACGCGCGCTGGAAATACTGACTGCCGACAATTCTACCATATTTTTATCTATGAATTAGCGCCCGGGAAAGCAATCCAATCCCCAATAAGCCGTCTTATTTTACGGAAATATAATTATTTAAATATTGCTGAAATTTGCTTACATGAGTCCATACAACAGAATGCGTGGAATCGGGGGATTCTCGATGTTCCCTCCGACCATTAAAACTCTTTTGATAATCAATGTTGCGGTGTTCATACTGCATCATTTGTTTTTCACATCCTTCACAATCGGCGGCCAGTCCCTTGCCCGCTATTTCATAGAATATTTCGCGCTGCAGCCCATATCGGGGCTGGAAAATTTCTTCGGCAGCGGCGCCAGCTTCTACCCCTGGCAAATTATCACATACCAGTTCATGCACGCCAATTTATGGCACATATTTTTCAATATGTTCGCACTCTGGATGTTCGGCTCGGAGCTGGAGAACCTCTGGGGCGGCACCCGATTTCTGACGTATTATCTGCTCTGCGGCGTAGGCGCTGCGATTGTACAGCTATTCATAAGCCCCATATTTTCCGATCCGGCGCCAACGATCGGCGCATCCGGCGCGGTTTATGGAATATTGCTCGCATTCGGCCTTACTTTCCCAGACCGGCCGATATTTATGTTTCCGTTTTTCATACCGATTCCAGCAAAATTCTTTGTCCTGATTTTTGCAGGCATTGAGCTATTGACTGGCCTGACAAGCACTGACGGCATCGCCCACTTTGCTCACTTGGGCGGAGCGGCCACAGGATTTCTGCTGCTCAAATTCGGCGACCGGCTGGGAATATATAAATCAATAGAAAAATTATTCGGGAAAAAATCCCAATACACCAAAAATGTAACCGCAGAAAAACCAAAGGTATATAAGATAAGGTGGGTAAAGCCCGAAGAAGAACGCGGCGAAACCCCTCGTTCGGGCGATCAGCCGCCAAAAACCCGGCCATCCGGCAAATCTTATAATATCGACGGCGAGGAGATTACACAGAATAAAATCGACGAAATTCTGGACAAAATCTCCGAATCCGGATATCAGAACCTCAGCGAAAAAGAAAAGCGCATACTCAACGAACTAAGTAAAAAGCTCTGACAATGGTCGGCTGCGAATGGATCGATCTCGTCATACCGCCGGAATTTCCGCGGCGGAATACCCGGCAGGTGATGGTAGGCGGAATACCCATCGGGGGCGGCTCGCCGGTATCGGTGCAGACCATGACAAAGACCAAAACCGCCGACATCGACGCCACCGTTGCGCAGATCGTACGCAGCGCCGATGCAGGAGCCGACATCGTCCGCGTAACCGTCAACGACGCCGCTGCCGCCGATGCGATCGGCGAAATCGTGCGTCAGTCGCCAGTGCCAATTGTAGCTGATATTCATTTCAATCATATTTATGCGCTGCGCTCAATCGAAGGCGGAGTCGCCAAAGTGCGTATCAACCCGGGCAATATCGGCAGCGAGGAGCGCATACGCCAGGTACTCGAAGCCGCAGGCGGCCGGGACATACCTATCCGCATCGGGGTTAATTCCGGATCGCTCGAAAAAGACATTCTCGAAAAATACGGATTCCCCACCGCCGAAGCGCTCTACGACAGCGCCATGCGCCACGCCGGAATCGCCGAAAAATTCGGATTTTCCGATATAATTATCGCCGTCAAGTCCACCAGCGTCGCCATTATGATCGCCGCATACCGCCTGATCGCCGCGCGAACGGACTACCCGCTCCACCTTGGGGTAACCGAAGCTGGCACCATCAAATCCGGCACCGTGAAATCAGCCGTCGGAATAGGCGCGCTGCTGGCAGAGGGCATCGGCGACACAATCCGCGTATCGCTGACCGACGAACCCGAGCGCGAGGTCGAGGTAGGCCGCGACATACTACGCTCGCTCGGAATGGCCCGCCGCGGCGTCGAGATTATCTCCTGCCCCACCTGCGGACGGCTCGAGACCAACCTATTTTCGATAGTCAATGAATTAGAAGAAAAAGTCAGGCGAATTGACAAAAACATCAAAGTGGCCATCCTCGGCTGCGCGGTCAACGGCCCAGGCGAAGCAAAAGAAGCCGACCTCGGAGTCGCTTGCGGCAAAAACGAAGCCATCCTCTTCAAAAAGGGCGAAATCATCCGCAAACTACCCGAAAGCGAAATCCTTGTAACGCTCTACCAAGAAATCCTTGATTATTAAATATTTATAAAAATCACAATTTGCCGATGCGGGCCAGGCTGGTGAACTGATTGCCCGCTATTATTATGTGGTCGAAAATCCCGATGCCGATTATCGAGCCGGCTTCGCGCAGCTGGCGGGTTATCTCGATATCCTCGTTCGATGGCTGGGGATTGCCGCTGGGGTGGTTGTGCATCAGTATCACATTTGCGGCAGAATCTGTGATTGCCAGGCGGAATACTTCGCGGGGGTGGACTATGCTGGCGTTCAGGCTGCCCTCGCTGACCTGCACTTCGCGGTATATCTGGTTGGCCGCATTGAGCAGCAGGACGTAGAATACTTCGTTTCTTCGGCCGCGCAGGCGCGGTATATATATACCGGCGACGTCTTCGGGCGAGCGGATAATTTTGCGGTCTTCGGAGGGTTCGGCAGCAATTCGCTTGCCGATTTCGAAGGCTGCGGCGAGTCCGATAGCACGGGCATTGCCCAGCCCCGGCACTGCCCGGAATTCGCTGAGGTCGCACGCAGAGAGCTTGCCGAGCGATTCGTGGCGCTTAAGCAGCTCGCGGGCGGCATCGAGCGCGGAGAAGCCACGAGTGCCGCTGCTGATTAGTATTGCCAGCAGTTCGGCGTCGCTAAGTGCATTGGCGCCGTGCTTTGCGAGGCGTTCGCGGGGGCGTTCGTCTTCGCGCCAGTCGCGGATTGCCAGATAGGCGGTTTTGTCGGCAGTATAATTCTCGTCTTTTCTCATTTTATCTGATTATTGATCTGAAGAACCTGCTGCATCCACTCGAGATATGGCGCATTGCCGCGGTCGAGCTCGACTGATATTATTTCGGGCACTTCGTCGGTATGGAGCTCTGTGACGCGGTTTTCGATTAGCTCCAGCTTTTCAGCGGATGTTTTTATCATCATTAGCATTTCGTGGCGTTCCTGAATTGCGTTCTGCCAGCCGAATACTGATATAAGATTCTGAACGATCGAGACGCAGGCGGCTATATTTTCCGATACGAGGATTTTTGCAATCTGGTATGCATTTTCGTAAGATTTGGTCGTGACGAAGACAATTCGATAATTCGTTGCTTTTTCCATTTTTTATACCATATATTTGCAGAACATAATTTGTCAAATTATTAATATAATATACGAAAAATGATCGAAATTTTAATATTTCACCTGCATATAGCGGGAGTATTGTACGCTTTTACTAAAAACTGGCAGCGCCGCGGGATCAAGGACGGACTGCTGGCTATCGCAATTATCGGTCTGATGTTCGCAATCGGCTTGGCGCTTACTGGTACTCTGGCCAATGTGATATATCCGGACTCGTGGAATTCCATATATTTCAACGATGATACTCTCTCGCTTGTGCTTTTGCTTATTCCCGAATCAATTTTCTTTTATCATTTTTTTATGAAAGATAAGGAATGAAAAATTCAGTCATCATTGTAATGTTTTGCATTGCGTCCGGCCTGATTGCTGCGCAGGAAACAATTGATTTCAGCCAAATGGATTCCCCACGAATTTTTTCCGAACAATATTATCAATTCATAAAAAGCAGGGATTACTCCGGCCGCGGCTACAAATGGACAGGTCGCTGGCTTTGGAACAGCCAGTTCCGGCAGGGCCAGGCCCAAAATGCCGCCGAATACCTCCGGGCCGCCCGCACTCTCGATTCATATCGATCAAAAAGAGATATTCCGCTTTCGCAATCCGGCTGGAGTCCGGTCGGGCCCAGGACACTCGGCAGAAGCTATGACACTGCTTCGGGGCATGGAATTGGCCGCATCAATTGTGTGGCTTTCCACCCGAGCGACCCGAATACTCTATGGATCGGCTCGCCGCATGGCGGCATCTGGAAAAGCACCACAGGCGGTCAATCATGGATACCGCAGGGCGACGAGCTGCCGGTCACCGCTATCAGCGATATTTGCGTCGATCCGAATGATCCGGATATTATATATATATCCACTGGCGATTATGGTGTGGTCAGCCATCTCAGCCAGTTCAGTCTGTTCGGTAACGGATTCGGCATGGGAGTATTCAAATCCACCAACGGAGGCGATTCGTGGGCGCCCACCGGTCTGAGCTTTGAGTTGAGCGATTATCAGACCTCGCTGACGCGGCGGGTATTCGTGCATCCGGATAATTCAGATGGGCTTATTGCCGCAGGCACCAGCGGAGTATTTGTCTCCTCGGACGCCGGGGAAACATGGCAAAATACTTTCAAAAATATGATATGGGATATTGAAAAAAATCCTGCAAATCCTGATGTTCTCTACGCATATTCCTTCAATGAACCATTCAGGCCTTCTGCAGACAGGCGGCTTATCAAATCCACCGATTTCGGCGCCACATGGGATACGCTCAATATCGATCTGCCCGCCGACAGCGTATGGCGCTGCGAGCTGGCAATATCCCCTATTGATAACGATTTGATATATCTGGTTGCCTCGAATAATCGCAATGGCTTTTTCGGACTATACTGCTCGACAGATGCCGGCGAGAGCTGGGAACGCCGCTCTTCGCACGAAGAAATCAATATACTCGACTGGTATGCCGGAACATTGCGGGGCGGCCAGGCCAGCTACGACCTGACGATCATTTGCGACCGCGAGGATAAAGACCGCATATATGTCGGCGGCGTCAATCTCTGGGGCTCGACCGATGGTGGCCGGACATGGGATATTATCTCGCACTGGGCGGACTTTTTCGGCGAGAGCCTGCACGCCGATCAGCATTTTTCCGCATTTAATCCGCTCGACGGTAAATATTATTTCTGCAATGATGGCGGAATCACCCGAACCAGTGCTGTGCACATAGGCCGCAAAGACTCCAGTGTCGCCCGGATCGATCCTGAGACCGAGCGCCCCTGCGAAGGCACCCCGGAATACCGTTTCCCGACGGTCTGGGAGGATATCAGCGAGGGTCTTGCCATAACGGAATTCTACCGGATCGGGCTGTGCCGCGACCACGAGGGATATGTCACCGGCGGATCGCAGGATAATTCATGCTTTTATAATAACAAGTCCGAATGGATCAATTATGTGACCAACTATGACGGAATGGTGACTATGATCGACCACCTCGACCCGGAAATCATCTATGGCGTATGGCAGATGGGCGGGCTTTGCCGCTCGATGGACGGCGGCAGAACGATCGAAACCCGGCTGGCCGATACGATAGACCATCGCGAGGATGAGGAAGCCTCGTGGGTTACCCCGTTTACGATGCACCCGGCCGATCCTGAAGTGCTTTATGCCGGATTCACAAATGTGTGGCGCAGCGACAATCGCGGTAATGACTGGCAGCGGCTTTCGGATTTCGCAAAATTCGAAGATGATTATGCATTTCAGCCAATCACACAGGTGGCGGTTGCCGGTTCGAATCCGGATTATATATATATCAGCAAATTATGCTCTTTTTTCCGGGATACTCCGGGCAGTGTCTGGCGCTCGAGTGATGGCGGAGAGGAATGGAAAGATATTTCCGGCGATCTTCCGGTGGCGTTCAATCATCCGGGCGCTGTTTGTGTGAATCCCTCGGACTTCGATAATGTATTCGTCGGTTTCAGCGGATTCGACGCGATTAACCGGGTGTTCGCATCCAACGACGGCGGCGATTCATGGGAAAACATTACTTATAACCTCCCGGCGCTGCCGGTTAATTCGCTGGTATTTGACCATTCCGGGTATGGGATTCTCTATGCAGCAATGGATATAGGAATATACTATCTCGCAACAGGATCGACCGAATGGCAGCCTTATAGCGAAAATCTGCCCAATTGTCTGATAAGCGATCTTTGCATTCACGCGAAAAGCGGGATGATATATGCCGCCACTCATGGCCGGGGAATATGGATGGTGAATCTCATCGATCCGACTGACGTAAACGACCAATCCACAACGGAATACCTCGCAGTTTCGCCCAATCCGTCGCACGGCGAATTGAGCATTACCTCGGGCGGTCTTCCCATGGGGCGCGGAATACTCGAAATCGTAGACATTGCGGGGCGCGCGGTCTGGCAATCGGATATTCGGATCGATTCCGAATTATTTTCATTAAGATTAAATCCGGGATTTATACCGGGAGTTTATTTTGTTAGAATAATCGGAGCGGACGGACGGCTTAGAACAGCTAAATTCAGCATTATCAAATAATTTGATTTTATATAAAAACTATTATTTAAATGATTGCGCCAAAAAAAAGGCCGTCCTGATTGCGGGACGGCCTTCGTATTTATATTGCTTTGCAGCATTATTTGATAACATTGAGCATCTTTGTGATTCTCTCGCCGTTAACAACAAGAGATACATAATATGTGCCGCTGTTCATGCTTGCGGTGTTCAGGTTCACTGCGTGAATGCCTGCGTTCTGATACGAATCGAGCGCAACATTTACGAGCTGGCCAAGTGCGTTATGAATTTCGATGCGGACATTGGCCGCTTCGCCCAGATTGAAGGGAATCTCAACAATGCCCTGTGCCGGGTTGGGATAGATGTCATAAAGCGTGCTGCTGTACGCAGGTTCTTCTACGACAGAGTTGGCTTCGCTCGAAATGGTCGAATAAAGAATGAATGATGTGATATCAACAATCTGACGATTCAGCGCCAGAGGAACGTTATAATCATCGTTGATAATACCGGATGCATGTGTAATCAAAGGAATGTTGTTCACATCGGGAACAATATTCGGGATCCATGTAACTTTGTGGAACGAGGAATCCTGGGTTTGATTCTTCGGGGTGGACCATGCACCGCCGTTCATCGGGCGATATGCTGTGAAGATATCGGTTGCGAGTGTAGCATTTACTGTTGTCTCCTGGATATTTCCGTCGTTATCCTGGAACGAGATAGGATAGTTCTGGTCAAGCTGGATTTCCATATTGGGGTCGATCCATTTAACAATCAGGTTGCTTCCGTCTTTTGTTTTGGCAAGCTGAATTTCGTTGCCAAGCGGATTGGTTCTATAACGCAATACGAGTCTGTAGTTAGCATAATCGGATTTGTCCGAATCAATCGAATAAATATTGGGAAGACCGCCCAGATCGGCAATTTTGACCAGCGACCATGCGCCGTCTTTATATGATGCTTCCATCAGATGGATTTCGTCTGCACCTTCCTGAGGATTATTCGATAATGCAAGCGGGAATACATAGCTCCACTCGTTGTCGCCTGTGACGGCAAATGCCTGCATCTGGAATACGCCAGTCATGTATGCATCGGAATAATTGGTATTGGCAGTTTTGTAATTGTCGATCAGTGCTGCTGGCATCTGATTCCAATCGCTCCAGTTCTGGCCAAGATCTTCCGATGTGGCCACGGAAATGAGGCGGGGCGAAGAAGTAGTTTCGCCAAAAATATTAGCAACGGCGGCATAGAGCTTGCCGTTAGCGTCTACATCGATTTCCATCGGGCTCTGATAGGTTCTCTGCGGATCGCTCGAAGGAATGAAATTGGCAGCCATAAACTGCTGCGGAATTGTGCTGGTGGCTACGTCTTTCTGTGCCATATCGAATGCAAAGAAGCCATAGGTGCCATACTGATAGCTGGTGTTGACCGGCGACAGCATACCTGCGTTGAATGTATAGCCTTCCTGATTTTCGGGCGAAACATAGGATTTCATTTTCATAGCTGTCCACTGCTGGCCATTGCTGGGGTTATTCTCGGTCGGCGCTTCGTATGTTGCAGGAACATAGCTGCCGTCTTCCAAATAAATAAGCATTGCGCCGAACATATTCCATTCTGTGCCAGACTTCATGAAGAAGCTCTGGAACACACCAAAAGGAACTTCGTCCGGATTGGAAGTCTGGTTGTAATTAGTCACTGCGATCGAAGGCCAAATACCGCCGAAACCGGTCTCTGTAAAGAGCGCTGTGGAATCCCAGGTTGCGCCCATGTCGCTTGATTTTTTGACATAAACCGGAACGTGAGTAAGCTGGCCGTCGTCGTCATAAAGGAAATTGCCAGATGCCATGAACAATACGCCGCTATAAGGATCGTAAGCAAGCGGTGTGATTTCGCTCATGTGCACATAGTCAACGCGCGAAATACGGTCGATAACTGTATAATCCAGCGCCTGAGTCTGCGGTCGGGTAATCTTTTCGAACTTCGTATCCAAATTGAGCGGGATCCGGTCGAAATTGCCATAAGGCATATACTGCTGCTGCTCGTTTGCAGCCGGCATCTGCGCCGAAAGATTAGTTGCGAAGGCAAACAGTAAAGTTGCTGCCATCATGTAAAAAATGCGTTTCATAAATAAACTCCCTCAAAAATGTAGAAAAATGTAAAAATCTATCTGTTCAGAAAATCTATCCAAATACAAATAATCATCGCCGGATAATCTTCGTCATCACGAAGACACAATGATTTGCCAAAAAGTTACACTTATTTCCCAATTTGTTTGAATTATGTTAAGAAATGCAAAGTTATGAAAATTATTTCAATGTTAAAATATAATCTGACATTCCTTAACAATCAAAACACGGCAAAGACGTGATATTTATTTTAGTCATGTCTAAAATATTTTCGGAAGTGAAGCATGAATATGCCTGACAAGAATAAAATCGCAGCCGCAATTGGCCAGATCATCGACCCCGACCTCGGGCAAAGCCTCGAACAGCTAAACGCAATCAAAAGCATCACAATCGGCGACAGCAATGTAGCAATCGGACTGGAACTAACCGGCCCGGTGAATTATGCCGCTAAAATAATTGAAAGCCTTTGCACTGAAAAAGTCAGAGAATTATATCCGGATATAAAACCAGACGTATCAATCTCAGAAAATTATCCGGATTCGAAAAATCGTAATTTCCTTAAGGGCGTCAAAAACATAATTGCTGTGGCCTCCGGCAAGGGCGGAGTCGGCAAATCGGCAATTTCGTCCAATATCGCCGCCGCGCTCGCTCTCTCCGGCGCAAAAACCGGCATACTCGACGGCGACGTCTACGGCCCAAGCCAGCCCACAATGTTTGGAATGAGCGACCAGCGCCTGGTGGCCGAAACCGACAGCGAAGGCAATACGGTAGCCTATCCCCGCGAAAAATACGGAGTCAAAGTAGCCTCGATGGGATTTGTGATGAACCGCGACGAAGCCGCAATAGTCCGAGGCCCGATGCTCGCAGGCTACTTCTCCATGCTATTCGAACAAGTAGAATGGGGAGAACTCGACTATCTCGTTTTCGACCTGCCGCCCGGCACCGGCGACATCCAGCTTACGCTAACCCAGAAAATCCCGCTCACCGGCGCAGTCGTCGTCACCACACCCCAGGAAATCGCACTCGCCGACGTCCGCCGCAGCATCGCAATGTTCCGTCGCGTGGACGTTGATATTCTTGGAATTGTCGAAAACATGAGCTATTTTACACCACCGGATATGCCCGACAAAAAATACCACATATTCGGTAAGGGTGGCGGCAGCAAAATGGCCGACGAAGCCGGAGTCCCGATGCTCGGCGAGGTACCTCTCGATATTGAAATGCGAGAAGCCAACGACGGCGGAGAACCCGTCGTCATAAGCCGCAAATCCAAACGCCAGGCAGAAGTGCTCGAAGAAATCAGCGCAGCAATCGCATCCGGCGTACGTCGCATAAATGCCGAAAAAATCGCATCCGGCGATATTGAGATAAATATCTGATAAAAATTTAATGAAAAATTTAGCGGAAATAGAATCAAAAATCGAAAGCGTCCTCGAAAAGGTCCGGCCCTATCTGGAGCTGGACCAGGGCGCAGTCGAATACGTCCGATTCCATCCGGAAACCGGCGTATGCGAAGTGCGGCTGCTGGGCAACTGCGCAGGCTGTCCGCTATCGCTGATGACGCTTCGCGCTGGCATCGAGCGCTACCTGTTAAGCGAAGTGGCTGAAATCAGCCGTGTTGAAGCCGTCCGTTAAATTAAACATTAAATAAAATTTGGCAGAATAAAAATAATTTACTAAATTTGCAGTCTCTCAAATGGGGGCGAGTAGCTCAGTTGGTCCAGAGCGCCTGCCTTACAAGCAGGAGGTCGGGAGTTCGATTCTCTCCTCGCCCACACCCCCCGGCCGGGAAGTCCGGTCATAATTAATAACCGGCAGACCCGACGGGCAACAATATAAGCAGAAGTGGCGGAATTGGCAGACGCGCTGGACTCAAAATCCAGTGGGCTTAACAACCCGTGTGGGTTCGACTCCCACCTTCTGTACTGAGCATTATCCGCAAGTCCATATTAATCATGGGCTTGCGGATTTTTGATGTTATCACACGCTTAGGATAACATACATATGCTTATTACTGGTAATAGTATTTCGGCTATAACATCTTTAATTAATAACTCTGCTATTCCTTCGACCGAAAATCGCGCGAGGATTTTAAGGCTTTTTTCTATCTAGTTAGCTGCCAGATTTAAGCGGGAGACAACGCTCATAAACCACTGAAACCAACTTACTCATATTGACCGTCAGCTCATACCCGCCCCAAATAATCGCACTGCTGATTAAGGCACTTGTTTTCAACTTCGAGCCGCCGGATATGCTCTTCCTTTCTTTTCCGGCTGCCGTAGCCGGTGAACGCTTCGGAATGATCCTGTTTATTGCTGCGTTTCCAGTTGGGACAAGTGTTTTCGGATACATCAATCCGGGGGTAATCTCCAAGTTTTTCTTCCTTCAAAAAGAATAATTTTAATTGCATTGGCATTAAATTATTTACTGAATTATCCAGGGAATTTCTTTTCCATTTAGGACTCCGTTATTGATAGTAATTTACTATCTTATACTCACTGACTCATTTTTGATACAGGTCAGATTATCGCGGCAGTATTATTGGGTCACACCCGCCGCGTTCAGGAAGAGCATTATTTAGAGGTGCTTGGGCCGGGAAAAATTAGCAGAATTGATATTGAGGAATCGGGCTAAATAAGCCCCCGATAATTCGGCTATTGGTACATATATTGTACAATCGTAATTTGCAAAATAAAATAGCCGCTCTGGGAGCGGCTTGCGGGATAATGAGTTATGATTTTCGTGCGGACGGGGAGACTCGAACTCCCACGGGTTACCCCACTAGATCCTAAGTCTAGCGCGTCTGCCAATTCCGCCACGTCCGCAAAAAAAGGAATTTCAAATATAAGGACTATTTGGGTAAATTGAAAATATAAGTCATTGACGAAATGATTTATATTTTTGTGTGGGGCATAGCTCTGAAACTTACATCACTATCCTATTTGCCGGGATTATTTATATTCTTATATTAACATCTTATGAAAAAAATCGGAATAATCGGTGCGGGCGCTGCAGGTCTTGCAGCAGCCGTACACCTTGCTCAAAGCGGCGTTAAGCCAATCGTGATCGAGGCATCGCCATCGCCTGGTGGCCGCGCACGATCGCGGACGGCAGCCCTCGGCGAGACTATAGACAACGGCCAGCACTTAATGATCGGCGCATACGAGAGTTTCATCAAGCTGCTCGAAATCACCGGCGAGCGGGACAGCTACGTCGCTCTCCCGCCGTTTCGTATGGACTTCCGGCGAAGCACGAATCGCTATCGGCTGGATACCTCGCCATTCTCCGGACGCATCGGCGCGGCTTGGGCTATGTTGCGTTTTGGCGCGCTTGATATACAGTCCAAACTGCGGCTGGCTGCCTTCGTAGCGCAGATTATTTCGGGAAGAATTGACGCCGCAAACCTCACAGCCGGCGATGTTCTCCGCAAATACGGCCAGACCCCGCTCGCAATCGGGACATTCTGGGAACCGCTTATCGTAGCTACAATGAACTCACCGATCGACCGCGCCTCGGGCAGACTTTTTATGAATATTGTCCGAATCGCATTTTTCGGACGTCCCGAGGATGGGCGGTTGCTGCTGCCATCCAAATCCTCCGGCGAAATTTTCGCCCATGCGGAGAGGTTCATTACATCCCGCGGCGGTGAAGTATATTATACTAAACGGGTTAGCAATTTCGAAAAAATCGACAGCGGATTTCGGCTTATCTGCAGGGATAATATGAATTTTGATTGCGATGGCGTGATTTCCGCCGTGCCGCCTGCATCATTGAAGCCAATTCTGCCGCCCGGCGGCGACTTCGGCGCACTCGCCGGATTCTGCGAAGAGCTTGAGTATTCCCCGATCGTATCCATATATATATGGTCTCGTCGGCGGCTCGATTTGCCACCGATGACCGCGTTGCTGGACAGCCCGCTTCAGTGGATTTTCGCCCGGGATGAGTTTATTAGTGGGTATAGCTCCAATGGCGATGCGCACAGATATGCTATTACTATCAGCGCGGCGGATGCGATAATGCCAATGAAACGCAATGAGATAATCGAATTCACAATCCATGAATTGAGCAGCTTTTTTCCGGATTTTTCGGAAAATGATCTGATTAATTTTGAAATAATTAAGGAAGGCCGCGCCACCCCCCTCTTCACCCCGGAAATGGAATCACGGCGGCCGGAGAATGCAACTTCGATGCCTGGAATGTTCGTGGCCGGCGACTGGACTGCGACAGGCCTGCCGGCGACTCTCGAATCCGCAGCGCGTTCGGGATTCGCCGCCGCAAAAAAATGCCTTGAATTTGTCAATCATTAATTTATTTTATATAATATTATTGCATTCCTTTTTTGAAATAAATTCACACAAAATGAAATCACGAGGTAATATGAACCACGTCATCGATGGATTTGTACCCGAAAGCGGCCTGCACTGCATCACCGCTTCGATCAAGCAAGTCTTTCATTATCATGGCCTAAGACTGAGCGAGGAGATGATATTTGGTCTCTCGTCAATGCTCGGTTTTATGTATTTCGATTATAAAAACATGCCAACACCGATGATAGGCGGACGCGGTAAAATCGGCGAAATGGAGGAAAATCTGGCCATTCGACTCGGGATTAAAATAGAATCCCGCGAAACTGCCAGCACCAAAAAAGCTTATGACCGGCTTAAGGAGCTGATCGAATCCGGCGAACCCGTTGTGGTATATGCCGATATGTACTATCTGCCCTATTTCGAATTTCCGGAGGAATTCCATTTTGGAGGACATTCGATCGTGGTTTTCGGAATTAACGAGGACGAAAATCTCGCACTCGTATCCGATCGCGACGGCGAGGGACACCCCGTCACGCTTAACGAAAACGAAACACCCCGCGATTATCACAAAATCCAGCTGGACTCGCTCGCAAAAGCGCGTGGATCGAAGGAAAAGCCATACCCGCCGAAGAATCGCTGGCTGGAATTCGACTTAGCCGGAGTGCGGCCGGTCGATCGCGACATGATATTCGAAGCGATTGTCGAGGATGCCCACGGATTTCTCAATCCACCCATTAAGAATCTGGGAATAAAAGGGATAGAGCATTTTGCGCAGAGGATTTTCGACTGGAACGAATTCGATGATCGCGCGCTAAGGGCTGCGGCATTCAATGCGTTTATAATGATCAACGAACGCGGCGGTACCGGCGGAGGCTGCTTCCGGAGGATGTACGGGAATTTCCTCGCGGAATCTGGCGAAAAGCTCAACAGCGAATTCCTGAGAAGCGCAGGCAAATCATATTTGCGGATTTCGGAGACATGGGACCAAATCGGCGACAAACTTCACGAAATGGCAAGCACTGCCAATCGGGGATTAACCGCGGACATCTCCGAAACGCTAAACCTTATACATATTAAGGAAAAAGAACTGATGACCCAATTGCTCGAATATGTTAAATCAAATCCATGCTGCAAATGAAAAAACGCACAAAAACAACTGCCCAAAAAACCGGAATGCCACCCGGATCTATAGTATTCGTTGGCGATAAGAAGATCGAAAACGCACGGATGAGGTTTTATCGAATAACTGAAGAAAAAATCGAAGAAAAAGTTTTCGAAAAAGTGAGAAATCTACCTGCAGTCTCCGAGAAAGGTGTGCTTAAGTGGTTCAATTTCGAAGGATTGCACCAGATAGAATTTATCGAAAAGCTGGGAGAGCAGCTCGGACTGGACCCCCTGTTGCTGGAGGATGTGGTCAATACCGAGCACCGCCCGAAGATCGAAATATTCGAAGATAAGCTTTTCGTATTAATGAAGATACTGAATTACAACACCGAAAAGAATATGATCGAGGAGGAACAATTCAGTATGCTCGTGGGCGATGGTTATGTGATCTCGTTCAACGAATCGGGCTCGGAAATATTCGATCCGGTTCGCGACCGCTTCCGCCTTAAGCGCCTGAGATTCATGAATATTGGCGCCCCGTATCTGGGATATGCGCTGATCGACACGATTGTGGACAATTATTTTGTCGAGCTGGACAAAATTCGCGACCGAATCGACGATTTGGAGGTTCGGCTGACCGCCAATATTGAGCAATCGAAATTTGAGGATATTAATTTAATTAAACGAGACCTCATTCATCTGCACCATTATATCACGCCGGTAAGGGATATTGTTTCGCAATATATGAAGAACAATCTGCCTATGATCGGCGACGATATCCAGCCCTTTCTCAAGGATTTATACGACCACGTCATCCAGATAACCGACAACGCCGAGACCGTCCGGGAGCTCGCCGCAAGCACGATGGAGCTATACCACACAATCCAGAGCACCCGTATGAACGAGGTGATGAAGGTGCTCACTATCATCGCAACAATATTTATCCCGCTTACATTTGTAGCCGGAGTTTATGGTATGAACTTCGAATACATGCCCGAACTCAAGTGGGAATGGGGCTATCCTGCGTCGTTGATCGTAATGGCCATTATTGCCGGTGGCATGGTTGTCTATTTTAAGCGAAAAAACTGGTTCTGATCAATCCAGCTTTACCGCATGTCGGAGTATCGCAGCAGCGCATTCGTCCTTGGCCATAGCCGGAAAGGGCTTCTCGGAGCCGTTGCGATCGACGATCGTTATGGTATTCTTATCCCCGCCGAAGCCGCTGTCGGGCTTGGTAGCGGAATTAATTATGATCATATCGCAATTTTTTTCGCGCAGTTTTTTGCGGCCGTATTCCAGTTCGTTTTCGGATTCGAGGGCAAATCCTACGAGTAATTGACCCGGCTTTTTATTATCGCCTAATTCTTTTAAAATATCGACAGTTGCTGTCATTTCGACTGCCAGCCTATCGCCAGCCTCCTGCTTTTTGATCTTCCCGGTTTTCGGATGTGCAGGAGTATAATCGGCCACAGCAGCTGACATGACAACGATATCCGCATCCATAGCCGCGAGCCGCATTGCGCGATGCATATCTTCGGCTGTCTCGACATTTTCGACCGCAACATCCTTGGGCGGAACAAGCGATACCGGCCCCGATACCAGCGTGACTTCGGCTCCGGCCTCGCGGGCGCGCCGGGCAATCGCATAGCCCATTTTGCCTGAGGAATGATTCGAAATATACCGCACATCGTCGATTTTCTCGCGCGTGGGGCCTGCGCTTATCACGACCCGCTTGCCCGCGAGATACTGATCCGCGCGGCGCATACGATCCATTTCCATTTCGGCAGAGAATGCGTCCTTATCAACTGCATCCTGGAGCGATGGAATCGACCGCTCGAGCGCAGCTTTCAGCTCATTTTCGAAATCATCTTTATCCTCGGCGGCAGAGGGTCTGGCACGGGATACATCTTGTGGATTTTTCAAAATTTCACGCAAATTATCCAGAATAACTCCGATCTCCGGCAAGCGTCCCGGGCCGCTGAGTCCGCTGGCCAGCTCGCCTTCCTCGGGCGGAATGATATAAGCTCCGTCATTATATATAGTTCGCAGATTTCGCTGGGTGGCCGGATGCAGCCACATATCGCTGTCCATCGCCGGCGAAATAATAAGCGGCTTTTCGCGGGGCAGGGCTATCGCCACAGCCGATAGAGCCGAATCGCAAAGCCCGCTAGCGATCCGCGAGATTGTGGTCGCGCTGGTGGGCGCGATCAGCATGGCGTCGCACCAATGGGCAAGCTGGATATGCCAGGCGCCGGAGCTTTGCATTTCCTGATCGAACATCTGAGTAACTACCGGATTTCGCGAGAGATTGGAGAGCACCAGCTTCGATACGAAATATTCAGCCGATGGAGTCATTATTACATTGACATGTGCGCCGGCTTTGACGAGTTCGCGCACAATCAGCGGCGATTTATATGCGGCAATCGAGCCGGTGATTCCGAGCAATATCTTCCTGTTTTTAAAATCTGCGGGCATATTTTTTCCTGATTTATATATATTTATTAAATCAAATTACTTTTTCCGGGGGAATTTACCAAATATAATAAGTTGTCTGGGCAAGCGTTAATATTTATTTATATATTTTTGAAATAGCAGCAATGAATCTCGTAGCAATCGTAGGCCGGCCGAATGTCGGCAAATCAACTTTATTCAACCGCCTGATTGGCAAGCGCAACGCAATCGTCGAATCCGAACCCGGCGTAACCCGCGACCGTATTTACGGATACAGCGAATGGAACGGCAAGCGCTTCATGGTCGTCGATACCGGCGGATTCATCCCCGGCAGCGAGGACACAATGGAACGCGCCATCCGCGAGCAGGCAATGATAGCGCTCGAGGAGGCCCAGTCGATCATGTTCGTCTGCGACGGACGCGATGGCGTCACGCCATTCGATCAGGACATAGCCACAATTCTGCGCTCCTCGCGGAAACCGATCACGCTTGTTATCAACAAATGCGACAACGCCGCTCAGGACTTGAATTCTCACGAGTTCTATGCGCTGGGGCTGGGAGAGCCATTCCCGATATCGGCTGCAAACGGCCGCAATACAGGCGACTTCCTCGACCATCTCGTCGATCCATTCCCCGAAGGGGGCGAAGACGAAGAGGATACCCGGCTTAAAATCGCAATCGTCGGACGCCCGAACGCTGGCAAATCTTCGCTTACGAATTCGCTGCTCGGCAAAGAGCGATCGATCGTCACCGAAATTGCCGGCACCACGCGCGATGCAATCGACAGCGAGGTGAAATATTACGGCGAGGAGATTGTCCTGATCGACACAGCAGGCCTTCGCCGCCGTTCGCATATCAAACACAACGTCGAGATGTACAGCATACTCCGCACCTCGCGGGCAATCGAACGCTGCGACATCGCAGTGGTTATGATCGACGCAGTCCGCGGATTCGAGGATCAGGATAAAAAAATCATTAATCAGGTGGACCGCGCCCGCAAAGGCCTTATATTCGCCGTAAACAAATGGGACCTGGTCGAAAAGGACAGCACAACCGCGGATAAATTTCTCAAAAGCTTTCGCGAGCAGATGCCAACGCATAATTTTGTGCCGATTTTATTTATATCCGCATTAACCGGACAGCGCAGCACAAAGGTGCTCGAATTATCCAAAAAAATCAAAGAATTACGCAGCACCCGAATCAAAACAAATGCGTTGAACAACGCGCTGTTGCCGGAATTCTCGAAAACTCCCCCGCCGGCCGTCCGGGGCCAGGATCTGCGCATAAATTATATCACACAAGTTGGTATCGAGCCGCCGGTTTTCGCATTTTTCCTGAATAATCCCAAGCTGCTCCCCGATTCTTACAAGCGTTTTATGGAACGGAAGCTGCGCGAGAAATTCGATTTCACCGGCACTCCGGTTTCGTTTGTCTTCCGCCGCAAGAACGTCCCATGGGAACAAATCGAAAGATAGACTCAATATAAATATATTTAATTGAATTGAATTATTTATGGGGCTCTATGTGCACAGTCGTGCGGAGCTCCATTTTTTCGTAAAGCTGGCGTTCGATCACCGTGGCCAGCTCGTGGGCGTCGAATACGCTCATATCGGGAGGCATACGGACATCGACTATCAGCTCTCGTACATCACCGTATGAATGCACTTTGATATTGTGAACATCATCCAGGCAGCCGTCCACCTTCAATATATTATCTTTTATTTGCTGAATCATGGCATCGTCGGGTTTTTTGCCCATCAGAACACTCATCGCCGTCCGCATGATTTCGAAAGTCGCGTAGAGCAGCACCAGCGAAACAATAATGCCCAGGACGCTGTCGAGCCACCACCACTGACTACCGATAAGCGAGCCGACTACAATAAGCAGCGTTGTAATCGCATCGCTGCGGTGGTGCCAGGCGTCTGCGCGGAGAGATTCCGACTTTAGCTTTTTGCCGGCATGGAAGCTCACCTGTGCCAATATTTCCTTAACGATAATCGATATTGAAAAAATAATTATCGCAAATGTTGAATATTCAGCGGATTGCGCGTCGGAGAATCGGCCTATCGAATCGACCATAAAATTAATACCCACTACGCCGAGAATTGTAGCGATTACTATTGCGGCGACCGATTCCGCGCGACCGTGGCCGAAGGGGTGCTCACGGTCTGCCGGGCGAGCAGCCATCCAGAATCCGATTATCACGATGACGGAAGAGAAGGTATCCGAAAGACTGTGCCAGGCGTCGGCCTGCATTGCTATTGAATTCGCCTCGACTCCGGCTAAATATTTGATCACAAATAGAATACCGTTGCCGATAATCGATGTCCATGCGACGTAAAGCCCATAACGACTCTTCTTTTTGATAACATTATTCGATGTGATTTCTGCCATTTTTCTATAATTAAATACGATTGATGGGACATTTGGGATTTGAAATTCTTCATTATACGAAGGAATTCAAATCAGGTTTCAGAAAAATATGAAAATTATCCCTCGCGAATGGCTTCGATCGCACGGGTCGATGCTGCACGACGTGCCGGATAAATCGTCGCCAGAATAGCCAGCGACAGAGAGAATATCATCACCAGAGCCACATCCCCGGCGTAGAGCGATACAGGGATAGCGTCGATTATGTATTTGCTGGTATCCACCCGGAACCATTTGAAATTGATTTGCCCCAGACACAGCCCCACTCCGAGCATTCCGCCCACAACCGAGCTTATCACTCCTATCAGCGCGCCTTCATATATATATATGCGGTTGATCATGCGGTCGGTAGCGCCGAGCGATTTGAGCACCCCGATGTCCGCGTGTTTTTCGACGACGGTCATCGTAAGCGAAGCCAGCACGTTGAATACGGCAATAATGATAATCAGGCTAAGCACGGCGAATGAGGCCATTCGCTCGAACTGCATCACCTCGTATAGCTCGCGGTTCAGGTCGCGCCAGCTCTCTACGCGAACGCCTTCGGGCATAAGTGATGCGACTCGACGCTTGATTGATTCGATATTATCAAGATCATTGGTGCGAATGTCTATCTGCGATATCGAGGCGTCAGGCGGCGAGAAGAGCCTTTTGCCGGAATCGAAACCCGCAAATCCATATCGGATGTCGTAATCCTTAATATTTGTCATAAATATGCCGGTCACAAGGAATTCGATGCCACGCCGCAATCGGAATGTGCGGATAGATGATTCGATCATCCCCGGCGACATCATTCTGACCGTATCGCCCGGCAAAACGCGAATGCGGTCTGCAAGGCCTGCGCCAATAACCAGCCCGGGCAACTTATGCCCCTCGAATTCGAAGTGGCCATATCCAGTCGAGCTTCGCATTCCGTCGTAGTAATCGGAATGTGGCTCTGATATAGCATTCAGCGTGAACACCTGCAGGTTCGAGCCTTTCATCGCAACCACCCGTCCGCTAAGAGCCGATGAATATGATTCGATTTCCCGTATGCTGTCGAGCTTATTCGTGATTTCTTGGGGATTATCCAGCCAGCCGCCTTCTGCGGGGGTAATGCGCAGGTGGGGATCGAACCCAACGATCTGCGATTCGGTCAGTTCGCGAAAGCCATTGAAAATAGACATCACCACAATCAGCGCGGCCACCCCGACGGTGATACCCACCAGCGAAATCGCCGTGATTACGGTAATGAAATTGAAGCTGTGCTTCGAAAAAATATATCTGAGCGCAATTTTAAGCGGCAGATTCATCGCGCGAGGCTCCCCATTGTCAAGTGATTCCCCGGATAATTTTGCTGTGTGATTTTTCCGCTTCGCGAAGGAAATGCTCCTGAGCAATGAATGGCTCTTCGCCGTCTTTCGGCCCTAGTCGGGTATAGCTTCCGTCGGTGTTCAGCACCCAGGATTTCTGGTTGTCCTTCCAGTAAATATCCATAATCCGGTGGAGTCTTTTCTGCAGCCGCTCCTCATAAATCGGGAACATAAGCTCCACCCGGCGGTGCAGATTGCGGCTCATCCAGTCGGCGCTCGACAGATAGGTCTCCGGATCACCGCCGTTTTTGAAATAGAATATCCGGCTATGCTCCAAAAAGCGTCCGAGCACGCTGCGGACTTCGATATTATCGCTAACCCCGGGGATTCCCGGCCGCAGGCAGCATATTCCGCGTACGAGCAGCTTAATCCGAACTCCGTGCTGCGATGCGCGGTATAGCGCAGCGGTAACTTCCTTATGCGCAAGTGAATTCATTTTTGCAAATATTAATCCGGGATTCTCCGGCGTATGTAAATCGATTTCGCGCTCGATCATCTCGAGCACACTTTGGCGCAGATTTACCGGCGAAACGATAAAATGGCGCCAATCCGAATAATATGAATACCCGGTGAGATAATTAAATAAATGGACGGCGTCGCGGCCAAATTCCTCGCGCGAGGTAAAGAAGCCCACATCGGTATATAATTTTGCTGAAACGTGATTGTAATTACCCGTCGATAAATGCATATATGTTCTTAGCTGGTCGGATTCGCGGCGCACCACCAGCGCAATTTTGCAGTGGGTCTTAAGTCCCAATATGCCATAAACAACATGCACACCGGCTTTTTCGAGTTCCCGCGCCCAATGGATATTGCTCTCTTCGTCGAATCTCGCCTTAAGCTCTACGAATGCGGTCACTTCCTTGCCGTTTTCGGCGGCCCGCTTCAGATCGGCGATTATCATCGAATCGCCGCCCGTGCGGTATAGCGTCACCTTGATTGCCAGCACCCGCGGATCGCGCGAGGCCTCGTTGATAAATTTCACAGTCGAACTCGAAAACGAATCGAAGGGATGATGCACCATATAATCGTGCTGCTTGAGCACATCGAACACAGAAAGCGTTTCGTTCTGGAACGGCTTGAAGCTCCGCGTATGCAGCGGGGTATCCTTGAGGTGGTATATATCCAGATTCGTAAGCTCCATAAAATCCGGCAGCTTGAGCGGTCGGTTCAGAACGAACACGTCCGAAGGCTCCAGCCCGAGCGTATTCATCAATAGACTCTGCAGAAATTCCGGCATATTGGTGCTTACCTCCAGCCGCACTGCCGCGGTACCCCAGCGGCGCTGCTTCACCTGCTCGGCGATTTCCGAGAGCAAATCCTCGGCCTCGTCTTCGGCGATTTCAATATCTGCGTCGCGGGTCACCTGGAATGTATTGGCCACCTCGACTTCGAGGCCCGGGAAAAGCACCCCGGCGAATGCCTTGATAATCTGTTCGATCAATACGAAATGGTGGCCCTCCTCGCGCTCAATCCGGATGAATCGCGGCAGCATATTCGGTATCTGCAAAAATGCCAGCCTTGTATCAGGCGTTTTTTTGGTGTGATCCTGCAACACAAACGCAATGTTCAGACTGCGATTAATAAGCCGCGGAAACGGGTGCGCCGGATCGAGGCTAAGCGGTGTCAGCACAGGCATCACACGCTCGAGGAAGTATTTGCGGACTTCTTCTTTTTCGGAATCGGTCAGTTCTTCGAAATAATATATATTAATTCCCTCTTCCTTCAGCGAGGGGAAAATTTCGTCGTTCAACAGCTCTTCCTGCATTTGGTAAAGCGGTTCCAAAGCCAGACGAATCTCGCGGAGCTGCTCGCGCGGAGTCTTGCCGTCGTAGGAGAGGTCATTCATCCCGGCGGCAACGAGTTCTTTGAGTCCTGCCACTCGGATCATGAAAAATTCATCCATATTCGAGCTGAATATCGATACGAATTTAAGGCGCTCGAGCAGCGGGTGGCGTTTATCGGCGGCTTCGTGGAGCACCCTTCGGTTAAATTCGATCAGGCTCAGTTCGCGATTGAAGAAATATTCCGGCGAATAAAGGTCGGGCTCTTTGGTGCGCGCAATGTCTGGTTCCATTGTCGTTTTCTCAATTAATAAATATATATATAAGGAATAATCAAACCCCATGCCGGAATTCTAATCCCGGCCGGAGTTGATTTGATAAATATATAAAAATAGATCAGAAGAACAAGCGGGTATTCGGCAGCAGATTCTTGATTCGCTGTTTTTCGCTGTCCTCTATTGGATTATTCTTAAGCTGAAGTATCTGCAGGTTCTGCAATTCGCTTAATTCGCGCGGCAAGCGGCTGATTTTATTATAGCTCAGAATCATGATCTTGCAGTCGCGCAGCCCCTTGATCTCGGGCGGCAGCGAGCCTATCTCGTTGAATGAAATCTTGAGCGTGAGCAGTTTGTCCAGACGCGCGATTTCCGGAGGTATGGACTTGATTTTGTTGTGCATCAGATCGAGCTGGCGCATATTTTTATAATTCAGCACCTCGTGCGGGAATTCCTCGAGCAAGTTCATCCGGCAGAAAAAGTTGACCATATTAGTCAGATTGCCGAGGCCGTCGGGCAGCCGGGTGAGTTCGTTGCTGCTGATGTCGAGCAGTTCAAGCGAACGGATATCGCCGGTGCCGTCGGGTATCGTGCCACCATTGTTAATTAAATAAAGCGATTTGAGTGAAGCCAGAGCACCCATACCGTCGGGGAATTTAATAATCCCATTTCGGCTGAGATTCAGGTGTTTAAGCCGAGCGAGCCTGACGAATTCGACGGGAAGCCCGCCAAGCTGGTTGTTTTCGGCCTCGAGATGTTCCAGATTTTCTAGCTGGCCGATTTCAGCAGGTAATTTTTTGATATAATTGGAATTAAGATTAAGCTCTCGCAAATTACGCAGAGATCCGATTTTACCGCTAAGGGCGCTGATCTGGTTCTCGTTGAGCGAAATAAGCTCGAGATTTGCGAGATTACCAAGCTCGTGAGGGAATTCGCCAAGCTTATTTTTATCCATTATGAATTCAATCAGCCCTCCGAGCCTGCCGATTGATTCAGGCAATTCGGAGATATGATTGCCGCTCAGGATCAGCGTCTGCAAATTCTTCATTCTGCCGAAATCCGCATCAAGGTTCGCGAGCTGGTTATCGCTCATATCGAGGTATTCGAGATTCTCAAGTTCGAGTATCGAATGTGGAAAATGCTTGAATTTATTATTCCCAAGCTTCAGTATTTTCAGATTTTTTAGCTGTCCGATTTCCGGCGGCAAATCTGTAAGCTGATTCTGACTCAGATCGAGATAATCGATTTTATCGAATTGTGAAATTTTGGACGAGATTGATTTCAGATTGCGGCCCGCTATATTGAGCTTGGTCAGCTCTTCTGCGTATTTAAGGGCGGCCTCGACCGATTCGAAGCCCTTATATTTATTGATGGGCAGCGGCTTATCCTGCTGGCGGGCGTGTGCGATTTCGCTTTGTTCGTGTCTGTTCGATGCCTGAGCGCCGCTTCCGAGCAGCACAAATGCGAGTGTATATATTGTCAGCATTTTCATTGAATTTCTCCGGGCGAATTGACTATTTATATTAATGACATATAATATTAATAACAGATAAGGTAATTATTTGTAACCGATATTCTCCCTTTTTCCGAATGAGAATTTTTGTTCCGCTCTGCGCGACAGTCTGACAAAAGGCAGACCGAGCAAAAGATATATCAAAGCGATTATTATGCCAATTCCCACATAATCGTAATATGTTGATGAAAGCATTCCGTAAAGCTTGGTCAGCTCTACGAGTGTGAGCATCGAAACCAGCGACGAATCCTTCAATAATGATATAAAATCATTGGTCACCGGCGGTAATACGAGACGTATGGCCTGTGGCAGTATTATATGCCTTAGTGCCTGATACTTGTTCATTCCAAGGGAGATAGCGGCTTCCATCTGGCCGCGTGGCACCGAGAACATCCCGGCCCGGTATATTTCCGCTTCGTATGCGCTGTAGTTCAGACCCAGGCCGATGATCGCCGCCACAAAGGGCGACAGCTGCACTCCAACCGATGGCAATGCAAAGAATATAAAATATAGCTGGATCAAAAGCGGCGTGCCGCGGATTAGCTCGGTATAGCCAACCGCCAGCGCTGCGAATGGCTGCGGCGCGTACATTCTTACAAGCGCCACGAACAGCCCCATAATTATCGCAATCACCATCGATAGCACCGAGATTTTTACAGTCATCCATGCGGCCTCGGCCAGTAGCGGCGCAAAGCTCCAGTAACGTGCAAGCCTTTCGAGGAGACTCAGCTCGCGGCCCTGCATTTCGAGGTAAACATTATATTTCGATGGCGGGGTATTCGACGGTCCGGGGTCGTTCATATATAGCGCCATCATATAATTCCAGAGGTTCCAGCGCTCGAGTATTTCGCGGAGCTGCCCGCTGGTCATCAGCTTCGAGAGCGCCCGGTTGATATCGCGCAGCAGAGTGGTATCGCCTTTTCGCAAGGCAATTCCGTATGGTATCTCGCCGATCGGCTGGCCTGTCAGCTTCAGCTTCGGATTCTGCGCGGCGTAATAAAGCACCACCGGGGCATCAATCAGCACGGCGTCCAGCCTGCCGTTTTCGAGATCGCCGAACGAATTGGCCTCGCTCTCGTAGCTGCGCACGATTATATTTCCGGCGTCGATCAATATGCGCTCGGCAAGCGAATTCTTCAGGGTGCCCACCTTGCGGCCCTCGAGATCGGCAATTGTCTTGATACCCTCGGTTTCTTTGCGCACCACGAGCTGTTCGTAAGTGATATAATACGGCACCGAGAAATTTACCTCGAGCTTGCGGTCTTCGGTTATTTCGAGTCCGTTTATTGCAATGTCGTAATCATGCCTGTACAGCCCGGGAATCAGCCCATCCCATTGATTCTGGACGAATTCCGTCTCCATGCCCAGCTCCTCGGCGATTGCTTTGACGATATCGACCTCGAATCCGATAAGATTCACCGGCAGCCGGGGGTCCTGGAATACATACGGCGCACCGCTCTCTGTATCGGCTGCCCAACGAAGCACTCTGCTCTCCGCTGTTGAATACCCGGCGGCGAATATCATTATAAATAAATATTGTATAAATTTCTTCAAATCAGCATTACTCCAAAATGCTCAAATACTGCTGGGTACGACGGTCTTTCGGATTGTCGAACATCTCCGCGGGTGGCCCGAATTCGATGATCTGTCCATTATCCATATACCCCACATAATCCGAGGCTGTTCGCGCAAAATTCATAGCATGGGTTACCACTATCTGGGTCATGCCCTCCTCATGCAATCGGCGCATTACCTGGAGCACTTCTTCGACCAATTCGGGATCGAGCGCCGAAGTAGGCTCGTCATAAAGCATTACTTCGGGCGACATCGCCAGCGCGCGGGCGATTGCCACCCGCTGGGCCTGCCCGCCGGAAAGCTGCGATGGGTAGCGATCCATAAATTTGTCCATGTTTACTTTTTCGAGGGCTATTTCTGCGCGGTCGATTGCCTCTTCGGGATTAATACCCTTCACTACTACTAATGCTTTGGCAACGTTGTCCTGCACCTTCAGATGAGGGAATAAATTCAGATCCTGAAAAAGCATACCAACATTTGCACGGATTTCGTGCGCTTTATTCTGGAAATCTTTGTTGAGCCCCTTTGCATCGGGGAATTCCGAAAAATTGAACCATTTTTTTATATTATTCGCAATATCCTCGGTCTGGGCGCGGGGTTCGACGTGTTCGAGCCGCTTAAGCGTTATATCGCCTACGCGCATTATGCCATGATCGAATATCTCGAGGCAGTTGATGCAGCGCAAAAGCGTGGTCTTGCCGCAGCCGCTGCGACCGATGATAGATATAAGCTCGCCGCGGCGCACGGAGAAATCAATGCCATCCAGCACGTGCTCTGCGCCGTAATACTTATGTAATTTTTTGATTTCAATTATTTTGTCAGGATTTTCCAAATCAGTCCCGTTATTCCAGAAATTTATCGATTTATAAATTAATAATTTATATATACATGGGCAATTAACTTTTTGACTCTAAATAAAAAATGCCGCGATGCGAAATTGCAAAGCGGCATAAATTCTTAATAAATTTATCGGGATTATTTCTGGCGGCGCAGCGTGCGGATTGTGCCATCGGCGCAGCCGAGGATGATTATATCGGCTGTGACCACCAAATCGACCGACCAGATTTCGACTCCGGTGTCGAATATCATCAGATTTTCTCCGGTCTCGGTATCCCACAGCTTTACTGTTTTGTCGAGGCTGGCGCTCACAAGCGTGCGGTTGTCGCCGGCGAATGAGACATCCTGGCAAAGCTCGGTGTGGGCATCGATCGTGCGCAGCAGCACTCCTTCGGGCATTTTCCATATTTTGATTTTGCCGGACTGGTCGGACGAAGCAAGCCGCTCGCTGTCGAAGCTGTAGAGTACGGTCAGAACCGGCGCTTCGTGGCCGAGCAGGGTGTTCACCGGGGCTTCGGTGGTCAGATCGGTCGACCATATTTTGATAGTTTTGTCATCCGAGCAGGAGGCAATGTATTTGCCATCGTAGCTGTATGCCACATTATTGGTGGGTTTGGTGTGGCCGCGGAGGGTTTTTACCTCGGTGCCGAGACTGACATCCCAGAGCTTGACGGTTTTGTCGAAACTGGTGCTGGCTACAAAAGTGGAGCTGTCTCCCTGGCTGAAATAAACCCCGATTACCTGGTCGGTGTGGCCGCATAGAGTATCGATGCACTCGCCGGTGGCTACTCGCCAGATTCGCACGGTCTGGTCGCTCGATCCGCTTGCCAGCAGCTCGTCATTGCCGGAGTACGAGAGATTGTTTACCTGGCCCAGATGGCCGGTCAGGGTACGGATTAGCTTGCCGTCGGGCAGGCTCCATATTTTGATGGTTTCGTCGAGGCTGCATGTGGCCACCTGGCTATCGTCTTCGTTTACGAATACTCCGAGGGCCTCGTCGCCATGAGTGCCGATCGTATCCATTTTATAATTATAGCTTTGAGCGAAAAGCGGTGCGGCGCAGATTAAAGCAAGTCCTAAAACGATGATCCTTGCTGAGAGCTTCATAAGCAATACCTTTATAATTAATTCGGAATGGAATACTGCCGACCGGAAAACCGCCCCGGCCATTTTTTAAAATAATTCAGAAATTTTATATATGCAAAAATTAATTGCAATAATCCGCCCGAATGGCTTCATGAACAATTCATTTAATCTTGCGATTCTGAGCAAAAAGGAATAAATTGGGATATTCGCAAAATTTTATTTTTACTAAAATAATTAGGGTGTATATATGCAGAACAAACGTGGCGAATGGAGCTCTAAGATCGGATTCATTTTTGCGGCCGCAGGCTCGGCTATCGGCCTGGGCAATATCTGGCGCTTCCCCTATGTGGTCGGCGAAAACGGCGGCGCGGCGTTTGTGATGTTATATATATTTTTCGTCGTAATTATCGGCCTTCCGTATATGCTGGCCGAATTCGCCCTCGGGCGATCGGCACAGCGCAATCCCGCAGGGGCCATTCAGCAGCTAAACCCCGGATCGAAATGGAAATGGATCGGGCTGTTCGGCATCCTGACCGGCACCGGCATACTTTCGTTCTATGGCGTAATTGCAGGCTGGACAGTGGGTTATGTATATAAAATGGCCACATCTGACGTAGGCGGATTCCGCGAATTCATTGCCGACCCGGTAGCGGTTACTCTGCTGTTCGCCGGATTTCTCGTGTTAACCACCCTTATAGTCTATGGCGGGGTATCGAAAGGCATAGAGCGCTGGGCAAAAATTCTGATGCCACTTCTGCTGGTGTTGCTCGTAGCATTAATTATATATGCCAATACGCTCGATGGCTCGGGCAAGGGGCTGTCGTTTTATTTATACCCCGATCTGACCAAAATCACCGGACGGACGGTGCTGGCAGCGCTGGGGCAGGCATTTTTCTCGCTCAGCCTGGGGATGGGCCTGATGGTCACCTATGGCAGCTATATCTCCAAGCGGGATAATATTTTGTCATCATCATTATACATAGTTTTATTCGATACAGCGATTGCAATCATGGCCGGACTGATCATTTTCCCTGCGCTTTTCGCGTTGGGCAAGAACCCGGCGGCCGGCCCTGAACTTATATTTGTCGTATTCCCGCAATTATTCGCTGAAATCCCCGGCGGACTGTATGTCGGGTCGGTGTTTTTCATATTGCTTTCGGTGGCGGCGCTGACCTCGACAATCTCGCTTTTGGAGGTGCCGGTCTCATACTTCGTGGACGAATACCGCGCCAAGCGCCACCATATCGTTTGGTGGGTAGCGCTTTTCGTATTCATCATCGGTCTGCCCTCGGCGCTATCGCAGGGTTCGGTGGACTTTTTCACTAATTTCGGATTAATTCCGGATTATCTGACATCACCCGATTTCCTGAGCCAGATGAGCTTTTTCTTTGGTGATTTCTCGCTGGCGTTCGGCGCGCTGATGCTCTCGATATTCATGGGCTGGATATGGGGCGCCGACAAGGCCGCCGCCGAGCTGGAGATAGGCTCGCCGGGCTTCCGCCGGATTCGCAAAGCGTGGATATTTCTGGTCAGATATTTCATTCCGGCAGTTGTGTTTTTGATTTTGCTCAATTTATTCGGAATTTTTTGAAAATTGAGTAAATTATTAATTCTCCGAAAAAAATCCCCGCCGGCCGCAATGCCGATGGGGATTATTATTTATAAACTATTCAATCACTTCACTGGTTCCCAATCAGCGAATTTGTCGAATACGACATAGGTCTGCGGTTCGGTTGTCCAAGACGAGTTCGAATTATATGTCCATTCCATCGACATCGAGCCGCCGCCGCTCTGGGTAGTGATCAGATAGCGGTTCGACAGGTGGCCGATATAATTCGCCTGGTCGCGCGGCCATTCGTTGTCGCCGCCGCTCGGATCAAACGGCACCCAGCCGTAGTTCGGCAGGTAAACTTCCGCCCAGCGGTGGAATACATCGTCAGTGCTGGCATCATCTCCGCGCACTACCACCGAGCCGACATACCGCGCCGGAAC
>CAZEMR010000008.1:62197-64717 GCA_964513465.1 uncultured Hyphomicrobiales bacterium
CCACGCGCTGGAATCGGCCGTCGTAGCTGGCGTCCACGCCCCGGACAAGGGCAGGGCCACCATATCCCGCCGGGATACCCGCCCCGCGGCACATCGCGATAAACACGAAGGTATATTCCGGCCAGGAGCCGTTGCGGCGTTCGAGGACGGCGGGAGCGGTATTCCAGCCTCCGGCCATTTCGTAGTACATATTTTCGAGCAGATAATTATATATTCCGCGGGCGATCCAGTATGGATTTGTCAGGCCTTTGGTGCATTCGGCCAGAGCATTCTGGATAATCGGGTCGTTAATGCGGTATTTCTCGTTGTCCGCCAGATATTTATCTTTAATATCAGCGGGGATCACGGCCAGACCGCCGACCTTCGCCGGATCGATGAAATAGCGCGTATCATAGATTTTTGCACGGACTTTCATTTCGGCTTCGAATGTTTTACCCGGTTCTAAATCCTTGCGGACAAAATACGCTGTCTGTTGGCCCCATTCATCGGTCGCGAGGCTGAAAGATCCGGGGTTTATCTTCGGAGCATCGACTATCTTCTGATTGTCGCGGTCGTCGGGCAGCGCGATATGCACATCTGCGCTCAGTAATTTACCCGGCCCGAAATTCGTAATCTGATGTATATAAGTAATTTCTGCAAATCTTTCGTCGCTGAGTTTCACTTTCTCGCCATCCGAGGCCACGAGCTTATGCAGCTTGTTCGCGGCGTCGTCCACCGCCCAGAGGTGAGCGCCGTCGAAAGCCAGGCCGCGGACGTATTCGCCCGGCGCTTTGATGATATTTATCACCATCCCATTCGACGGATCGACCATATATATTTCGTCATGCTTGCGGTCGGATACCCACAGGTAGCTGCCGTCCCATGCGAGGCCCTCGGGGTCGGGCGTCGGCGATTTATACTCGCGGATAGTGGTGCCGTCGTCCTGATCGAACTGAATGATCTTATCCGCACGCGGATCGGCGCACCAGAGATATTCGCCATCGAAGGCCAGACCGAGCGCGATTTTAGCAGGCGCAAATACGGTATGGAGAATATTTCCATTCTCGGGATCGATTTTATAAATCGTGCCATAATAATTTTCGGACATCGGAATGCCGCCCTTGACGTCGGAGCACCACAGCGATTCGCCATCCCAGGCAAGTCCGCCCGGCCAGTATCCCGGAGAGGGGATTTCTTTGGTAATATTGCCGGTTTCCGGATCGACCGAAAAAATTTTCTTACGAAGGCGGTCGGCGCAGCGGATGCTTTCGCCGTCGAAAGCCAGGCCTGTGGGGAAGCGGCCGGGACTATTGAATGATTTGACAATATCGCCCGGAAATGCGCTAACAATTTCGGAAGTAAAGACGATAATTATAATTAAAAGCGGATAAATACGTTTCATTTAAATCTCCTAAGTAGAAATACTTTGAACAATCCGAATTAAATTGGTTACATTATACTAAAATTTTTTATATTTCTTTATACCTAATTAACAAATCAATTATTCGAAGTATAATTCAGTAACAAATGAGCGGCAATGTCAGGTCCTATGGGACCAAAAGGGCAGCAAGCATTATTTTGCCCTCCCTCGTGACGATCGCACTTTTTGTGATCGCGTTGTTTTATATTGCCATCCCCTACCTGAAAGAAAATCTTCGCGAGGCCAAGCTCAATAATATCAAGCTCCAGGTACAGAGCGTAACCAGCATACTCGATAATTATCACCGCCGCGCCGAAGCCGGCGAAATGCCGATCGACAGCGCTCAAACCGAAGCCAGGGAGCTGATCCGCCATATCAGATACGGAGCTGATGGAAATAATTATTTCTGGATAAATAATCTCGAACCCGAAATTATTATGCATCCATACCGCCCGGCTCTCGAATCCCGGAATGTATTTAATTTTAAAGACACTAATGGCATTTATCTTTTCCGCGAATTCGCCGAAATGGCGCGGAGCAAAGGTCACGGCCAGCTTGAATACATATGGCAGAAAATGGGCGACTCCACGGTATACGGCCGCAAGCTCAGTTATGTGGAGCTGTTTAATCCCTGGGGCTGGGTAGTCGGCACCGGAATATACATGGAGGATATGTACGCAGCTATCCGCGATATTACAAGAGACCTCGCAGTGATTTCGGGCATAATCACTCTACTGGTAGTAATGATATCCATATATATAATCATTCGCGATAACCGCTCTCAGAGGCGCCGCGAACTCATCGAACGTGAACTGCGCGACAGCGAGATCAAATTCCGCCAATTTACAGAGCAGTCGATGATGGGCATTTTCGTGCTAACCGAAAACGGGGTTGAGTATTCAAATAGCGCATGCGAAAGCCTCTTTGAATACCCGCTCGACGAAATGCAGCGCTGGACAATGCAGGACATTTTCGAAAAAATTCTCCCCGAAGAATCCCAAAAAATCGTCAGCGAAAAGCTCGCGCTTCGCGAAAATCCATATTATGCGGATGTTACCATACGATATAACCTCCGGACTCATAATAAATCCGGTGATGATATATGGATCGAGGTATTCTCC
>CAZEMR010000008.1:64727-65236 GCA_964513465.1 uncultured Hyphomicrobiales bacterium
AAACAAATAGCCCAGCTAAATGCAGAGCTCGAACAGAAAGTCAAAGATCGAACCAGCCGTCTGACCGGCGCTATGGCCGAATTACGGGAGAAAAATCGTTTGCTCAACGAGGTGAAATCCGATCTTGAAAATGCCCTGAAAAAAGAAAAGGAACTCAACGAGCTCAAATCTCATTTTGTTTCGACAATTTCGCATGAATACCGTACACCATTGACCGTAATCCTATCCTCGGCCTATCTGCTCGAGAAAAAAGTCGAAATGGACGACAAATCCGAAAAATACCTTAACAGAATCAAGCAGTCAGTGCATTCGATGACCGGTATGCTCGACAATATATCCCGGTTCGGACAAAGCATCAGCGGCGAAATCACTGCGAATCTGTCGCGGGTAAATCTTGTCCATTTGATTCAATCGCTTCTCGAGGGAACTTCCGAACCCCGTATCAAAACCGGCAATGTTGTTCTTGAGCGTTACTGCGATTTCCTCGCCCCCGATACCAAACTCGATCT
>CAZEMR010000009.1:0-62738 GCA_964513465.1 uncultured Hyphomicrobiales bacterium
AAGTCGACAATCTTGACCGAATGACCGACCTAGCCCGCTTGTTTTGTTCGACCAGCGGCGGCGAATCCATCGACGGTATCCTCAAGCTCGTCGTGCTCTGGGGTCACGCCATGAGCACAACCACGATTGTGGCGTTCTCCGCCGAATTCCCTGGCCGCACCTATGTCGCGCTTTCGCTTATGGACAAGCCGCATTATAAGGACAAAATGGGGCCCTTCCTGCCCAATATACAGGTGCTGCGCTATAACCACACCGGCGACCTCCGCGAACACATAGACGCAAACACCGCCGCCGTCGTACTCGAATTCATACAGGGCGAAGGCGGGCTTCGCGAGACCTCGGCCGAATTCATCGAACTACTGAACGAATTAAAATTAAAATACGGATTCCTGCTCGTCGCCGACGAAATCCAGGGCGGATGCGGCCGCACCGGTAAATTCTTCGCATATGAGCACTTCGGCGTAACTCCCGACCTCGTATCATTAGCCAAAGGCATCGGCGGGGGACTGCCTCTCGGCGCAATCCTCGGCCGCGAATCGCTCGCAAACGTATTCGAAAAAGGGATGCACGGCACCACATACGGCGGCAACCCCGTGGCCTGCGCCGCAGGACTCGCCGTACTCGAGGAACTCGACTCCGGACTCATGGCCCACGCCGCCGAAATGGGCGAATACCTCGACTCTGCGCTAAATAAAATAAAGGACGATAATCCCGGCAAAGTCAGCGACGTCCGCGGCCGCGGCCTGATGAAGGGCCTTGCGATGGATGGCGACGCCGCGCCGCTCGTCAACGCGCTGTTCGAAGAGGGGATAATCACCAACGCGGCCTCGGGCAACGTGCTGCGCCTGTTGCCGCCGCTCATCGTCGAAAAGCGGCAGATCGACCGGCTGGCCGAAACAATCGCCCGCATTTTGCCGAAAGTATAGATTTTGGATTTTAGATAAAATATAAACAATGTGGCAGGCCTTCTTTGACCTGCCACATTTAAAAATTATCCTCGTCATTCCGAGCGAAGCGGAGGAATCTCATTCCTACCAATTTATAATTTATAATTCCTAATTCTCAATTGATTTCAGCGCGCGGTCGAGGCCCTCGCGGACGACGTGCTCCGGGAGGATGATGTCGAACCCCGATTGCGGCACACCCCGCTTTGCCGAGAGCCGGCGAAGCGCCTCCTCGAATAGCGGCACAGCCTCCTCGCCGCGTCCGAGATAGAGCAAGGCGTATGCCTTCAGGTTGAGCGCGTACATCTGCTCGGGTGCGCGGCCGAGCGATTCATCGGCCCAATGCAGCGCCTCCTCGAATTTTTTTGCGTTGCCGGTGAACTGGGCGAGTGTTGCCGCAGCGCTGGCATAGACCGAATCCGAGAGATTGCCGCATTTGATTGCGAAGCGGATGGCTTCCTCGGCTTCGGCGACAAGGCGCATCTGGCCGAGGGTCTGGCCGAGCTGGTACCACGCGTAACCGTTTAGCGGCTCTTCGTTTACGTGCTGGATGAGCATTTTGTAATTGCGCTTGATTTTTTTCTCCATCTCCTCGCGGGGACGGTCGTAGCCGAGGTGCTCGATAACTAAGTCGGTGCGGGCGAATGATTTATCGAGATCGAGTATCGATGGCGCGATTTGCTCGTGCACCCGGCCGGTGAATTTGATTTTCGGATAGCCATAATTGCGGAATAACCGGGGATAGCCGCCGCGGTGCAGCTCGGTCGAGCCGGTCAGATTCTTGTGCTGACTTTCGATTGTAAGGATAAACCCGCCGATTTCCTCGTCCGCGGTGGCGAGCAGATGCCGCAGCCGTTCGGGATGCGCGATTCGCAGCCGTTCGTCAGCATCTATATATAAAGCCCAGCGGCCGGTGGCGTGGCGCAGCGATTCGTTGCGCGCGTCCGCAAAATCGTCCGCCCATTCGTATTCGTAAACTTTTGCTCCAAGATTGCGCGCAATCTCCCGCGTCGAATCCGTCGAACCGGTATCGACAACGATGAATTCGTCGGCCACATTGCGTACGCTTTCGAGGCATCCGGGCAGCATCTCCTCCTCGTTTTTGACGATCATGATGACGCTGAGCAGAGGCGAATCTTCCGCCTTTTGCGCTGTCTGCGGCATCGACCGGCCGACTGCTGCCATGAATCGGGCAATGTCCGCACGTCCGGGGGTTGCTGCGTCTGCCTGTCGAAGCAGCTCCAGCGCGCGCTCGGACTGGCCCTTTTTATAAAATATATTCGCAAGGCCGACCATGCAGTTTGCGTCGGCGGGATTGATACGCAGTCCCTCGCGGAATCGCAATTCTGATTCGTCGATGCGGCCGAGAGCGACAAGCGAGCGACCCATACGAAACGCAACCTGCTCGGTCGGAAGGTGATACTGGCCTATAATCCCGGCGATTGTGCCTGCCGACTTCATGGCTGATTCCATTGCGCGGTACGAATCGAGAGCTTCGGCATGGCGATTTTGCGCAGCAAAAATTTCGCCGAGAATATAATTCGGAAATGCCTGATCGGCAACTAGCTCGAGCGAACGCCGGGCGCGGGATTCGGCGGTCGGCGAGTCGCCTCTCTGACGCGCGATTACTGCGCCGAAATTCAGCGCCTGAGGCAGCACCGAGCCTTTTGGCGGGGCAAGTTCGATTGCGCGGGCGACGTCGGCTTCGGCTTTGTCCGGATCGCCGAGCGCAAGATAAGTCCGGGCGCGCTGGAATAAATTATGTGCATTTTCCGGATCGGAATTGAGCGCAATATTGAGTAATTCGAGATTACGCAGATTTTTTCTGCGCATCGCATCCGGCGCGCTGGAATATCCCAGATGGCGGAATCGTATCCCGGAATTTCGTATCTTAAGCCCGGCATTAATAATTGAATCTGTGGTCTGCTCGTGGATTATCCCGCTGAATCGGACGTCCGGCCGGTTGACGAACAGCCGTAGCAGCCGTGCCGGAAAGGTGTCCATCCCGCCCGATGCATTCGGGGCTTCGGAGATGACTTCGACCAGCCAGCCACCGGTATCCGGGGCAGCGTTTTCGATTGCCGGGCGAAGCTCTTTGGGGGTGAGCAGCCGCTCGTCGGCGTCGATAATTAATATATGCGAAAAGCGGGCTTTGCCAATCGCAAAATTCCGCGCAGCCGAGAAGTCATTATCCCACTCTCTGGTGAATATTCGGCAGCCGAATTGGCGTGCGATTTCGATTGTGCGGTCGGCAGAGCCGGTGTCGACAAGCACGATTTCGTCGACTGCGGCCTGTATGCTTTCGAGGCAACCTGCGAGCATTTGCTCTTCGTTTCGGGCAATAATACAGGCGGAAATTCCGGGCGATATATTTTGTGACATAATTATCCGTTTTGTGTTTTTATATTTATTGCAAAATAAGTTTCTATCAATAATCATGCAAATGTATGATAATGCGAAAATATTGACATAAAAGCTCCGAAAAATTTGAATATAATCCAAAAAATAAGTAAAATACTTGGTTACATTTGCAAAATATTTATTTCATTTTTTCAAAAAGGATCGAATATGCGTATTTATACGATAAGCATTTGGAAAATAATTGCATTAGCGTGTTTTGTTGTCTTAATTTCCGGATCGGGTAAATTGTTTGCCCAGGCATGGATCGAACCGGGAGAAACTACCTCGAAAATGAATTTTTATGAAATACAGGATAGATTTCATGAATATTGGGACGGCAAAACGCCAACCAAAGGCCAGGGCTGGAAGCAATTCAAGCGGCTGGAATATTTCTGGGAAGACCGCATATGGCCGACCGGCGAATTTCCCGATGCAACCGAAGTAATGCGCGGCTGGGAGCGCTGGCAGAATAGCTATAAACCGCAGGATTCACCGCTGGCCGATAAAGAGTGGAAGTTTGTCGGGCCGAGCACTCGTCCGGAAAAGCGGGAGTTTGTGCCCGATCCAGGAATGGGCCGGATCAATTGCGTGGCGTTCCATCCGAGCAATCCGAATATCATCTTGGCAGGCGCGGCGTTCGGCGGAGTTTGGCGTTCGATGGACGGCGGCCAGACCTGGGAGACCTTCCCGTTTACCTCATTTCTGTCGATCGGAATATCCGATATTGCAATTGCCAAATCCGATCCGAATGTGATATATGCCGCCACCGGCGATGCGGATTCATTCGGCGTGCTGGGCGTCAATTTTAATTTCAGTATTGGCATAATCAAGAGTACGGACGCCGGCAATACATGGGAGGTCACGAATTTCAATCCCGAAATTATTAATCACGTGATTATCAATGATATTCTGGTGCATCCGGTTAATTCGAATGTCGTTTATGCCGCTTCGAACGCCGGTCTTATAGTTACCACCAACGGCGGCCAGGGCTGGACGCTTATCGAGCAGGGCAATTTCCGCGAGATCGAATTCAAGCCCAATGATCCGGACATCATCTATGCTGCGCTACAGACCCAGAGCGAATATCAGCTCAGGAAATATATTGCTTCGAGCGGCACGATGAATACCACCATGCGGCTCGAAGGCGTATCGCGTATAGAGCTGGCGGTAACCCCGGCGGATAATAATATTATATATGGCCTGTGCTCGGACTATCGCGCGCTGGGAGCTTTCGCCGCGGTAATCAAATCCACCGACGCCGGCGAAAGCTGGAGCGTAGTGGCCAGCGCCGAGGATCATCCGAATTATCTCGATTTCTCGCACGACGGCTCGGGCCCGAACGGGCAGGGGCTGTACGATCTATCGATAGCCGTGCATCCGAATAATAAAGATATGGTGTTCATCGGCGGTGTGAATGTATGGAAATCCCTCGATGGCGGATCGAGCTGGGAGCTTGCGGGCGAGTGGACTGGCAATTTCGGAGCATTCGTTCATGCCGATCATCACGAGCTGGAATTCCACCCCGGCGGACGTCTGTATTCGGCCAATGATGGCGGTATCCGCTGGACAAGCGACGGCGGCGAATCCTGGAACGACATCAGCGACGGCCTGGAAGTGACACAGTTCTACCGCATAAGCACTTATGCCAAGGATAAAAATCTTATGTATGGCGGCACCCAGGACAACGGCACCCATAAATACGTCAACGGCCAGTGGAAGAATGTCCGCGGCGGCGACGGCATGGAGTGCATTGTGGACTATACCAACAGCGATTATGTATATGTATCGATTTATAACGGCGACTTCGTGCGCTCGACCGACGGCGGCGAGTCATTTGAGAAAATGATCAATCCCGAGGACTTCGGCGAGGAAGGCGCATGGGTAACCCCTATGGCGATGGACCCCAACGACCCGAAAGTGCTCTATGTGGGGTATTATAATGTATACAAATCCACCGACCGCGGCACGAACTGGACGAAGCTTTCCAACATCAATACCCAGGGCGCCACAATGCGGACAATTGCCGTAGCCCCATCCAACACGCGCGTAATTTATGCCGCATATACCGGCGCGGTGCTGAAATCATTGGACGGCGGCACCAACTGGCAGATCATATATCAGAGCCAGGACGCGCCAATCAAGGATATTTGTGTCGATCCGGGTAATGCCAATCGTATCTGGGTTACTTTTTCGGGATATAATTTAAATAAAAAAGTAATTGAAATAAATGGCAGCAATGTATCCGACCGCTCGCGCAATCTGCCCAAAGTGCCAATTAATACGATAGTTTACCAGCCGGAATCGCCTGATCGCCTTTATGTGGGCACCGATGTCGGCGTATTTTTTAATGATAATACAGTTCAGGACTGGCAGCTTTTCAATGCCGGGCTGCCAAATGTTGTAGTCAACGAGCTGGAAATCCACGTATCCAGCGGAATAATGCGCGCAGCAACCTATGGCCGCGGACTCTGGGAAGTCGAGCTGGTCGATTGCAATCTGCCTGCTCCGGGCATAAGAATATCCAACGGCGACCCCGATGCGCTGTGCAACGGCGACAGCCTCCGCCTGCGTTCCGAAGAAAGCTACGAGGCTTACCGCTGGTCGACAGGCGAGACCACACGCGAAATCTGGGTGAAATCCCAAGGCGATTATTTCCTCGAAGTAACAGACGATCAGGGCTGCAAAGCGCAATCGGAGACGATAAACGTGCAGGTAGTACCGGTGCCGAACCTCGAAGTATCGGTGCGCGGCGACAACCCATTCTGCGAGGGCGACAGCACACGGCTCGAAGCCAGCGGATTCGGATATGTGGACTACATATGGAGCAACGGCGCCACCGGTAAGCGAATTGTTGTCAAACAGCCCGGAACATATTATGTAACCGGCACAACACCTCAGGGATGCGAACGCCGCACCGAAACAGTCGAGATTACATCAGCGCCCGCACCCGAAAAACCGGAAATCACCAAAAACGACGATCGGCTGACCGCAAGCGAGGCTGCGGAATACCAGTGGTATTTCGAGGGTGAGGAAATTGACGGCGCCACCGGTCGCGAGCACATAGCAGCCGAATCGGGCAATTATCATGTGCGCGTATTCAATGCTGCGGGCTGCGGCGCTTCGAGCGATCCGGTTAACGTTGTCACATCGGTCGGAGAAAGCGACATAACCGGAGCCTATATATTACTTCAGCCCAATCCCGCATCCGGCCGCGTTACCGTCGAAGCGTACACCGAGGATTACTGCCATGTATATATCAGACTCAGAAATATCCTTGGCGCCAAGCTGATATCCATCGAGGATCAGAAATCGAGCGACGTATATACCCGCGAAATTGATATAAGCTCGCTGCCGGCTGGTGTATATTTCGTAACAATTCGCTGCGGAGATTATGTAGAAACCAAAAAGCTGGTTATCGAATAAATTGATAAAAATAATGCATTACCGCGCGGGGAGTTCCAATCGTCAGGGCTTCCCTTCGGCGGTAAGTTGTAACTTTCCCGCATGGCGGGGTGTCTTTATTAGTAGATTAATTTTGCAAAATTGATTATCGGGATGAAAATGAGGCAGTACACCAAAATTGCGGCGATGGCCGCGATTATGTTTATTTCTGTGCCTTTTATGGCATATTCCCAGGCATGGATGGAGGGACTTTCCGTATCGCAACGTCAGGATTTTTATGAAGTAAACCGCGCATTCGAAGAATACTGGGAGGGGCGCGAAATCGAAAAAGGCCACGGCTGGAAGCAATTCAAGCGCTGGCAATGGTTCTGGGAGCAGAGAATCGGCCAGGACGGCAAATTTCCGTCCGGAGCAGAGATTTACGGATCGTGGCAGAATTTCCGACAAAAATATGACTACGACAGCCCGCTTAATGTAATGGCCGACTGGCAGGAGCTCGGGCCAGTCAATGTGCCGCAGAATATGCTTTATTACCAATCCTCCGGACTGGGTCGGATAAACTGCGTCGAATTTCATCCTGTCGATCCGCGAATATATTGGGTCGGCGCAGCAAGCGGCGGCGCATGGCGCACCACCGACAACGGCGAAAGCTGGAGCGTGGCCCCGTTTACCAATTTTACCTCGATCGGGGTGACCGATATCAAAATCGCCCCGTCCAATCCTGATATTATTTATATAGCCACCGGCGATGCCAACGGCTCGTCGATGACCAATGGCTATACGATCGGGATAATTAAATCGACCGACGCCGGCGATAGTTGGGAGCTGACTGATTTTACCCGCGAATTCAACGAGACCACCCTTATCGGCGAAATGATGGTCCACCCGGACGATCCCGATGTGCTGATTGCATGCACTTCCGAGGGCATCCGGAAAACCACCGATGGCGGCCATACCTGGACTCAGACCAGCGGCGGCGGATATTATCGCCATCTCGAATCCAGGCCCGATAATTCTAATATATTATATGCATCCACCTTCAATACCGGCGGAATGTGCACAATCCACAAATCCACCGATTTCGGGGATACCTGGGAGCAGAAATATATGGTGCAGAATGCCAACCGAATCGAGCTGGCAACCTCGGCCGATAACCCCGATCTGGTGTACGCGCTTGCTTCTAAGCGCTACCGCAATGGCTTCGAGGGATTCTACGCATCGACAAATTCCGGCGAGAACTGGGAATTAGTATCCGATTCGCCCAATATTCTCAGCCGCAACTTTGACGGCTCCGGCACCGACGGCCAGGGATATTACGATCTTGCGCTTGCGGTTTCGCCGATTGATTCGGATGTGATTTTTGTTGGCGGCATCAACGTGTGGTATTCGGTCGACGGCGGCCGCAACTGGAATATCCGCGCGCACTGGACCGGCAGCGGCAATATGCCCTATGTTCATGCCGATCAGCATTTTTTCAAATATAAGGGTTCGACCGACGAACTTTATGCGACCAATGACGGCGGTATTTACCGGACATATGACATGGGGCAGAGCTGGGAGGATATTTCCGACGGTCTTGCAATTCATCAGTTCTATCGCTCGGGTATTTCCGAAATGGGAGATCAGGTGCTGGTGGGCGGTACCCAGGATAACGGAGTGCAATTATTTAAAAATAATAAATGGATGCATGTTCATGGCGGCGACGGCATGGAGTGCCTGATTGACTATAAAGACCCGAATTATGTATATGCGGAAAATTATTACGGCTCGCTCGTTCGTTCGACCAACGGAGGAATGAGCTTCCGAACGATACTGAACACCAATATGGTTGGCGAAAACGCTGCATGGGTCACCCCCTTCATAATCGATCCGGTCGATCCGACAATATTATACATCGGATTCGAAAATGTGTATAAAACAACCGACCGCGGCACCAACTGGGAGCCATTGTCCGATTTTGCGGGCAGCAATACTCTGCGATCACTTGCGGTGGCGCCTTCCAATAGAGATTATCTATATGCGGCCAGCCGCACAATCCTCAATCGTACCACCGACGGCGGGACTACATGGGAGCAGATATTCACAGCTCCTAAAACTATATCATACATTGCTGTGAACCCTCATGACCCCGGCCATCTCTGGTTGACATTATCCGGATACACCGACGGCAAAAAAATATATGAATACAAAGACGGCGAATGGAATAATATTTCCACCAATTTGCCCAATATTCCGATTAATTGCATAGCAGTGCAGCGCGGAACCGAACAGCGGCTGTATATCGGCACCGATATCGGTGTATTCTACCGCGATTCGAATATGGAGGAATGGCGGCCGTTTAACGACAACATGCCCAATGTGATAATCAACGAGCTCGAGATCCATTATCCCACCGGACGGCTCTATGCCACAACCTTTGGACGCGGAATCTGGTATACGGAAATCATCGAATGCAATATCGAAATGCCCGAAATATCATTAACCGGCAAAGTCGAAATCTGCGAGGGCGAAAGCCTCGATGTGTCCATTGCCCAGGATTACTACGCATATGAATGGTCCTCCGGCGAAGATACGCCATCGATCACAATCACCCGCAGCGGCGAATATTTCTGCTCGGTGACCGATTCCACCGGATGCCGCGCGTTTTCCGAATCAGTGTTCGTGACCGTCAGTCCGGTGCCGAATTTTACCATTACTGCCGAATCCGGACCGCCTTTCTGCGGTATTTCGGAAGTCGAACTTAAAGCTCCTCCGATATTCTTTACCGAATACGAATGGTCTACCGGAGCAAAAACCCGGAGCATAACCGTGAACGAACCCGGCGAGTATATTGCAACCGGCTATACCTCCGCCGGATGCCCTGCACGGGATACCATAGTCGTCGAATTCTATCCGGCACCGGAAATCCCGGAAATCATACGAATGGGTGACTCGCTGATTTCGAGTCAGGCTGCCGCGTATGAATGGTACCGCAATGGCGAAATCATCGAAAGCGCTGCCGACAGAGTATATATACTCAAAGAGCCCGGCGACTACTACGTCCGGACATATGATGAAAACGGTTGCCCGGCCGAATCGAATATCATCGAAGTAAAGACATCGGTCGTAGAAACCGCTGCCGGGGGTATTTCGATTGTGCCCAATCCCGGCGATGGAATTTACAGGATAAATATCCATGATGCCCCTGTCGGAGAGATACGGTTTAGCGTGGTAACCCTTTTGGGCGAAAATGTTTACTCTGAAAAATTCATGCACTCGGGCGGCGTGTTTTCCCGGCAGATAGATATAGCAGGCGCCCCGTCTGGGACATACTTCCTGCGCGCTGAAATCGGCGGGAATATATATACTGCCAGAATTATCCGGCAATAATATGCGGGATGCGCTGGAATATTACCTCGGCTTCATGGATCGAATCGACGGCTGGTTCGATCCCGAAGCCGCGCGTATTATATATATACTGAACGAAATCCAGAAGCGCACCGGCATTTCCGGCAATATATTCGAAATCGGCGTTCACCACGGCCGGATGACCATGCTGCTGGCGCTGCTCGCCGCCGATGGCCAGGAGCTGCGCGTTTGCGACATCTTCCGCCGCCAGGAGCTGAACGAAAGCGCATCCGGCAGCGGATCGCTCGATATTTTTATGAGCAACTGGCGCAAATATGTAAACATCCCCGCGCCAAAGATTTACGAAATGCCCAGCTCGGAGCTGTCTGCGCGGGAGATCGGATCGAATTACCGCATATTCGCCATCGATGGCGGCCACACCGCCGATGAGACCTATGGCGATCTCTCGCTTGCCGCCGGTTCGATCATTCCCGAAGGCATTATAATTATCGATGATTATTTCGATCAGAATTTCCCCGGCGTTTCCGAAGGAGTTAATAAATTTCTGTCCAAAAATGGTGATTTTCTGCCGCTTGCCATGTTTTTCAATAAAATGGCGATAGTGCGGCGCGATTCACATCATTTTTACAGAAAAGAATTATTGCATAATCTCAATAGCGATGGGTATTTAATCGAAGAGCCGGTATTCTATTCCGCGCGCGCCCTTTCGATTAGCAGAATTACCAAAAATCAGAGATTAATCAAAAAAATGATCCGGCCGCTTAAGTCACTGACAGGCGATAGTTTAAAGGGCGGACGTCTGCACCGGATTTACAAAAATATAATCAGGCCGCGGGGATAATATGACTTTCCGAATTATTGCCATATCATTTCTTATTTGCATCTCTGCGGCCATTGCCTCCGCCGAATATCCCGATTATTTTGAAATTACTAATAAATACGGACAACAATTCGAACCCGGCGATAAAGGCTATAAGCAATTCCGCCGGGGAGAGGAATTCTGGCGAATCCGGACCTATCCTGACGGCAAATTCCCGACCACCGCCCAGATTATCGATATTAATAATTCGCTTATCCAAATTAACCGAAAATATAAAGACCAGCCAATGGCGAATGACTGGGAAGAGCTTGGCCCGAATTCCTTCGCTCCGCCCAAAATCCCGGAATATCATGCTTATGGCCGGGTTAATTGCGTGGCGACTCATCCCTTCGAACCCAACAGCATCTGGGCCGGAGCTGCCACCGGCGGACTCTGGAAATCGACCGATCTCGGCCGGAACTGGCGCCCGCTCGATCTTGGCGGATACATGAATGTCGGGATTTCAGATATTGCAATTGCGCCGACAGACCCCGGGCTGATCTATATAGCCACCGGCGACCGCGACGGCGCCCACATGTGGCGGGGGTATTCGATGGGGCTGCTGCGCTCGGCCGATGGCGGCGCTTCGTGGGAGAATATTACGGATGAGTTCGAACCGGATGAAAATTTTTTGATAAGCAGGATTCTGCTCGATCCCGACGATCCGCTCAGCGCCGTGCTGGCAACCAATCGCGGGCTTTGGATGATTGATTCGGACGGAACAATCAGAAAATCATTCATTACAAAGGGATGGCGCGATCTGGAGATGCACCCGGCCGATAAGAATATCATTTATGCCAGCGGAGTTGACGCCGAAAATCGCGGATATATATATAGAAGCGAAAATTTTGGGAAAAGCTGGTCACCGATTTTCGAATCCGACACCACCCAGCGCATCGAGATGGCCGTATCCGCGCAAGCGCCGGATCATTTGTGGGCAATAGCCTCCGATCCGCAATTCAGCACGTATAAATATCTGATTCATTCGCGCGACCGCGGCCAGACCTGGGAGAATATCGCGATTGCCGATACATTCTTTTTCAAAACCGAGATAATCGTCGCGCAGGCATTCTATAATCTCGAGCTGGCAGTCGATCCGCTCGATACCAACCGCATTTTCGCCGCCGGGGTACTCGCCGGGGCCAGCAGCGACGCTGGCCGCAACTGGACGATTCCCGAATTATCGCATGTGGATCATCACTGCCTGCATATCGCCCACGACGGCCATATCATCTCCGGCAACGACGGCGGAGTCTACCGAATGCCGATCACCGGCAACGAATGGCAGATCCGCAGCGGGGGACTTAATATTACGCAATTCTATAAAATCGGCGGCTCGCCGCTCGACGGCGGAGTTATATTCGCAGGAAGCCAGGATAATTGCAGCTTCCGGCGTCGCGACGATGAATGGCGGCACGTTGGCACCGGCGACGGCATGGAGTGCATTGTCGATTATTCCAATCCTGAGAGAGTTTTTATGTCATACCAGAACGGGGCAATCTTCGCATCGCTGAACGGCGGCGACGATATTTCGTATATATTAAATGATTTCCCGTCCGGCGAGAAACGCCCCTGGCTTGTCGAATACGCCCAGCACCCCGCAGAGCCGAATACAATACTCGTTGGGTATGAAAATATATGGCGCACCCACACCGCCGGGATTTCGCAGACAACCAATGCCGGCGACGCATGGGAGAGAATCTCCGTATTCGGACAAAAAAACGAAACGATCACCGATGTCGAAATCCACTGCCGCCAGCCGGAATATATTTATGTAAGCAATGCTGACAAATTATATAAATCCTCCGACGACGGCGAGTCGTGGCAGATAATATTCGACCCCGAAAAAGGTATCGCGGCGGTCGAGTCCGATCCGACCGACCCCGAGCGGCTCTGGGCGGCGCTATCCGGCTACCAACCCGGCGAGAAAATTTATTATTATGATAAAAATGAATGGACGAATATCAGCGATGGATTACCGAATGTGCCCGTCAATTCAATCGCGAAGGATTCCACCCGCAGCGATGGACTCTATGCCGGCACCGACGCAGGAGCTTACGAATATGACTTTGGCGAATCGATATGGAAACCCGCCGGCAACGGCCTTCCGAACGTGATCGTCCGCGAGCTCGAGATCAATTATGTCAGCGGCGAGCTACGCGCGGCCACCTTCGGGCGGGGAATATGGCGCCTTCGGCTGAGGGACTGCGCAATCCCTGCCCCCGGGCTGAACACCACCGGCGAATTCGTATTCTGCGAGGACGATACGATCCATGCCGAGATCATCAATCCTCAGCCGGGTTATGACTATGTCTGGTCGAACGGCGCGCGGGGACTCTCGATCGACCTCAGCGAGCCGGGTACATATTTCGCAATAGCCCGCGGCGAAAAGGGCTGCGGCGCAGCATCGGGCCGAATCATCATACGTTCCGAAAAAATCGAATATATAAATATGGCGCTCGACGGCAACAACCCCATCTGTCCGGGTAAAACCGTGCGCCTTTACGTCAATATGCGCAGCGGATATGAAGGGCCGCATGACGCCGATCTGGTTTGGAGTACCGGCGACACCAACACCTTCGTCATAACCGACCAGCCGGGCGAATATTACGTGACGGCGTGGACGGAGTCCGGTTGCCACAAATCGTCGTCCACCTTTGAATTGAAACAATATCCGCCGCTGGATACTCCATATGTAGCAAGGGTGGGCGATATGCTGATTGCCCCGCCGGGCTACAACACATATCAATGGTACTGGAATCTGCAGAAGCTGCCCGACGGAAAAACACGGACGCTGCGAATAGAACGTGCCGGCAATTACATACTCGAGGTCACTGATTCCAACTGGTGCTCGCTGCGGACCGGCCGCATAGTGGTCGATCCGCCGGTCGGAGATATTCGGATCATGCCCAATCCGACCGATGACGCATTTTTTATAGAAAGCAATTTCGAGGACGAGCAGGAGCTATTGGCGGAGATATTCGATCTGACCGGCCGGCTGATTATGACGAGAAAAATCGCAGCCGGACAGGGCTATTTCGCGGAAAGAATTTCGATTGGCCGCTGGACGGCTGGATTATATATATTGAGAATTTCTAATAATAATATCAGTAAAATATTTAAAATCATAAAGCTATGAAGATTCTTCGAAAATATATGTAAATGCTAATAATATATAGATACTATCGTCATCTGAAGTAGTAGTTAATCAATTTTTTTTATTCAAAATAATTTGAAACCCCCTATGAAAAAGGCAATTTTAAAAGTCAGTTTATTAGTCGTCGCGGGAATACTATTCGCGTTGCCCGCCGGCGATATTTTCGCGCAGAATGGCATGGCCGAACTCAAAGAGCGCGATTATGCAAATTTCGATAAAATACGGAATGCATATTATAATATCTGGAAAGATCAGCCCCAATCGGACCGCAAAGGATATAAGCAATTCAAACGCTGGGAATATTTCTGGAGCAGACGAGTCGGGCCGAAAGGGCAATTCCCCTCCGGCGATGTAATTATGAAAGCATTCAAGCAGTCCGAACAAATAAAAATAAAAGCAGACAAAATTCAGTCCGTAGAATGGCGACAGCTCGGGCCCGATATGCATCCCGAATCGCAGAACGGAGTACGCGACCAGGGCATCGGCCGTATAAATGCCGTTCGGGTTCATCCGCAGTTTTCTAACGAGTTATGGGCGGGTGCTGCCAGCGGAGGAGTATGGCGCTCTACTAACCGCGGCGGTACATGGAGCGTTTTTCCGTTCACTCAGTTCCTTTCGCTCGGAGTGTCCGATATTGCAATATCTTTGTCTAACCCGGATGTAGTCTATGTTGCCACCGGCGACGCCGATGGTTCGGCCGGCTCGCGTAATTTCTATTCCGTCGGTGTGATTAAAACTGTGGACGGCGGCGAGAACTGGAGCGTAACCGCGCTGGAGCACACTCTCGGCGAGCGCAAGCTCATCGGCAAGTTGGCGGTTCATCCGCAGAATTCGGATATCGTTTATGCGGCTACCAGCAGTGGAGTATGGAAATCGACCGACGGCGGCGACACATGGGATTTGAGTTCCGGCGGCGGATTTTTTATTGATATGGAAATGCACCCCTCTAACCCGGACATCCTCTATGCTTCAACTTTTTCATGGAGCGGCAATACGAGTATATACCGCACTACCGACGGCGGCGAGAACTGGGAGGAAGTCCAGTCTCTCGATGGTGCTGTCAGGATTGCGCTGGCCGTGACGATTGACGATCCTGCTACGGTATATGCGCTTGCCGCAAACAGCGCCACCCGCGGATTTCATTCTTTCCGGGTTTCCCGCGACAAAGGCGAGACCTGGCAGGTGGTAGGCGATATGAATAACACACCGAACATTCTTGGCTGGTATATGGGCACCGGCAATGATCTGCAAGGGCAGGGGCAGTATGACCTGGCGCTTACAGCCTCTCCGAAAAATTCCGATATGGTATTTGTCGGCGGCATAAATACATGGCGATCCACAAATGGCGGCCGCGATTGGGAAATGGTTTCGCATTGGTTCGGCGGATTCGGCAAGCCATATGTCCATGCCGATATTCATGACCTGAATTATAATTTCGACGGCAGCGTGCTTTATTCCGGACACGATGGCGGAATTGACTACAGCGCGAATAATGGAAATACATGGGTGGATATTACTCAGGGAATGAATATAACCCAATTCTACCGGCTTAGCAATTCAGCAAAGGACAATCAGGTGGTATATGGCGGCAGCCAGGACAACGGCACATGGCGCCTGCGCAACGGCAAATGGGAACACATCTACGCCGGCGACGGCATGGAATGCCTGGTGGATTACAACGATCCCGACAATATATATGTATCGATGTATAATGGCAAATTCTATCGCTCCACCAACGGCGGCGCCAGTTTTTACCAAATGGTAGACGAAGGCGTCACAGGCGAATCCGGCGCATGGGTCACACCATTCGTAATCGATCCGAATAATCCATCCGTACTTTATGCCGGGTATCAGAATGTATGGAAATCGCAGAATAAGGGAATTTCATGGAATAAAATTTCGGACCTCGGGCTTACCTCGACTATGGAAGCAATTGCGGTGGCCCCATCGGACTCGAGATATATATATGCCGCATCGCACAGCACGCTTTACTATACCACCAACGGCGGCTCGGACTGGTCTACTCTCAGCACCGGGAGCGCCGAAATATCTTATATCGCAGTCGACCCCAAAAATCCCGAAAGAATATGGATCAGCAAATACGGCTTCGACGAGGATGAAAAAGTATTCATGTACGACGGTGAAGAACTGAAAAATATTAGCGGCAATCTGCCCAACGTTCCTATTAACAGCATTGTCCACCAGAAAGATTCGCCCGATCGTTTATATATAGGCACCGACATCGGAGTATTTACGTCGGATTATAATTCAGCAATATGGGAGCCTCATGGCAGTGGCCTTCCGAATGTAATAGTATACGAGCTGGAAATTCATTACCCCACAAAAACTCTCCGCGCAGCCACATACGGTCGCGGAATGTGGGAGACCGATCTGAACGAATGCGATCTCCAGCCGATCGAAATCAGCATAAACGAACAGCCGAAGATATGCCAGGGTGATACCCTCCGGCTTACGGCAATTGGAAGCTGGGGCAATTTTGAATGGTCCAATGGCCAGACCGGCCCGACTATTGGAATAACCGAACAAGGCAGCTATTCAGTCAAAGCAGTCGATCCCGCTACCGGATGCACCACCCGCAGCGAGGTAATCAATGTCGACGTGCTTTATGTTCCCGAAGTAAGCATTGATATCCGCGGCGACAACCCATTCTGCGAGGGCTCCGAAATAACCCTGCGCGCCAATTTCGGATTCACCGAATATGAATGGTCGAACGGCATGACCGGGCGTTCGATAGACGTCACCGATCCCGGCGAATACAGCGTCCGGGTGTTAACCCGCGACGGCTGCGAAGCATACTCCGATATTGTGACGCTCTCCGTATTGCCCGCACCGGCCAAACCCGAAATATACCGCAACGGCAATACTCTGATGGCATCAACCGAAGCGGAATCCTATCAGTGGTATTACGAAGGCGAGCCGATCGATGGCGCTGAATCCCGCGAATACGTTGCCGAAGAGATCGGCAAATATTCCGTCGAAATCACCGGCGAAAACGGCTGCCCGGCGATGTCGGATCAGTATGATCTGAAAACCGGCGTAGAAGAAACCGCCCGCGATCTTGATTTCCGGGTGCATCCCAATCCGGGCAATGGAATTTATCAGATAGATATTAATACCGGCACCGCAGCCAGGGTGGAACTTCGCGTAAGCAATCAGCTCGGCAGCGAGATTTTCGCCGCGCAGGACTATGCACCCAACGGAACGCTAAGCACCGAAATCAATATATCCGATCAGCCGACAGGCGTCTACTATCTGACGCTTCGAATCGATGGCCGGGATATTTATTTCAAAAAGCTGATCAAGGAATAGATCGCCATAAATCGCTTTTATATTTAACAAAAACGCCCGTTCGCACAGAAAAAAAATTTGGAAAACAGTGCGGACGGGCATAAATTTATTATTTTTAAAATATAAATAAACTAACGGAGATACGGATGATAGCCCGTCTGGAAGGTAAACTCATTGAAAAATCATCTACTTACGCCGTTGTCGACTGCAACGGAGTGGGCTATATGGCTATGATTTCCGTCAAAACCTCGGAAAAACTTCCCGGCCCCGGAGAAAAAACCGTGCTGATGACTCATCTGATCCCCCGCGAGGATGCCCTCAATCTGTTCGGATTCTACGATGCAACCGAACGCGAGGCATTCCGGATGCTAATCACGATTTCCGGGATCGGCCCAAAGATTGCGCTTGGGATACTATCGGCCGTAACCCTCGATGAGCTGGCGGAATATTTATTGAATGGAAATATCCCAGCTCTGAAAAAGCTGCCCGGCATCGGTCTGAAAACTGCCGAACGGCTCCACCTCGAGCTGAAGGACAAAATCGGCCGCGTCGCTGCGAAATCGGGTATCCAAATTGCCGAAGAGAAAAATTATATACTGCGCGAAGCCGTGGCTGCTCTGACAACGCTCGGCTATCCTGCGGGACTGGCCGAAAAAGCAGCCAAAAACGCGCTTAAAGAAACCGGCGAGGAAGTCACCGCCGAAGATCTGATAAAAACCGCATTGAGATATGCGATGAAATAATATAAATAATTGATGAATATGATACTTGCTATTCCATCCATTGAGCTGAAAGAGGGCCTCTGCACCCAATGCATAATTGGCGAGCAGGGCACCGAGGAACTTTACCGCCGCTTTTCGAGCGATCCGCTTAGTCTGTGCCGCTTGTGGCGCCGCGAAAACGCACGAACCATTCATATTATCGACAGCGACAGCTTCGATCAGGAGGAGAGCTACGTCAACAAAAATGCGGTAATATATATATCCCAGGAGCTGGACATCCCAATCCAGTTCTACGCTAATTTCAAAAAAGTCGACGAATGTCGTATGTTCCTTGATAACGGCCTCTTCAGGCTGGCCATCGGCGAACTTATGTTCACCGATCCGGAGGGAGTCCGGCAATTGATCGAGGATTACACGCCCTCGCGCGTCGCATTTGCCATTCAGGCCAGCGACGGGTTCGAGGAATTCCCGACACTCTCGCGCCGAGTGAGCATATTCGAATTCCTCTCGCAGATACGCGAGGTCGGCGGCGATCGAATAATTTATCACGAAAAGCAGTGGTCGGGACTGCGCGGAATAGATTTCGAGCGGCTGACAAGCTTTGCAATATCGACCGATATAAAAATAACGCTCGACCGCGGAGTGCGCAATGCCGAGGATTTATGGAAGCTGAATTCGATGTCGCGATTCGGCGTGGATTCCGTAATCCTGGGCCATACATTATACCAAAACGCATTTCCCTGCCAGAAAATCTGGCGCGAAATCGAAGCAAAGCTCGAAAAATAGCTGGCAGCAGTATTTTGGTATAAAAAATATATAACTGTATTTCATTTGGATAAAAAAATTTGTATTTTGCAAAAAATCTTTGATTGGCGCTAATCGGAATTGGAATATCCATGAGAAGATTAATACATAGCTCCACAGAACCCAAGAACATTTCCAAGAAATTATCCAGGGGAAATATCCCATGCCGCATATTACTATAGACAACCTTAGAGTCGAGGCCAAAGAGGGCAAAACCGTAATCGAAACCGCTTACGAAAATGGAATAGACATACCCCATTTCTGCTGGCACCCCGAGCTTTCGATCTCGGGCAACTGCCGGATGTGCCTTGTCGAGGTCGGCCTGCCAAAGCGCCTCCCCGACGGCGGATTCGAAAAAGACGAAGACGGCAAACCGATTATAAATTATTTCCCGAAGCTCCAGATAGCCTGCGCCACCCGCGTCGCAGACGGTATGCACGTGCGCACCCGCACCGAAAAAGTAACCCATGCCCACGAAGCAGTCATGGAATTTTTCCTGATAAATCACCCGCTCGACTGCCCGATATGCGACGAAGCCGGCGAATGCAAGCTACAGGAATACGCATTCCGCCACAGCCGAGGCGAAAGCCGTTTCGACGAAATGAAAAATCGATTCGAAAAGCGTGTGCAGTGGGGCCCGAACGTCGTATTCGACTCCGAACGCTGCATCCGATGCTCCCGCTGCATCCGATTCGCACAGGAGATCGCCGATCAGGACGTGCTGACCTTTACCCAGCGTGGCGACCATGTGAATATCCAGTTGGCCGAAGGCACGCAGCTCGACAATCCATATTCGATGAATGTAATCGACATCTGCCCGGTCGGAGCGCTCACCAGCGACGATTTTCGCTTCCGTGCCCGCGTATGGGACATGAGCTTCAACGATTCGATCTGCCCGGGATGCGCGCGCGGCTGCAATATCAAAGTCGGAGTCCGCAATAACGAAATCCTCAGGCTTCAGCCGCGGGTCAATATGTACGTAAACAAATACTGGATGTGCGATCCGGGCCGCCTCGGCGAATATAAATTCGTCAACGAAAATCGCGTGACCGATCCACTGACCGGCCGCGGCGCGGAAAAGCAGGTCGTCCACTGGGACGCCGCCTTCCAGCAGGTCGCCGAAAATCTCAAAAAATTCAAACCGGAGGAAATGATGTTCCTCGTCTCCGGCGATTCGACCTGCGAGGACGCATTCCTTGCCCAGCGCCTTGCAAAACAGGTAATGAAGACCAATAATATAGACACCGCACCGAACATGGACAAATCATTCTCCGATAATCTCCTGCGCTGCGCCGGACGCAACGCCAATCTCGCCGGAGTCCGCGAGGTCGGAGTCGAACCCGCCGGCGGGAATATAACATGGAAAGATTTTGCCGACAAACTGGCCAAAGGCCGTATCAAGGCATTATATATAATGGACGAGCATTTCCGCTATTATCCCGAAATCCTCGATCACATCGGCAAAGTCGACTATCTCGTCGTCCATGCCCACAACCACTCAAAGCTGACCGAAGCCGCAGACGTAGTGCTGCCAAGCTCGACATACGCCGAGACCGAAGGCACATGGGTGAACATCAACCAGCGCGTGCAGCACTTCGAACCCGCAGTGGTCACCACCGAAAACCGCGGCGTAATGGGCATGAAAATGAGCCGGCTCGATCGATTCGGTGCCCACAACGACCGCTGGACTCATCACGAAACCCGCAACTGCCGACCGGGATGGAAGATAGTCCAGGGAGTGGCCAATCAGCTCGGCGCCAACTGGAAATTCAAAAACGCCGAAGAAGTATTCAACGAAATCGCGCGAAAAGTAAAAACATTCAGCGGGATGGACTACGAATTACTCGACGAATACCAGGGAGTGCCGCTCGGCAAAGCGGACAAGCCCGACCCGAAAGTAACTAATTATACATCGCATTATATGAAGCCGCATTGGAATAAATACAAATAAGTTCAATAAATTAGCGTGAAGCCAATATGTCAGATTTCGCCTGGATCGTAGTGATCACTGTGATAAAAGCATTATTGATAATAACCGGACTGTTGCTGGTGGCGGCTGTCTCCGTTTGGTCGGAGCGCCGGGTGTCCGCATTCATCCAGCTGCGCATCGGCCCCAACCGGGTCGGCCCGAAAGGATTATTGCAGCCCTTTGCGGATGTTTTCAAGCTATTTATGAAGGAAGACATCACCCCCAAAGCCACCGATATGACATTCCACCGCATTGCGGCGGTAATAACGCTCGGGGTGGCATTTTCTGTCTATGCCGTTATACCATTCGCGGAATATATCGAGATCGGCGGCCGGCTTATATATATAGGAATTGCGCCGGAAGTCAATATCGGCATCCTCTTTGTTCTGGCGATGACCTCCGTCGGCGTCTATGGTCTGGCGATCGCCGGATGGTCGTCCAACAATAAATATTCTCTTATGGGCGGGCTTCGCTCGGCCGCGCAGATGATCTCATACGAACTATCTATGGGTCTGGCGATAGTCGGGGTACTCATAATTGCAGGCACTCTGAATCTGAACGATATAGTAGCCGATCAGATGGGCTGGCGCTGGAATATAATCACCCAGCCGCTGGGATTCATCATATTTCTCGTCTCCGCATTTGCCGAGACCAACCGCGCGCCGTTTGATCTTCCCGAAGCCGAACCCGAACTCGTCGGCGGCTACAATACGGAATATTCCGGCATGAAATTCGGCATGTTCTTCCTGGCCGAATACGCCAATTTATTTACCGCCGCGGCGATAATCACCATACTCTACCTCGGCGGATGGATGCTGCCGATGGATCCCGAAGCGATCGGCCTCGAGGTCGGCTCGGTATGGCTGGCGCTTGCGCAGTTCGTATGGTTTATCCTCAAAATTGCCGTGCTGGTATTTTTCTTCCTGTGGGTACGATGGTCGATACCACGCTTCCGCTACGACCAGCTCATGCGGCTTGGCTGGAAGGTAATGCTGCCGCTCGCGCTTTTAAACGTCGCAGTCACCGGAATAATCGTACTGTTGGTGAATTAAAAATCCGTATTGCGGAATTATTTCGAAGCAATGAGGAACTAATCCGAAGCATTACGGAATTAATTTTTAAAAAATATCGGGAAAAGATATGAATATAGATAAATTATCATCAGAGAGAATGAATTTCTGGGAGAAACTCTACCTTCCCGAAATTGCCAAAGGGCTCGGACTTACGCTGAAGCACTTCTTCAAGCCCAAATTCACAACCCAATACCCCGAGGAACGCCTCGAGATGAAGCCATCATACCGCGGCCGTCCGGTATTGGTCGAAGAAGAGGGCGCCGAACGCTGCGTGGCCTGCGGGCTGTGCTCGCGAGTATGCCCGGCGCTGGCCATAGAGGTGCAGGCCGCCGAGACCGAGGCCGACAAAGAGCGCTATCCCGAGAGGTTCGAAATAAATATGCTGCGCTGCATATTCTGCGGCTTCTGCGAGGAAGTCTGCCCCGAGGAAGCAATAGTCATGAGCGGCGACTACGAAATGGTATACACCAGCCAGCGCGAAGCCATACTCGGCAAAGACCGCCTGCTGATACCGGTTGCCCAGCTTCAGCCGCGGCTCGAATATTTGAGAAAATTTAAATAAGCTTAAAACTTTTCTTATTCTTTAACGTATAATATCTTCGCCCCGGTTTTATATTGGGACAGAAATATTTTATTTTTGAATTCAATTTTTTTCTACCACACAATTCGGAGTTTTTCAATATGAAAAATTATTTAACCCGATTATTAACTTTGGCCGTGATTTTTGCCGTTTCTTTCGGCGGATTCTATGGCTGTGGCGATAAGGACGCCAAAGATACACAGGAAGTGAGTCAGGAGGAAGTACAAAAAATGGAACAGCAGTTCAAAGAATTTGCTTCGAATCTGGACAACCAGATCAAGGAAGTATATAACCAAATGACTGACAGCTATTTCCGCGCATCGATCAGCGGCCTCGAAGTGGACTATACCAAAACCGCAGATATTGAGAAAAAGCTGAACGAGATGATGTCCGACAGCACTACTTTCAATAAACTCAAGGAATTCAAAGAATCCGGCGCTATTCAGGATCCGCTCTTGCAGCGCTGGCTCGGAGAGCTTTATCGCTCATATCTCTCGAAGCAGCTCGAAACCGAAAAGCTTAACAAAATGACCGAAATGCAGTCGGCAATCGAACAGAAATATTCAAAATTCCGCGCCACAGTCGACGGCAAGGAATATAACGACAACGAGGTCGAGGAAGTGCTCAAAAACAGCACCGACAGCAAAAAGCTCCGCGCAGTATGGGAAGCCCATAAAGAGATCGGCCCGCTGGTAGCCGACGATATTATCGAACTCGTCAAAATGCGCAACGCAGCCGCCCGCGAGCTCGGATTCGAGAATTTCCACACGATGAGCCTCAAGCTCAGCGACCAGGACCCCGAGGAAATTTCGAAATTGTTCGACGAACTGGACAACCTCACACGCGATGCATTCGCCGATCTTAAAAATGAAATCGACGCAACACTTTCGAAACGCCTCGATATCAAACCCGAAGAGATGCGCCCCTGGCACTACCAGAATCGCTATTTCCAGGAAGCTCCGCAGATATATGAAGTCAATCTCGACAAATATTATGCCGACCAGAATATCGAAAAACTGACCGAAGACTATTTCGCCAGCCAGCAGCTCCCGATCGAAGCAATGGTCGCCAAAAGCAGCCTCTATCCGCAGGCCGGCAAAAACCAGCACGCATACTGCATCGATATCGACCGCGACACCGAAGACGTCCGCGTGCTTTGCAACATCACGCCCAGCGCCCGCTGGATGGAAACCATGCTCCACGAATTCGGTCATGCCCTGTATCAGAAACACGTCGATCAGGACCTGCCCTGGTCGCTCAAGACACCTGCGCATATATTCACAACCGAAGCAATCGCAATGCTTTATGGCCGCTTTGCCACCAGCCCCAAATGGATGAACGACATGAAGGTGATAGACGAAACCACCATGAACAATATCGACGAAACCTGCGCGAAGATTCTCCGCCTGCAGCAGCTCGTCTTCAGCCGCTGGTCGCAGGTAATGTACCGCTTCGAAAAAAGCATGTATGCCAATCCCGATCAGGACCTGAACAAACTCTGGTGGGACCTCGTCGAGGAATACCAGATGGTGAAACGCCCCGAGGGCCGCGATATGCCGGACTGGGCAACCAAGATCCACATCGCATCGAGCCCCTGCTATTATCATAATTACCACCTGGGCGAATTGCTCGCATCGCAGCTCTATTTCAAAATCAAAAAAGACGTGCTTAAAGTCGAAACCGACGGCGCGCTCAGCTTCTACGGACAGCCCGAAGCCGGCGCATACCTTGTCGAAAACGTCTTCAAGCCCGGCGCACGCTGGCAATGGAACGAAATGATCGAGCGCGCCACCGGCGAAAAACTTACGCCGAAATACTACGCCGAACAGTTCGTGAAATAAGATCGATTAAATTGAAAAAACCTTCCGCAGCCCGGGGCCACGGAAGGTTTTTTTTTGTTTAATTCGGCCATTTTTTCGTATTTTTTATAAAATATATATCGCTCTGGCGGTTTTATATATTTATACGAAATTGCCCCACACACAAAACATTTAATATATGAATTGCACGGAATTCAAAGAGGAATTCGGCGGGAGAATGGTACTGGCTTTTGCCGTCGAAAAATTCACTTTTTTATATAAATTTAAAGCGCGGCATATCACATTCTTTATGCGCCGTTTTCTCGAGACCAAGCACCCGATGTGGACGGTCTGCTATTTCTACGAAGTCGGCCCCGAGGAAGTCGATATGGTAGATATGGGAAATTATATAAAGGAAAAAGCGGAATTTTTATTCGTAGTAGCGCGCCATCTGGAGCAGCCAGTGAACAAATGCAGCTTCCGGCGGGTGGCCTCGATTCCCGATCTTTCGCCGCTCGAGGGCAAACGCGCCCGCGTGGTGACGCTCACCGAAAAGCTTAAATAAAATAATGGGCATTAAATCTAACGGTCGAATATAAATGAGAAAGGAATTTTATGGCAAATCGGAAAAAGGCAAGCGAAAAAAGATTTAATTCACTACAGCCGGATAAGCTGCGATGGCAGTGTCCGGACGCCAAATTCAAATTCGAAACCACCGAAGAAATCGAGCCGCTCGATAATATTGTCGGTCAGCCACGCGCGCTCGAAGCGCTGCGTCTGGGCTCGGAGCTTCACGCCAAGGGATATAATATCTTCGTGACCGGGCTCTCGGGCACAGGCCGACTGACCACAGTCCGCAAGATGCTCGAGGACATCACCACATATTGCCCGCAGACCTATGATTATTGCTATGTGAATAATTTCGAAGACCCCGATAGGCCTCGACTTATCAAGCTTCCCGCAGGCATGGGCAAAAAATTTGCCGGAGATATGAGCGAGACTGTCGACTTCCTGAAGCGCCGCCTTCCGCAATTATTTCAGGAAAAAGGAATGCAGACTTCCCGCAGGAAAATCATTGAAAAATATCAGGAAAAAGAGCGCGATGTATTGAAGGAATTCGACGAAAAAATCGAACCCCACGGATTTGTCCGCGGCCAGCTCGAAGCCGAATCCGGAGCTACCCAGCCCGAGGTTTTTCCGGTGGTCGAAGACGAGCCCGTGCCGATCGATCAGCTCGATAAATTCGTATCCGAAGGAAAAATCAAGAAAGATGAAGCCGAGAAAAAAAGAGAATTATACAAAAAATTCCACACAGAGCTTTACGAAGTAGCCCGCAAGGGAATGAAACTTATGCAGGAATTTCGTAAAACGCTGATGGAACACGACAAATCCGCCGCAGCGCTGGTGGTCAATTCCGTATTCGAAGAAATTAAAAATAAATATAAAGATCCCAAAGTCGATGAATACGCCGAGCAGTGCAAAAAATACGTGCTCGATAATCTAGGTATATTCGTCCAGTCCGAAGAATCCGCTCAGAAGTTGGGCGACCACAAACTCAATCCTCAGTTCATCGATGTGTTCAATTCGTTCGAAGTCAATGTGGTGCTCGACAACAGCGAGACCAAATGCGCGCCGGTAGTGGTCGAAACAACGCCATCCTACACCAACCTTTTTGGCTCGATCGAGCGGGTATTCGATAAGCGAGGATTCTGGCGTTCGGACTTTACGCGTATCAAGGCCGGATCACTGCTGAAGGCCGACCAGGGCTATCTGATAGTCAATGCGCTCGACCTGTTCAGCGAGCCGGGGGTATGGCCCGCGCTCAAACGCGTGCTGCTTTACGACAAGCTCGAGATACAGCCATTCGAGAATTATATGCAACTGACCTCCACCACTGTCAAACCCGAAGCGATCGACATCAAAGTCAAGGTCATCATAATCGGCGGCCAATCGCTTTATACAATGCTATATTTACATGAAAAAGGATTTAAGAAAATATTCAAAGTCAATGCCCAGTTCGACTACGAAACCGAGCGCACCGACGAAATGCTCGAGTATTACGCCAGATTCGTATCGAAAATCTGCCGCGACGACAATCTTCCGCACTGCACCCCCGACGGAGTAGCCGCAATCGCCGAGTGGGCGGTCGAGCGCGCCGGAGCCCAGAACCGCATCACGCTGAAATTCTCCGATGTGGCCGATATCGTGCGCGAAGCGGCATTCTACGACCGCGGCTCGGATCACAAATTCATCAACCGCGAAGACGTCCAAAAAGCAATCGAAGAGCGCCGATTCCGCAATGATCTGATCGACAGCAAGCTCAAAAAGCGCATACTCGAGGAAACCATAATGATCGATACCGACGGCGAGCGCATCGGCCAGATCAACGGACTGACGATTATCAACAACGGCATATTCGAATTCGGCAAGCCCGCACGCATAACCGCATCGATCAGCGCAGGCAATGCCGGAATAATCAATATCGAGCGCGAAGCCGACATGAGCGGCAGTATCCACAACAAGGGCCTGCTGATAATCAGCGGCTTCATGCGCGAGAAATTCGCCGCCGAGCGTCCGCTTTCGTTCACTGCATCGATCGCGTTTGAACAGAGCTACAGCGGTATCGACGGCGACAGCGCCTCGGCCGCCGAAATATATGTTTTGCTCAGCGCGCTGACCGAAGTGACCATTCGCCAGGATAAGGCAATCACCGGATCGGTCAACCAAAAAGGCGACATCCAGCCGATCGGCGGGGTAAACGAGAAAATCCGCGGATTCTTCGAAATATGCGACGAGCGCGGCCTGACCGGCGATCAGGGAGTAATCATCCCGCACCAGAACGTCAAGGACTTGATGCTGGCCGACAAAGTCGTAAAAGCCGTTAAAGCCGGCAAATTCCACATATATCCGATAGCCAATATCGACGAGGGCTGCGAGATACTCATGGGCATCAAGGCAGGCAGCCCGACCAAAACAGGCAAGTATCCCAAAGGCACTTTATATCATAAAGTTTCGGAAAAAATTGCTAAGTTGCATGAAATTGCAAAGAAGACTAAGCAAATGGAATCGAAATCAGGAAAAAAATGACGAACAGGTTGAATTATGCCAGAAATTAACAGAAAAAAGATCAAAATCGCACCATCGCTGCTCTCGGCGGATTTCGCCGATCTGAAGTCAGAGATCGATAAATGCAACCGCGGCGGCGCGGATATACTCCATGTCGATGTGATGGACGGCCACTTTGTGCCGAATATCACCATAGGCCCGATGATAGTCAAAGCGATTCGCCCGCTTACGGACATCCCGATCGCCTGCCATCTTATGATCAGCGAGCCGGACAAATACATACCCGAATTCGCCGCAGCCGGCGCCGATATGATAAGCGTCCACGTAGAGGGGCAGATACACCTGCACCGCACGCTCTCGCTTATTCACCAAAACGGCTTGAAGGCGGGCATTGCGCTCAATCCGGCCACACCGCTGGACTTCGCCTACGACGCCGCGGAATATTGCGACTTCGTATTGCTTATGTCGGTCGATCCCGGATTCGGCGGCCAGAAGTTTATCCCCTCGTTCCTTCGCAGGGCCGAGCAGCTCAAGAAATTCCTCGTATCGAAAAGCCTGAAGCACGTCGAAATCGAAGTCGACGGCGGCGTCAAATTCGACAATGTCGAGGAAATAGTCAAGGCCGGCGCGTCGATGCTGGTGTGCGGTTCGGGGTTGTTCAAGGGCGATCTGGTCGAAAACATCAGCGAGCTTCGCCGCCGCGCAGAAGCCGCTGCAATCTGATCAAAATTATATGATTTATTATAATGCGCTTTCTTTCTGCCGGAAGGGAAGCGCATTTTTTTATAATAGTATATATAATAGCCCCGAAATCCGCATTTTTCAAAATATTTTTGAATCTTTGTCAATAATAAGTTAAATTTTTACGATAATATTTGTCCAATTAATTTTCCGGAAAATCATGAAATATTTCTTCATAATAACTCTGATGATTATTTTCCCGTCGATCGCGCTGGCCCAGTCAGTACGCGGGGTGACGGATAATACCCCACGGGCGGCCGAGGTCGTCGAATCCGACGCCGTTTACCGCGTGATAAACGTCGCGCCGGATAAGAAGGCGGAAAACCGCAATTCAAAAAAATCAGACAAAATGCAAACGCCCGGAGATGATAATATCTTCGGTCTTGTGCTGAAGGATTCCATTGCCGGAAGTGAAATTATCCGCGCGGGACGGATGATCAGCGGATCGCTGGATAAAAAGTCCGCAAGCATCAGCATTGATAAAATTGCTCTGACAGCCGCCGCCGAGGCCGCTGTGAACAAATCCCCGCGCGGACTGCGGGATTTGCTTCGGCTGAATTTCTCGATGCTCGACGAGAGTATTCAGAATAAATGCGCGGCAATAATCAACGACGCCCAGCACCCTTACGTCGATGAAATTGCATTCTGCATCGCAAGGCTTTCGCCGGAATATCTGAAATCGAATTATTTCTATCCTCAGCTTTTGATCGACAATGCCCGGCTGATTTATGAACACGACGCCGAGCTGGATTATGTCAATATTGTGGACTATGGCACCAGCGCCGACGACGAGTATTACTCGACCGTCGAATACATCCGCGAGGACAGCCTGGGCCAACGCGAAACCATCGAAGTCCCGGCGAATATATATTATTGGTATATCGTCCATCCTAAGCTTTCGGACGAAATCCCGGCATATGTCGATCCCGATGCAATGGAATACGACATTATGAACAATAACAGTCCTCGCACGCGAAATATTCGTACCCCGGAAGATGGCGTATTCTGGCGCGATTATTTATATACCCACACCGAGGATGTGCCCGACACCACGGGCCTTCAATTCAGCATTCTGCGCGATCTGGTCTCTCAGGCCGATGTTATGTGGAGCGACGATACGGACAACAAACAGACCGCCGTACGCCAGATAACCAAATGGATTCGCGAGGTAATGGAATTCGGATCCGAGCAGGAGCGTCCACACCAGCCTGTGCGCATTTATGACCTGCATCTGGGGCGTTGCGGCGAACACGAGGACATCACCAATGCGGTTGCCCGCGCATGCCTGATCCCTTGCCGTGGCATTGGCGCGCCGTCTCAGGATCATGTCTGGAATGAATTCTGGGATAAAGAATGGTGGCAGTGGGAACCTGTGAATAATGCTCATAAAAAGAACAACGCATACGGCGAATACGGCTGGGGCAAGAAATTCGGGAGCGTATATGCGCGGCGCAGCGATGGCGTGGTGATGCCCGTTACCTCTCGATATACTCCGCATACGGCGAATCTTACAATCCGGGTGGTCGACGCCTCCGACAAGCCAATCGACGGCGCCACCGTGATTATTTACATGAAAAATACAACTTATGACGCAATTTTGTTCGATATGTATGCAATCACCAATGCAGCGGGCGAGGCATATTTCGAAGTCGGCCGCGATAATGAATTTTTTGCGCAGATGAGAAGCCCGTATGGCAGCGTACCGGCCAGCTCCGACCAGGTTGTGTCTGTAGCTGAAAATACCGCGGAAGATCAGGATTACACATATGAAATAAAAGCCCCTAACAGCAGATTTATGCCCGAATATACCGAGGTCGAAGTGCCCGATGGGTTAGAAAACGACTGGGTATTCCATTGCGATGCCGAGCCGGATTTTGCTCTGACTAACTGGCAGGTGCTTATGAATGATCTTGGCGGGGAATATGTCTGGAATTTTTCGGGAATAAACCACATGAATGCATATGTTGCAAATGATGCAAATCTTATGAAACTGAAGCAGTTCGCGCCCGCCGAGTGCGCATTTATAAGAAACGACGTCGATAATTTAAGCGAAGATTTCCAGATCCCCTCCGAAGATAGCTGGAATTGGGTGCTGCACAATCCGATGGTCAGAACTGCCGTTTTCGTGAATTATCAATTCAAAGTCTCCGCCGATCCGGAGCTTTCGGCAGAGCAGCGCGCAGACATCATCGCAGAAGCATATCCCAATCCATTCAGTCAGACAACCCGCATAGAATTCGAGTCGGAGCTCGGCGGCAAAGCGCAATTCCGGCTTATCTCGATGGACGGCCGCGAGTTAGTATCCGAGGAAATCGCGTTATCACAGGGCCGTAATCTGATCGAGTTCAACGGCCGCGACGCCGGTGGAAATATGCTCGAAAGCGGAATGTATTTTTACAAAATTGAAAACGCCAGGCTGAATATCAGCGGAAAGTTGATGCTTGGGGAATAATAGTACAAGTAATTGACTTACTATATATTTATATGAAATGCGGCATGGGGTTTAAGGCTCTATGCCGCTTTGTATTTCCGGGTGCCGATTTTCGCAATAAATATACTGAATTCATACAAAACAAAAAGCGGCGCCGCGAAAATAAGCTGGCTTACCGGGTCGGGAGTAGGCGTCAGAATTGCCGCAAGGATGAGGATAACCACAATCGCGTGGCGGCGATACTGCTTCATGAATTGCGGAGTGATCAGGCCCACGCGCGCGAGCACGAATGAAACCATCGGCAGCTCGAACAGAACGCCCGAAGCAAGCAGCATCATCGTTATAAAACTGAAGTATTCATTAATATCAATAATATTGCGGATCTTCTCCGAACCGAAGCTCGCCGCAAATGCCAGCATCGATGGAATCATTACAAAATATGCGAACCCTACGCCCACCAGAAAGCAGAGCGAAGTGAAAAACGTTATCGACCTTACCCAGCCCTTTTCCTTCAGATAAAGACCGGGCGAAATAAATTTCCATAACTGGTATAACATAAATGGGAATGCGATGATTATTCCCACAACGAAAATCACTTTGAAATAAAGAAAGGCCTGTCCGAATGGCCGCAGATTCTGCAAATCGAGCTTTGCCGATGACGCCGGCCCGAGCAATATATAATTAATCAGCGGATCGATAAACACGCCCGCCACAACGCAGCCCAGCGCCACACCGATTATCGAATAAATAATTCTCTTGCGCAGCTCGTCCAGGTGGTCCATGAAGCTCATTTCGCCGTCGGTCAGATCGACGTCCTCCGTCTCGGGTTCGGGATCGAACACCTGCTCTTCGGATTCCGTATGTTCTTTTTGTTCGGACATATATTTATATAAGTTAATAAATCCATATGTTAAACGGAAATCCCGCGGATTAATTTTTGATTTTCGAGATCATAACAAAATAAATCAGCATTAATGCGGTTTCGCCGCCAAGGGCGCACCATGCCGCAGCTATAGCACCGCCCAAAGGTATGCTAATGGCCGCCGATATTAAAATCAGCGCCGAAGTCGATGCAAGCGCTCTGTTTACGCCGGATTCCCGCCTGCCAGAAAGCAGCCACGCTTCGCAGATGTGATTCACCGATACAGGCAGAAATGTCCACGCCAGCACCCGCAGCACCGGCACCGCTTCGCCGAAATCGAATGTGATCGACATAATAAAATCCGCACCCGACCATAGCCCGGCAGACACAACTAACCCTGTGATAACCGCAAACAGCATACCCGATCGCAGATCGCGGCGGGAGCTACCGGCAGTCGAAAATTCAGGCAGCAGCACATTCAGAGATGCCCCGGGAATTAACCGCAGCGCAGTCAGAAATCGCAGGCCCGCCGAATACAGACCAATAGCAGCCGAGGTCGATACCAGCCCCAGCATTATCATTGGCGCGCGGTAGTGCAATACGCTCAGGAAGTTGACCGCGACAAGCCGGAACTGTGCGCGGAGCTTTGCCAGATTGGATTTGATTTTTGAAAAAATCGAAAATTTAATCTGATATAATCTATATAACGATGGAATTTCTGCCCAGCCGCTCAATTTTTTGTGATAATCGACAGCTTTGAAAAATTCCGCCAGTGCAAATGCGGCAAAAATCAATAAGAGATTCGGCAGCCAGAACAGCAACAGAAAATTGATTGCGTATAGCGCAAAGCTCCAGCGGGACTCCACTGCGGCAATCGACCTCATTCGGCCGATACCCCGCAGCGCCGATTTCATTCCCGAACACGCCGACCAGATATATATCCAGATAAGCAGCGCCACGAATACGAAACTGCCCGACATCAGCCATCCGAGAGCGATTGCCGGAATTAGCAAAACCATAAACAGCGCGTTTTTTATTTCAGATGATTCGCGCAGCAAGTTATGTATATTGCTATGGTTTGCGGCGGATTCGCGGGCGATGTGGATTTCATATCCCGATTCGATAATCGTGCGCACGATGGTCGCCGTAACCAGCGAGATCGAGAACAATCCGAATTCGTCGGCGCCGCGCATACGGCCGAATACGATCGAGAATCCCGCGGCCAGCGCCATCGGAATAATATCCGCGGTCAGCAGGGCAGTAATTGACCCGAGGAATTTCTTTATGAATTTAGAATTTGGCATATTAATTTCCGAAACCGAAACAAAAATACGATTTAAAACCAATATTTCTTAATTTTGAAAAAAATTCGAACACAAGGATAAATTTTTGGGCTGGATAACAGGCATATTTGGCAAATCTGAAATACTCCGCGACAGACTCGGCACTATCGGGAGCGGAGCTTTACATTCGATAATCGGCGATGATTTCGTTGTTTACACCGGCGGATTCGCACGGAATTGCAAATCGGTTTCCTGTGTCGATGGCCGCCGGGCAATCATTGCCGGCGCCGGTCTTGTCGATTCGCCGGATGGCAAACGGCTGGCAGACGACGACCACTGGGCGCGCATATTATTTGCATCGTCTGTTCCCGAATTGCCTGCCGGGCACTATGTATGCTGCATCGCCAGCCCCAGAGAACTGATTTTTTATAACGATCCGATCGGAATTCGCGATATTTTCTTCGTCGAATCTGGCGGATCGATTGCGTTCTCGACACATCCGCGCCACCTGAAGTCGATCGTTCCGGCTTCGGGACTCGACCTTGCCGAATTCGCGGGCGCGTGGCTTTTGTTCGATAATCTTTCCGCGGGCAGCATATATAAAGGCTGGCGGCGGATGTCGCCGCACGGACGCTGCCGCATTTCGGCGCAGGGTATAGATTTGTCGATTAATAGCTGGCAGCCTTCGGACAAGCCCTCAACTGCGGATGATTTCTATGATTTGCTCGAAAAATATATGCAATCGCCCGGCGAATCAGCCCCCGGCGCAACGCTGGGGATGTCCGGCGGGATCGATTCGCGAATGCTGCTGGCCGCAGCGCGCCACGGATACGAATACCACACAATCGGCGATCCCGATAATCCGGATGTCCGAATCGCAGCGAAGCTATGCAAAAATATAGGACTCCACTGCCGCGAATTCAATTATCCGGACGCTGGCTGGATAGATCGTGCGGACGAAATAGCGGAATATATCGAGGATAATCGCCTTACGACCACGGCCTCGGAATTCATGAATAAGATTTTCTATAAAAATATAAATGATAAAGTCATAATCGATGGGGGAATGGGCGAGATTGCGCGTCGGGGCTTCTTTAATTCGCTGAAATACCGCGCGAAAAATGCAATCATTAATAAAGATGCGGAAAAATTATTCCCACATCAGGCGTATCCGCGGGCGGATATTTTCAATCCCGAATTTGATAATAAAATTAATAAAATGGCGCTCGAATCCGTCAGGGAATTGCTGGAATCAATGCCCGACGCCTCACAAACGGGTATTGACGCATGGCTCGATCTGCTTGCGCTTCGGGTGAAATATCCCAACCACATGGGCCCGGAGCAGTCGCGCATGGATTGCGAAGCTATGGGGTTTTCGCCGTTTGCAATGCACGACCTTGTCGATACTGCTCTGAATATCCCGCTGCATAAAAGGCTGGGTGGCCGCATTTTCCGCAGATATATCCGCCGCCGCCGACCGGAGCTTACGCGTTTGCCGCTCGTTCGCAACGAGGCGGTCTATCCTTATCGTCTGCCGCAGTTTGCGGGGAATGTGGTATCGGACATCCGCCGAAAGACCGGATTTTATTACCGCAAACACGAAATCGGCCGCTTCCTGAGGGCGATGAAGCCGTTGATCGATGAATTAATCAACGATCCTGCATTCCGCCAATGCGCGATTTATGATCTTGATAAAATTATAAATATGTATAATTCTTTCTTCGCAGGCGATGATTCCCGCGCAGGTGAGCTGGACTGGTGGCTGACATTCGAATTATTCCGCAGGAATACCGGATTAATTTAATTTTTTTCGGATATTTTTAAAAAAATTGTAACCAATCGAAACAAAGCTGTGTCTTATAGTCAGGTCGGGTGATGACTGGCCTGATGATATGTTTGATAGCCCCCAATGATAAGGGATGCGGCGCGTGATGAACGCTGCGTCCCTTTTTTATGCCGTTTTATATCATAAATATAAGTCCGCCGCGAATAATCCTGCCCGGTTCGGGAATGCCGATTTTCGAGAGAATATATTCATCGGTGATATTATTCACACGCAGAAATACTTCCGCCGACGTTCCCGAAAGGAAGGGAATATTATATGCCATCCTGAAATTGAGCTGCGCTGTGGGATCGAGCTTCTCCATTCCGCCGATATTCGGATTCTCGCCGTACTGGCTGCCGGTGAATTCGGCCTCGGCGCGGAGCTTCAGTCGGAAGGGGAGCTGGTATTCGGCCGTAAACATCGAGAGATATTCGGGTTTGTACTCAAGCTCACGAGTCCAGACGCCGGCCGTTCTGCCCTCTGAATATATATATGTTAAATGCCCGCCGAACCGCAGACCCTCGAGCGCATACCAATCGAAATAAAGCTCTGCGCCGGCGATGCGGCCTTTGGAGAGATTCACCCGCATGTATCGCTTGAGCGAGTCGCCGGGGACGGTCTCGCGGGTAATCATATCATCGTAATAATTGAAAAATCCGGCGAGCGTTACCGAATAATCGCTGCCGGTTAGTTCGGCGCCGATTTCCGAGAGGATGCCGGTCTCTGGCCCGAGATCGGGATTGACGATAAATTTATTTAGCGCCGCAGAATACGCCTCGCGAAGCGTAGGGAAGCGGGTCTTGCGGCTGAGGTTGGCGAACGCGGTCAGATTGTCCGATGCGAGATATTTAATCCCTGCCAGCGCGCCAATACCGTCGGATGTGAGGCCGCGCCCCTCATCGAATACGCCCGCTTTTACGGTTTCGTTCATATCGTACGAAAATCCCGCGCTGAGGATTGCCTTGCCGACCATAATGCGGTATTCGGCGCCGGCGCTGAGGGTATATTCCTCGAAATCATTCATTGAAACCAAATCACCGGATTCGATTTTTTCGCTGTGGGTTGAATTATACCAATTGAAAGCCGCGGTCAGCCACTGAATATCTCCGAAATGATTATTGTAGGCAATACGCGCGCCGCGGGTCTGATTGTCGTCGAACTGTTTCACTGCGATATCGTTATAATCCGCGCTGGCGTATGAATTAATCGTCTGGTCGTAATTATCCAGCCAGAGCGTTGTCCGCATGTTCTGGTCATCGTCGAATGCGTGCTCGCCATTGAAGGTCAGCATCATCCGCCGAATTTCCGGATATCGCCAGAATCGCGCGTCGTCGCCGAGATTACCCTCGGGCGTAACGCCCTGCGATGCATCGATATAATTAACCGAAAGCCCCAGCGTCGTGCCATTCATCTGATATTCTCCGCGGGCATAAGCCGATAGCCGTTCGCGGTCGGAATTCATCAAAAGCGATGAATTCTCGCGGACATTGGTCAAGTCCGCCGGGGCATTGCCCGAAACGATATCGCCCGCGCTGGTGTTATAGGATACATTTGCTATATAATTAAAATGGCCGATCCGCGCATCGTGGGTCAGCGAATAAAACTGCGAATTACCGTCGCCTGCCTGCACCCGGCCGATCGCTCCGAAGCCGGTTTGCGAGCGCTCCACGGTCGATATATTGACCGCGCCGCCAAGCACATTCGGGCCGTAGAGGATTGACCCGGCGCCCTTGATTACATTGATGCTGCTGATTATGTCCGCCGGAATCAGGCTTATATCCATTCTATTATCCCATGGGATATTAGCCAGTGCGCCATCGAAAAACAGCCCGAGCTGGCGTTCGCCCGCCCCACGAATAAACAGCAGGGTCTGCCCGCGAGAATTAGTCTGAATAAATGCAGAGGGGATAAACGCCTCGAGCTGCGAGACCGAAGCCGCGTCGGATGTCCGAATTTCGTGATATGTGACTTTATTTATTACAGATGGAAGAATAGTACCACGCTCTTTGAAATCAGTTGCAACGACCTCGCCCAGGCGGTAAGTTTTGAGTGTGTCGGGTTCGGAATCGCCCGCATTCTGTGCTTTAGCGGGATAAATCAATATCGTGCTGATGATTAACAAAAAAATGAATTGTTTCATAACTAACTACCTGTGATTAATAATCCATTGTTTAAACAACAATTAATTCTATTTTTGCATGTGCAAAAAAAGAGCAATTTAAATCATTGGAATAAGAATTAAAATAAATTTAATATGTTTATCGGAGAATTAGCCGCATTAGGCGCGGCGTTTTTGTGGTCGACCTCGTCATTTGTTTTCACAACAGCTTCACTGCGCATCGGCACCATCCAGCTTAATGTCTCGCGGATGGTACTGGCGGCGATTTTGTTGATGATAACGATAGCCCTCTTCGGAATTAATTATAGTATGACGACGCCACAGGTGGTTTATTTATCAATCAGCGGATTTATCGGCCTGGTGATCGGCGATACCGCGCTCTTCAAGGCATTCAAAGAAATCGGGCCGCGGGTGTCGATGCTGCTGATGTCATTTAATCCCGCAATTGCCGCGCTTACGGCATATTTCCTGATCGGCGAAACGCTCAGCCTGTGGGTGGTTGTCGGTATCGGTATAACACTTGCCGGAATATTCATCGTTATCCTCGAGCGTCCCGGCGGAGTCGAAAAAAAATTCCACATTACCAAAGCCGGCGTATTCTTCGGATTCATTGCAGCCGCCGGCCAGGGTATCGGCCTTGTGTTTGCGAAAATGGCATATCAGGAGGGCGACATCCACAGCCTGGTGGCAACGCTCGTGCGAATCGCCGCGGCCGTGCTGACTATGCTGCCGATGGCAATGCTGCTGGGCCGCTATACCAATCCATTCCGGGTATTCCGCGATGACAAAAAATCGCTCGGGCTGGTGGCAATCGGCTCGATCATCGGCCCGTATCTGGGCATCACATTCAGCTTCCTTGCGATTATATACACAAAGGTCGGCATCGCCTCGACCCTGATGGCCACTGTGCCGATCATCATGCTGCCGCTCTCGCGTTATATATATAAAGAGCGGCTGAACTGGCAGGCAATCGCCGGCGCCATGTTCGCGGTAATGGGAGTGGCGATATTGTTCCTGGTCTGATAAATTTGAAAAATAATTTGGAATTAAATAAATAAATTATAAATTTGGATTAAGATTATTGCAGGAAGTCTCTGCGACCTGAACGCAGAGATGGGGAAGCGGGTGAAATTCCCGCGCGGTTGCGCCGCTGTAACGGGCGACAAGTTTTTCGGGCCATCAAGGCAGCCACTGCTCGGCAAATGAGTGGGAAGGCGAAAAACAAGGACGACCCCGAAGCCAGAAGACCTGCCTGCGATACTCATTGATTACGGAAGTAAACATCCGCGCAAACGGATGCAATGAGGAAATCCTGAGCACTCGCCCCGCCCCTTCATGGGCAACGCACCAGGCTATATGCTTATATGATTTCCCGCTTGCATTCGGCGATGATTAATATCGCCGCTAATTTGCTTTATTATATATTATTTACAACAAACGGGAGATCGGTCATGAAACATTTTTTCACCGCGATCATTGCATTATTTTTTGCTGCGCAATTATTAAGCGCACAGGATTTTTATGATATCGAATACGAAGTCGGCGCCCAGCCCATAGCCGTATTTCATCACCTGGAGCATGGCTGGTTCGACGTCATATGCCTCGGCCACGACGCCGATTTCGACGGCGAATACGACGAGGGCGAGGAAGCTCCCTCGTGGTGGCGCGTGCCGACGCCGGACGTGCCAATCAAATTCGACCAGTTGTTGGGCGGTGGCCCCGAAAAACTCCGCGATTTCGAATTCGGATGGCTCGGAGTGCCCGGCATGCCGTTCCGACCGGCGATTGATTATTCAGACGGCAACGGCGTTATGTATATATCCCAGAATGGCCGCATTACCTCGTATAATATGTACAGCGGCGAGATAATCGACAGCGCAATTGCCCGGTACGATGCCTCGGCCGTATCGAAGCGCGGCGACGAGCTTTTCATCAGCGTCCCCGGCGATGACGAGGATTACGTCGTTGTTTACGACATGAGCGCTTCGGCAGCAACCCAGTTAATCAAAACGGGTTACCACGTTCAAAAAACAATTCCGTTCGAAATGAATCAGATGAATTATCTCGCAATACTCAACGAAGGCAATTTCGGAGTCGAAGGCGATTCGCATCTGAAGATCGTACGCCAGGCCGATGGCGGATACGAGCCGGTCGATGATATAACCCTCGGCGAGGGCGGCAATTACATGACGCTCAGCCACAACGGCAATCTTCTGGCCATCGTGATGAACGGCAGCCACGAGCTGATAATCTTCAGCCTGGACGAAATGGCAATCGACAAGCGAATAGCGCTGCCAACCGATGAATATGACGGCCCGCGCGAATGCTCCTTCGAGCGCGGCAGCGACCACGTTTATGTATCCTCGTATTCCGGAAAAAATTTCGATGTTGAACTCGATACGGAAGAAATAATCGAGATCGACGCCAAGGGCAAATCCGAGGGCATCCGGTACTGGGAGCATATTACCGAGGGAATCATCTGGTGCGTTCAGTTCCAGCCGGGAACATATACACCTTCGAATAAAGTGATTATCCGCGCGGAAATTCTTGGCGTGGCGCAGGATAGCGAAAATTCCGCATTAAATATATATCCCAATCCCGCAAGCGATGAATTCATTATTGAATCGAATGATATTCCCACTGGCAATACTCAAATCAGAATTGTTAATAATATCGGCGAAGTGGTACACCACAGCGAATTCATATCAAATGGCAGCCTCAATCGCCGGTTCAGCGCGGAGCGGCTTGGCCTCGGCGCGGGACATTACATTATCAGCATTTCCGGCAGCGGGTTCGATTATTCCCGCTCAATTATTATAAATAAATAATGATCCGGATTATTATAATATTGATCCTGGCGCAGGCGCTCGCTTTTGCGGGAGATAAGCAGGACAGCGTATGGCAGATGCCGCTCGTCGATGTCGTCGGCGAGCGCATCCTGTCGATTCCCGAAATGAAATATTCGCCCAACTCGCTGATCGGACCTGATCAGATTTCGCGAAGTCAGCCCTGGCAGCTCAGCGAGGCGCTCGACCGTCAGACTGGGCTGTTCATACGCGATTACGGCGGGCTTGGCGGGATGAAGAGCATCTCGCTTCGGGGCGCCGCATCCAGCCAGACGATGGTAATGATCGACGGCATTTCGCTCAGCTCCGCGCAGACCGGAATGGCCGATTTATCAGCGCTGCCGGTGGCCCTGCTCGAAAGCGCCGAGATAATTCGCGGCGGGCAATCCGCATTTCTGGGCGGAGGCGCACTCGGAGGCGTCGTGAATTTCCGGCTGGCTCCGCTGGATAAGGATCGGGCGGTGATTTCGGCGCGGCATGGCTCTTTCGGCGAATGGCTGATTTCCGGCGGAGGCAATATAAATATATATAATTCAAGGAATTCCGCATTTGTGGAATATTCCCGAGCAGATGGCGATTATCCGATTAATACCCCCGAAGGCAGCATCCGCCGCGATAATGCCGATTACAGGAATGCGGCGTTTACGCTGGCTTCGGACATCGAATCGATTGCGAAAGTGCGCTATTTCTTTCGGGATACCAGACGCGGAACTCCCGGCCCGGTCATCAAAGGCCGCCCCGAGGATCCGCTCGCGCGACTCAATGAATCGCACCATTTTGCGCTGATTTCTCTGAATAATTTTTTGAATAAATTTATTAATGATGAGAACTCATCATATTCGCTCGATATTTCCTTCCGCAGCCTTGCTACGGATTATTCCTCGCCCGGATCGGTGCCGGACAGCGCCCCCGGAGCAGACGCGGAATATCTCGACAACGAATTTTCCATCCATACACGAATGAGAACACTATTCGGCGGGGGCGTGGTTGCGCTTGCCGCCGGATACTCTCATTCGCGGTTAAACGGCGAGAATATTATCGCCGAGCAAATCGGCAAAGCCCGCCGCGATGCCGCATTCGGCGCCGCTTCGTACGAGCTCGGCGGGAACGACCTCAGCGGAGTGGCCGCGCTGCGGTATGACGCATTTTCCGACGCGGGAGGTTCGCTGTCGGGATCAATCGGCGCGATGGCTGCGTTGCCGCTATCGCTGAGCGCGCGCGCAAACGCCTCGTACAATTTCCGGCCACCCTCATTCAATGAAATGTATTATTTGAATTATGGTACTGCTGACCTGCGCCCGGAGAAATCCGTTTCGCTGAATTTCGGACTCGGATTCGAGCCGGTCGATTATTTCCGGATCGGCGCGGACGCATTTTTGATCGATATGCACGACCGTATAATCGCAATCCCCCGAAGCCCGATTAGCTGGAGCGCACAGAATATCTCGCTCACCCGCAGCGCCGGAATCGAGCTTTCGGCAGATGCGGAATTCTTGGACAAAAAATTAATAATCGGCGCAAATTATTCCTACCAGCGCGTGGAGGATCGTCGCGCGGATTCATATACATTCGGCGACCAATTGCCATACACACCTCAGGAAATGATCGGCGCCGGCGCAGACTGGATCGGCGATTGCTGGGGCGCTGGCGCGCAATTCGAATACATCGGCCACCGTTTCTACCTTCCCGAAAACAGCGCGGAAAATCTGATGCCTGCGTATAACACATTGAATATTTACGCATTTAAAACGTTTATATTTTCCGGCGGCAAGATCGCTTTGCGTGGCGAAATCCTCAACGCATTAGATGAACGCTATGCGATAATTCTCAATTATCCGCTGCCGGGAAGATATTTCAGAGTCGGAATCACAACTAAATTTGGCGAATAATGAAATTACTTATATATATATTTCTTGCGCTCCTGCCTTTCCAGCTCGCAGCGCAATACACGCACGGCACAATCGACCAGGTAGTCGATTTCAAGCCTGGCGAAGGCCAGAATGCGGGCCAGTCCGCGGAATTTTTTCCGGAAAATATATTCGGGCCGCCATCGGATAAAGCGCGTCAGCAGGTGCAGGCCGCAGCACCCGAGGAAGTGCTCTCCATCGGTTTCGGCGGCGAAATAGTGGTCACATTCTCGAATTTGATCGTGGCAGACGGCCCCGGCGCGGACTTCACGATATTCGAAAACGCATTTCTCAATCCCGTGACCGGTCGGGTGTTTGCAGAGCCTGCGGTCGTTTCGGTCAGCCAGGATGGCATGATTTACCATGAATTCCCATATGATTCGCTCACGCTCGTGGGCTGCGCAGGCATCACGCCGGTCAATGGAGACAAGGACTGCTTCGATCCCGAAGAAAGCGGCGGCGACCAGTTCGATCTGTCCGACCTCGGCCTGCAATGGATTAAATTCATAAAAATCAAAGATATAAGTAAGCAAGTGAAGGGCAATCCCCAGCATCCGTATTATGATCCGATAATCACGGGATTTGATCTGGACGCGGTCGCAGGGCTGCACCTCAGTGAGCAGGTCACCGGTGTGGATGATGTCATTGAAAAATCAATTATAATTAAACAGAATCAAATAATAATATCTCCGGAATTATTATCAAATGCAGGCGAATATCGCATTGCTGATATTACCGGCAGGATTATTATGCAGGGCAAAATCAAATCCAATATATATGTAAATGATTTGAACGCAGGCGCTTACGTATTTCAGGCGATAATCGGTGAAGATATATTTTTCAGGAAATTTATTAGATGAAAAAATATCTGATTCTCACATTGCTAATGATTGCCGCTTGCGCCGAACCTCCGACGGATGCCACTCATAATCCTGTGGATAAACCAACCAGAGGCGCGCTGATTTTGTGCGAAGGGCTATGGCATTATGAGAATTCCCGCATTGATTTATATAATTTTGAAAATAATGAATATTATGAGGATTATTACGATGCGGCGAACAATGGCCGACCTCTGGGCGATGTTGCTAACCACATTGTATTACTTGGGGATACAGCGCTGATTGCTATGACTTCGTCGAATATAATCGAGGCAGTCGATGTCCGCTCGGGCCTCTCGATTGCCCGTCTGGAATTCGCTGAAAACCTCGCGCCGCGGCATATCGCGATCGTCAGCGACAGCTCGGCGTGGTTCTCGTCGCTGTTCAAACATGCGATTTACGAATTCGATCCGCGCAGCCTGCGATTGACCGGACGCCGCATTCAGACCGGCCCCGCGCCTGAGGATATTATATATATTAATGGCAAAATCTTTACCGCGAATTCCGGATACGGCGATTATTTATACGATCGCGAGGGCGCCGGAACTATCTCGGTGATCGATCCAATCGCAGGGGTCGAGACCGACCGTCTGTGGTGCGGTCCGAATCCGATGCGGCTGGCAGCGGCGCCCGATGGCCGGCATTTGGTTGCCGCATATTTCAATCTGCCGTCGCGGCCGGATTCCGCAGGCGGCGTGGTTATTTATAACATTAGAACACTCGAGCGGGTCGATTCAGCCCGGCTGATGCTGACGCCGCTGTCGCGCATTGCGGTCGATTCGGAATATATATATTGCATTACCCGCAGCGGAATAATGCAATTTTTGATTAGTAATTCAAAATTAAATGGAAAATTAATTATTCAAAATCCTGATACAAGCGAATTCTGGCTGGCGCTGGCGGCCTCGCCCGACGGCCGCATCTGGACCGGCAACGCACGAAATTATCATATCGGCGGAGAAATTCGCATATATTCATCCTATGGCAATCTTCTGCACACCTTACAAACAGGTATGAATCCCAGCTCGATAATTTTTTTCTGATCATTCGTCTGCATCTTTTTTCGGAAAGCTCATCAAAAATTTGAATTTTCCGAAAAAATTATTTTATATTGGAAGTCTTTTGTAATGACCAATTTAAACTGAACCGAATGACCGAGAATATCAAACCGCGGCAGCCGCGCGACAAATCAATACAGGTGCGCGGAGCACGAATAAATAACCTTAAGGGAATATCGCTCGATATCCCGCGAAACCGCCTGACCGTCGTTACCGGTGTGTCGGGATCGGGCAAGTCCTCGCTCGCCTTCGATACAATCTATGCCGAAGGGCAGCGCCGATTCGTCGAGTCGCTGTCGGCTTATGCCCGGCAATTTCTGGAACGCATGAACAAACCCGACGTCGATCAGATCACCGGATTGCCGCCGGCAATCGCAATCGAGCAGCGGCCGCCATCACGGAATCCACGATCGACCGTGGGCACAACGACCGAAATTTATGACTACCTGCGCCTGCTTTATGGCCGTATTGGCCGCACTATCTGCAAGGACTGCAGCGAGGAAGTCGCCAAGAATTCGCCTGCCAGCGTATTGAAGCAGCTCAAAAAGCTGGGCGATGACGCGAAATTATACGTAATGTTCCAGCTTTCTCCGAAAATCAGCAATGTCCGCAGCGAGCTCGAAAAATACCGCAAGGAAGGCTTCTTCCGCGTCGTGCTCGAGGATTCGAACGAGATAATCGACCTCGAGACCGACAAGCTCTCGCCCCGCGTATTTGTCGATGATATATATATATTAGTCGATAGAATGGTGCTGCGCGAGGACGAGGACACGCTCAGCCGCCTTGCCGATTCGATCGAGACGGCCTTCCGCTACGGCGAGGGTCGCATGGCTGTGCGCCATTTGCAGAAATCTAAAACGCATAAATTCAGCGAACACTACGAATGCGCAAATTGCGAAATAATTTATCTCGAACCCGAGCCGCGCCTCTTTTCGTTTAATAATCCGTATGGCGCATGTCCGAGCTGCCAGGGCTTCGGACGCACGGTGGGCATCGACGACGACCTCGTATTTCCCGACAAAAGCCGCTCGCTCAAAAAACATGCGATACACCCATTCAAAACGCAGGGATTCTCGCAGCACCACCGCGCGCTTATGAAAATTGCTCCGAAATATGAAATTCCGGTCGATAAACCGGTGCATTCTCTCAACGAGAAGCAGATGAAAATCGTAATGGACGGCAAGGACGATTACATCGGCGTAAACGGCTTTTTCCGGATGCTCGAGGAAAAGAGCTACAAGATGCATTACCGCGTGCTGCTGAGCCGTTATCGCGGCTATACGACATGTCCTGCATGTGGCGGTTCGCGACTTCGCACATCAGCCCGGCAGGTATTCGTCGGCGATCGTAATATCCCGGAATTAATCAAAATGCCGCTCAATCATATTATGGAATATTTCAATAATTTGAATTTGAGCAGACAGAATCAGAAGGTTGCCGCGCAGGTGCTGCACGAGATCAAGTGGCGGTTGCGGCTGCTGGTGGATATCGGGCTGGAATACCTTACGCTCTCGCGGCTGAGTCATACGCTTTCGGGCGGCGAGGCACAGCGGATCAATCTTGCCACGGCGCTGGGGTCATCGCTCGTGGGCACGCTCTATGTGCTCGACGAACCAAGCATCGGTATGCATCCCCACGACACCAACCGACTTATGAATATATTATTCAAAATCCGAAATCTGGGCAATACCATAATCGTGGTCGAGCATGATCTGGACATCATCCGCCAGGCCGATTATATCGCCGACATCGGCCCCGCAGCGGGCGAGCTCGGCGGCGAGCTTACGTATTTCGGCACAATCGATGATATTACAAAATCCGAGCGCTCGATTACCGGAAAATATATTTCGGGCAAGGAAAAAATCGATTTAAAGAAAAAATTCCGTAAATGGGATAAATCCATTACGATTATGAAGCCCCACCAGCATAATCTAATGATCGATGAAGTCGATTTCCCGATCAAAGCGATGACTGTGGTGACCGGCATTTCCGGCTCGGGCAAGAGCACCCTGGTGCATGACATACTATACGGCGGGCTCAAGAAAATCCGCGGCGGGTACACCGGCCGGGTGGGTTATTTCGATAAAATTATCGGTGGGGAAGAGATCGAGCAGATCGAACTCGTCGATCAGTCGCCCATTGGCCGCAGCTCGCGATCGACTCCGGCAACATATACAAAAGTATTCGATTCGATTCGCGAATTATTCGCCCAGACCCAGCTCGCGCGCCAACTCGGATATAAACCCGGTCATTTTTCGTTCAATGTGGCCGGTGGCCGCTGCGACGTATGCGAGGGCGAGGGCCAGGTCACGGTCGAAATGCAGTTCCTGCCGGACGTCCACCTCGAATGCGAGGCCTGCAAAGGCACCCGCTACAAAAAGGAGGCCCGCTCGGTGCTATACAAGGATAAATCCATTGTCGATGTGCTGCATATGACAATCGACCAGGCGGCGGAATTCTTCAAGGGCAGCCGCAAAATCGAGAAAAAGCTGCGGATACTGCAGGACGTCGGACTCGGCTATTTGCGGCTCGGACAGCCCAGCACCATGCTATCCGGCGGCGAATCGCAGCGCATCAAGCTGGCCAATCATCTGGAATCGCAGAAAAGGTCAGATACATTATTTATATTCGACGAGCCCACTACCGGCCTGCATATTGCGGATATTTCCAAATTGCTGGATTGCTTCGATAAATTAGTCAAAAACGGGCATACGGTAGTGGTAATCGAGCACAACCTGCATGTGATCGCCTCGGCCGACTGGATAATCGATCTCGGGCCGGGTGCCGGAGAGAATGGCGGCAAAATCGTAATAACAGGCACTCCGCGGCAGATTGTCAAAAATAAAACATCGCTGACAGCAGAAGCGCTGCGCGATTTTTATGAAATTGAAAAGCATTGATATAATTAAATAAATCAGTGGATGCTGCGCTTCATTAGCTGGGCAATGCGGCGATCGCGGCGGTGCTTGGCGAGCTGCCTCAGGTCGACCACGCGGTCTTTCTCGTCCACGATTTCGACTCCGAGCATGGTCTCGAGGACGTCCTCCATCGTCAGCAATCCCTCGACTCCGCCGTATTCATCGACGACCACGAAAAGGTGCTCGCGGCGTTCGAGGAATTTGTCGAGCGCGTTGTCCAGCTCGGCGTTTTCGGGAATGAAATAAACCTCGCGAGCGAGGCTGCGCAGCGATGTCGAATAATTGCCACGGACAGCTTCGGCCAGTACATCCTTCGAAAGCACGTATCCGATAATGCCTTCGTCCACCGATTCGCCCTCCCAAATTGGGAAGCGGGAATACATCATCATCTCCTGGCGTTTATATATACTTCCCACGTCTGAATCGGCCTCCCAGCTGAATACAACCGTGCGCGGAGTCATAACGTCGCTGACCAATACGTTCGAAAATTGCATGATATTTTTTAAAATTCGATATTCGCCGGCTTCGAGAGAACCGTCCTCGCGAGCGGATTCGAACAGCGCGTCAATTTCCTGCCGGGCGAGTTCCTCGTATTTTCTGCCGTTGATTTTGGCGCTTATCCAGTCCGTAAATGCGATATAGGGCGCCGTTAGCGTCCGAAGAAACGACAGCACCGGTGTCTGACCCGGGCCGACCACATCGGACAGCCGCATCCCAAGCGCAAATAAAATCGAACGCGAAATAAATGCGAATGCAAAAACTGCGATAATTAAATATGACACCGACAGATAGGTCTGGAAATTCTGGTAAGCAAATAAGCCTGCGAGAGTTGCGGCTATCATGTATGACGACATCTCAAGCGACTGATATCCATGATTGATTTCTTCGTAATGGAGCTTAAGGTCTTTAAGCCGCAGAGTCGATGCCGAATCGGAATCAAGGATTTCTTTCAGTTTATCCTGAGACAAATATGACAGAACGGAAGACAAAAAAGCGATATAATTGCCGCAAAGAATAAATAAAATGGATAAAAATATCTCCATGGTGGGACGAATCCACCTCCGCCAATGTTCTACATATTCAGGTTATTCAATATTAATATATTTTTCAGAAAAAACAAATTAATCGGGGCAATATATCTGTATTTCAAAAATATTTAATGAAACATTTTCCCGAATATCGCATGATAAAGCTCGAGTGCGAGCACAACCGCAAATATTACTATCGCTGTCCATTCGCAAACACGGCTGAACATTCGCCGCGAGCCACGGATTTCGGAGTTAGTCACTCCCAATCCTGGCAATAGCCCCGGATCGCGCGCCAGAAAGCCGACACCAAATATGATAAATGCTGCGGTTGCCGCAGGCCTGCCGGGGTCGCCTCCTTTAATTATATATAATATAATACCGAGCGCACCGACTGCGATCATCCCGAGTCCGATTTTTGCGTCTTTAGTCATAACTATCTTATTCTGAATGGTATTTTAATTCTTATCCAGCGAGCTTCCTCGAAGTCGAAGGGGCCTAATTCCGCCGCGGCGATTGCTTCTTTTACCTCATCGGTGAGCAGCGGATGCGGGCTGCGCTCAACGTATTCCGCAAGCACTCCGCCGTCGGGTTCCACAAGCAGCACTATGCTGACCAGTCCGGCGATGTTTTGCTTTTGAGCGAATTCTGGATATTCAATGTTTTTAGCAATTTTCATTAGCGTTGGCCGGTCAGTGTCATACATTTTAAGACCACTGCTTTTAGCGGAAAAATCGAAAAGCTCTTCGGGTGCGGCCCCGTCGATATCCTTGATTCGCCATAGCTTACCGCCGGCGAGATAATAAATATATCCGCGATGAATCAGCGGCCTCGAGATCGTATCGCATGGGATTGCGTGCGGCCTCAGCATATATCCTTTGGCAATATCCGCCCGGCGGATTTCGCAAACGCCCGGCGCGTCGCTTTCACTGAAGTAATAAACTGTACTGCCGTTTTTGATAATGCTGCGGGCTTCGATATCGTTGCCGGGCAGTGCGTAACGCGATTCCCATTTCTTCATTTCGCTGATTGCGATCGATTCGTCATTATATTTATATACGACAAATTCATTATCAATTACCAGCGGTGTGACCTCATCGCCCCATTTGCCCTCGGGAGTGTACCAGAATATTTCGCCGCTCGAGCAGCTCATTTTACGCGTGCGGCCGTCCACGCTGGCAACAAACAGCGCACCATCGGCAATCGATGCCGGCGCTGCGCAGCGTACGGTGATTTCTTTTTCCCACTCCGTTTTGCCGGTAGATTTATCCAGTGCATAATAATTGGATTTATCGCTTCCGAAATATAGATGCTCGCCGAGCGTGAGGGAATTGGTCGCGTCGCCCCAGAGCCGTCGCGTCCAGACTGTATCGCGGGCGACTGCGTCATAGCAGACGATCGTCGCGCGGTCTGAGCCGAAGAATATGCGTCCGCCATCGGCAACCGGAGCTGCAAGGCATCCAAAATCAATATAATCCCGGAATATTTCATTGCCTGTGTGCAAATCAAGCGCCGAGATGCTGCGATCGGCGTTCATAGATATGACAAGCGAATCGAACGCGATAAATCCCGACACTGGGCACCAGGAATATTCGGCTGGAATTTTAGCTGTGAAAATTCCCGGAGTATGATTCCACAATTCTTTATGCAATGAAATATCGTATCCGAAAAGCGTAGTGCCATCGGAAATTACAACGATATTATCCTGAATATAAAAATCATAGGCCGGACCGTCCGGATACTCATGGCTAAATATATAATTGACTGAAAATAATAAACTTATTAAAAATATTGCGGTCAATCTCATTGGCCGTTCCGCCATTCCTTATCGACCACCTTGATTCGCCCGAGATTATTCATAAGACCGAATGGTGTGGAAATGATGGGCCGGACGTAAAGCGTTATCTTCGAAGGGCTTCCGCCGACTCCGCCAATATTCAGCGCCAGATTCACAAGATTTTCGTAGCTGCGGTTTGCGAAGAAATTATACAGGTCAAGCTCCATTTTCAGAGGGATCGTTACCTCGCGGCCGGTGCCGGGAATAATTACTTCCTTATCGAACGAACCGGAAATCGTCTCCACATTGTCGATATAAAGCTCCCAATCCATATTGGTAAGCCGGGCGTCGGTGGATTTTGTGTCGCCCTTGCCATCGTTCGGATTCTTAACGCCGAGATTGAGGATAAACGAAGCGGGCAGACGTTTTTGAGCAAAATTCTGAGTCAGCCGCGCGCCCTCGATCAGTGAAAAGTCATCGAGCTTCTTTTTGTCCTCGATCCGAATACCGGAAATGGCGAAATTATTAACGCTTTCGAGCTTGAACTCGCAGCGCTGCAGATTGGTGACGCTCTGCTGAATATTTTTAAGAGCGGCGCATCCAGCCAGCATAAATGCGATAACCACAAAAGCCAGCATAGGGATAAGATATTTTCTCGACATAATTTTCTCCGCAAATTTGGAATAATCGAATTCTGATAATCAAATTTAATTCTAAAAAAGACGCAATTGCGAGAAAAAGATTTATATAAAAATCGAAATTCCACCGGACAAACGAGAAATGCCCGTACCGCGCAAGCAGCCGGGCATAGATATTTAAATATTAAAATTTTCGATTAAACCTCTGCGTCTACCTCGGAAAGCATACCGGGCACCTGGTCGGCGTTTATGTCGCCATTGACCAGCTTTTCGAGGATTTCGGCCAGCTTTTTGGATTTTTTCTTTTCGATGTTCAGCGACGAAAGCAGCTTGACCTTGGCGATCAGTAGTTTTTCCTCGATTGGTTTGCTGAGGAAATCGTCCGCGCCCGCTTCGATTGATTTCAGCTGGTTGGCCACATCGTTGAGAGCAGTGACAATCACCACGGGGATATGTTTGGTTGCGTCGTTGCTTTTGAGTCGTTTGACCGTTTCGTAGCCGTCCATCCGGGGCATCATAACATCGAGCACGACCGCGTCGGGGTGGCGTTCGTCCACCTTTTCGAGGCAGTCCACTCCGTCGTATGCTTCTTTGGCCTCATAGCCATTGGCTTCGAGGTATCTCCGGAGAAGTTTCGTCGTAATTTTGTTGTCGTCAACCACGAGTATAAAAGGTTTGTCCATAACTAATTCCCGGTTCTATTTCTACAATGATGTTCTATCTGTGCTTCAGACAAATATAATATAATATTAGCACAATTGAGTACAAAAACTTTGATTATCCCAAATTCCTTGTTCGATCTTACGATGTAATAATATATTTTTGCGATGGCATAATATATAAATATTTTTTTGAAAATGATAAATTAATATCTCATTTTTTTCAATAAAACCGGATTTTTTTTGACATATTTATAATTTCACATAAAAACAGCATTTCTACCAGCTATCATAACGTTGAATGCAAAACGTGGCGCACCACTCCAAGCACCTCGAAGTCGCGGTCGGGATCGAGCCTTACCGGAGCAAACTTCTCGTTCTCCGAATGCAGCCAGGTCTCTTCGGCTTTGATTCGCAGCCGTTTGACGAAAATGCTGCCGTCGATCTTCGCCACAATGATCGAGCCGTCCCGCGGCGGCGCTGCGGTATCCACCAGCAGCCGGTCACCCTCGTTGATATTTGCGCCCGTCATCGATTCGCCGGATACCCAGCAAATCAGCAGATTCTCCCGCTCGATGCCGAACAAATCAAAAATACTCGTAACCGAACGCTCCTCCTCGGCAACAATATCGTGGCGCCGGGCAGCGCCGATTGTCTGCAGCATCGCGTCCAGCTTCGAGCTGTCCATATGATCCAGGCGGATGATATTCGTCACCCGCAACCCCCGCCGCGCCAGCCGAATCGAACTGGCCATAGCCAGCGCGTCGTGCATCGCATTAGTCATAATGCCCGAATTGCGCAAGGCGGCCTCGCGGCCCAGCACTTCCACCCGCCAAGAACAGCACCGATCGCCCAGCTCTTCGCGGATCAGATATTTTTTATATTCCTCGAACAGCTCGCCGTCGGACATCACCGCCGCGAGCTTTTGGTATTCCTCTTTCGAACTCATTTCAGCTCCATTTAAAATTATCCGTCAATCGGAATTCTTTTTGTCCGCCCGGTATGGGATTTTGCCTGCGGCCACACGGCTGACCCGGTGATCGAGCCCGCCATCGGAAATATCCGCTCCAGAAGCAATCCGCACCACACGCGGCTCGCCGGATTTTGCAGCGATTCTGGCTGCAAGCTCGCGGCCGCGTTCATTATCGGCGAACATCGGGCCCTCGCCCGTAAGCATATAAACCGGGGCAATCCCGCGGTAGTATAGCTCGGCCAGCAGACGCGCCGGGATGGAGGTACGCCCCGATTCGTAATTACGGATTTTATTGCCGGTTTCGCCCACAAGGTGAGCGAACTGATCCCCGGAAAGCCATGATCCCTCGTTGAAAATCATACGAACTTCCTTGAGCCGCGCCGCGATATTTTTATTGAATTCATCCATAAGAGCACACCATAAGTGTAAATTTTGCTTGCATAATATGTAAAAAATACATATTTTACATGCGGAAATCATATATTATATGTGTAATAGTTGCATATATAATATAGTGAAAAATTTTTAAATATCAAATATTTTTATGGTTTAATTCATTCTGGAGTACATGATTATGACGAAAAGACATTTTATCAGGGAAGATTTCGCAATGCCCGGAATCAGGGAAATAGCCGACGAGAATTACCCCGCGCTGCCGCATGAAGTCGCTCAGGCCGATCGCAGCGCAGCATCTGTCAGGCTGATCGGAGAATTCGCTGCCGCACTTGCCGACAAAGGCCTTATCGACTGCGACAACGCCGCCGACATAAAATTCATAGTGGAAGATTATTTGCAATCAGGCGCAGCCACTGGCGATTTATGCTATTGATGTTGAATCACTTACAGGATATTATTTTTAATGAAACAAGATATTTATGAAATGATTCGCCGCGAAGACCTCGAAGGAGACCTTGGAATCCTGGCCGACATCTGCGGCATGGAAACCGTCCGCAAAGTAATGCGCGAAATGAATGGACTGACAATATACATACCCAAAATCAGCCGCTTGCATGTATTTATCGACCGCTACCTCGAAGACAACCCGGAACGCGACTTGAAGCTGATCGCCTGCGATCTTGGAGTTTCGGCCACATTCATCCGCAAACGGCTCGGATTATCCCGATAATTCTCCGAAATTTGCATTTCACCCATAATTTTGTATATTATATAAAAATTTGAAAAGGCAGTTTTCCAACGCGATGACTGCCTTTTTTCTTACCACCATCAATTTTCATAATATTAATCACGGAGGTATCTCATGTACAAATTCAATAATATCCTCGTCCCAACCGATTTTTCCGAACAATTCCGCATTGCGATGAATTATGCTAAAGAGCTTGCCGCATCGGTCGACTCTACTCTGCACATCTTGCACGTTATCGAACCCGCCATAATGCCCGGCGATGCGGTGTTCTCGCCTCATGCAAAATTCGTCGATGTCGAAAAAAACATTCGCGAAAATGCAGAGAAAAATCTCGCCGAGCTGAAGGACGAACTCGAAGGCGAAAAGATCAAAGTCAAAACCGAATTGGTATACGGCCAACCTTCCGAAAAAATAATCGACTACGCAAAAAACAACAAACTCGATCTCATATGCATCGCCACCCATGGCGTCAGCGGATTCGAGCATTTCCTGTTTGGCAGCACCACCGAGAAAGTGCTCCGCAAGGCTCCTTGCCCCGTAATCGCCGTCCGGATGCCTGAATATGAATAAATATTCGGAAAATGAGTGAGGGTTTGCTAAATTGCATGGCATTATAAATAAGGAGAAAATATGCCGTTGATCAAGACTTCGCGTTTTGTCACCATCGACCGCTTCATATCGGAAGAGGAAAGTATGCACCCGGGCGCAACCGGTGTGTTTACCAGCATTCTGCACGATCTCTCGTTCGCCTTTCGCATTATCCAGCGCGAGGTACGCCGCGCCGGACTGAACGACATACTCGGCCTGACCGATTCGATCAACGTACACGGCGAGACCGTGCGCAGGCTCGACGAATACGCCAACGAGGTGATCATCCGCTCGATGGACCACGGCGGCCACCTCTGCGTGATGGCCAGCGAAGAGGAAAAAGAGATAATCCGAATTCCCGAAAAATTCAAAAAGGGTAAATATATACTCGTATTCGATCCCCTGGACGGCTCGTCGAATATTGATGTCAATATCACCATCGGCACGATTTTCTCGCTTTATAAACGCATCAACCCGGTGGCGATGGGCGACGGTACGGTCGCCGACGTGCTCCAGCCCGGCATCAAGCAGGTCGCCGCGGGATATACCCTTTACGGCAGCAGTACACTGCTATGCTACACCACCGGCAACGGCGTCAATATATTTACATACGACCCCACCCTTGGTGAATTCCTGCTCACATTCGAGAACGTCCGCATGCCCGAAAGCGGCCAGTATTTTAGCTGCAATATGGGCAATTACTATAATTGGGAGCCGCCTGTGAGGGAGTTCGTACGCCGGCTTCAGACAGGCGAAAACCAAAGTGGCCGGATATACTCGCAGCGATATGTCGGATCCGGAGTAGCCGATATCCACCGCACTATGCACTACGGCGGTATATATATATATCCGGCAGACAGCAAAATGAAGGAAGGTAAATTCCGGCTGGTTTACGAAGCCAACGCGCTCTCGATGATCGCCGAGCAGGCCGGAGGCATAGCAAGCGACGGCCATATGCGGATACTCGAGAAAAAGCCCGAAAGAATCCACCAGCGAACGCCGCTGATTATAGGCAGCCGCCGCGAAATGAACGAATTACTCGAGCTAATGAAAGGTGGGCAATAGCGGCTATTCAGCCATACGGGATTGCAAATCGGCGATTCTCTCTGCGTAGTGATCGCTTTTTTCGGGATGCTGTTCGGTTAATTTTTCGAATGCCTCGATAGCTTTTTCTATCTGTCCCTGATTAAACAATATATTGGCAAAAGTCTCGGTGACGACGGATGGCATTGCGCCCTCGTTATCCGATGGCGGATCGTCGTTGCGATCCTCCTCGACCCGTTCTATGCGGGCATTCTTCAGCCGGCTCGCCAGTGCGTCCAGATCAAGATCGTCCGCCGCATTTGAAAACGGAGATGTATACCTTCCGGAAGGGGGCTGCTCGAATCCCGGCTCGGGCGGACCGGGCAATGGACGGTAATGGCTGCGCGATCGGCGCCGCGATGCCGTATCCGAAGGCAGAAAGCTCAGCCCCGGTATGATATCCGGATCGGCCGCCCGTAGAGACGGCTTATCGGGTGAAGGCTGCTTAATGAAGCTATCCATTAGTCTGCGGCCATTTTTTTCAGGAGTCCCGCTTCCTGGTTCAGATGGCTCGCTGCCGGATTCTTCGATGGCGTTTTCTGATTCCGGGGGCTCGCTTTCGAATTCATCCGGATAATCCGAATAAATTTCGACGTCTTCATCTTCTTTAATCGGCTCTTCGGTGTGGTAGGCCTCCTCGAGCACTGTGTCTTTCTCGATATATTCCTCGAGAAGGTCGCCGTATTCTTCTTCGGGAATTGGTTCGGCGGACTCCTCCTCTTCGTAGTATGCTTCTTCTGTGTCCGTTTCGGAATATGTATTAATCATTTCGTCAATTTCGTCCTGTCCGGATTGATCATGGCTGGATTTGTTCTCTTCTGATTTATCGAATTCCCCGGGCTTTGGCATTACACTGCGATTACCTGAGAATCTCTTCCTTGCTTCGCTGTAAATCTTCTCGGATTCTTCAGAATCTCCGATCTGGCGGTATGCACGGCTAAGCACGCTTAACGCAGCGGGATAGTCGGGATACTGCTCGAGTCCTCGCCGGCAAAGCTCGATAGCGTCCTCGGCAAGTCCGGCCATCAGCAATTGCTCGGCCTCGACAGCGAAAAGAGGTGAAATATCAGACATTGAATTTATTAAATAATTGATTTATATATAATTAATCTTTGCTGCCGCCCAGCAGTCTGAGCAGAAACAGGAACAAATTGATAAAGTCCAGATAAAGCCTCAGCGCACCGATTATTGCGCTTTTGGTGGCAATCTCGCTGCCCTGGGTCTGCACCATATATTCTTCCTTGATCTTTTGCGTGTCGTATGCGGTCAGTCCTGCGAACACGATGACGCCAATAACCGATACGATGAAATCAATTGCCGGGCTGCCTATGAATATATTAACAACCATAGCAATTATGATGCCGATCAGCCCCATAAACATGAAGCGTCCCACGCCGGAGAGATCCTTTTTCGAAAAATATCCAAATGCGCTTAGAGCTGCGTACATCGCCGCCGCAATGAAAAATGTGGTATAAATCGACGCCTGAGTATAGGCGATCATAATCACCGAAAGCGTCAGACCGTTCAGCAGCGAATAGCCAAGAAACAGCACAGCCGCCACGGTGGGAGACATCTTATGAACTGCCGCCGACAGCCCGAAGACCATCGCAAGCTCGCCGATTATAAGCACATAAAATATCGGCGAAGAAATTATGGATATATACAGCTCTGTGGTATATACGAACACCATGGTGAGCGCGGTAATCAAAAGTCCGCCCACCATCCATGAATAAACCTTGGCAAGCCAGGTTTGCTGGGCTTCGGCGATTGATCCCTGGTCGATAGTTTTGGGGTATGCCTCGCGATAATTTTCGTTCATAACATCCTCGGAAATTATATTCGCAAATTTTATATTCGAATAATTCAGACTGAAAACAGGACAAAATATTGGCGCTATTTCTGCCGCTCGACGATAAAATTGGCAAAATCAGTCATAGACTGTTTTTCCTCGCCGTCCCGGAAAATCGAAAGGGAATCAATTGCCCTGTTTATATATTCGCGGGCCTTCTTTTCGGAATGCTCAATTCCGCCGCGCTCGTTAACAAATTCGATCACGTCCTTGATCTGCGATTTCGTGATTTTATCATTCTTAATAGTTTTAATAATATGCTTTGCCAGTTTTGGTTCGGAATTGCCCAGGGCGTAGAGCAGTGGCAGCGTGACTTTTTTCTCGCGAATGTCGTTGCCAACGGGTTTGCCGATAATCGAGCTTTTTGAGCTGTAGTCGAATATGTCGTCTTTTATCTGGAATGCGATACCGACGCTTTCGCCATAATTCCGGAGCGCGTCTATCTGCTCGTCGTTTGCCCCGGCGCTTAATGCTCCTAACTCGCAGCATGCGGTCAGCAAAGATGCGGTTTTGTCAGAAATTATTTTAAAATAAATATCTTCGTCAAGATCGAATTTCTTGCTTTTTTCGATTTGCAGCAATTCGCCTTCGCTCATTCGCTTAACCGCCGTAGAGGTGGCCTTCAGGAATCGGAATTCGTCGCCGTCAATAGCCGAGAGCAGACCCTTGGCAAGCAGGAAGTCGCCGATAAGCACGGCGATTCTGTTGTTCCATTCGGCATTGATAGAGGCTATGCCCCGCCGAACGCGAGAGCCGTCCACTACATCGTCGTGGATAAGGGTGGCCGTATGCAATAGCTCGATCATGGCCGCGCCGGTGAATGCGCGCTCGGTGATGCCGCCGCAAAGCCTTGCGGTGAGCATAAGCACGATGGGGCGCATCTGTTTGCCGCGCCTGCGGTTAATGTATTTCAGTATCAGGTTGAGCAGGGCGACTTCCGAGCTCATCATGTCTTTGAGGTATTTATTGAATTCTTCCAGCCGCTCATCAATCGGTCTGGTGATATCGTTCAAAGTCATCCGGGATTACAATTTCAATTAATAAAATTAAACTATTTTCGGAATTTGCAGCAATATACAATTTTAATTTTAAACATAATGCTTTTAAAATTCAAGTTGTTTTTTATAAAAAAATTGAATATATGCAAATTTGCAGACTGATTTAGATGTAAACTGCGAATAAAAATCCGGCGCAGACTTTTCGGGAGCGGCGCCGGATATTGGATTCTATTTTAGATATTTCAAATCAGATTATTTATTCTTTATTTTTGCCCAGGTGTCGCGAAGCGTCACTGTCCGGTTGAACACAGGCCGCTCCGGTGTGCTGTCGCCCGAATCCGGAGTAAAATATCCCACGCGCTCGAACTGGATCATGTCGCCCGGCGCGGTATTTCGAAGCTCGGGCTCCATTTTGCCATACACCGTCTTAAGCGAATCGGGATTGATGCTGGCCTTCCAGTCGGTGCCCTCGGGTACGTCGGTTGGGTCCTCGGCGTCGAACAACGTTTCATAAAGCCGCACCTCCGCGTCGAAGCAATGCTCGGCGGATACCCAGTGGATGGTGCCCTTTACCTTGCGTCCGTCGGGGGCCTGTCCGCCCTTGGTTTCAGGATCGTAGGTGCAGCGCAGCTCGGTAATATTGCCCTCGGCGTCTTTAATAACTTCCTCGCATTTAATGAAATATGCCCAGCGCAGGCGTACTTCGCGGCCCGGCGCCAGCCGGAAGAATTTGCGCGGCGGATCTTCCATAAAATCATGGCGCTCTATATATATTTCCCGGCCGAATGGCACATTGCGTGTGCCTTCGGACTCATCCTCGGGGTTATTTACCGCTTCGAGCTGCTCGGTCTGGCCCTCGGGATAATTCGTGATGACGACCTTCAGCGGGTCGAGCACGGCCATATACCGGCGCGCGCGTTTGTTCAGGTCCTCGCGGATGCAGTATTCCAGCAACGCCATATCCACGGTGCTGGCCTTTTTGGCAACTCCGATGCGGTCGGCGAACATCCGGATCGATTCCGGGGTATAGCCGCGCCGCCGAAGTCCCGAGATAGTGGGCATTCGCGGATCGTCCCAACCGGAGACGATACCGCTTTGGACGAGTTCGAGCAGTTTGCGTTTGCTCATGACGGTGTAGGTCAGGTTCAGCCGCGCGAATTCGATCTGCTGCGGATGATAGACCCCAAGCTGATCGAGGAACCAGTCGTAGAGCGGGCGGTGGTCTTCGAACTCGAGTGTGCATAGCGAATGCGTGATTTTTTCGAGCGAATCCGAGAGGCAATGCGTAAAGTCGTACATAGGATATATGCACCACTTATTGCCGGTGCGGTGGTGTTCGGCGCGCTTGATGCGATAAATCGTGGGGTCGCGCATGTTCAGATTTGGCGATGCCATATCGATTTTGGCGCGGAGCACACGCGATCCATCGGGGAATTCGCCGTTTTTCATTTTTTCGAATAATTCGAGATTCTCTTCGATTGATCGGCCGCGCCAGGGCGATTCCTTGCCGGGCTCGGTCAGCGTGCCGCGGTATTTGCGGATTTCCTCGGCCGAGAGGTCGTCCACATAGGCCTTGCCCATTTTAATTAACTGAATGGCATATTCGTATAATTTATCGAAATAATCCGAGGCATAGTAGAGCCGGTCGTCCCAGTCGAAGCCCAGCCAGCGGACGTCGCGCTGGATAGAATCGACGTATTCGACGTTCTCCTTTTCGGGATTTGTGTCGTCGAACCGAAGATTGCAAAGGCCCTTATAGTCCTCGGCGACCCCGAAATTGAGGCAGATTGATTTAGCATGGCCGATATGCAGATAGCCGTTCGGCTCCGGAGGGAAACGTGTATGGACGCGGCCTCCGTGCTTGCCGGTCTCGTTGTCGCGATCGATTATATTCTTGATAAAATTAGAGCTTGCTTCTTTGGGCGAAGTGTTTTCGTTAGGATTTTTGGCAGCCATAATTCAGTCCTGTGATTTCTCGAATTAAATAATAATATTTGTAATTTTGCTTTTCCAAAATTAACTAAAATTATTCAAAATGAAGTATCTTTGTAATTAAATAGTAATAATTGAATAAAGCAAATAATAATTTCAATCAGAGCCGCCGGGCATGGTATGGTAATTGCTTGCTTAGCGGATAGATTTATATTTCGGGAAGGGAAGATGGCACGGTTTATTTTAATAATTTTTGCATTAACATTTTGGCCTGTAAATATTTATGCACAGAATATTCCTGACGGGGAATACTCCGATGACGAATACTACGACGAAGAATACGAGGATGAATTCTACGACGAGGAATCGCCGGACTTCCCATGCGAGGTCTGCGACACCAACGAGCTGAAGCCACGCTTCGGAGTTTTTTACGATTTCGGATTGAATTTCCACACAAGCGATTTTTCGAATCTGCCGGGCGTGGCGAATTGCTGTCCGGAATTCACAGGCGCATTCGCGACCGGCCTCCGCACAGGCGCGCTGGCGATATATCCTTTTGATTATCAATATTTTGCGACGCTGCGCGCGGGGTTTGCCTATACCTCGGGGCAGTTCAAAAGCGCCGAGGCCACCACCGTTATCGTCGATGGCGTCAGCCAGCCAGGCGAATTCGAGCACCTGCTGGACTTCGAGCTTGGCGAAATCGCGATCAATCCCGCATTCGGCTACCGAGCCTGGCGGCATCTGATAGTCGAGGGCGGAGTGGCGATCTCATTCCCCGTGCATACATATTACTTCCAGCGCGAAGAGGTATCTCAACCCGCCGACCGCGGCACATTCACAGACGGAACTCGACGCCGCGGCGAATCCGACGGCGAAATTCCCGAGGCAGCCGGGGTGGGGGTGGCGCTTACTGCCGGAGCATCGTACGAATTCCCGCTGCGGCCCGACCGCGCGCTGATGCTTGCGCCGGAAATTTTCTATAAATTCCATCTGACGCCCTACGTTTCGGGGATAAGCTGGAATTCGCATAATATATATATCGGCGCATCGGTAAGGTATAAGGAGCCGCCTCCGCCGCCGCCTCCACCGCCGCCGCCGCTGCCCGCGCCATTGCCGGGAATGCCCGCTCCGCCGGAAGCGCCGGAGATTTACGCATCGGTCAGCGCAGTCGAGGTCGATTCCACAGGCGAGGTGCGGAAGAATTTCAGCATCCGGATAGAGGACTTTATCTCGCGGAATATGCGGCCGCTATTGAATTATATATTTTTCGAGGAAAATTCCGCGGAAATTCCTGAGCGCTATCATCTGATCGACAGCACGGAAGCCGGCGACTTCTCGATGAAATCCCTGCGCGAGGCCGGGGCGCTCGAGACCTATTATCATGTATTGAATATAATCGGAATGCGGCTGCGCGAGAATCCCGACGAAAGGATCACGCTGGTCGGAACGAATTCGAATACCGACGCGGAAAAGGGCAATCTGGAGCTTTCCAGGCAGCGCGCAGAAGCGATCCGGGATTATTTTGCGGAAGTATGGGATATAAAACCATCGAGAATGCAAATTGTGGCACGCAATTTGCCTAAAAAATACTCAAGAACGGACGAGCCCAGCGGCCAGCAGGAAAACCGCCGCGTCGAGATTATCCCGACCGGCGATGAGCTGACCGAACCAGTGATCACCATTGATACGATGCGGGCGATTTCGGCAAGGAATGTCAGATTTATGCCCGAGATCACAGCCGAAGCAGGCCTGAGCCAATGGATGCTTAACGTAAGCCAGGGCGGCCGCGAACTATTCAGCGCCGCGGGGGACAGCATCCCCGAAAATATCGAATGGCGGCTCGAGCAGGAAAACGGCAATTCGCCCAAAACCGCCGAAAATATTGAATACAGGCTGGCCGTCCGCGATTCGCTCGGGCAGCGCGCAGCCAGCAAGACCATGCGGCTGCCGGTCGAGAAAATCTCTATCGACCGCAAAAGGCTCGAACGAATCGAAGACCGCGAGTTCGAATACTACAGCCTGATTCTATTCGACTACGGCACTACCCGGCTCGACCGGGAGCACCGCAAAACGGTCGATTTCGTGAAAAACAGGATCACTCCTCAGGCGGAGGTATATATATACGGCTATACCGACCGCATTGGCGAGGAGGACGTGAATAAACGTATTTCAGAACGCCGCGCGCAAGCAGTCGCCCGGCGCCTGAGAATACCCGACGCAAAAGTCGAGGGACTCGGAGAATCCGATCTGCTGTTCGACAACGAACTGCCTGAAGGCCGCTTCTACTGCCGGACGGTGAGGATAATCATCGAAACATCGGTGCACGACGACGACGACGAATAAAAAATGTGCTATCCCCCCAGAATCCCCTTTTGTTGACCGGAGACGTCCGCGATACGAAAGGGGATATTTTTTTGCAAAATACCACAAATCCGATTGCAATAGTCCTATTTCGGTTACGTCTTCCAAAGTAGTTCATAACAATCAGTCTAATAACAGGTAGAATGCGATGCTGAGATTATCCAAAAAAGTAGAATACGCAATCCTCGCGCTGCAATATATGGGCGCCCGAAAAGGCGAGCTTGTCAGCGCAAAAGAAATGAGTGAATTTCTGAATATATCATTCGAATTTCTTTCAAAAACATTGCAGGCCCTTATGAAAGGCGGTCTTGTTAAATCCCAGCAGGGCATCAAGGGCGGATACCAGATGACGCGCGACCCTTCGGAGATTTCGATCGCCGACGTCATCCGCTCGGTCGATGGCAAAACCGGTCTGGTCGAGTGCATCAGCAAAGATAAGGAGGGCTGCGATCGGGTAGAGGACTGCACAATCCGTACCCCTATACTGAAAATGCACAAGCGGGTATCGCAGATATTCGCCAAAACCACGATTGCCGATCTGCTGGTCGAAGAAGAATTTGAAATAAATAAATAAATTGGTGTGCCATGAGCGACGAAAAGTCATTAATTGAAAAAATTACCAAGAAAAAATACGAATTCGGATTCGTAAGCGATATCGAACAGGAGTTCGCCCCGAAGGGCCTCAACGAGGACATCGTCAGATTCATATCCGAAAAGAAAAACGAGCCGGAGTTCATGCTCCGCTGGCGGCTGAAGGCATTCCGTCACTGGCAGAAAATGAAGGAACCCCGCTGGGGCAATCTGAAATTCCCACCAGTAAAATATCAGGATTTATACTATTACGCGGCGCCGAAGCAGGCAATCCGTCCGAAAAATCTGGACGAAGTCGATCCCGAAATTCTCAAGACATACGAGAAGCTCGGCATCCCGCTCTCGGAGCAGAAGAAGCTGGCCGGAGTGGCTGTCGATGCAGTGCTCGACAGCGTGTCGGTGGCGACTACATTCAAGGGGAAATTAAACGAATTGGGCATTTTATTTATGCCCATAAGCGAGGCAATCCATGAGCACCCCGAGCTGGTCGAGAAATACCTCGGCACCGTCGTTCCATATACCGATAATTATTTCGCCGCGCTCAACAGCGCCGTATTCAGCGACGGCTCGTTCTGCTACGTGCCGCCGGGCGTACGCTCACCGATGGAGCTATCGACATATTTCCGAATTAATGCCGCATCGACCGGCCAGTTCGAGCGCACATTGCTGATCGCCGACGAAGGCGCTTATGTCAGCTACCTCGAGGGCTGCACCGCCCCGATGCGCGACGAGAACCAGCTCCACGCCGCAGTGGTCGAACTCGTCGCCCACAAGGACTCCGAGCTTAAATAATCCACAGTCCAGACCTGGTACCCCG
>CAZEMR010000010.1:0-13221 GCA_964513465.1 uncultured Hyphomicrobiales bacterium
CGCGGGGATTTCCTCGCGGCTTTTTTGATTTGGGCCGGATTCGCTTTAGTCAATATTATTTTGTAAATTCCGAAATATTATTTTATTATAATTTTTATGGAATTATGGAAGATTTGCGTCATAAAATAGAGACCGCATTCGAATCCGGCGGAAAGCTCAGCGACCGCGAGATCGATTTCCTCACGGATGGCCTGCTTTCGGGCCTGAACGACGGCTCGATCCGCTCGGCCGAGCCCGACGGCCAGGGCGGATGGAAGGTCAATCTATGGGTCAAGCAGGGGATTCTGCTGCTGTTCCGCTTTGGACGTATGATCGATTATTCGATAAACGACAATTTCAAATATTTTGACAAGCACACGATTCCGCCGCGCAGATTTGCGCTTGATGACGGCGTCCGGCTAGTGCCCGGAGGTTCGATAATCCGCAGCGGGGCATACGTCGCGCCCGGCGTTATTTGTATGCCGCCAATGTATATAAATATCGGCGCATACGTCGATGAAGGCTCGATGATTGATTCGCACGCGCTGGTCGGCACCTGCGCCCAGATTGGCCGCGGGGTGCACCTGAGCGCGGCCTCGCAGATAGGCGGAGTGCTCGAACCCGCCGGCGCCCGCCCGGTAATCGTCGGGGACGGCGCAATGATCGGCGGCAACTGCGGCGTTTACGAGGGCGTGCTGATTCGCGAGCGGGCTGTGCTCGGCTCGGGAGTAATACTGAACGCATCGACTCGGGTGTACGATATTGTCAACGAAAAAATATTGCGCGCAAGCGAGGGGCAGCCTCTCGAAATCCCCGCCGGAGCGGTGGTGGTGCCAGGCTCGAGGCGCATACCCGGCGAATTCGCCGAGCGCGAGGGGCTCTCGGTGGCCGCACCGATGATAGTGAAATACCGCGACGATAAAACGGACGCCCGCACGGCGCTCGAAGATTTTCTCAGATAAATGGATGAAATATGTCGAAAAAACGCGATTCCATCGAAAAAAATTTCTTCATGGGCCGGGTGCTCGTGGGCATTGCCAATGCGCTTGCGATCGGGCTGTTTATTGTGGCGTATATGATGGCCCCGAATGTATGGTATATCTATGCCGCAGTTGGACTTGGGGTGGCAACAATCCTGTTTTTCATATTTGTGAAAAATCAGGAAATGAAGTATTATAGAATTAAAGCAAGAATGGAAGAACATCAGAAAAAAATCGGTTCCGACCATGGATGAATCACCAAACGAACAGCAGATTCCGCATCTGCGCAAAGACCTTAGCGTGCGCGAAATTGAGCAGGACGGCGAGCGGCTCGTTCTGCTGACCGATCCGCTGGGGATTGCGCCAAATGGATTTGCTATCCCTTTGCAGCTTTATGAAACAATCAAAATATTCGATCGCGGAATTACTTTTTCGGAAATTTCGGATATTGTCCGTCAGCAGACCGGTCAGCCGGCGGATATGAGTTCGCTGCTCGGGTTGGTGCTGTATCTGGACGACATTGCGCTGCTCGACAGCCCCCGATTCCGCGCCGCGCGACGTGAAATCGAGGAGTATGTTGCCTCGCCCGTGCGTCCGCCGATATGCGCTGGCAATACCTATGGCGCCACCCCCGAATCACTTGCCGCGCAACTGGATGAGCTGATGTCTCATGCGCCGGCTTCGGATAAAAATCAGGCCAGAGCGCTGATTGCCCCGCATATCGATTTCCGGGTGGGGGATAACGCGCTCGAGACATACGCCGCGGCCTATCGGGCGATCGAGGCGACGGATGCGGACTTATTCGTGATATTCGGCACTTCGCATCATAAGATGTCCGATTGGTTTATGCTTTCGCGCAAGGATTACGCAACACCAGCGGGCGCGCTCGAGACCGATCAGGAGTTGATCGACGAGATGGCCGGAGCGCTGGGCGACGACCTTACCATCGACGAGATGGCCCACCGCGACGAGCATTCCATCGAGCTGCAGGCGGCGCTTATCCGGCATGTTTTCCCGAACAAAGAAATTAAAATATTACCCGTGTTGGTTGGTGGATTCTATCCGCAGATTCATCAGGGGAACAGCCCGGGAAACGATCCACGCTTTGTGGAATTTATCGAAAATCTTGGCGGAGCGATCGATAAGCTTGGCCGTAGGCCATTATATATAGCCAGCGGGGATTTCGGGCATATTGGCCGCAAATTCGAGGATGATTATGACGCCGAATCAAAGCTCGATGAGCTGCGCGAAGCCGATTTCGAAATGATCGATCTATTGAATGCCTGCGACGCCGAGGGGTTCTTCGCCCGGGTGCAGCGCGAAGGCGATCCCTGGAAAATCTGCGGCGCTGCTCCATTCTATGCATTACTCAGAATCGCCGGTCCGGAGCGCGGCGAGCTGCTCCGTTATGCCCAGTGGAACGAACGCGAAACTCTCTCTGCCGTGTCGTTCGCCAGTATCGCTTATTACTAATTAATCCCAAAAAATAAAATGCCAGAAGAAACCGCTAAGGAACGTAACTTTTGGAAGCCGATCAAGGTGACCGCGCTGATAGCCATTTCGCTGACTGTGCTTTATCTGGTCAAGCCGGTGGCGCATGTGCTGATATTGTTTTTCGCATCGATACTTTTTGCAGTGTTTTTGTGCGCTGTAGCAGATTTTTTCCAGAAAAAGATCAAGGTGCCACGAATAATCAGCATACTTGTGTCTATAATTGTGATATTTTCGATACCCACGCTGATCGTATGGCTCTACGGACCTTCGGTAGCCGAGCAGGCTCTCAAGCTGGGCGATTTTGCCGAGAAAGCATTCAATAATTATAAAGATTGGCTCAGCCAGTATGAATGGGGACGCCTGTTGCTTTCGGAAGTCTCGCACCCGCAGAAGATTATCCCGATCGGCTCGGACGTTGTATTGAGGATTACGGACGCATTTTCGCAATTCCTGGGCGCAATGACAAATTTTTTGATAATATTTCTGCTTGGGGTTTACCTTTCTCACAGCCCTGACGTATATATCAATAATTTGATAAAATTATTTCCCCGCGAACGCAGATCGAGGATGCACGAAGTGGTCGCAGAGATCGGCGGAGCGCTGCGTAAGTGGCTGATCGGTCGGTTTGCCTCGATGCTGATTATCGGAGTGATGGTGGCGGTGGCGTATTGGATAATAGACCTGCCGCTGGCGGGGATTCTCGGAATAATCGCCGCGATTGTGTCGTTCATACCATATGTCGGGCCTATAATCGCTGCTTTTCCGGCAATGCTGGTGGCGGTTTCCGAAGATCCCGCGACTGTCCTTTATGTAGTATTAGTTTATACATTTGTGCAGATATTGGAGAGCTATCTGATAACGCCGATGATCCAGATGAAGGCGGTGCATCTGCCTCCGGCAATGCTGATCGGGATGCAGATACTGATGGGCGTATTGATGGGGGCCTGGGGTGTGCTGCTTGCCACACCGTTTGTGGTCTGCGTAATTGTAATTATTCAGATGCTATACGTGCACGACGTGCTCGGCGACAAAATCAGAATACTGGGCAAGCGAATTTAGGGCCTGCCCGATTTTTCGATTATTTTGTCATACATTTTCACAAAATCAGGATCTGCCATCAGGTGAGAATAATCCTGCCCGAGGTCGTTTCGTTTTCTGGAGTCGCGATCGACAGATTTCCCGAAATTCTCTTCCGCATCGTTATACATCCCAAGGGCCAGGTATGTCCTGCCAAGATAATAATACGGATCGGCCCATTCGGGTTCGAATCGCGAGGCCAGATGAAGCGTGAGCAGAGCATCGTCGTAGCGCTCCAGATCGAACTGGATCATACCCAGATCGAGCATGCATTCGATATTGAGCGGTTCGTATTCGAGAAATTTTTCGTAGCAACGGGCGGCTTCTTCGGGCAAATCGAGATTATAGAAAGCGTCGCCTCGGGCATACCAGATTTCCGCATAATCGGGGTTGATTGCGATAGCGGTATCGTAGTCGTCGATGGCGCGTTCGTATGCATCGAGCGCGTCGTAGCAGAGTCCGCGTCCGAAGTATGCCAGAAAATGCTCGCTGTCTATCCGGATCAGATTCGTATATATATCTATGGCCTTCATATAGTTGCCTGCGTCGCTGAAGCAATTGCCAAGCTGATACATAGAGCTCATATAGTCGGGTTTAATCGCGAGCGCTTCCTGATAGCATTCGATTGCCTCGCTGATGCGGCCCATAGCCGAGAATGAATTGCCCCGCAGGTGCATCGCCGGATAATAATCCTCCTCGATTGCAAGCGCCATCTCGAAGCAGTCGATAGACTGGTAATACTGGCCTGCCTTCTGGTGGAGCTGACCGCGCCGGATCCATAGCTCGATGTCGTACGGATCGTCGTCGATCATTTTATTGGCGTATTCGATTGCCTGCCCGGTCTTGCCCATATCCTCGTAGCATTCGCTGATGTCGAGCAGCAGTCGGTCGCGCAAGGGAAGGTCGGATTTGGTCAGATATAATAGTATATTCAGGGATTTTTCGTATTCCCCAAGCCCCTGCAGTATGATTGCTTTGTGATATAATATTTCCTCATTGCCGGGTTCGAGCGCCAGCGCCTGGTTAATAATCTCGAAAGCAGTTTCGGGATTGCCCGAATCATCCAGAATAATGGCCTGGGTCGTTAGCGCTTCAGGGTCGTTCGGATTGAGTAACAGGGCTTTTTCGATTGCTTCTTCGGCTTCGAAATAATGACCAAGATTCGACAATATAAAGGCCAGCTTCTGGTGGGCCTCTCCGGAGTGCGGCAGGTACTGAGTCCAGAGCCGGCAAAAGTCGGCGCCCTCTTCGTATTTTTCCGTATCTATGCAATACTGTACGAGGTTTTCGATTACGTCGAGCCCGGGCAATTCGGTATCGCCGTTCTTTTTGCGGATTACCTGGCGCCAGTGGCGGACGCGCTCGTCCATATCGTCGGGACGGTAATTATCGCTATGGTCATCAAATCCTGTGTAGCTCATAATGTATATTGTCAGATTATTCCGAAATTCATACGCAATTTTAAGTATAATGCCTGATAAATTCAAGCTTAAATATCAACGTATGAAAGGGGTGTAAATTATACGCTGTCGATGCCCTCCATCATATTGACTGCGAAACCGAAGAATAACAGCATGAATAACAGCGAGATAACAGTCAGCGCAATTATGATAATTGCCAATACTTTCATGATATAAAACGCGCGTGCCTGCTTTTCTAATGCGAACTGGAGAGTCATTTCGTCCGAAAGATTATTGCCCACATAGCTTTTGTAAGCCTCGGAGGCCTCGCGCAGCCGCAGCGATGCGAATATGATCGGCAGACCGTATATGAGGCCGACAATCGTTAGGCTGTACATTATTCCGAAAATAATGCCTGCCACTCCGAGGAAGTTCATATCGCCGGCCATATTGCTTAGAGTCATTTTGTTGAGCATGCCGGAGTGGGGCCGGCTATGCTGTGGCTGATTTGATGTCTGTTCGCCGGATGAATTCTGATCCTGCATTGTAAATCTCCTGTGGAAGTGATTGAAAGAAATGATTAGCTCAAAATAAAAAAACGGGATAAATAAGTCAAACCATTTATCCCGTAATTAATAAAAATGATAATGAATCAGATTTGCATTTTCTGGAGCGGCAGCGAGATCATTACGATATTGCCCTCGCCGTGGCCGAATGTTTCGAGCGTCATCTGGCCGTTCATGCGGCGGATATTCGAAGCAGCCGTAGCCAGCCGCAGGAGTATGTCGTTGGTGTCGGTTTCGAGCGCGTCGATCAGCGAATTCTGGTTATATTTATATACTTCGATTAATTCTTCGACTATTTTAGCGCCGGGACCGACTATTTGAATTTCGCTTGTGTTTTCGTAGCGGTTTTCTTCGGCGGATATCTTGAACTCGGGAGAATCGATGTCGTCTGAGAGTGCCAGAAGAATATCGCGAAGCGAATTGGCCAGTACCATCGGATCGGCGACCAGCCTGGTGCTGGTTGAATTATCATGGAAGTCGATATTGATCTCCGGGGCACGCTCGAGAGTGCGAATTTCCTGCATTGCGCTGTTGAATGCGCTGCCCACCCGCAAAGTCTCTGGATTTGTTTTGGCGGATTCGTCGGCCTGGGTAGTGGCGTCGACGATGTCCGATACGAAGGTGAATAACTCTTCGGAGCTTTCCTCGGCGAGCTGCAGATAGGATTCCTGCTCTTCTTCGGTTTCGTATACCTTGCCGCTGAGTAGTTGCAGATAGCCGATAATACCGGTCAGCGAGTTGCGGAGCTGGTGGCTGAGCTTGGTCATAAAGAATGACTTGAAGTCGTTGGCCTCTCGGGCGTACTGTTCGGCAAGGCGAATCTGGTTGCTTCTGAGGCGTGCCTCGGCCTCGGCCATTTTTTCGACTGTGACGTCGCGGCCGATAGCGTAGATATGCTTATCCTCGGGTGATACTGTCAGGCTCCAGCTGATCCATTTGGCTGCTCCGCCTGCGGTTTTCATGCGGATATCGAAGCGCCGGGTGTATTCCTCACGCGCCTCTTTATTTATATTGCCATAAAATTCTTTCATATCGCTTTCGCGGTCGAAGAGTTCGTCTACCCTGCGGCCGGTCATTTCCGTGGGTTCGTATCCGAATATCTCGTGCGAGGCCGGGTTCATCGATAGCCATTTGCCGTCGAAGTCGAGCACCGAGATAATGTCCTTCGAGGATTCGACTATGCGGCGCTGCGATCGGGTCATGCGCTCGGCCAGGTCGACCGCACGGGCGCGGCTGGTGATGACCGACAGCAGGAATCCGAAAAATGCGAAGCTGAGCACCAGCGAAATAATCAGAGCCAGCATTGGCAGATATTGCTGAAATGCACCGCCAAAGTCGGGCACTGCGTAGAATTTTACTTTTAGCGGCACATTGGCAATCATTAGCTCCTGTTCGCCGGTCATTGCTGGCTGGTAGTCATCTTCGAGCAGCGATGAGTTTTTCGATTCGAAAACAATGGCCGGATTGGTCGCTGAAGTCGAATCAAAGCATTTGAAAATTATATTCCGGTCGCTTGCGATGCTGTCGCCCAGCGCTTTGGCGAAAAAGAGCCTGCCATGGGATTCGAGCAATAGCGCGCCTTCGAAGTTTTGGCGTCTTTCGTATTGGGTCGCATGCGAAGAATCTTTTTTATAAATGGGATAAATCATAAAAAATCCGACGGTATCGGGGCGAATTTCGAAAAAATGAGTTGCAGTCATCTCGTTTTCGTCCCGCGCCTTTTGGATTGCCTGCCATAAATGCGGCTCGGTGGTCAGATCCCATCCGCTGCGGTGGAGGTTTTCATCGAGCGGCACTATGTATTTAATCGGGCAGAATAAATCGCGCTTGCCCTTAGGGTGGATTTCGTAGTCGTAAAGCCCTTCCGACATTGTATAATAAATATAATCGTCGAGGTGGGCGGCTGTTACTTTTTCCGCATAGGCAATGCTGAGTATCGAGGGATAAGTCCGTGTCGGAATTGCTCCATAAAGCTCGAACACATCGCGCACCACCTGGTGGAAATACTGGCTTTCGTACAGGCCATGCATCGAGTTCAGTACCTGGTGGTCGGACTGGTACTTGGTCTCGAGCCGGTTCATCACCGAATTGACGGATTTGTTGAAGGTATTTCGCATATCGCTGGTTACTGCCTGGTCGGCTACATACCACACGCCGATGCTGAGCAAAATCGCCACCACTAGCACTATATAAGCGGGATATGTTCGCGATAATTTGAACACAGACTCTTTCCGCCGGGAGGTTTCTTTCAGTATTGATTCGTATGAATCCATCTGGCCGCTATGTTTCTGAGGCATTGAGTTACCCGATTTAATTAATTTGTTATAAAACTTTTTTGACTTCATCGACAAATGTCGCAGTATTGATTGGCTTCGAGATATAGGAATCGAATCCCATTTCCATGAATTTGCTGCGGTCGCTGACGTTGGCGAAACCAGTGACTGCAATTACGGGCACTTCCGAATATCCGGGGAGTTCTTTGATCCGGCCGATCAGCTCGGTGCCATTCGAATCGGGCAGCAGAATATCGAGTATGATGGCGACCGGTTTGTTGGCGGCGAGCCATTCCATTGCCGGAGCGGCTTCGCCGAAGTCCGCGGTTTCGAATCCGCCTTTGCGGAGCAGTGTGCAGAACAATTTGCGAATCGGGGTATTGTCTTCGACCACACAGATTGTGTTGTTAGCTTCGTTCATTTTGAAAATTCCGTTTTACTAATTCATTATATAGTTATCAAAAATTCAATGTATATATATTTATATTATTGAATCACGACAATTTCGACACGGCGGTTTTTTTTCCGGCCGGCTTCGGTACGGTTGTCGCCAACAGGCACGCGGTCACCTCTGCTGTCCGGAAATACCCTTCGGGCGGCGACGCCTTTGGAAATCAGGTATCTGTGTACCTCATCGGCGCGGGCTCGGGCGCGGTTCTGGTTCTGTTGCGGGGTGCCCTGGTTGTCCGAATGCCCCACCACGCGCACCGTGACTCCGGGATTTTGCTGCAAAAATGCAGCAAGATCGTCCAGATAGTTTTCCAGCTCGCCGAAAGTCCCCGTATATGACGATGTGGGATAATTAAACGTCCGGGGCCGGCCCGTCACAATCTGCTCGCGTTCTCGCTGTCGTTCGGGCTGAGAGCGGGCTGTTTCGCGTGCGGTATAATTCACCATCGGGGTTTCCATCACCTCGTTCAGCACTTTTGGCAGCTCCACATATGCGATTTCCGCCGAAACAATCGGCTCGGCCGAAACCGCAAAGGCCTCTACTCCGCGGTCGGACTGCACCGATGCAAGGTATTCCGGCGGCGGCGAATAGTCGGGGTCATATTCGAGAGTATCGACTCCGATTTCGTCGGGGCCGAGCTTGATCGAGACCCCCGCCCGGGCGTAGATAGTATTCCATGACGATCCGAAGTCGCTCAGGATGCTGGTGCCTGCGTGAACTGAGAAATACGGCGCGAAATGCACTCGCAGGCGGCGCGATACATCCATTATGAAAAAATCCCAGCCTATTCCGGCGTTAAGCCCCAGCCGTGTGTTTATATCCCGGAAATCGAAACGGCTGATTTGGTTGATATCGCCTGTGTGTTCGAATTTGCGCGACAGCCGGGCCTCGGCCGAGGTGCTCAGTTCGATGTCGAGTCCGCCGAAAAAGTGCAGCCCCTCTAAAGGGAAATTATATCTGAAATATGGAGAAATCGTAAAATAATCCAATAATGTTTCGGATTCGAGTACGGAATTGACGGAATCGCCCAGCGGATCGGTCTCAATATTGGCCGAGCGGTAGTCGATGAAGTGGACACGAAGGCCATATCCGAAAAGCTCTTCTTTTGGCAGATATTCCGCGAATAACGAGATATTATATCCGCCGCCCCAGCCAATCGGGAAGTCAACCAGCGGATTGATCGTATCATTGGCAGGCAGGTATGGATCGAGCGGCAGCTGAAGATTGCCGAGATACATATTCAGATTGACGCCGCCGCCAAAGCCGAACCAGTAATCGCCGTATTCCCGAGTGATGACAAGGGTGTCCTTGTTTTCGACAACGAAAACGTCCCGCAGATCGCCGCGCGGAGCCTGGCCCCAAAGCATGCTCCCGGCGAAAAGCGTTAATGCGAATATGGTATATATAAATTTCAAATCATCATTAATTTATAATTTTTTGCCCAGAAAAAAAACTATCTTATTAGCTGGAGCTTAACCACAGCGGTGGAAAGCTCTATAGAGGGGTCTTCGATCGGATAGGCGATGAAAACCACGTCGTATAAGCCCTGCGATGCGAATTCCGATGCAGTGAATGTGATTTCGTGAGAGCCTTTGGGAATCTGTTGCCGCTGGATAAGCGTTTCTACTTCGCGTCCGGTCAGATCGTATACCCTGGCTGTGAGAATTACATCATCGCTGACTTCGTATTGAATTGTGGTGGAAGAAGTAAATGGATTTTCCAGTGGTGTTGCGCGCGCGATAACGGATTTTGGCACCGGAGTGCAGTCATACGCCAGAAAATGGATTTCGCCGAACTGATCCTCATAATATAAAGCATAGCAATAGTCCGGCCCGCGGAATTCTACGGAGTCGTACTCGAGTTCGTAGTATGCGCCGGTGGTACGGGTGCCTTTGGCGCGGCTCTCGGTGGCGAAGGGGCCGTTTACGTAGCTGGCGGCCAGAAAATTATAGTTGACCAGCGCGGGGTCGGTAATCTCGATTGGCTTAATTCCTCTGTAAATTATAAAGCCTTCGGCAAAGCCTTCGCTGGTAGTTTCCCACGTCATGCGCACATCCTTGATGCCTGCGTACTGGACGTCGAAGTATGCCAGATTGAAGTCGGGAAGCGGCGCGCGGCCGTCTTCGAATAAAGTATAATTTCCGAATTCGCGGCCCATTTCGATATTGTCGTCCTTATATCCTGCGATAATATTTTCGGGAAATGGCGGATCCTGCATGACTTTGTAAGCCGCGGCCTGGTAATAATCCACCGGTCGTACCCACTCGAGGCCGCCGGGGAGCTGCTCTCCATCCAGTGTGCGAATCACAAATGTGCCCAGATTGATGCAGTCATCCATGCCGGCCAGTGCTGTGTGCATGTATTCCTTCGGGCCGAATATCGATACGCTGAATTTGCCGTTGATCACTCGCTGGGCGATGTGATAATTTTCCTCGGGCAGAGTGCCGGTAATGGGGGCTGTGGGAAGCTGGCTGCTCATTAATATTATTTCTACATTCTGATCGGTAATCGAAAATCCCGGCTGATCGAAACGGAACTGGAATGTGCCGTTGGCGAATGCGTCCCACTGGTCGCTTATCCGGCAAAGGTTTATATCGAATTGCAATTCGGAATAGCTGAGGTATTCGACATTTTCGAATCGCACGATCGCCAATGTATCAAGCTGCTGGGCGCTGGATTTACCGGGATAGATGGCAATAATTGCCAGCAATATAAATATATATATATATCTTTTCATTTGAATGAATTATTTCTCGAAGCTGCGTTTGTTCCGATTATTCCAACCGACATTGAAATCGACTGTGTTGTTGATTCCGTTCATGTTCGCATCGCTGTTGAGCGCCGGAGTCGAAGTGAATCCGCCGGGCGCTTCGAGCTCGCGATAGTCATAGAACAGATTGATATCAGCGTCGTCGATTATGCCGTCCTGGTTGATGTCTCCGCCTATAAGGCCGAAAACGACCGAGCCGTCCGGACGATAGCCCACCGGCTTGATCGAATTCAGTTTGCCATAAATATTCGCCGGATCGGAAAAATCGACAACTGTCTCGACTACGTCCGGGAATACCCCGACCGGGTCGTTGGTGATGACTGCCAGATGGTTACGATGGCGCAGCGCAACGTAATAATTGCCCGATGCGAAATTTCTCTGGCTAAGCACAATCGGCGATACGCCGTCCGGCCCGACAATGCTGCCGTCGCTCATCAAAAGGCCTGTGCGGTAGTTCGTTGCATCGGCATTTATGCCCTTGCGGAATTCCAGCACCACCCAGTCGATTGCGCCCTCGGGCATCGGATTGACCTCTATGAACGGACGCTGGGGGTCCAGATTATACGGATACATATCCGGCGGAGTCCGAGGGATCATCCCCAGATCGCGCAGATCGTCCTGCATCGAGCCATAGCGATAGGGGCCTTCGAGCTGAGCAATAGCGCGCAGGAACATTTCGAAATCCGAAGGCATTCCGATTGCGAAAGATCCGAAAGATGCCACGCCGGTTGCGCGTGCAGATGCCCATCCGGCAACGTCGTCGGTCTGCGGAGCTGTCGAGGTTTCGATATCAGACCAGCCGTCGCCGGTCCAGCGCTGGAGAAGCAATTCGCTTATTGTTAGATTATTCGTTTCGTTTCTGTCGTTGGTGGTATTGCGCCAGCCATATCCGAATTCATAATTGCCGCCGGCGTCGATCGGATTGCCATTAGCATCGAAAGCGAACACCTGGAATACTCGTTTGACTTTCTGATCGCCTTCGGGAAGCTGGTGGAATTTATTAGGCTTTACGCGCATGGCGATTTCGCGGGCGCCGCCAGCCGAAGCTAAGTCGTTGAATTTTAAATATGTATATGGGTTGTTAAATACGATTTCGCTGCCGTCGTAGGATAGATTCGTGCGGCGGAAAGTGCCGTCGATCTCCGCATTGGGATTACCGAATACGGGCGTAAAGGTCGAAGTCAGGGTCAGCTCGTTCATGTCCGATTGCGTTGGCTCGGTGTAAATGGTCGAGCCTACGTACAGGCTGCGGTTGACCGTTGCATTATCGGCCAGATAAAGTCCGCCGTCGTTGCCGACGGTCATATCCTGCAGCACGTCCGGATCGGAGGGGATTTCCGGGCCGGAGGTGATAGTGCCGCTGCCGGCATAGGCCACCGATACGGTATTGCCGAACTCGGGGGTGGCTGCGATAGATGATTCGGCATGGCGGACAATCAACGAGCCGTCGTCCATTTTGAAATTATTTTCGGGCGAATTGCGGAATTCCCCGCGCTTTAGCTCGAGCACATTATTTACGCGGAACCCGCCGCCGTTGATTACGTCTGCGCCGCCGGAGTTGTCGAGCTCCAGCTCTTTGAATACGCCGCGCCCGTCGATATTCTGGGCCGATTCGCCGTACATAATCAAGAGGCCTTTGGTTTTGTCTGGATTGATCAGGCCCTGGTGCTCGACCCGACCGTTGGTTATGATTTCGGCGTCTTCTTCCATATCGATTCTCACACTATTCGAAGTGGTCTGGAATGTATCGCGCGCCCTGAGCGGTATTGGCTGGGTGAATCGCTTACGGCTGATTCCGGAGAATCTTACGGTGGAATAAGTAATTTGTGGTATGACCTGGATCTGGGTGTTGTCGTTTTTGACGTAGTGGACTTCGCCGTCGATTGTATCCTGTTCGATTACGGCATTGCCGCCGACTGTGATTTTGCCTTTGTTGTCGATTTGCGCATTTCCGTCGGGATTGGCTCCCGAGCTTACGAGCATACCATTAATAATGATCTGGCCCATATTGCTGATCTTGCCCTTGCTATCCAGATTCTGGGCAGAGGCGTCCCGGCCCGCAACGAAGAGCAGGAGCAAAACCAGCACAAAAGCCGTCATATGTTTGGTATATTTTTTCATGTTTCATTTGGGAAAAAAAATTATTTAAAAAATCGGGCCGCAAACACCGAGTCTGCGGCCCGGATTTAACATGATTCTATTAATTGCCAACCTGCAGAATACCGCAGTTG
>CAZEMR010000010.1:13321-24309 GCA_964513465.1 uncultured Hyphomicrobiales bacterium
GTAGTGAATGTAGTAATCATCTGATCGTTGTTAAATTTATACGTATCCGTGCCTGCGTCGTAGCGGCGTACGAAATTACCGACAAGCTCGACTGCGCCGTCGTAGGTCGGAGTAGTTGTCGGGGTCAGCATAACGAAGTCGCCCTCGCCAACGTCGAGGTTTGCGTCATAAAGTTCGAAATTACCTGCGAGATACATGTCGTTGTCTCCTGCTTCCACACCCGGATCGTTTCTAACGATAAGATTTCCATAAGGATTGGATACGATTGTTTTGAGCACGCCGGAGGCGCTTCCGTCATATATCATATTAGAAGCAGCGTCGAACTGCATATTTGTGCGGTCGGCATAATCGGCCGCATTATTAAAGCTGGCTCCCGTGGCAATCGTAAGCGAGCGGCTTGCAGCCACATCGACCACGCCCGCCTGATCTGCGAGAGTAAGTGTGCCATTGATAAGAGCGTTTCCATTGGAAAGCCCAAATGTACCGCTGGTGGAGGTTAGAATGCCGTCAACCGTCAGCAGGCCTGTGCCGTCGGTATTAATCTGGCCGCCGGCGGTGATGTATGCATTGCCTTCGAAATTACTTGCGCCGTTGCCAAGATTGAGGATACCGTCTGCGCCGTCAACCTCGATGTTACCCGCTCCGGCGTCCTGGTCGAATGTACCATAGGAGAACATTGTTCCGTTAACATTCAGAGCGCCGGTTAGTGATCCATCCATTACAATAGAGTTCTCGACAGCAACATTTCCGCCGCTGAGGACATATTTGTCGCCTGCTTCGGTAAGTATCATGCTGTAATATATGTTGTCGCCGCCGCTGGCGCCGTTTTCGGAAGTGATGGTCTGGCTCGATCCGCCGTCATAAACGAAGGTGCCTGCTGCGTAGTCGCGGTCGCCGCCGCCAATAATATCATAAGCGCCGGAGACGTGAGTCTGTTCGTCCACGAATACCTTAACGGAAGCTCCGCTTAGCGCGAGATTTGTGTAATAAGTATCATTGCCCGCGCCGGTACCGATAACGTAGTTCGGATTTGCCGTCGCATTTGTATAACTTACAATACCGCCGATGCGCCATGTGTCATTTTGACCCCATGGTTGTGTGCCGGTAAATACGGGCTGGGCATCATCATGTATGCCCTCGATTTCGATTGTACCCGTGTTCTCCAGATCGGTTGCGGTGGCATTTTCGTTCTGGATTTCAGCGCCATCTGCTTTCATAATAATTGTGCCGCAGTTGTCGATCACTCCGGTAGCCTCGTTGACCAGATTCTGCGCGAAAAGTCCGCTGGCGCTCATCGCAAAGACAAATGCGGCGAGTGCGCCAAGTTTTTTGATTTGGGATAATTTTTTCATCGAAAAATCCTTAAAAATCATTAAAAATATAGATCTATTATTCAAAGTTCTTCTCATCGTTCTGATTCAAATATACGCTAAGCAAGCATTCGGCGTAATAAGTAGAATTACCTATTTATATAGGGTTTATAATTAATCTTTCTTAATGTCCGCTTCATTCATGTATATTCTTAAGCAGTAATATAGTCTAAATAAATAAACTTATGCAGTAATTGAATATCAAATGCTGTGCCATTCTCGCTTCGCGGGAAATTGAGCCGCTCGAAACAGCTTCCAAAAGACAATTATTCCGCAAATTTCGGACTGTCTGAACAAATATTAATAGTAATGTAATGATTATATAATCCGGAGATGCTTTACCGAAAAAATTTCGGGGATAATAGCAAGGGACTTGAGCAGTATATGAAAGAATGGGGAATATTAGCCGACTATGATCTGGCGATTATTGGCCAATTATTATGACTCCATCGTTGTCTATAGTAGCGCTATTGATTACATTTCCATAAACTTCGAGCGAATTTACCCCAGCGTTATTAAGCAGGGCCGCCGTGTTTGATATATATAAATTTCCGCGAATGATCACAGGACTGTCGATAAATTTCGTTCCCGTGTGGCTGACTATCACGTTTCCGTAGCCGGTTCCTCCGTTCGGCGCAGGTGGGATCGCCTGGTTCGGCGCCGCCGCGCCGCCATAGAATTCCACATAGCTTTCGGCGTCTATCGTGTATGTGGAGTAATTAGTTACGGCGTTGTTCATATTATTATTATCTCCAATACTGAGCGATCCATCGGCAGAAATATTGAAATCCCCAGCTCCGGTGGAGTTGTTCACTGTGTATTGACCAATGTCGAGGCGTCCGCGCTGGATGTCCAGATCGTCGCGGATCGAGATGTTGCGATCAATCGTGACGGTTTCGTTGCCGCTGCCGCCCGTATTGTCGATTATCAGCGAGCGGATGACGGGTGGCAGTCCGTCGCCGATTGTCTGGTTGGCCGCGCCGTTGTATTCGAATATGGCATACCCGGATGATGGAGTATAGGTGCGGCTCGATGTGCGGATATTCCCTTCGGCGGCCGAGGCTGTGATCCCATCCGGCGAGCCAATTCCGAGAGTCGAATAATCCTCGATTTTGAATAAATTTCCGGAAATCGTATTTGTGCCGCAATTGAGGGTACCCGTATTGGCCGTGCCGGTACCAAGCGTCATCCCGCCGATTGTTGGGGATGTGTTTAATGTGATTATGTGATTTCCGGCTCCGATGTTGCCGCCGCCGATTACGACGGAATCCTCGGGCAGATCGGGATATTCTCCGGCGGAGGCTCCGGCGTGCGAGGTCAGCGACCATGTGTTGATATTTGTCCAGTTTCCGGACTGGCGGCTGTAGAAAATGCGCTGGAATGCCGAGAGATTGAGCGGAGTCCAGTCGCCGATCCAGTCGCTGGCGACGATCAGATTCGCGGCGGAGCATGAGGTGAATGCGTTTGCGGAAATGTCGACGCTGGCGCCTTCTTCATTCATATTATGCCAGTCGCCGGTTCCGCCCTCGAAGGGGTCGTCCCAGCGTCCGACTGCGTTGATGTCGCTTTCCTGGCCTGTGATTTCATTTGCGGAATCATAATAATAAAAATTCCACTGTCCATCGAGCGAAGTATCGAATCCCGAGCCGAGAGTAAGCGTCCAGTATCGGTTCAGGTAGTCGGTGGCCTCGGTTTTATGCCGGCTGTGGCCGCCGTCGGCAGCGCTTCCGCGTGTAACGCGAATGCGGGCGATTCCTGCGGTCTGGCCGGTGTTTTGGGTAATCGTCACCGAGGCGGGGGAATAAACATAGCTGGTGGTATATGATCCCACGGGATAATCGTAAACCCCTGCGGTGCGGGTTAGTTCGCGCCCGAGGCTGCCGCTCAGCGAGCTGGTGCGCACCATTCGAAGCGGCGACTGCGAGACGTTGTCGCCGACGGCGACGTGATCGACAATCGCGTTGACGTCCGGATTGTGAATATCCATGCCGACGCCATTATATAAATATATTATCTGATTGTTCGAATTGCTGACCTCCATGAAGTCGAGCACGCCGCTCATATCGCAGTCGAGTCGGAAAATGACGGCGCGGTTGCCGCCGCCCTGGCGATTCATCGTGATATTGCGCGGTTTGAATACTCCCGAGCCTGTGACGTTCTGGTTAATTCCGTTGTTGCCCTGGAATATGAGCTGGCAGTCGGTGGCGGTAGCGCCTGTTCGGGTCTCCTGACCGTTGAATTCGCCATTGATAGTAAATGTGTTTCGTATGCGGATGCGGCTGTCGGTCGCGAACGGCGAGAGTATCGATCCGTTGTAAATCGTAACGTCATAAAGCGAGCTGGCGGCAGAGGACTGCGAACCGGGCACATCGAAAGTGAATGTGGTCGAAGGCGCAGTCGATGCATTTCCGAATTGAACCAGGCCGGTGCTGATTGTGAATGCGCCTGGATCGAGATAGAAATCGGCTACATTCGACGCTGCGGAGGTGCGACCCTGAAGCTCGATAGTTCCGGCGGACATGGTGAATACCGAAGTTGAATTAGAAATATCGAATGTTCCGAAGTCCGTGCCGGTGTGGCCATAGGTGCCTATCCGCGCGGTGCCCGCCGACTGAGTCCACAGCATCCGGATATTATTATCGAGGGCGCTGCGGCTGATGCGTCCGGCCACCACGAGCGTTCCCGCCGATATTGTGATTTCGTTCCAGTCAGCGGTCGATTCGCAGATCAGATTGGCGTCAATTTCCGAGCCGATGGTTGCCTGGCCGGAGGTACTGAGCGAAATCTGCCCGCCGTCTATATATAAGGAAGCGCCGGTAGTGAAATTGCCGCTTCCGGTCAGGCTGATTATACCATTCTGGTGGATTGTGTGGTCGAATTTAGTAGCCACGCCGTCGTCCATCGTTGTGGTGTTAGCGGTCTGGTTCCATGTGCCATTGATGAAATTAATCGCGTCGCCGGCGGTGACCTTGCTGATGCCTGTATTGATATTGCAAATCACCTTGCGATTTACATTTCCCATATCGAGTTCGACATCGAAAAATCGCGTCAGATCGGGCGATGTGCCGGTCAATTGCTGATCGGATGTTCCGTTGAATATTGTTTTTGCTTTATAATTCGGATTATCAGCTATCGGCCTCATGGCAAAAATGCCATCATTGCTGATATTGCCAGCCACCCGGAGAATATTATCCAGCGATTGGGCGCCGGTGGACCGCACCGAAAACTCCGCATTATTGGCCACTGAGATACTGCCCGCGACGTTCAGGGTCTGGGCGGCCTGGGTGCCGTTGCGTGTGTTATAATATCGAAATATGCCACCCGCGACCGCAAGATTGTTGTCCACATCGGCGTTCTGATCAAGCCCGAGGATATTCCCGGAATTTTTATTGATCCGGAGATTCCAGAATGTCGAGGGCGCCGAGCCGGTGATCGTGCTGTTGGTCGATCCGGTGAAATTCACCCGGCCGCCCGTGGCCGCAAATCCCGAGCTGTCGGTCCATTCGCCGGTGATATACACCTCGCCGCCGGTCTGGGTAACATTGCTGCCCGAGGCCATTCGCAGCGAGCCATTGATCTGCACCGTCGCGCCGTTGAACACCATAGTTGCGCCGCGGACATTGATTATCTGGCCGCTGGCGCCGGTTGAGCAGGCGAATAAAATTATAACTATTATATATATAAATCTTTTCATATTGATTAATTAACGCGGTACCAGCTCATAATGTACCAGTCCGAGCCGTCATAAATAAGCCTTACCGCCTCGTATTGATCGCGTATCGGTCCGTATGAAGTATCACCGTCGATAGTTTCGCCGGTGTCGGGATATATTGTTACCTGGTCCTGGTTTGCCGGGGCGAGCTTTTTGATAAATATTGCTTTGCCGTCCAGATCGGCGCCGGAGGGAAGATAGAGACTGCAATCGCCATCGTAAGTCACCAAAACATGAGAATCCGTATCCAGAATATTATAGGAAGCAGAGTTAACGATTGTGGTTACGTTATACCTCATGTTGGCCGTGAATTCCTTCTGCGGCGACCACCGAAGGTTGCCCTCGCCGTCGTTGACCAGCACCGAGTTCTTCTCGCCCGCTTCTGGTGGCAGCAAATAGGGCAGATTGGCAGTCATCGAAGTGGCGCTGAAGGCGGTATAATTCGTGCCGCCATCGGGCTCATAAACATAAAATGTCGAAGTGCCGCTCGAGCTGGACATCTGCATACTGCCGTCCACGTCCAGCGTTCGGTCGGGCGTATTGGTATTAATTCCCAGCCGGGTATTGGTGCGGTCCCACATCAGCCCGGCACTGCCGCCGAAGGTATTCGAATAATTGAACTGCACCGCGCCGTCGGGGCCGCCGGGCAGTCCGAGGGGAATCCAGCGGCTGCCATCATAATAATAAAAGCCGAAATTACCACTGGTCTGCCAGATCACAAGTCCGGTGGCGGGGCTGGCTATTGCATTGCGCTGGGCTTCGGTCATCCGCGGGATAAGCAATCCCGAGGAAGTGGATACCATTTCGACGAGGGCAGATGCGTCAGGGGTCTGAGTGCCGATGCCGACGTTGTCGTTCTGCGCCCTGAGCGAATGCGGCATAAATATAAATGAAAAAATAAATGAGGCAGCAAAGAATAAAACTTTTGAAAAAAGATTAATATTCTTATTGGTTTTAGTCGCGCCTGAACATTTTATTTGGTTCATAGTTATATCCCCGGAATGGCGTGTGAACGTGATTCTTTCATTTCTTAGAATACAAATAAAGCAAATATCATGCAAGAAAATAATCCGTAATAATACTTAACTAAAAAAAATTAATTAAGGCTTAACAATTGCAGGAAATTATCGAAAATTTATTTTCTGCTTAATTAATAGACGAAATTCCATGAAAAATAATCCCCGCGCCGGACTCCGCGATTGTGCAAAACATACTAAATATTTGTAATATAGTGGTTTGGAGCTATCGGTCGGTCGCTTAACCCAAATTTAACACATCGTTTATAATGGCTTCATAGTAAAACCCGATATTTGGATACTTGCAAAATGCTAAACAATTAACATTACATTTTTCACAAAATCGAGGCAAATGCTGTGAAAAACATTAAATCAATTATCTCTGTGATTTTGCTGATCTTGTTCAGCCAGGCAGTGTCGCCGGCCCAAAATGGCGATGGAATTATCTCCGGCAAAGTGGTCGACGCCAAAACGGGCGACGCCATGATTGGCGCCCGAGTGATACTCAAAGGTACCAAATTCGGCGCAATGACTAAAATCGACGGTTCGTTCAGAATCGCAAAAATCCCCGCAGGAACTTATTCCGCTGAAATAAATTACATCGGATATGCCCCCATGGAAATCAAGGGCATCCAGATAAAACCCGGCGAAGTCTATAACCTGACTGCATCATTGAAGGACGAGACTATTATGACCGACGAGGTTGTGGTAACGGCCAAAGCTGTCCGCACCACCGAGGCCGCGCTGCTCAAAGAGCGCCAGAAGGCCGAGGCGTTCAGCGATGCAATCAGCGCCGAGGACATAAGCCGCGGCGGTTCGGGCGATGCGGCCGACGCTATCAAGAAGGTCACCGGCGCCACCACTGTCGGCGGCAAGCATGTATATATACGCGGCCTGGGCGATCGGTATTCATCCACGCAGCTCAATGGCGCTAATTTGCCCACTGCCGATCCTGACAAGAAATCCGTGCATCTGGATCTCTTCCCCTCGGGCATGATCGAGAATATCACCACAATCAAAACCGCCACGCCGGATAAACCCGGCGATTTTACAGGCGGTACGGTCGATATCCGCACAAAATCATTCCCGGATCGCTTCCGCATGAAATATTCGGTATCGACTTCATATAATAATATAACAACCGGCCAGGATTTCCTGGCTGCTCCCGGCAGCGGAACCGACTGGCTGGGCTATGACAACGGCAAACGCAATATCCCCGCGCCGGTGCGCGAAATCATCAACAGCCCGGATGGTCGTATTCCATATATCAGCGAGGCTTACAGCAAATCCTCGCCCGAAAAAGCTTACGAACTGCAGCATCTTAGCCAATCTTTCGATCCGGTGATGCATCCGCTGACCAAGACCGCGCCGATGGATCATGGGTTTTCGCTTTCGATCGGCGATAATTTGTTCGATCAGAAATTCGGATATCTGGCCAGCTTCAGCTATAAGCGTGATTTTCATTCGTATTCCAACGGAGTACAGGCGATATATTTGCTGCCCGGCGAGGTAACCAATTCTCCCGCGCTGAATAAAGAGGTTTACGTGAGCGACAACAAAAGCGACGACGAGGTGATCTGGGGCAGCATGGTCAATCTGGCTTATAATGTAACTTCGAATCATCAGGTTGGCGTCAACTTTATATTTAATCAGTCGGGAATATCGAGCGCCCGCTATCAGAATGGCTGGGATCGCTATTACGACAGAAATTACGAAACCCGCGTGCTGCAATATACCGAGCGCAATATGAATTCGGCGCAGCTCAGCGGTAAGCATAATTTTGATTTTGCTGACGACATAAAGCTGAACTGGAATTTTACGACCAGCCGCACCAGTCAGTATGAGCCCGATCTTCGCTTTTTCACGAACGACTACGGAGTCGGCGAGGATGGCGATACAGCTTATGCAATCGATGCGAGCCTTTATAAATATCCTTCGCGTTATTTCCGCGATCTGAACGAAGATTTGGTTTCCGGATCGGCCGATATGGAGATTCCCTTTAAAAAAATTATGGATATTCCGCTCAAATTCAAGACGGGATTTTCGTACAATCAGAAAAATCGCGACTTCCGCGAGAACCGATTTGATCTGGCGATTGACGACAAGAAACGAGTAAAATACGACGGTCGCCCGAATGACTTTTTCAGAACCAACACCGGCATCGTAGATAGCAGCAGCTTCTACCGATTCGGTAATTATATCGAGTATTACAATCCGGATTCTTCGGAGTATAACGGCAGCCAGGAAGTAATGGCCGCCTATGGTATGGCCGACTGGCAGATAACCGACCTGGTCCGCTTTGTGGGCGGGGTGCGGTTCGAAACCACCAATCTCGACGTGTGGCGTCCATCTATTGGCCGCTCGGGCAATGATCTTTTGGACGAGAACGACATTTTGCCTTCGCTCAACCTTATATATACATTGAGCGATAATATGAACATCCGCGCGGCATTTGGCAAGACCATCGCCCGCCCGACATTCCGCGAAGTGGCGCCGTATTCATCTTTCGAATACGTCGGCGGATACATCCTGCTTGGCAATCCGGAGCTTGAGCGCACGATGATCGACAATTTCGATCTGCGCTGGGAATGGTTCCAGAATCCAGGCGAGATTCTCGCAGTCAGCGGATTTTATAAGGATTTCCGCAATCCTATCGAGCGCACCATCATCAATGTGAACGACGAGGTGCAGTACCAGAACGTCGAAGAGGCGAAACTCTTCGGTGCGGAATTCGAATTTCGTAAAAATCTCGGATTTATTAACCCGGTCTTAAAAGAATTTTTATTCGGAGTTAACTTTACCTATGTATATTCGCAGGTCGATATTCCGGAAGACGAGCTCGAACAAATCCGCGCATTCGATCCGGACGCATCTTCGACACGCGAGCTGCAGGGCCAGTCGCCGTATATTCTGAATCTCGATCTTTCGTATGTGAACTGGGACACCGGCACCGAAGCCAACCTGCATTACTACATATTCGGCAAGAGGCTCTCGGACGTAACGCAACAGGGCACACCGGACATCTACGAACTGCCGAGGCCTGATCTGAATCTGGTGGTATCGCAGAAATTATTCGATCGGTTCACGTTCAAAATTTCGGCCAAAAATATTCTCGATTCACGATATGAAAAAGCGCAGGAATTCCGCGGCACTGAGTATATCGTAACCAGCTATGAGCTTGGCCGCAGCTTCAGCGTGGGAATTTCCTACGGAATTGATTAATCGGGAAAATTATTCAAAAAGATTTTTCAAAAGGTATTATAAATAAATATTGATCCAGACAAAGGAGAAATGAGTATGAAGTTCAAATTTTTCGCAGTAATAGCTGCATTCATTCTGATGCCATTCGTAATGAAAGCAGCAGAGATCACGGTAAACGATGCAAGTATCAATCCGGGCGAAGTGGTTACCTGGACAAATGATAATGTATATATCCTCAACGGATTCGTATTCGTAGAGGACGGCGCTGTGCTGAATATCCAGGCCGGAACCGTGATCAAAGGCAAACACGGCGAAGCGGAGAGCGCCAGCGCGCTGATCGTTGCCCGCGGCGGCAAAATCTACGCCGAAGGCACCGCCGACAACCCGATTATCTTCACATTCGAAGACGACGATCCGCATTCGCTTACCGATATGCCGATCGATGCGAGCGGTCGCTGGGGCGGCGTTATCATCCTCGGCAAGGCCAGCGTAAACACCACCGGCGGCGTTGCGCAGATCGAAGGCATTCCCTCGAGCGAACCGCGCGGCGAATTCGGCGGCGGCGAGAATCCGAACGACGACGACAACTCGGGCGTATTCCGCTATGTTTCGATCCGCCATGGCGGCACGAACATCGGCGCCAACAACGAGATCAACGGCCTGACGATGGGCGGAGTCGGCCGCGGCACGACCATCGATCACGTCGAAGTATGGTATAACGACGACGACGGCTTCGAATGGTTCGGCGGCACGGTGAATTGCTCGCATCTCGTATCGGCATTCAACGCGGACGACTCGTTCGATCACGACTTCGGATATACCGGCAAAAATAAATTCCTCTTTTCGATACAGAATGACGCGGGCGGCAATCATGGCGCCGAATGCTCCAGCAATGCCGAAAACGCAGACGCAGAGCCGGTCGCAATGCCGATGTTCAGCAATGCGACATTCATCGGCGCGGGCGTTGGCTCGGGCAACAGCAAGAGCGAAGCTTTCGACTTCAAAGACGCTACCGGCGGCACATGGAGAAATAATATATTTATGGATTTCTCCGGAAGCAAACCCGTCAATATCGAAGATAAGGAGAGCGGCACAGACGCGCGCGGCCGTCTCGAAGCAGGCGAGCTCAGCGTTCAGAATAATATCTGGTGGGGATTCGAAGCCGGCAACAGCTATGAGGCGATTGCCCCCGGCCAGGATTATGCGCAGCAGTATCTTGCGAATTCCGCTAATAAAAATATGGTCGAAGACCCCATGCTCAACAGCATTAGCAGAATGCCCGACCAGATGCTCGATCCTCGGCCAATCCCCGGCAGCCCCGCGCTGACCACCGAATGGATGGCCATGGGCGACGATTATTTCGATGAGGAAGCACCGAATTTCCTCGGCGCATTTGGCGCAAACAATCTCTGGATAAAGGGCTGGACTATGATCGACGCAGCCGGATATATATATGAAGGCAGCCAGGGCACAGATATCCAGGTTTATGACACTGACATCAAACCCGGCGACGACATCCGCTGGACATCTAATAATACTTACCACCTGAACGGCTTCATCTTTGTCGAAGACGGCGCAATTCTCAGAATCGATCCCGGCACCGTGATCAAAGGCAAACCCGGCGAAGCTCAGGACGCCAGCGCGCTGATCGTTGCCCGCGGCGGCAAAATCTACGCCGAAGGCACCGCC
>CAZEMR010000010.1:24409-62651 GCA_964513465.1 uncultured Hyphomicrobiales bacterium
GTATCGGCATTCAACGCGGACGACTCGTTCGATCACGACTTCGGATATACCGGCACCAACCAGTTCCTGTTCTCGATCCAAAGCCCCGACCAGGGGAACCATGGCGCGGAATGCTCCAGCAACTCCGAAAACGCAGATGCGCAGCCCGTTGCAAATCCGATATTCTTTAACTGTACATTCATCGGCTCGGGCGTCAATTCCGGCAATAGCAAGAGCGAAGCTTTCGACTTAAAAGACGCTACCGCAGGCATGTGGAGAAACAACGTATTCACCGACTTCTCCGGAAGCAAATCATTCCAGATAGAGGACAAACCCTCGGGTACCGATTCGCGTGCGCGCCTCGAAGCAGGCGAGCTCACAGTGCAGAATAATATCTGGTGGGGATTCAAAAATGGTAACAACGAAGCCGGCATTGCACCCGATCAGGATTTTGCTCAGGCATATCTCACAAATCCGGCAAATAACAATCACATAATCGACCCGATGCTGCGCTCGATCGATCGCGACCAGAATGGTATGCTCGATCCTCGCCCGCAGCCCGAAAGCCCCTGCTACACAACTCCCGCAGCGCAGGCTCCGCTTGGCAACTCGTTCCTCCGCCCGGCGAACTATATCGGCGCATTCGATAGCGATCTCTGGATCGCCGGCTGGACATTCCTCCAGAGCGCCAACATACTCTCTGTGCCGCAGCGCATAGAAGAAACCGTCACCGGCGAAACGATGGCCGCATGGCCGAACCCGACCAGTGGCAACTCGGAAATCCGCTTTTCGGTGGCAGCGCCTGGCTACGTAACGCTCAGCGTTTACAACATGCTCGGCGAAAAAGTTGACGAAATCTCCGCAGGCAGCCTCGGCGCAGGCAACTACAGCGTAAGCTGGAACGCCACTGACCTCGGCGCAGGCATGTACATTATCGTCAAAGAAAGCGCAACCGGCGCAGAAACTCTGCGTGTGGTAGTCAAATAAAAATCAGCATTTTGCCTCGAATGAGGGTGCGGGCTATGTCTGCGCCCTTATTTTTTTTTGGGTAAGGCGTGCAAGTCGGCGCGAGCGCAGCTCATTCGGGCGACATTCGCTCGCAGTGGCGGTGCGGACTGGCCGAGAGAGGCTGCAGGCACTCGCTACGACGCCTTTGCGCTGTCCCCCCAAAAAAAAGACAGGCCTCTGAAAGACCTGTCCCTATATTGATATATGTACTTCCGTGAAACTATTATTTTAATTTTATAAAATATTCCGTCCTGATTAATCTGCCATTTATGTATATAACCGCATAATAGCTTCCTGCGCTCAGATCACTGATATTTACAAAAGTAGTATTCTCTTCGGGATTTAATCTTTTACCTGTTGATTTCATAAGATTTCCTCTGATGTCATAAATTCGGAGTGTCATCATACCCGGCTCGATTGGATTTATTTTTATATTCAGATAATCACCTGACGGATTTGGGTATAATCTGCAATCATCCGCCATCCTGGCATCGAATGCTGAGTTTGCTAATAATTCGGCAAAATGAAGCCCGCCCTTGTATGCCAGTGAAGCAAGGAATTTATTGTCGTTGTCGTAGAGCGTGCCCGTGATCGCGACCTCCTGTGTGCCCGAGCTTGCCCGGAAAAGCTCCCAGCTATCGCCTTTGTCGGCGCTACGATATATTCCATTATATGAATCGAGCAGATAGGTATTTCCGGACTTATCGAATTCAATGACCTGAGGGAAATCGCCATCGTAACCATTTGAGACTTTGCGCCAGCTAATTCCCCTGTCATGACTTACATAAACCCCGCCGTATAGCGGGCCGGCGATAATATTTCCCTCGGAATCGGCCGCAATGCTGCGAATAGTCATCGAATCAATTGCGGCGGTGTTCATCGATTCCCAGGTCATGCCCTGGTCGCTGCTTCTGACAAGTCCGTTTTTCGATGTGCCTGCGTATATATAATCGACCGATTGTTCAGCGAAGCAAGTAATCATTTTGCCCTGGACCCCGTCGCTGATCTGGCTCCAGTTTTCTGAATCATCGCTCATAAATAATCCGCTTGCGGAGGATATCAGAATCCTGCCGGAATTTAGCTCAAGGAAATCCGATACGCTGTTGTCCTCGAAAAATTCAATGGCGTTCCAGCTATCTCCCTTGTTGTCCGAAAAATAACAATTAGAATTTGTTATGCCGGTATAATACGCCGAGACGTAGTACCTGCCCGATGGGGCGCAGTATATTCGGCCGATATATGGTTCGAATCGCGTATCGGAGGATTCCCATGTGTTGCCGCCATCGCTGCTGATGTGAACGCCGTCTGTATCGGTGCCTGCAATTATGATTTGGTCGTCGGTCTCGATAGAGAGTACGGTCAGTCGGGAAACCGGTTTGCCGAATTCTTTCCATTTATTGCCATCGGGATAATATCTTTTAAGTCCGCTAATAAAACAGGCAGCATATAAATTTCCCTCGGAATCTCTGAAAAAATCGCCTTTAAATCCATATAGATCATCGTCCGACATCAATTCCCAGTTTGTCCCGTTGTCGGTCGATGTATATGTGTAATAATCGTCGAAAACCGCAATGAAATTGTCCTCGTCGCTGACTGTAATCGAAACCGGATAGCCGGCATCAGTTTCTATGGTTTCCCATTCCGAAAATGGCTCCGAGCCGCGAAACAGCCCGAATCCCGAACCGGCCAGCACACTGCCGGATTCATTCGCAGCGATTGCCGAAACATACATTCCTTTGATCCCGCAAATTGTTTTCCAGCTTTCGCCATAATCGGCGCTTTTGTAAACGTCCGACATAAAATAACTCTCACCCATCACCGGCATACCGTCGGTGCCGGCGTAAATATCGCCATTTTTGGCAAAGAACATGGTCACGATTTCGTTGGTGCCAATTCCCAGATCGCAATCCACCCAGGTCTGGCCACCATCGGTGCTTTTCTTCAGTCCAGTATCGTATTTAATTCCTTTATAAATATCCCCATTCGGATGAACGCCGATATAATGTACCGGACTGTGAATTCTTGTCCATTCCGAATTTTCGAATTTGAACAAACCCTCGCCGGAATTCGTATAAATATTTCCGGAGCTGTCGAGAGCAATCGATTTAATGCTCCTGGCATTCAGTGAATCTGCCAGACTGATCCAGCTTTCTCCGCTATCGGTGCTTCTGAATAATCCCTGGCGCTGTGTACCAGCATAGATGACGTTGTCAGGCATTATAAGCGCAGCGGTGATATTCGACCCAAGCGGGCCATTGAGGGGTTTCCATACGCTCTGGGCATGCAAGGAGCAAGTCGCGAGAATAAATAATAAACTAAAAAGTGGTTTTGACAATTTCATAACAGGGGCCTTGTGAATGTGGGTGGATACTTCATTTTGTTAATTATAAACGATAGCTCATGTAAAGTATCTACACACATACGAATGAATGGTTGCAAAAAATTGATATATTTATTGTGGAGATTCCAAAGAGAGACTGCTTCGCTAAAGCTCGCAGCGACATCGAGGGGGCGGTAAACTTCGACACATGCTGTCATTCCGAGCGAAGCGAAGGAATCTCAGTCTAAAATCGAAGAGAGACTGCTTCGTCGCTGTTGCTCCTCGCAGTGACAGCCGTAAGTCGTTGCGGTATAATAAAAAGCGCGACCATATCGGGCCGCGCCTTAATTGAATTATTAGCCTTAAATATTAATAGCTCGACGAATCGAGCTTTACTTTGCCGCGGAAGGTCTTGTTGATCACAAATGTATAGACCAGCACCAGGGGTACGCCGATAGCGGCGATTATCAGCATGTTCGACAGCGTCATCGCCGAGGACGACGCGTTGAATATCGTCAGGCTGTTCTCCGGATTCGGCGCGGATATAAGCAGCGCAGGAAATATCCCGATAGCCACATTGGTTATCGACAGAGCGATGATTGCCGATGAGGCTATGAATCCTTTGAACCATGCCTCGTTTTTGATTGCTATAAATATATAGATGAACGCTGCCACTACCAGCGCCGGCACGATGAACCATATGGGGTATTCATAGAAATTCTGCGTCATGTGGGGGTATGCCGCGTGCGTCCAGATAGTAAGAATGACGTAGAATCCCAGAAACAGGAATACGGGCAGTTTGATATTCGATACGATGCGCTCGTAAAGATCGCCGCCGATCTTGAACGCGGCGTAGAAGCGGCCGTGCATCCGAAGCGCGGCTACGGCGGTCAGGCCCAGGAATATGGCGTAGGGATGGAGCAATCCGAAGAAGCTGCCGGCGAATTCCTTGTCGGCGGCGACGGGTACGCCCGAGACGATATTGCCCAGCGAAACTCCCAGCAGCAATGCAATCAGATAGCTTGATACGTTGAAGACGGTGTCCCATATGCCGCGCCATGTTTTGCTCTCGATTTTGCTGCGGAATTCGATCGAAACCGCGCGGCCGATCAGCATAAGTAAAAATAGCATGAATGCGTTATAAAATCCCGAGAAAACGGTGGCGTACACATCCGGGAATGCCGCAAACAGCGCGCCGCCAGCGGTGACCAGCCATACTTCGTTGCCGTCCCATACCGGCGCGATCGAGTTGAGCATTTGCCTGCGCTCGTCGTCGGATTTCGCTTTTTTGTGGATCATGCCCACGCCCAGATCGAAGCCGTCGAGCACGACGTATCCGGAGAAAAGCACCACGATAAGCACAAACCAGATAATATTTAATTCCATAATCGGACTCCTGATTTATTATTAATTATTATTTTCAATGTTGTCCTTCGATCGCTTCCGGCCCGGCTTTGATTTTTTTAATCAGAATCAGAAGGAACAGGCTGAAGAGCAATATATATATAATCGTGAACATAATCAGCGAGAACCACACCTGCTCGGCCGTCACCACTTTGGATATTGCGTCGGAGGTGCGCAGCACATGATAGACCGCCCAGGGCTGGCGCCCCATTTCGGTGGCTATCCATCCGGCCTGGTTTGCGAGTTGGGGCAAAATAAAGGAAGGCAGCAATATCCATAAATACCATTTCGTTTCGCTCAGCCGGCCTATGAACCATAGCACAGCTCCGACCAGCGCAATGCCGATCATCAGCATTCCGATGCTTATCATCAGGTGGTACATCTGGAAGACCGCGTTAACGGAAGGGCGGTCCTCCTTGGGGAATTCCTCGAGTCCGACCACTGGCTCTTCAGGATCGAAATAAACAAGATAGGAAAGGAATCCGGGTATGCCGATGCCATATACTTTCTCGGCCTCGTCGTCGACCCAGCCGACGAGGTACATTGTGCCCGGGCCGGTTTTGTAATGCCCTTCGAATGCGGCAAGCTTTTCGGGCTGGTCATAGGTGATGCCCATCGCGCTCAGGTGGCCTGTGAAAAGCTGGAGCAAGGTTGAAAGAATCGCAAAAACGAGCGCGATTTTGAGCGAAGCTTTCGCAAAGTCCACATATTTTTTCTTAAGTAAATAATATGCGCTGATTGACATTACAAAGAATGCGCCGGTGCCCATCGAAGCGCTCAGCACATGCGAATACCGCTCGAGGGTCGATGGATTGAACACCATTGCCCAGAAATCCGTAATCACTGCGCGCATGTTTTCGCCTTCGCCGACAATTTCGAATCCGGCGGGAGTCTGCATCCATGAATTGGCCACAATAATCCAGAAAGCGCTCATGACGGCTCCCAGGGCTACGCAAAACGTCGCGAAAAAGTGGAACTTAGGCCCGACCTTATCCCAGCCGAAGATCAATATACCCAGGAAGGTGGATTCGAGGAAAAAGGCGAACAGCGCTTCTGCGGCAAGCGGACTGCCGAAAATATCGCCGACATATCGTGAATAGGTGGACCAGTTGGTGCCGAATTCGAATTCGAGCACAATGCCGGTGGCCACGCCGATAGCAAACGTTAGCGCAAAAATCCGCGTATAGAACCGCGCCATTTGCTCATACATCGGCTTTTTCGTGCGCAAATAAAGCCCTTCCATCACAACCATAAGTACGCCCAGGCCAATACTCAGTGGGGGATACAGGAAATGGAAACCCGCCGTTACTCCAAATTGTACGCGGGCGAGAATTTCTGCTTCGTGCATGATGTTCTCCAGATTTATTGATAAAGGTGAGATTATATTAGTCGGCAATCAGATTGAAAAATCCGTATAAATATAAAGATTTTTTCGGAAATTCGTGAAAAAAATATTATAAAAATAATTAAATGAAATTAATACTGAATTATCAGTGGATGACTGTTTCCGCGCGGGCGATTAATTTTTCGGTTTCCTCGCGGCTCGGCGATTCGGCAATAATGCGCACAATCGGCTCGGTATTCGACGCCCTGAGCTGCACCCATGATTTTTCGAAATTAATTTTGATTCCGTCGTCGATTGTGGCCTGGCCGTCGGAGAATTCCAATTCGATTTTTTTCAGTAATGGGGCAATTTCGCCGACGAATTGCCGCTTGCGCTTAATCATCGAATAATCCGGATATGAGCTTGCTATCAGGCCTAAGGATTCGCCGCGCCGGGCTATCAGCGCAAGGGTCAGCGCCGCGCCCACGAGCGAATCTCGTCCGTAGTGGCTGGCCGGGAGTATAACTCCGCCGCTGCCTTCGCCGCCAATTACCGCGCCGCACTCCTTCATTTTCCGTACCACATTGATTTCCCCAACGGGCGAGCGGAATACCTTTGCGCCATACTTCGCGGCGACGTCGTCCACCATTCGGCTGGTCGAATAATTGACCGCCACAGTTGAGTCATTCGAGCCCAGTGCGGCCAGCGCGCTGTCGATCGCGATGACGATGGTCTTTTCCTCTCCTATGGGTTTGCCGTTTTGGTCGATCATCACCAGGCGGTCGGCGTCCGGATCGACTGCGATTCCGATGTCGGCTCTATGCTCTATGACTGCGCGTGCCAGATCGCCGAGATTTTCGGGCAGCGGCTCGGGCGTATGCGGGAAATGGCCGCTTAGATTGCAATATAGTTCGACCACTTCGCAGCCAAGCTCGCGCAGCAGCGCGGGCATGAATACCGATCCCGAAGCGTTGACAGCATCGACCACCACCTTCAGCCGTCGAGAGCGGATTTTTTCGATGATGTCATTATTTTCGAAAATCGGCAGATTTAGAATATTATTTATATGCATAATGTCGGGTGATTCCGCGCGGTGGATGCGGCCAGCGCCGGTCGCAGAGGCATAATCGAAGATGCCGCTGTCGGCAATTTGCCACATGTTTTGGTTTTCCGCCGCGTCGAGAAACACGCCGTTGCTGCCAATAAACTTAAGTCCATTGTATTCGGTCGGGTTATGAGATGCGGTGATCGCAATTCCACCGGCTGAGTCGCTATGCTCCACAGCAAGCTGTACGGTCGGGGTCGGCACGATTCCGAGCAATTCGCAGTCGCGGCCCGAAGCAGCAATTACCCCTGCGATAATTTGCTCGATCCATTTGCCGGATGGCCGTCCGTCGCGTCCGATAATAATTTTACCAGAGGGTAGAATTTTCGAAAATGCGGCTGCATAATTAATTATATTCGAGGGGGTTAAGCCGTCGCCGACGGTACCCCGAATGCCAGAGATTGTGCGTATTAAAGTCATATTCATATATTTCGGAAAAATTTCAAATAAGAGGTCGGATGCAATCTAATAAAAACGCATGGCATATACAATCCGCGGGATTTGATTATTTTTAAAAAAACTTTGGCCGGTTAAAAAAATTGGAATAATTTTGATTTTGACTGGGAGTCGATTTATATAAATACAATTGGCGATATTTCGTCTCTTGGTTTTGTAACATATTTACTAATAAAAAATTACCCGATTATGCTGAAATTAATCCAGAAAATATTCGGCACTAAGCACGAAAAAGACATAAAGGTGATCCAGCCCTTAGTGGACGAGATCAATGAGTATTTCGAAGAATACAACTCCCTTAGCGAAGAAGAGCTTAAGGGCAAAACCGACGAGTTCCGAGCGATTATCCGCGAGCGTACGCAGGAATTGGAGGACGAAAAGAAAACCCTCCGCGCGCGCCTGTCGAAGGAAGCACTCAGCTCGGTCGAGGTGCTCGAAGCTAACGACAGGCTGAAAGCTATCGAAAGCGAAATATTCGAAGAGACCGAAGTGGTGCTCGACGAAATACTGCCGCAGGCATTCGCCACAGTCAAGCAGGTTTGCAAACGCCTGAAGGACGAAGGGTTTACATACGAATACGCCGGGCAAAGCTCCCGCTGGGATATGGTGCCATACGACGTCCAGCTCATAGGCGGTATCGTTATGCACCAGGGCCGGATTGCCGAGATGGCAACGGGCGAGGGCAAAACCCTTGTGGCTATTATGCCGCTATATCTGAACGCCCTCCCCGGCAAAGGCGCACACCTTGTGACCGTCAACGACTATCTGGCCAAGCGAGACTGCGACTGGATGCGGCCGGTATATGAATACCTTGGGATGAGAGTCGGCGCGCTCCAGTCCAATATGGAACCCAGCCAGCGAAAAGATTTATACGACCTGGATATATTATACGGAACAAATAACGAATTCGGCTTCGATTACCTGCGCGACAATATGGTGATCGAAGAGGAAAACATGGTGCAGCGCGAGCACTGGTTCGCAATCGTCGACGAGGTGGACTCGGTGCTGATCGACGAAGCGCGTACCCCGCTGATTATCTCAGGCCCGGTTGGCAAAGCCACCGATCAGAAATTTGACGAGATGAATCCCCGCGTACGCCGTCTGGTCGAGGCACAGAGCAAATACGTAAACCAGATCGTCGGCGAAGCCCAGAAATTGCTCGAATCAAATACCAAGGAAGACCGAGAGCAGGCAGGTATCAATCTTTTCCGCTCATATCGCGGTCTGCCCAAGCACAAACGCCTCGGGAAAGTGCTGCAGGAGCCTGAATATCAGAAGCTTATGCGCGAGACCGAGCTATTCTTCCTTCGCGAAAAAGGCAAGCGTATGCCCGAAATCGACGAGGAATTATATTATACAATCGATGAGAAAAATCATCAGATCGATCTGACCGAAAAGGGACGCCAGCTATTGACTTCGGCGCAGGAAGGCCCCGATATGTTCGTCATACCGGACATCGCCGCCGAGCTTAGCGCGCTCGAAGTCGATAAGGAGATTTCCGAAAAGGATAAGCAGCGCAAAAAGGACGAAATCAATTTGCTTTTCGCCGAACGCAGCGACCGTATCCACACTATCAGCCAGCTATTGCGCGCATACTCGCTCTATGAGCGCGACGTCGAATACGTCGTCCAGGACGGCAAAGTCGTGATCGTCGACGAATTCACCGGCCGCACGATGGAGGGACGTCGCTACAGCGAAGGACTCCACCAGGCAATCGAGGCAAAGGAGAACGTCAAGGTTGAGCGCGATACTCAGACACTGGCGACAATTACCCTGCAGAATTATTTCCGGCTTTATAACAAGCTTGCCGGCATGACCGGCACCGCCGAAACCGAAGCCGCGGAATTCGAAAAAATTTATAAACTCGATGTGGTGGTTATCCCCACCAACAAACCGATTATCCGCGACGACCGCGACGATATGATTTTCAAAACCCGCCGCGAAAAATACAATGCGATAATCGAAGAAATCAAGACAACCCTTGCCGAAAACCGCGCAGTGCTCGTTGGTACGGCCAGCGTCGAGGTGTCAGAGGTGCTCAGCAAAATGCTTAAACGCCAGGGGGTTCCGCATAATGTGCTCAACGCCAAACAGCACGCTCGCGAGGCGGACATAGTCGCCAACGCCGGTAAAAAAGGCGCGCTTACAATCGCTACCAACATGGCCGGACGAGGCACAGACATCAAGCTCGACCACGAAGTCCGCAAAAACGGCGGCCTTGCCATCATCGGCTCGGAGCGGCATGACGCCCGCCGGATCGACCGCCAGCTTCGCGGACGTGCCGGACGCCAGGGCGATCCCGGCAGCTCGCAGTTCTTTATTTCGCTGGAAGACAATCTAATGCGTCTGTTCTCGGGCGACCGAATCGCAGGAGTAATGCAGCGCCTAAAAATTCCCGAAGGCGAACCGATCCAGCATTCGATGATTACCAAATCGGTCGAACGAGCCCAGAAAAAAGTAGAAGAGAATAACTTCTCTGTCCGCAAGCGCTTACTCGAATATGACGACGTCATGAACCAGCAGCGCGAAGTCATTTATAAACGCCGCCGCCATGCGCTGCGCGGCGACCGCCTAAAAGGCGAATTATTCGATTATATCGAGGAGCTGGCTATGGACTGGTTCGAATATTACCAGCCCACCGGCGATATAGACGGATTCCGCAACGCCTGCCGCGGAACGATCCTCAGCGAGCCGGAAATCCAGGACGAAGAATTCACGCAGCTCAAAATGGAGGAATGCGTCGAGCGCGTAATCTCGGCAGCCGATGAGTTTTACAAGCGCAAGGAAGAAATGCTCGGCTCGGAATTTATGGCCCGGCTCGAGCGCGTCTCGGTGCTGCAGACCATCGATAATAAATGGCGCGATCACCTCCGAGTGATGGACGACATCAAAGAGGGTATCCACCTGCGCGCATACGGCCAGAAAGACCCGTTGCTCGAATACAAAACCGAAGCATTCAAGCAATTCAAGGACCTGATCGGCGAAATCAACCGCGAATCAGTCGAATTCGCATTCAAATATTTCCCGAAGGTTGTCCATCGCGAAGTCCGTACCGACAGGCCGGTTACGGATGCCGCAAAATCAGACAATGAAGACTTGCCACGCCTGAAATCCAATGCTCCCGGCGGCTCGATGCGATACGAGCATTCGAGTACGAATCCGGCATTCATCGCAGGCGGACAGCCCCAGGCACCCCAAATGCAGCAGGCCGAAGGCTCCGAGGCGGGCGCCGCAGTCAAAACATTCAAGCGCGAAGGCGACAAAGTCGGCCGCAACGATCCCTGCCCATGCGGCAGCGGCAAAAAGTATAAAAAATGCTGCGGGAAGAATGCATAAATCAAATATATTGAATTAATTACGGAGGGCGCAGCCAAGGCGCTCTCCTTTTATTTTTTGCGAAAATGGACAACAAAAAATATATACCAGAAATCGATCTCGGCAAATTCGATTACGATCTGCCCGAACATCGAATCGCCGAATTCCCGGAGCCTGATCGCCAGAAAAGCCGGCTGCTGGTATCGCGTCCCTGTGGAATCGAGCATCGCAGATTTTATGAAATTCCGGAATTATTACCTGAAAATTCTCTGCTAATTATTAATAATACCAAGGTAATAGCCGCGCGGATACTGATGTCCAAACCCACCGGCGGCCGCGCCGAAATCCTCGCCGTCGATCCGATCGATCCATCGAACGACCCGCAGATTACTATGCAGGCACGCGGCAAATGTATCTGGAATGCGATTATCGGCGGGCGCCGCATACGCGAAGGCGTCGAGCTGGCTCCTGCTGCGGATTATCCGGGAATCGACTTTTCCGCAAAAATATTGAATAGGTCGGAAAACCGCGCGACGGTCGAATTTCGCTGGTCGCCCTCGGATATGTCATTCGCCGGGGCGCTGGCGCGTATAGGCAGAGTGCCGCTGCCGCCCTACATCCACCGCGAGGCAGTCGAATCCGACACAGAGCGCTACCAGACAGGCTATGCCGAGCGGGAAGGCTCGATCGCCGCTCCCACAGCGGGTCTGCGCTTTACTCCGGAGATTCTCGGGCAGCTTGACGATCGCGGAATCGACCGCGCAGAGCTGATATTACACGTCGGGCCGGGGACGTTCAGGCCGATTGATTCGGCCGACATCGCCCGCCACGAGATGCACAGCGAGCAAATCTTTATTTCCAAAAGTTCAATTAATAAAATAATCCGCGCAATTGAATCGGGTAAAAAAATAATCGCGACCGGGACTACATCCGTTCGCACGCTGGAATCCCTTTACTGGCATGGGGTTAAGCTGATTAGAAATGAGGCCGGAAGGAATATCGAAATCGCGCAGTGGGACCCCTATCGCCTTGCCGTAGAGCGCGAGCTGCCCTCGAATGCCGAGGCTCTGGCCGCCGTAACCCGAGAGCTGGAGCGCTCCGGTATGGAATTTGCCACCGGCCATACGAGCCTTTTTATCGTTCCCGGCTTCCATTTCCGGATTGTGGATATTCTAATCACGAATTTCCATATGCCCAAAAGCACGCTGATCCTGCTCGTAGCGGCATTTGCAGGACTCGGCAGATGGCGCAATATATATGACGAGGCGCTCGCAAACGGCTATCGATTCTTGAGTTACGGCGATTCGTCGCTTTTGTTTCGCGAGTAACTATTCATCACGAGGAATAACGTCGATGCGGACGCAATTATCAACGCTGAATATGTCGCGCGCAAGTTCGGTTACTTCTCTCTTATTTATTTTCAAGTACTTATCTAATACTGAGTAAAGCCGCAAAGGGTCATCCCAAAACATAGTCTGATAGCTTGCCATATCCGCAAGCCCCGATGAATACTGGATTTCGTGCGCAAGGCGGGTAGTAAGCTGATTGCCGGATTTCTCCAGCTCGGAAGCGTTTATACCTTTATCTTTCAATAGGTTAATTTCGTCGACAAGGGCCTCGGTCAGCTGATCGCAGGTCGTATATGGCTGATTTGCAACGGCATAGAGCGTAAACAGCGAACAATACTCGCGCTTATCCAGAAACGCTCCTGCGTGCGATGCGATCTCGCTTTTGTAAACCAATGATTCATAAAGCCTTGAGCTGCGTCCATGCGCGAGTATATTCGACAGGATATCTCCGGCGATCGTGCTGTCGTCCAGCATCCCATCTGCGTGGAAAGCAAGGAAAACCGCGGGCATCGGAACGTTATCCCGGGTTTCGATCTTCATACCGGCATTCTTGTAATCCTCCGAAAACTCAGGCCTGACGGGCAATTCCGGGTATTCGCGATCCGTTTCGAAATATTTTTCGGCCATCGCGAAGGCATAATCCGGATCGACATAGCCCGCAAGCACCATCACAGCATTATCAGGGCGGTAATATTTATCGAAAAAATCCTGCGCTTTTTCGACGGTCACATTCTCTACATCTTCAATTCTGCCATGGACTTCCCACGAATATCCAGTGCGCCGGTCGAAGGCGTTCGAGGCCAGCTCCTCGCGCCATTTGCCGTAAGGCTGATCGTTCACAGTCTGGCGAATCTCTTCGGTGACAACGCTGATCTGGTTTTCAAGCGCTTCGGGTGTAACCTCGAAATTGAACATCCGGTCGGACTCGAGCCACATTGCCAGTTCGAGCTGATGCGACGGAAGGGAAATGTGGTAACTTGTATAATCATAAGTAGTATAGGCGTTGTTCGATCCGCCTGCGAGAGAGCATATCTTATCAAAATCGCCCTTTTTTATATTCTTCGTTCCTTCGAACATCAAATGCTCGAAAAGATGCGCGAATCCTGTCATCCCGGGGATTTCGTCCTTCGATCCCACGCGATATGCTGTGTTGAGCGTAATAACCGGTGCGGTATGTTTTTCAATAACGACAAAATCGAGGCCATTTTTCAATTTTTTTCTGCTGATCGGAAGCGTTCTGCTTAAATCCTTTAAAGTCATATTATTATCTTTTCCTTTGCCTGCTTTTGCATTTGAATGCGTATGAATACAATTGATTCTAAGTTGAATGTATTAAATAAATTGCAGCAAAATTATGAGTTAAAACGTTAAATATGCCGACTAAGTCATTGCATCTGAATGAATTAGAGCGCAATCTGCTGCGAATCTCTGTAGTTTTTGAATTTCACAATCCGGCGTCATTTCCGGCCAGAATAACAATCTAATAAAGTTGATCTTAAACTGCAAACAAACCATTTGAAAACCGATTTTATTCAGTTTCGATTTGATATTTTTACCGCTGAAAAATCGGTGCACTATTTGCATAAAATACAAAAATAAGTAAATAGTCTCTTTCAAAATAGATATAGAACAAACAGAACGGAAAAAGATGCGAAATTTTTTGAACAATCCCTGGCTGAGCCTCCTGGCGCGGCTGATTGCAGGCGGAATGTTTATACTCACCGGCTGGGTCAAGATCGCCGACCCGCATGGATTCGCCGACGAAATAGCCAACTACGGCATTCTGAGCGGCCCGCTGCTCAATTTATCCGCGATAATTCTGCCCTGGCTGGAACTAATCGTTGGTATATTTTTTATTGCTGGACTCCGAATACGAGCTAATACATTGATAATAGGCGGGTTACTGGTGGTGTTCATAGCCGCTGTTGCCAGCGCCTGGGCCCGCGGTCTGAATATCGACTGCGGCTGCTATTCGGACATCGCCACCCAGAAGGTAGGAATCGAGAAATTACTTGAAAATACAGGACTTCTGCTGCTGACAATTTATGTTTATCTGAATTCAGACAGGCGTTTTACCGTGGACAGATTCCTGCGGAAAAAAGCATGACCACGGCGGGGCTGATTCGCTCGTTCGCGGATTCGATTGCCGGAGTGCTCGCTCCGCGTAAATGCCTTGTATGCGGTAGGGTTACCGAGGGCGAGCCGGCTGCCGAAGAATTTATATGTCCTCAATGCATCGACCGAATTCCACATGCGCCCGCCCCGGAGGATATCCGAAGTCGGATGCTGACGGCCTTCGGGCGTGATGAGCTGCGGCTTCGCAGAGTCTGCGCACTTATTTCGCTTTCCGACAATTTTGATTACATGGAAATCATCCATTCACTGAAATATCACGGCATTTCCCGGGCGGCGGAAGACCTGGGGCAATTGCTCGCAAGGCGGCTAAGGCTCGAGGGTATGGACGATTACGACTGGATAATCCCAGTGCCGATCCACCTCGCCCGGCTTCGGGAGCGGGGGTATAATCAATCGGAAATTATCGCGCGTGGAATAGTTCGCGAAATCGTCGGGAGAGTTCGGCCGGACATTATCCGCAGGCATATTTATACAAGCACGCAGACTACGCTCAGCGCCGGCAGACGCCGGGAAAACGTTGCTGCGGCATTTTCGCTGCTTGCGTCGGAAGATGTGGCGGGACGCCGGATACTGCTTGTGGACGATGTGCTGACGACCGGCTCGACTCTGAATGCCTGTGCGGCTTGTCTTGATGCTGCCGGGCCGGAATTTGTCGATGCCGCCGTGATTGCCCGGGCATAGATTTTATCTTTAGTGGAATTCTTCATATTTTAAAAAAATCCTCTGACAAATTTTCCGGAATTATGAAAAAATATGTTTGGTTGATAATCCTCTTCGCCGCGCTGAATGCGGGATTTGCGCAAAATATCGAATATACCTATCCCTGGCCCGATGGCATACCCAAAGAGATTTACGAGCAGCGCCGGCAGCGACTCGCGGGGTATCTGGGCGAGAATTCCGCGCTGATCGCTCTCGCCGGCGATTATTTCAGCGGCTGTGTCGAGCGGGATGATTTCAGGCAAAATGCGAATATGGTTTATCTGAGCGGATGCCCCGAGCCCGAATCAATCTTAATCATTATGCCAAAAGGATTTACCGTTGGCGGAACGGATGCTGACGATGCGCTGTTTCTCGCAGGACAGGATCCGGACGATATATTCATACATGGTATGCGGATGCAGCCCGAGGACGCCCGCGAAATACTTGGCATATCGGCGTTTATGAAATCGGAATTGCTGAATAATCTGAAAATTTTCGCCGGAATCGACACTCTGTATTTCCCAATACCCGGCGAAGGCGGTCTGCATTCGTATTCGACCGTTAACGAGTCGATGCCCGATCTGATTAACAAGATTTCCGAAGAATATCCTTTTATTAAAATCCGGAAAAATCTGCCCGCGCTGAACCGGCTGCGCGGAGTAAAAGACAGCGCCGAAATCCGGCTGCTGCGGCGTGCTGCGGAGATTACCGCAGCGGGGCATATAGCCGCCATGAAAGCAATTGCGCCAGGAATGAGCGAACGGCAGATCGAGGCCGAGATGGAGTATCAATTCCGCGCTCTGGGCGGCGACGGCCCGGCATTCCCGTCGATAATCGGTTCGGGGCCGAATTCATGCATTGTGCACTATACGAAAAGCGCGCGTGTCGCCCGCTCCGGCGAGCTTGTGCTGATGGACTGCGGCGCGGATTACTGCACGTATTCCGGGGATATTTCGCGAACCGTTCCGGTCGATGGCAAATTTACACAGGAGCAGAGATTTATTTACGAAATCGTACTCGAAGCGCACCGCGAAGCCGCCAAAAAAGCTAAGCCCGGCGCGATGTTCATGGCGCCGCATATCCGCGCTATGAGCGTTATTGCCCAAGGGCTTACCGAGATCGGGGTGACGCGAGACCCGGCGGACTATCGCGAGTATTTCAGCCATGGCACCTCGCACTATCTGGGCATCGACGTCCACGACACCGGCAGCTTTGGCAGCCTCGAGCCAGGGAATGTAATCACAATCGAGCCGGGTATTTATATACCGCCGGGCAGCGACTGCGCCCCGAAATGGTGGGGCATAGGTGTCAGGATCGAAGACGACTATCTGATCACCCAGGACGGCTCGGTGAGCCTGACGCCCGATCTGCCGATGGATCCCGACGAAATCGAAAAAATTATGTCTGAATGAATATTAATGTCTGAATAAATATTATATAATCAGGAGGAAAAATGAGAATCAATCCCGAAGATACCTTCGCAGTGATGATCGATATTCAATATCGTTTATTCCCGCATATCTATGATTTCGAGCAGCTCGAGCTTAACTCCGCAAGGCTGATCGAAGGCATGCACATCCTTGATATTCCGATAATTATGACTGAGCAGTATCCCAAGGGCCTCGGGCCTACCATTCCTTCGCTGAAGGAAATGCTGGGCCGCGAAATCAGCCCGATCGTAAAGGATACCTTCAGTTGCTGCGGCGAAGGCGGATTTATGGAAGCGGTGGAAAAGCATGACCGTAAAAATGTAATAATCTTCGGTATCGAGGCCCACGTCTGCGTCTTGCAGACGGTGACCGACCTTATCGAAGGGGGCTATCAGCCTGTGGTTATCGCCAATTGCGTAAGCTCGCGCGAGAAGCTCGACCGCGACTTTGCAATCGAGCGCATGAGAGACGAGGGCGCAATAATCACCACATTCGAATCGATACTTTTCGAGCTCTGCGTTACTTCTAAGCACGAGAAATTCAAGCAGATATCAAATCTGGTGAAATAATCCCGCGCTCAGACGATTTCGCTGAGGGCTTCGTCGACCGTGTCGAAATAGCCGAACAGCGAGTGGATGCGAGAAATCTGCATCAGGGTCAGAACAATGCCTCCGACGCCGACTAGGATTACCGGTATGTCGTTGTCCTTAAGCTGGCGATGGGCAAGCAAAAGCGCTCCCAGGCCCGAGCTGTCTATGCGTTCGACGCGGGTCATATCGATAATCAGCGCATTGATGTTCGGCTGGCAGAGTATGAGCATTTCGGCCTTCATATCGGCAGCGTCCTCGGAGTCGATAGAGGATTGCTTGACCGTAAAAATGACGATGTCGTCCTTGTGTTCGATTGAATAATTCATTGACTCTCATTTATAATATTTGAAAAATAGAAATCCGGAAATTTGCAAATGATTCATTATGAATTTACCTAATATAAAAAAAATATCCAAGATACTTATTATCCGGCTGAGCTCGATGGGGGATGTGATACTCTCCAGCGCGCTTGTCCGCTCGGTTCGCAGCGCCTGTCCCGATGCCATGATTGATTTCGCAGTTGCAAAGCAATTCGCCGGATCGGTGGAATACAATCCCCGTATTTCGAATATATTTAAATATGATAAGTCGCTCGAAGTAAAAGAGATATTGCGGCGGCGCGATGAATTCATGAAGTCAAATGGCATCGATAAATACGATGTTGTATTCGATTTGCAGAACAATCTGCGCAGCCGCATATTCACCCGCGGCATCGCTGATAATATTTCCCGCATCGACAAGCGCCGCCTGTATAAACTTGCGCTGGTGCATATGCACAAAATCATAAGTCCGCCGCGGCATGTGGCCGATATTTATATGGATGCCGCACGGCCATTCGGAGTCACCGACGATGGCCGCGGACTCGAGCTATGGCTGCCCGACGAATCCGGCGATTATCCCCCGGAAGCGCGCCGGCAATGCGAACAGCCCCGCAGTATTGCTATCGCCCCCGGCGCACACCACTTCACAAAACGCTGGCCTGCCGAGAAATTTGCGCGGCTGGCCGACCGGCTGGCCGAACGCTATGGCGCAAGCATCGCCACATTCGGCGGCGCCGCCGATGTCGACATCTGCCGATTTATAATTTCGCTGGCGAGGGCGAATATACGCGACCTTTCGGGGTCGACCTCGATTGCCAGGACTGCCAGCCGGCTGGACGAATACGACCTGCTGGTTACCAACGACACAGGGATGATGCACATAGCTGCGGCGCGCCGGGTGCCGGTGGTTGCGATTTTCGGATCGACCGTGCCCGAGCTGGGGTTTGCGCCGTGGGGGACACTCTCGCAGATAGTGCGTACCAACCTACGCTGCCAGCCCTGCACTCATATCGGACGGGAGGATTGCCCGAAGGGGCATTTCCGCTGTATGCTCGATCTCAATCCGGTGGATATTATGCCGGCGATCGAAAAAATATTTCCATAATAAAATAATTCGCGGCTTTGGCCTTATTCATTTTTAGATAGACAATTTTTTTACGAATTTTGTAAAAATATTAATTCGGAAAAGCAGGCCAGCATATGAAATCAATCAACATCGCACTGATCGGATGCGGAGAAATCGCACAGAATTTTCATTTGCCAGTTATCAGAAATCTGCCCGGGATACGGCTGGTGGCAATACACGACCGCGTGGGATCGCGCGCCGCTGCAATCGCCGGGAAATTCGATGTCCCTTACGTATGCGAGACGATTGATGAGCTGCTCGAAATCGACGAGATCGAAGCAGTGGACATATGCACCCCGACCCATACCCACAAAGAAGTCTCGCTCGCCGCGCTCGAAGCCGGCAAGCATGTATTTATCGAAAAGCCCATTGCCCGCAATCACCAAGAAGCCAAAGCAATCCATGCCGCCGCCGAAAAATCCGGCAAAAAAGTAATGGTAGGCATGAACCAGAGATTTCGCTCGGATACTATGATGATGAAAAATTATGTACAGATGGGCGAGATCGGCAGTGTATTCTATGCAAAGGCCGGCTGGATACAGCAGACCGAAAAGCGTTGGCGCCAGGACCCCCGGCTATCCGGAGGGGGAGTGCTTATGGATCTCGGGTTATCCATTATCGATTCGCTGCTCTGGATATATGATTTCGTGCCGGTGGCATCGGTCGAAGCCGCAATTTTCAACCGCCAGACCCGCGAAGTCGAGGACGTCGCCGTCGCAATGATGCGATTCCGCGATGGCAGCATTGCCACGGTCGAGACCAGTTGGGCGCTTTTTTCAGCGGCCACTCGCTTTTACTGCGACGTTTACGGCAGCGAAGGCTCTGTGCGGGTCAATCCGCTCGAGCTATACCGCAGCGAGGGCGGGCTTTCGCATCCGCATAAATCCCTCGGCCTTAAAAATAAATATATAATCCACCAGAAATCTTTCGAAAACGAGCTGAAGCATTTCATCAATGCGCTTCAGGGTTTGGGGCCGATAATCTCGACTACTGGCGAGGCAGTGGAGTCTATGCGAATAATCGACGCACTCTATCGCTCCGCCCGAGATGGCGGCTGTGTGACGCTGGACTGACAGCTCCGCCATAGAATTCGCAAAAGTGAATTAATCAAAAAATGCAAACATAAAAGAATGCCGGAAATAAAAAAATTAATTATAATTCATAATTAGTTAATTTCCGGTTTTTTTCGTATATTGTTTTGCTTTTGGATTAATATCCCATATATATACACTCGCCTGATCACACAGGTTAAATAAGCATCGCTTAGAAAATACTTAAAGAATAGATTTTTAAAAATTTGAGCAGGAGGTCATCCATGTACGACGATGCCAAAACGCAGAATAAACTCGTAGCTCAAGTTAAGCCAAAGTACCGTTCTTATACTTTGCAAAACTTCAAGACACTGCCCCAGTTCCGGGAGAACTTCACCGACGAGCAGCTTTTCGAAATGGAAGTGGTGGGGCACGTCCTTCCGTTTAAATCAAATAATTATTATGTCGAAGAAATAATCGACTGGAATAAAGCACCAGACGACCCGCTGTTCCATCTTACATTCCCAAGCCGCGATATGCTGCTGCCACATCATTACGACAAGATGGAGTCAGCGATCAAAGCCGGACTGCCAAAAGAACAGATTCGCGAAATCGCAAACAAAATACGTATGGATCTGAATCCCCATCCCGCCGGGCAGATCGATTATAATATTCCGGTGCTGAACGAGGAAGTCAAGCTCGACGGTATGCAGCACAAATACCGCGAGACTATGCTGTTTTTCCCCAAGCAGGGGCAGACATGCCACGCGTACTGCACATTCTGCTTCCGATGGCCGCAGTTTGTCGGACTCGACGATCTTAAATTTGCAACCAAGGACATCGAGCTCGTTATCAAATACCTGCGCGAGAGTCCCAACGTCAGCGATGTGCTGTTCACCGGCGGCGACCCGATGGTAATGAGCGGCAAAATTTTATCAAATTATATAAATGCGCTGCTTGACGCAAACATCCCGACTCTGAAGACAATCCGCATCGGCACCAAGGTGCTCTCGTGGTGGCCTTATAAATTCCTGACCGATCCATATGCCGATTCGGTATTGCGCACATTCGAGCGCGTACGCCGATCGGGCAAGCATCTTGCATTTATGGCCCAGTTCAACCATACTCGCGAGCTTCAGACCGACGCGGTGCGACACGCAATCGACCGCCTGATGAACGCCGGCGTGGTAATCCGCGCGCAGTCACCCCTATTCCGCCATATTAACGACAGCGCAGAAGTATGGCGCGATATGTGGCGCGAGGAAGTAAGGCTCGGCGTGGTACCCTATTACATGTTCATGGCCCGCGACACCGGCGCCCATCACTACTTCAGCGTACCGCTCCACGAGGCGTGGAATATTTTCCGCAGCGCCTACAGCCAGGTCAGCGGAGTTGGCCGAACCGCCCGCGGACCCGTTATGTCGGCAGCGCCCGGCAAGGTGCAGCTGCTCGGAGTCAGCGAAATCAGAGGCGAAAAAGTATTCGTATTGCGATTCATTCAGGGCCGCAATCCAGAATGGGCCGACGTCCCATTCTTTGCGGAATACGACGAAAGCGCACACTGGCTGAACGATCTCCGGCCCGCATTCGGCGAGGAAAAATTCTTCTACGAAGACGAGCTGACCGAGATTTATCGAGAGAAATCGGAACTACTCGCAAAGTTTTAATCGAAACGAGGCTGCTCATACGGGCAGCCTTTTTTTTGTGAATTAATTCTATTAAAAATGAATAATGCCATATTCTGGTTCCGCCGCGATCTGCGGCTCGAAGACAACCGCGCGTTTCATGAAGCACTTGCAGCGGGCGCCGGGGGCATCCCTCTATATATATATGAACCTGAGCCCGGTCTTACGCTGAACGCAAGGCAGAAGGAATACGCAGACTCCGCGCTGGCCGCAATCGACCGGCAATTACGGCAGGCCGGATCGGGGCTGCGGATAGAAGATGGTCCAGCCCCGGCGGTATTCGAAAGACTTGTCGCGGAAATGAATATCGAGTCGGTTTATGCGAATGAGATATACGAACCGGCAGCAATCCAAAGAGATGAGCGCATTGCTAAGATGCTGGAAGATAAGGGGATCGGACTTAAATTATTTCCCGATCGGGTTTATTTCGCGAAGGATGAGATACTGAAAGCGGATGGCTCGCCCTACCGCGTATTTACAGCGTATAAGAAAAAGTGGCTGGAGAAATTCGCAGGCTTCGCAATTCCGGAATATAATACCCAGGAATTATTTAATAATTTAAAAAAAATTGACCAACCGAGTAATTCCGATTTTCAAAATATTAATTTTAATTCGATTGCGGATTTAAATCCTGATATTATAAAGAATTATGATAATAATAAGGACTATCCGGCAATCGATGGCACTACGCGCGCCGGGGCCGATCTTGCGCTCGGCACTCTGAGCGTACGCAGGCTGGTGCGAATCGGAGCGGAGCTTAATCAAAAATGGCTCGATCAGCTTATCTGGCGCGATTTTTTTAATATGATAATGTATCAGCACCCGGAATCGGCCGGACGGAATTTCAATAGCAAATACGACGCAATCGAATGGTTGAACAATCCGGATGACCTCGGCCGCTGGAAGGCCGGCGAAACCGGCTATCCGCTAATTGATGCTGCCATGCGAGAGCTGAGCGAGACGGGCTGGATGAACAATCGCCTCAGGATGCTGACGGCGGGATTTCTGACAAAGAATTTGCTGACCGACTGGCGCTATGGCGCGGAGCACTTCTCAGCAGAGCTGATTGACCACGACGCGCCGTTGAATATTGGCAACTGGCAGTGGGCGGCCGGCACCGGCTGCGATGCTGCGCCCTATTTCCGGATATTCAATCCGATGATTCAGCGAAAAAAATTCGATCCGGAAAATATATATATTCGTCGCTGGTTGAGCGAACGCGAAATTGCCAATCCGCGCCGGATAGTTGACTGGGCGGAATCCCGCCGCAGGGCGATTGCGGCATATCAGAGGGCGCTTTCCACCTGATCCGGGGCTTTGGCGGCGGGCAGCAGGAAGCAGAACCGGCTGCCGACTCCGAGGATGCTTTCGGCGAAAACGCGGCCGCGGTTGAGTTCGATAAATTCCTTGCAGAGCGCCAGACCCAGCCCCGTACCCGATTCAAGGTCGGTGCCCGGAGTGGTGAACTGCACTCCCGGCCTGAATATTTTTTTCAGATTCGAAGGCGAAATTCCGACTCCGTTATCGATTACGCAAAGCTCGATGGAGTCCTCAGCCAGCCGGGCCTCGATAGTTACCCGTCCAAGCTCGGGGGTGAATTTAATCGCATTGCTCAGGTAATTGCGCACCACGGTGTCGATCATATTGCGGTCGGCGAGCACATAGGTACTCTCGGCAATCCCCGACACCAGAGAGATGGATTTTCTGGCGGCGGCAGCCTCGATAAGCTCGATATTATTTTCGATAACTTCCCTGAGATCGAAAATTTCCGCTTCGATGCGCATACGGCCGCTCTGGGCGCGCTCCCACTGCAGCAGATCATCCAGCAGCGACGAAAGCCGACGTGCCGAGCGGAATATCGTGCGTGCCTTTTGGGTAATATCCTGCTCCGTCATTTTGTGTTGATATGTAGTGATAATGTCGGCCGCCGAGAGAATTGCCTGCAACGGATTCTTCAGGTCGTGCGCGATTATCGAGAAGAATTTGTTCTTGGCTATATTAGCTTCGTGCAGCTTCTCCTGCGATTCGATCAGCTTTTCGTTCAGGGCATATAATTTATGGGAATCGTTAAGAATATTTCGCCGCGATAGCTCCAGCTCGGTATTGGTTTCTGCCAGCTCGCGTGCCATTTCGGAATTTTTCTCGTTTTCGATTTTCAGCTGCTGAAGCGCATCGCTCAGCTCGGCGGTGCGTTCGGCCACGAGCTGTTCGAGATTTTTATTCAACTGAGTGATTTTTTTGCGGTTTTCGACGTCCTCGCTGATGTCGCGGTCGATACCGACGATGGCCATCGGCCGTCCGTTCTCGTCTTCTACCAGCGATAAAGTGGTCTCGCTCCAAAGCGTACTACCGGATTTAGTTTTTTCGAGAATTTCGCCGAACCAGAATCCCTTATTGATTGTCTCCTCGATCCTCGACAGGCGATGCTTCATGTCTTCTTCGTTCAGCGATAGCGAAATGTGGCGTCCGAGGGCTTCCTGGGCCGTATAGCCGTACATTTTTTCGGCCCCCGCACCCCAATAAAGGATAGTGCCCTTCAGGTCGGTTGCGATTACCGCTTCGCGGACGCTATCGAGCATTTTAGCCTGGAAATGCACCATCCGGGTGCGGTCTTCGACGATTTTTTCGAGCTGCTTTTTATAACGGATATTTTCTTCGATTAAGCGGGCTTTTTCGAGGGCTTTTTCGATTGCGAATTCCAGCGCGGACATGTCGGCAATCGGCTTTGTGATATAATCCCATGCCCCGAGCCGCAGCGCCTCGATTGCATAATCCAGGCTGCCGGCTCCGGAAATAATTATAACCGGCAGGTTGGGATATTTTTCGTTAATAATTCCGAGGGCCTCGAGACCGCTCAGGCCGGGCATGTGCAAATCGAGCAATACCGCGCCGAAATCGTCGGTTTCGAGCATAAGCAGTCCGGCAGTGGCTTCGTCGGCTTCGGCGACATTATAGCCGGAGTCTTCGAGGTAGTCCCGAACCGTCCGGCGGATCATATATTCGTCATCTATTATAAGAATGCGTGATTGGTCGGATTTCATATCTATTTAATGCTTGTCTGAATGTTTTAAAATTGCTTCTGTAAAAATGCTCATATCATAAATCGGTTTATAAATTATCTGCTTCGGGGTAATGCCCATTTCGACCATCTCGGGCGATAGCTGGTAATCGCTCGATCCGGTGTGAATGAGTATAAAAATCTCATTTGCCAAATCCCGCGATTCAATAATAAAATCGTTCCCGTTCATTCCGGGCAGCCGAAGGTCGACTATAGCCACATGGTATTTGTTGCCGTTTTTGATTGCTTCGAGGGCCTGTTCGCCGCTTGAAAAAGTATCCACCCGGAAGCCTTCGTCCTCGAGATAATCCGCCAGATTGCTCCGAAGCATTTCCTCGTCGTCGATTATCATCACTTTGATTTCGTTCATGCTGTTGTCCTTCGGGATGTGGGAATTTCGATAACAAATTTCGTACCCTTGCCCGGTCGGCTTTCCAGTTTTATATCGCCTTTGTGATTATTTTTAATAATAAAGTATGAAACCGACAGCCCCAGCCCGGTGCCTGCGGATACCCCCTTGGTGGTAAAGAACGGCTCGAATGCCCGGCGCCGGGTCTCGATCTCCATGCCCGGGCCATTGTCCTCGACTTCGATAATCGCGTTGTAGTTGCGATGGTAGGTGCGTATATATATAGTGGGCGTCTCGATGGGCGTTTCGGATTCGGAAAGCGCCTGAGCCGCATTTTTCAGCAGATTGAATATAACCTGTTCGATTTCGGTAGCGGTAACCGGCACTTTCGGCATATTGTCCCCAAAATCCCGAACGATGCGGATTTTCTTGAAGTCGTATTTTTTCTTCAGGTCATAATCGTTTTGGGCAAGTTCGAGCGAACTATCCAGAAGCTGATTAATATCGGTTGGGGCCAATTTGGACTCGCTGCGCCGGCTGAAATTGAGCATATTCTGGACTATCCGGGCCGCGCGGGTGCCTGCGTCCTGAATGCCTCCGATATACTGGAATACATTGCGGCGCTCGAGGTAGATTTCGAGCTTTTCGAGGTCTATTCCGCATTCGGCAGCCACAGCCTGGTTTTTGGTCAGATTGGGCATCAGCCGTCGGGTGGTATTCTGGATTCCCTGCAGTATTACGCCAAGCGGATTGTTGATTTCGTGCGCCATACCTGCGGCCAGGCCTCCGACGCTCATCATCTTTTCTGTCTGGATCATGATTTCGCGCATCATTACCCTTTCGGTGACGTCGTCGATCCGGAGCACTGCGCCGCCTTCGCCCTCGTTTACCAGTGGAGATATGGTTATATCGAGGAATTTGCGCGAATTATTCAGATTGAATTCAATAGCCTCGCGCACCAGCGGCCGGCTACCGGCGATAGCCTTTTCGATATCGGCAATAAAATCCGAAAATCGTGGCAGCGCCTCGGATATATGGAGGCCAATGGCAACGCTGTCGTTAAAAAGTGCGGTCGATTGATTGTTGTGATGAGTTATAATCAGATGTTTGTCCACGCCAATGATTGAGCTGGGCAATGAATTCAGAATATTATCCAGATAATTCCGCGTGCTCCGCAGCTCGGATTCGGCCGATTCGCGGCGGACGATCTCGCGGGCCTGCTGGATATTCTGGACTGCCTGGTTCGACAGAAGGGTGGCCAGAAGATATAGCGCATGGGCAATTTTTTCGAATTCGCTGTGACTCATGCGTGGTACTTCATTCATCGCGTCGGCGAATATTTTGCGATCGACACCAATTTCGTCTGCGTATTCGAGCATTTTCACTTCGTCGAAATCCTTATCGATCACCTGGCCGATCAGCCAGTTGGCTACGTGCTTATCGCCAGCGTAGATGCCGGCTCCGCCGTCTATCAGCCCGCCGCTCAGGCAGTTGCTTACTATAGCGCTGTCTTTGCCGCCGCGTCCTATCACAGAGTCGGAAAATTTACAATTTTCCAGTCCCTTTTCGGTATTTCGGATAATTTCGCTGCAAAGCCTGCAGAAATTGCTCGGCCGGGTCAGCGGGGTGCCGTCGGGCCGGGTGACAATGCTTGCCACTCCGGTGGCGTGGGAGAATGCGTCCTGCAGCCTCTGAATATCCTCCATATCGAAGAGGTGATTGATATCCACATCCGAAAGATCGCCGATCGGGCTGGTCAGCGCCAGCACCCGTTTCCGCAGTGCGTTCTCGAGCTCTTTCTGGCGGCTGATGTCGGAGTGGGTGCCTACCATCCGGGTCGGGCGGCCCGCATCGTCGTATTCGATAATCTGACCTTTGGCGAGTATCCAGACGGGTGAGCCGTTTTTATGCATTAACCGGAATTCTATGGCATAATCGCTACCGGTGCGGATTGCTTCCTGTACTTTTGATTCCGTGTCTTCAGCATCGTCCGGATGCAAAAGGCTTCGCCATGTTTCGTAATTCTGTGGAAATATATATGGCTCATATCCGAGCATTTCGTACCACCGGGGCGAGAAGTATGCTTCGCCGCTGCGCGGATCGAAATCCCAGAATGCGTCGTTGGTGGCTTCGAACACCAGGCGCAGCCGTTCTTCGCTTGCTCGGAGAGCTTCCTCGGCCTTGCGCTTGGCGGTGATATCCTGCAGAAGGCAGTGAGTACGCAGGAAACTGCCCTCCGGATTGTAGCTGATTTTGCCATTGAATACTACATTTTTTATACTTCCATCGCCGGCAATCATTTCGAAATGGATATTATGCACTTCGCCGATCTCTTTAAACCGTGGGAATGCGCTTACGAATTTTGCGCGGGATGCGGGCACAAGAAAATCGCCGAACCATTTGCCGATTATTTCATCTCGCTCATAGCCAAGAGTCTCGCACCATACGGAATTAATCTCGAGAAAGCGGCCATTGACATCGAGCGACTGATAGCCCGTAGCCAGATTTTCGTATAGCGACCGGAAGCGTTCTTCGTTTGCATAAAATTGCTTTTCGATTTGCTTCAGACTGCTGGTATCGAAGGCTATGCCGGCCACTCCGATTACGTTTTCGTTTTCGTCGTACAAAGGCTCGAGCTGTACCTGGAAAAAAATGCCGGATTGACCGGATTCGTATTCGATATGCTCGCCTCTTAATACTTTTTCGTGGTTGACAATAAGGGGGATATCCGAATTCTCCGGCCCGATTATATCATAGAGCGTCTTTCCGGGAATTTCTTCCGTAGGTATATTAAAAATTCTGAGCCCGTTGCCGTAAGCTCTGACCAGGCGCAGCTCGGTATCGACCACCCATATTATACCAGGGAATTTGTTTTCGAACAGCTCCATCAGCCCGCCAATATTGCTTATGCCTGGCGCAGAACGCAGGCTTTCGATTTCCTGTCGCAATATGCGGTTCTCGAGCTTCAGACGCTCGACTTCGGCAACTGATAATTTTACTTTGGCGCTCATAAATGTCTAGCAATATATGTAAGTATGTATGAATTTAAAGAATTTTATAATAATCTACAATTTAAAATAATTCACAGCTTTTGGGTGAACCCCGTCGGGCAAGTATCCGTGCGGATCGAGAACATTATAAACAAAAAGCCCCCGCATCCATTAGGCGCGGAGGCTTCGGATTGATTAATCAATTCGATTATCTTGCGATTGTGAATCGCCGGAAGTAATTGCCATTATTAGTTTTGATTATTAAATAATATGCTCCGGGCGAAAGCTCTGCAGCGGGTATGAGTATTTCGCGCTGTCCCGAGACTGCGCCCGCAAATACTTCGCCGATTCTAAGGCCGACCGAATTATATATATATATTTCCAATTGGCGGGCCATGTCCGATTCGATCCGTATGCGGGAACCGGTTCCCGCTGGGTTGGGCATCACTTCGCTGATTTCAAGCCCCGCTGGGGTGACTTTTTCGAAAACGGAGGACGGATCGAGGGCCAGTCCTACGAGCTGGACGGATTTGACGGGGGTGTCGGCGTCAGTGGTTATCCGAAGCTCGGCTTCCTTCAGACCTTCGGTTTCGGGGCGGAATCGAATGAGGACGTTTTCCTCTGCATCCACATCGACCATGTCCGGTTTGATAAAGCCTATCGAAAATTCTTTCTCGCCGGTGTTTGCTCCGGGGATTATCTCGATGCTATTGATATTGACAGGCACATTGCCTGTGTTTTTCATGGTAACGGGCTTGGTCCTGCTCGAGCCGATATCCAGCGTGTCGTAATTCATGACCAGTGCTGTGGTGATCTCCAGCTTACGTTCGGGATTGAATGGCTCGACGTTGAATTCGAGGTAGGATACTTCGACCCCGGAAGAGTAGAGCCGCACTTTGAAATCTTCGTTGATTCCGGCGCCGCAGTATTTGATCGGGCCTTGCGAGGTCAGCACAGGGGTAAAGCTGCGGCCGAGATTATCGGTGGACATCACAATGCCTTCTAAGCCGAGTAATATTATCTTGCCGGTTTCGGGCGGTGAGTATGCCGTCACCGGAGTCCAGCCATTCTCCGAAAAATTATATACATCGGTTTCCCAGGTAAGGCCGCCGTCGGTTGTGCTGGCCAGGCGGTTGTCCTCGTTGTCGTTGCCTGAATTGCGATAAACCGCGATACCGTTCAGCTCGTCGTAGAAACAGACTTCGGTAAGGTATCCGCCGCTGCGGATAGTGGATTCTTTCCAGCTATTACCGCCATCGTTGGTCCATATTACCCGACCGCGGGTGGTGCCGAACCATATATTTTCTCCGATCCGCCAGGTGGCGCCCACGAGCCCGGTTTCCTGGCTGTATGGCGTGGGTATGCTGATGGCGCGCTTCCATGATTCGCCGCCGTCGCTTGTGACGCCCACTCCCCAGCGGCCGCTAACCGGATCGCCGAGAAAAATGCCATTGTCGCTGTCGAAGAAATATATTTCATTAATGAAATTTGTGATGTCGGCCACCGGCACGGTCTGCCACAGATTGCCGCCATTAGTAGTAAAATACACGCTGGCGTTGCCGTTGTCCGGGCCATCTCCGGCCCAGGCGGTGGAATTGTCCAGTGCCTCGATGCAATAAAGCGGGTTCTGGGTGGGCTGAGTGAACGAATTGCCGCCGCCCTGGCGATATACCACTCCGCCCATATAGGGACTTTCGCCGACTGTCCAGTAGGTATTCATATTCGGTGCCATGCCGGCATGCCACTGCAGGTAGTATGCCGTTGGGAAACGCGTGAGGCTCTGATATTTATTATTGCTTGCAATTTTTATTGGAATCCGGATCAGCTGAAAATCCTTATAGCCATCGCTTTCGTAAGTAAGCAATACCTCGGCGTGGCCGTCGAACCAGGGATTATTGGGCAATAGCTGTACATCGAATTCCACATCGGCGCTCGCCATGTTGGTCAGCTCGCCGACTGTGACTTCGCTCTGATCGATGGATATATAATTATCGAGCGGTGTGATTTTAACTTTCAGGCCGCTTGTAGTAGCAAGATAATTAGTAATTTCGAAAACAATTCCCGTTGGCTCGTAATCGGTCAGCGATCCGCTGCCGTCAATTCGCAGGTCGCGGCCGTAAACGCCGGGCACTATTTCCTGGGATACGTTGGTGTTATTGTAAGTAACTGCTTTGAAAGCATTTGTGCGGCCATATATATAGGGGCGAATAGTTTCGTTGTCGGCCAGCACATCGTCCGAAGTGCTGCGTATCTGGCGGATTATCTGAAGCGGAGTCCAGTCCGGATGCACCGATTTCACCAGCGCGGCCACTCCGGCCACAATAGGCGAAGCCATGGAGGTGCCGGTCTGGGCCTGATAATTATTATTGGGCAATGTGGAAAGTATCTGATACCCAGGCGCATAGGTCGTTACCACATGTCCGTAATTCGAGAATCCTCCGAAATCGTCCGAATGCATGGTTGCGCCCACGCAAAGCACATTCTCATATCCCGCGGGATACTGGCCGCCCTCGTCGATATTCATGCCATCGTTGCCCGAGGCCACCACGACCACCGAGCCAAGCTCGATGGCTGTATTGATAACGTCCTGCTCGGCCGGGCTGGAGCCTTCGCCGCCCCAGCTGCAGTTGATGACGTCCGCGCCCAGGCGCGCTGCGTAGAGAATAGCGTCATATCCGCGCCAGATGCCGCCGGCCTGCGGATTGTCCGATGCGCATTTGATCGGGATAATCGAGCAATTAAACGCGGGCGAGACAATCCCGATATTATTATCGGTCGATGCCGCCGCGCAGCCGGCCACATGCGTGCCGTGGCTCTGGCGGATATTTGTGGGGTCGTTGTCTTCCTCCCAGCCGCCGGACTGAATGTCGTTCATTGTCACATTGCCTACGAAGTCCCAACCACGGATGTCGTCGATTTTGCCATTATTGTCGTCGTCGATTCCGTTGTCGGGAATTTCATTCGGATTGGTCCAGATTTGCTCGAGCAGGTCGGGATGGTTCCAGTCGGTACCCGAATCGACGATCGCAATAGTCACATCCTTGCTGCCTTTGGTTATCTCCCATGCCTTCGTAAGCTCCATGTTATTCAGATAGCCCTGGTTGCCGAACATAGGATCGTTCGGAGTATATTCCAGAGTTTCGCGGCGGAAAATCGGAACGGCGTATTCGATCTCGGGGTTTTTCATCAGGTCGCGGCAAACGTCATACGGATCGACCGGCGCGGCGTAATGCACGCGGTAGATGCGCGAAACGCCGTATTTGTCGTTCGCCAGCGGCGAATCGCCCGATGCGTCCATTGCGAACGGGGCCTCGATGTGCTCGATTGCGAGATCGCTTATTTGATTATTGATAATTGATTTAGTGAATCTGAGGGAATTTTTGTCGAAAGCATCTCCCGATTTTGTTTTAATATATATAGCATTCGGAAGATAATTTTCGGGGGGAAGTTTTTCGATGTTATAAATTTTGTCTGCGCTGAATCCTCCTCCGGTCAATCTTTGCCCTTCTGTGGTAATAGTATATGCAATGGGATGTTTGGGGGAGGGGGCGTGATATTTTGCGCCTGCCGCGACCGGCAGCACAATAATAGCCGCCAGCGCCAGCAGCGCCGAAATAGTTAATACTCTCATCCTTTAGCTCCTCGGTGGAAAAATAAAAATATATTATAAGAAATTACTGAACAATATTCAATTAATTTAAAATTCCTGCTGGACTATTGCAGAGAATCCGCCCTGAGTCGAATCCCCGGCGAATATTATCGAATAATTTTTTCCGAATGTGAATTTTATATCATTGACCCGCGTCAGCAGCTCGTGGGTTGCCGCATTATAGAACAAGAGGCTGACTTTGGCGTCCTGGTGTATCTCCATTGGCGAGGTTTTCGATTTATATGGCACATTGCCAACCACATATCCAGACTCTTCGTCGTTGATTTTGACGGCAATCGAGGGCACCTGCTTCGAGGCATTGATGAACCGCCGCTTGTATAGTGTCTTTTCGGCCACAATCGGATCGTAGGAGAAATAAATAATATCAGTGTTGTCGGCGTCGCCAGCCACGATTATCATATTCCGTTTGTCCGCATCTGCTGAGAAATTCAGGTCCATGCCGTTGGCGGTGAATAGATGCTGGCCCGGCGGTACCACTGTCGCGATCGAGCCGGTGTAATAAATCGTCGACTGATCCATCAGCGGCGGCAGCGAGATGTCGATATTCTCCTTGGCAGGCAATGCGTTGATTACCTGAGTAAACACTCCACTGCCCAGGTATTCGGCATTCCGGTTGATTTCGTCGTCCTCGACTACCGTTAAGCGGTCGCGGCCCTGGTCGTCGCTGGTGATTATTAGCAGATAGTTCAGCCCGCTTAGGAATTCGTAATTCCCGGTCGAAAGCAATTTCGAAGGCGTGCCGCTGGTGAACATCGCAATCGGCGCCAGCCCGGGATTCAGGAACTTTAATTCCGATACCGCCCCGTAGGTAAGGTCTTCGGCCACGACATATCCGGAATTATATCCGTTGGCGAAGGCGGTATCGACGCGCGCGCCGAGGGTTACGGTAAGCTGTTCGCGATTCCATGCCGCATTGACCACCCGCACCATAGCTCTTGCGCCGGGGTCGCGATCGATAATCGGCGGCTCGACGAGAATCGACTGCGCTGCGTTCTTCTGGGCTGAATCTGCCACGATTAATGTATACCGCTGAAGCACCTCGAGCGATGCCGAAGCGATGCTTGCGGTGGTGCTGTTGCTCATTACGATTATCGAATCGGCGTATTCGGAGTCGCAGGCCGTTAGAGTGGCGTAATCGCCTATGGTTTCGGGCTGCTGTCCGAGCGATACAATCTCGCCGGGCATTTTTTCGACATCAATCGCAGCCCTGGAAAAATTCAGTGGGCGGATCTGAGTGGTCCGCTCCTCTATATATATCATTTTCTCCAGCGCGCCGACCGTTAAATCGTTCTGGTCGAGTATCAGAAACTCAAGCGTTCCGTCCGCCGCCGGAGCAGGCATCAGCACGTACTGGCCGCGCGGATCGAGGTCCATGCGGTATAGCCCGACAATTTCCTGATGCGATCCCGTTTGTTTGATCAGCGAGACCGCCGCAGTGCCCGAGCGTATATTGAACACCCCGCCTGCGCGCATATAGCCCACATTGCTGGCCAGCGCCCGGCCGTTGGGGCAGCCTTCGCGAATTGTGAATGTGGAATTAGTATCCGGAAATGCATTGAATACGCGCAGGTAGGCCTGGCGCGAATTCTCGGGAATAGTCGTTGTGGTGGTTAACGTCGCGATCGTATCAACCGGGATATTCTCGCGGATTGCGCGCGGCGAAGGCAGCGCGATAAATGTATAATTAATATTTCTGACAAATTTGACGCGGCGAGTTAGCTGGAAGTCCTGACCCGCGCCGGATTCGATGCTGATGAATGCCGAATCCTGCGGCGGATGAATCGCCGGCGAGGACGCTGCGAATGGGGTGGTTGCCGTTGATTTTATTTGCTCCATCATAAGCGCGCGCGGCTCGCGGTCCGATCCGAAATTAAGGATTCGGACGTAAACCATCTCGGACTGCGAAGGCGGATTGACCAGATCGGGATTCTCCTCGGCGCAGCCTGCGATAATAGCCAGCATCGCCGCTGCGAGTATTGCTTTTTGCCAGAACTTATTCATCTATTCTCCGGATTGAATTTATTACTTAATTGACTTATCAGACATTATATATTGTGTATTTAAACGATCAAAAGTTACAAACTAATGCAAATTTTCAAGAAAAATAACATTAAAATAGGAAATTGAACGTATTTTTGTATTTTATCAGGATAATTTTCCCTGGATAAGGGATTTTTATGCGATGAGCGAAATTTTTTTTCAAATATATTGATTTCCGAAAATGAAAGAGAAACTCGAATCCATTCTCGACCGCTTCGACGAGGTGGAGCAAAAGCTGAACGACCCCGAAATTGCAAGCAATCTCGACCGCTTCCGCGATATTTCGCGCGAATATAAACAGCTTACGCCGATCGCCGAGGCAGCCCGGCGCTACCTGAAGCTTGTCTCGGACATTGCCCAGAACAAAGAGCTGATCGATTCGCGCGACACCGACCCCGATCTCCGCGAGCTGGCATATGAGGAAACCCACGAGCTCGAATCCGAAAAGGAAACAATGGAGGAAGAGCTGCGATTTTTGCTGATACCGCGCGACCCCAACGACACCAAGAACTGTATTGTCGAAATCCGCGCCGGCACCGGCGGCGACGAGGCCGCATTATTCGCAGGCGACCTGTACCGGATGTATCAGAGATTCTCGGAAGAGAATAAATTTACGGTAGAAACTATCAACTTCAACGAAAGCGAGCGCGGCGGGTTTAAGGAGATTACTTTCTCGATGGCAGGCGACGGAGTGTATGGTACGATGAAGTTCGAGAGCGGCGTGCACCGAGTGCAGCGAGTGCCCGAGACCGAGGCCAGCGGCAGAATACATACGTCGGCGGCAACGGTGGCGGTGCTGCCCGAAGCCGAGGATATTGATATATATATTGCCGACGAAGACCTGAGGATCGACATCTTCCGCGCGGGAGGCAAGGGCGGCCAGAACGTCAACAAGGTCGAGACCGCAGTGAGGATAGTCCACCTGCCCACGAATATTGTGGTGAGCTGCCAGGAGGAACGCTCCCAGCTTAAAAATCGTGAAAAGGCCATGAAGGTGCTGCGTTCGCGCCTGTACGAAATGGAGCTTAAGCGCCAGCAGGACGAGATTTCGAGCTCGCGCAAATCAATGGTCAAAACCGGCGACCGCTCCGAGAAAATCCGCACCTATAACTGGCCGCAGAACCGGGTGACCGACCACCGGCTGGAAGGCGACGCCAAGAATTATCCGCTCAAGGAAGTGATCGAGGGCAATCTCGGGCCGGTAATCGAAAATCTGAAGCTGGCCGAGCGCACGGAAATCCTGCGCAGCGGCGCAACTGTTTAATATATAATTATTGCTTGGGAATATTCCCGCTGATGTAGTCCATCAGGTATTTGTTTGTGCTGTCCTTATCGCGGAGCATGGCATTGACCACATCGCCGATTGAGATGATACCTACGAGCACCTTCTCGCTGACCACCGGCAGATGCCGGATGCGGTTGTGGGTCATCACCGATTCGACGTATTCGATGTCGTCCTCGGGCTCGACGATGATGACGTCGCGGGTCATGATCTCGCTGACCGGGCGTTCGTGGAAGTGGTCGTGATTTATCGGATAATTGCGAACAATATCGCGCTCGCTTATGATGCCGCCGATGCGTCCGTTGTCGCTGAGCACAAGCAGTGCGCCTATCTTATTGGCGGTAAGGATTTTGATGGCTTCGAGCATCGACTTATTCTGGCCGATAGTAATTACTTCGGGGCCTTTTTTTTCGAGGATGTTTTTGACCTTCATTCGCTTTCCCTTTGTAATTAATAATTTTGAAAAATATGAGTAATATATATATTTTTATCGGAAATGAAAACACAGGAAATGATTCTGCGAAAAATATTTATGCAACATTCGGAAATATAGCAGAATAATCGCATTTTAGGATTGCCTAATTTCGCATCTCTAATTATTGTCGATCGGAATTAAAATATATTATGAAATTCTGGAAAAATTTTTTTAAAAAAGAAAAACCTCAGGACGTCGAGTTGCTCGAAAAAATCCGCGAGCGGTTCGAAAACCTGATGTTTGTGCTCGAAAGCAACAACGCCACGCTCAAAATAATCAGCGACCTGGTCGAAAAGCAGCGCAGCCGCGAGCCATTCGATCCGGAATTCGTCGAGGGCGCAATCCACGAAATCCGCAGCAATGTGGCGGCAATGATCGACAATATGGTCGAGCTTGGCGGCGAGAGCTATGCTAAGCTCTACGATACGCTCGACGAAATTATGGCGCGGGTCGAAGTGGTGCTAAGCGACCGCATGGACATCGAAAAGGACGACTTCATAATCTCGTTCGACGACCTGAGCCTTGATTCGATCAACCGCGCCGGGGGCAAAAATTCGCGGCTGGGCGAGATCAAAACCCGCGCCGGGATGCATGTGCCCGCCGGATTTGCTATCAGCGCATGGGCGTATAAGCGATTCGTTGCAGAAAATAAATTATATGAACCGATCAGCCGCCTGATCGAGGGCGTCGACATAAATAATTATCAGCAGCTCGAAGACATCAGCCGCCGCATCAACGATATGATCCGCCGCGCCAGCGTTCCCGAAGACGTCGGCAATGCGATTATGAAGGCATTCGACAAGCTGACCGCCGAGCACCCCGGCAGCCTGGTCGCGCTCCGATCCAGCGCCATCGGCGAAGACATGGCTTTCAGCTTTGCCGGGCAGTATAAAACATTCCTCGGGGTGCGTCGCTACGAAATACTCGAACGCTACCGCGACGTAATCGCCAGCAAATACGCGCCCAAGGCAATTTTTTATTACATAAGCAATCAGCTCGAAGAGCGCGAACTGGCGATGAGCGTTAGCTGTATGGTGATGATCGATGCCCGCTCGGCCGGCGTGGTCTATACCCGCGACCCGGTCAATCCCGAGAGCCACTGGATGATTGTCAATTCGATCTACGGACTTGGGAAAAATCTCGTCTCCGGCGAGGTAACCCCGGATGTGTTCTACATTTCGCGGCATACTCCCGAAATTCATAAATCGATTATTTCGGACAAAACAAAAATGCTGCGGGTCGATCCCTACGGCGATTTATACCAGGATATTGTGCCATACGAAGACCGACGCCGCCCATCGATATCAGAAACCCACGTGCGCGAGCTGGCGCTATACGCCCGGCGCATGGAGGAGCATTTCCGGCTGCCGCTCGACATCGAGTGGGCAATCGACCGCAGCGGCATTATATATATACTACAGGCGCGCCCGCTGCGAATCCTGAAAAACACCGAGGGATACCAGTCCGCGCATATCGACCTTTCGCGCCACAAAGTGCTGACCACCGGCGGCACAACGATATGCCCCGGCGCAGCCAGCGGCCGGGTACACGTTATCCGCAACCGCGACGACCTCGGGCAGGTCGAACCCGGCGGAGTGCTCGCGGCCTCGACCCCGTTCCCGAGCCTGATAACAGCGCTCGAGCAGGCCGCCGCGCTTGTTACCCGTACGGGCAGCATCGCCAGCCATCTGGCCACCATCGCCCGGGAATACGGCGTGCCCTCGATCTTCGGAGTCGCCGATTTCGATAAATTCGAAGAGGGGATGGAAGTTACGGTCGACGCGAACAACTGCTACGTTTTCGAAGGTATCGAGGAAGAGCTGGAGCGCGATCTGCGCCACGACAAGCGCCCCTATCGCTACGAACCGCGATTTGGCAAATTGCAGAAAATAATCGAATACCTATCGCCGCTGAATCTGATTCAGACAACCGACGAGAATTTTACAATCCGCCACTGCGGCACCATCCACGACATCACGCGATTCACCCACCAGAAATCGCTCGAGGAATTATATAATGTTTATGAAAAAATGCTCGACGAGGGGCGCGTCGGAATTCGACTCGAAGGTAAAATCCCGCTCAAGCTCGACCTTATATATATAGACATCCCGCCCGGCGAACTAAAAGAAAAGAAAATCAACGACCACAACCTGATCTCAGAGCCGATGCAGGCGTTCTGGAACGGAGTGCTGACCGAAGGCTGGCCGCATCCGCTCCCGACCGGGATGAAGGGCATCACATCGGCCGTTGCGCACCGCTCGGCGCGCTATATGCCCGAGGAGGCGCTGCGGCGGAGCTTCGCCGTATTGCACCGCGAATTTATGCTGCTCAGCCTCAAAATGGGTTATCATTTTTCGACAATCGAGGCCATCTGCACGCCCGATGCGGACAAAAATTATATCAAAATGCAATTCAAAGACGGCGGGGCATCGCTCGGCCGGCGCACCCGGCGGATTAAGCTAATCACCTCGGTGCTCTCGCACTACGGATTCGAGAATCACAGTCGCGGCGACTTTCTGGACACCACGGTATCGCACGAGTCCGCCCGCCAGATCAAGGAAAAGCTATCCATACTCGGGCGGCTGGCCATGCTGACCAAACAGCTCGATATGGCGCTATCGAACGACCAGATCACCGAATGGTACACGCGCGACATCCTGCGCAAGCTCGAGAGCAAGTCGCGGCGCTGAATCATTTAAGAATGAAACACCCGCCGTCACTGCGAGCGCAGCGAAGCAGTCATTCATTCAATTTCGAATTATGAATTGGTGGACTGAGATTCCTTCGCTTCGCTCGGAATGACAACATTTGCCGTAATATCAGACGCTTACGATTATCACTGCGAGCGCAGCGAAGCAGTCTCTCTTAAAAAATCCTGAGACCTTTTCGCAATTAATGTGTCATTATAAAAAACGCAAACGCCACAATCCCCGGAGCCGCAATGCGCTTATTCATAATTGCTATATATATAATGCTGTTAGTCCTGCCCGCCCGCGCCGAAGAGTTTGTCTACGGCTGGTATAAGTCCAACGAATCCGGCTATATTTACGATATGGAATTCATGCCCGATAACGATTATTTCATTTTGGGAACTGCCTCAG
>CAZEMR010000011.1:0-61592 GCA_964513465.1 uncultured Hyphomicrobiales bacterium
AACCACCGCGCGGATAGAAGATGACTGTACTCGAAGCGATTATTCTGGGGATTATTCAGGGGCTGTCGGAGTTTATTCCGATAAGCAGCACGGCGCATCTGACTATTGCCGGCCAGCTTATGGGGCTGGTGGATATGGAGCATCCCGAGCATTGGACGGCGTTTATAGCGGTGATCCAGCTCGGAACTATGGCCGCAGTGCTGGTTTATTTTGCGCGCGATATTAAAAATATTCCTGCCGCATTCGTCAAAGAGAATCTTGGGCCGGGACGCAAAAAATTCTCCGGCCAGTCGCACGATTCGCGGATGGGCTGGCTGATTATCATCGGCTCGATTCCCATCGTAATTGTCGGCCTCGGATTCAAAGACCTGATCGAGAGCGGCCTGACGAAATCGCCTGCGCTGATTGCCTCGAGCCTGATCGGCCTTGCGATTATTCTGGCAATCGCCGAGAGAATGGCCAATTTCCGAAAGGGGATCAAAGACCTCGGGCTTCGCGAGAGCATTGCTGTCGGATTTGCGCAGTGCCTGGCGCTTATTCCGGGTTCGTCGCGCTCGGGTACTACGATTACCGCGGGGCTGTTTCTGGGGATGAAGCGCGAGACTGCGGCGCGGTTCTCGTTTTTGTTAAGTATTCCGGCTGTGGCCGGCAGTGGACTGCTGGAGTTTTACCAGTCGCTGGAATACCTCGAGGGCAGCGAATTCGTAACGCTTGCGGTGGCGACTCTGGCGTCGGCGATCAGCGGCTACGCAGCGATTGCGTTTCTCATCCGCTACCTGAAGACCCGCTCGACGATGCTGTTTGTGTGGTATCGGATCGGCCTTGGGCTGGCGCTGTTTTTTATGATTTATCAGGGAATTTTGTGAATTTATATATATAAATAATTTGGAGAGAATTATGAAAAAATTAACAGGCATTTTGATTGCTGCTTTTTTATTAACTTTTATGAGTGGAATTATGAACGCACAGGACTATACCCCGCCGGTCGAAGGACAGAACGGCCCGAAATATAAAATGACGGTTACCCAGGGTGACGATACGCTCGGCGAAATTATTCTTATGACCTTTCCGGATGTTTCTCCGAAACATGCGAAGAATTTCGACAGCCTTGTTGCCGCCGGCGCATACGACGGCACGGCATTCCATCGCGTAATCCCCGGATTTATGATCCAGGGCGGCGACCCGAATTCGAAAAATAAGCCGCGCGACACCTGGGGCTATGGCGATCCGGGCCAGACCCGCGTGCCCGCCGAATTCAATGATATTCACCACGAGCGCGGAATACTTTCTGCTGCCCGCTCGGCCGATCCGAACAGCGCGACCTCGCAGTTTTTCCTGATGGTTGCCGATGCTCCGCATCTGGATAATCAATATACTGTCTATGGTCAGGTGCTCGAGGGCATGGATACAATCGACAAAATCGTCAGCGCGCCGCGCGACGCCCGCGATAACCCCAACGAGAAAATCGAAATGAAAATCGAGAAAATTGAAGAATAAACTATAAGCCCCTGCCCGATGGCGGCGGGGGCAGTTTTTAATATGCCCGCTAAGTTCAATAAATATATAGTGATATTTGCAATCGCCGCAGCTTTTGTGGCGATTTTTGCAGGTATCCGCAATGATATTAATCCATATGACGAGGGCATCCCTCTGGTCGGCGCTGAACGCATTCTTGCCGGAGACACCCCCTACGAGGATTTCTGGACGGTTTATGCGCCGGGGCAGTTCTATCTGCTTGCGGGCGCGATGGAAATATTCGGCTATCATATCCTGACCGGCCGGGCGCTGACTTCGCTGCTCTTATTCGCATCGGCGGTGATGGTATTTTTGCTGGCGCGGCGGATGTTCGGGCCGGGGGAATCCGCCGTCCCGATGATGATAGCGGCGGTATGGATAGCCGGCAATCCGGCGCATTCCGGAGCGCTGGCTTCGGCGATGGCAATAATTCTGGGCGGTGTGTGGCTGCTATTCAGGTATTTCGAGACTTCCGAGCGGAAGTATGCGCTGGCGGCCGGGCTTGTGGTCGGGTTGGCGGTGGCATTCCGCCACGATATGGGTATATATATATTCAGTACTGAATTCTGGGCGGTGTTTTTCTTCGGGCTGCCAAAAAAAGAGGCGAACGGGCTGCCGTTTATGCAGCGGGTATTGCGCGGAATTAAGGGCGCGGCTGTGTTTGTGGCGGGATTTGCCGCAGTGATCGCTCCGTTGCTCGTTGCGCTATTGATATATGTGCCATTCGACGCACTGTATAATCAATTTATAGATTTTCCGTTGAATATTTATAGCGAATTCCGCGGGCTGCCGTTCCCGATGCCGTGGGATGATACATCCGGCGCCGGCGCCTTTGTGAAATCGGCGTATAAGAGCTTCATATTTTTCGCGCCGCTGATTATATATATAATTGAAATAATATATCTCATCTGGCGGGTCAAAAATAAGAAGATCGTGCTCAATGGCCATATTTTCTGGAAGGAAGTGCTGCTGATCAATGTGGGGCTTAATTTTTATAATCATGCGATGGTGCGCAGCGACCCTGTGCACGTGTTGCCCACAATGATTATTGCCTCGATATTCGTGATTAATATATCAAAAATTTTTAATCGTAATTCAATTCAAAGACTCATGGTCGCGGGAATTGCGATATTGCTGATTTTCCATCCTCTTTATTCATTCGGCAAAAATTTCTACAAATTTTCCATTGGTAATTCGGCGGCGCTTAAGCTCGATCGGGCAAGCGGTATCAGACTCGAGGCCGATTATGCAAGTTCGCTCGAACAGGCTGTCGGATTCGTACGATTGGAAACATCGCCGGGTGAGAAAATTTTTGTGCTGCCCGACCGCACCGACCGTGTGTATATTAATGATATAATGCTTTATTTCCTGGCCGACCGGCTGCCCGCAGTTAAATACCACGAGCTGCATCCCGGAGTGGCCACCCGTGCGGATGTTCAGCGGGAAATCATCGAATCGCTGAAAAATTCAGATACCCGAATAATTATATTGCATACCGCTGCGCTGCCTGACGAACCCAACCAAAGCACGAAAATTTCGGGTAGCGATCTGCTTGATAAATATATACGTGAGAATTTCCCAAAAGCGAGAGATTTCGGTAGTTATCGCATCATGGTCCGCACAATTAATTGATGCCGCTTATAAAAGATTTAAGAACTATGTAACAAATCGTAAACGCAATTGTTTATAATATTTTACGGGAGGGCAGGGCATAATTGAATTTCATGAGTTAGAAACCAGACCGCAACGCAAAACCTGTCAGAAAATTTTAGCTTTCCGGAAAATAATTGTTTTTGTTGATTAGTAAAGATTATTTATTTTATGGGTGGCAAAATGCCATTTATTTACACAAGCGGAAACTAAGAGTAACGTTTGAAAATGAGATCAAACCCTTTCCATATCGACAACATCCGACCAATCGATACATATCTATTTATATATGAGCAATCCACAAGTTTACACTTCTCATTCAGGAGGTTTCATGAAACTCTACCACAATCTGATATTGCTGCTCGTAATTGGATTAGCAGCGGTGAATGTATCTCATGCAGACGTTTATAAATACGTCTTCGAAAGCGAATCCGGCACCTATTCGGAAATATCCGGCGGCACAGTCCACGGCAATACGAATAATGATGATGAAACTTTCGATAATATCAATCTCGGCTTTACATTTACATTTGACGGAACCGACTACACCCAGGTCGGCATATCCTGTAATGGATTTTTGAAGTTTGGAACTGGGATCGGCAATGATTATTTCCCGATAAGCAATATCTTGGAAAATGATAATTTCAATCTGGTATCCGGCCTTGGGTGGGACCTTCAGGCGCAGACTGACGCAGAACTTCGCACCCAGACTATCGGCTCGGCGCCCGACCGGGTATTCGTCTGCCAGTGGAAGAATTACCGTTACTATGGCTCCAGCGGCGAGAGCTATAATTTCCAGATCAGGCTCTACGAAGGTTCGAATCGCATCGAAGTTAAATATGGCAGCTTTACTGTTAACCAGAATGAGTACTGGGAAGTCGGCATCAAAGGCGCGACCGACGACGACTACGCCAACCGCTCGGTAGTCAGCGGCGACAATACCTGGGCGACCTCCGAAGCCGGCGACAGCAAGGAGGATTATTGCGAGATGAGCTCCAGCCTGCAGCCGGACGATACCTATAGCTGCCTGGTTTATAGCTGGGAGCTGAAGCCTATGTCCTACGAATCCTCCGAAGTAACCCAGCGCACCGGATTCGCCCGGATTGGCGAAACCGATATGGCGCTGCTCAGAATTCAGGTGGATATGTTAGGCACCGAATCTCCGCTCAGCATAACAGAGCTGGATTTTGACCTGACCGGAACGACCAGTGTGTCCGACATAGCCAACGCAAAACTTTATTTCACCGGAGCCGATACGGAATTTAATACGGATACTCAATACGGCTCTACAGTTGTCGGCCCGGGCGGCTCGTTCAGCGTAAGCGGCAATCAGCAGCTCGAAATGGGCGAAAATTATTTCTGGCTGGCAATAGATATTTCGAGCAATGCCACCGAGGGCAATTTTATCGATGCGGCATGTACCGCTCTGACCATTGGCGGCTCTGATTACACTCCGTCAAATTCATCGCCCACCGGCGATATTCAGATATTTAATTCCCTTTCGGGCGATTATGACATCGGCACCGGAGGCAATTATGCAACATTCGCCGAAGTTTTCGAAGTCTGCAATGCGGTCGGGCTCAGCGGTAACGTCCGGCTGAACGTGGTCAGCAATATTACCGAAACCGAGCAGGCATATCTCGAGAGCTGGGACGAATACGGCGGCACCGGTTATAGTATGACTATCCGGCCCGACGGCGGCTCGCGCGTAATCAGCTCCAACCTCGATTTTGTTACATTCCTGCTCAACGGCGTCAGCAATTTCACGGTTGACGGCTCGCTTACGAGCGGCGGCACCAGCCGCGACCTCGAATTCGCTCAGAGCGGATCGGCTGCGGGCGGCACCGGCGCATTCGTATTGATCGGCGGCAGCAATATTGACTTCAAGAATCTGGTTGTCCATAATGGCAGCTCGGATATCGGATTCGGACTGCTGCTGTCGGGTCCGAGCGATGTTCTGATTGAAAATTGCCAGATATATAAAGGATTCTATGGTATTTATACCCAGCTCGATTGCGAAGATATTAAAATCACCAAAAATCAGATAGGTTCGACAACATCATCCGATAAGATCGGTTCGCGGGGCATATATATGTCCTTTACCGACGGATTCGAGATTTCTCACAATGAGATATTTGGCGTGTATTCTTCGGGAACCGGAAGCATCCAGGGTATAAATATCAACGAAGGATCTTATGACGGCAAAATCAGCTTCAATAAGATCCATTCTATCGAATCATCTTCGGGCGGCGCATACGGCCTGTGGATAGGTCTTGCGGATGCCCACCCCGATATCGGATATGACTGCGACATCGAAGTATCGAACAATATGTTCTGGAATATCAAATCCGGAACTTCATATACGATCGGCATGGTAATCAGCCGCCTATCTAATGTGCATGTGTATCACAACAGTATTCACATGTATGGATCGGGCACAACCGGGGCAATCAACGCGGGCATATTCTACAATCCCGACGTCAGCGATATGATATTCAAGCATAATATCATCGAAATGAACCTGCCGGCAACAAGCCCGGTGGCTGTATTTGTCAATCCTTCGACCAACCCCTTCGAGGATATTGACTACAATTGCTATAATGTATCGACCAGTGGTACGAATTATATTGGCTATTTCGGCGGATTCCAATCCACGCTTTCCGACTGGAAAAATGCACTCAGCGACGATCCCAACTCGTTTGTCAGCGATCCGGTCTGGATGTCCGATACGGATCTCCACCTTAATGGAACCAGCGTTAGCAATTCCGATTTCATGGTCGACCGGATTACCAGCGTGGGTACCGATTTCGACGGCGAAATACGCCGATCTGTGACTTATGTCGGCGCTGACGAAGTAATCCCGACAATCGGATTCTCGCAGGGAATCGACATTTTCGAGACTCCTTTCTGCAATGACGAGATGATTGAATTGTCAGTAGCTGCGGAGATTAGCGAATACGGCGATGGAGTCGAGCGCAGCGTGACTCCTTCGTTCGATTATACATGGTATCTCAATGGCGAGGAGATCCCTGACTTCAGCGAGAGCACCTATGTTGTTGACGAAGCCACCGAAGACAACGAAGGCTGGTATCAGGTCGAGGTGGAATTCAATAATGCAACCGCCTGGTCGGACGAATCGTTCGTCGAAGTGCAGCAGCCCATCGTTATCACCCAGCAGCCGCCGCCGAATGCCGACCTTTGCGAAGGTAATTCGGTACTTAATATTGCCGTCGAAGCCGAAGGCACGATATTAAATTATCAATGGCAGCAGGAAGATAAGAATACTCCCGGCACATGGAACAACATCGAAGGCCAGAACGAACCCCGCCTGCAAATGCCGATCGGCAGCGCCGAAGAGGGCATGGGCAATTATCGCGTTGTAGTGACCGGCCCCGGCTATTGCGGTCCGGCCATAGTTGCATCAAACGCCACATCGGTATTTGTGGCCAAACCTCTCAAAAATGTCCACCTTTCTTATGAAATAGCTCCCGGCAATGTCTGCCTTGGCGACGACATCCGGCTTACGGCAGAGGCCGAAGGCACAATCCTCGGCTATCAGTGGCAGATCGAACAGGGCGGAAGCTATCGCGATATGGACGCTTCGCTCAATCCCACGGTCTGGGATCAGACACTTGTTATCGAAAATGCTCAGATTTATCAGTCGGGCAAATATCGCTGTCTGGTATTCGGTAGCGCCGACTGCAATACCGCCGAGGTGGCAACAGATCCATTAGACATACGCGTATGGCCGCTTGCTGCAATCGACGAGCAGCCCGAATCCGCGTTGCTCTGCCTTGGCGACGACATCCTCTTAAGCGTCATAGCCGACGGCCTTGTGCATAAATATCAATGGCAGAAAGACGGCAAAGACCTGCCTTTGGAAGAATACCCCGACGCGAATGATCCCATTATCGAAATCAGCGATGCGTCTTACGAAAATTCCGGAGCATATACCTGTATGCTCACAGTCGAAGACTGCCGTGGCATATACGACCTTGTCTCCGACATGGCGGTGGTATATGTGCTCCGCGAAACCGAGATTACCAAAGCCCCCGAAACAGTCTATTCGGCTATTGGTGGCTCGGTCGTATTCGAAGTGCAGGCACACACCGAAGGCGCTCCGGAGGCATATAAAGTGGATGTGCAATGGTATAGAGGCAATTTCGAGCTACAGGACGACGAAAGAATCGAAGGCACTAAATCTTCGATCCTGACAATCAAAAATGTCAAGGACAGCGACGTAGGGCTTGACTATCGCGTCGTGGTTACCGGCAAATGCGGCGAAGCCGAGGCCGGCGGATTTGGCATTCTGAATCCGGGTGTCGAAATTACTCAGCAGCCTCAGGATGCCGAAGTATGCGAAGGCGACAATGTTTCCTTCGGCGTATCTGCCAATCCCACAGGCGGAACCACAGATATACTGTATCAATGGTATATGGGCACAACTGAATTAACGGACGACACCCACTTCTCGGGAGTCAACACACCGACTCTGTCGATCAGCGATGTGAGTATATTCGATGAGTCCGATGAATTCTATTGCGAATTTACAATTATCCCCGGCTATGTGGCTGTTGAGTCCGACCGCGCAAGTCTCGACGTAAAAGAATTCCCGCGCATCGTAGACCAGTCAATGGATATGTCTGTCGAAACCGGCAAAACGCTCGACCTATTCGTAGTCGCCGAAGGCGATGCACCCCTTGAATATCAGTGGTATAAAGACGGCGCAGAACTGACCGGCGAGACCAGCTCGACCATGAGCCGCGCAAACATCGACGCTGCCGACGCAGGCGAATATGTATGCCGCATTAGCAATGACTGCGGATACGCCGATACACAGCCAGTCGTGGTAACCGTTACCAAACAGAACATAAGCGGAGTGGCCGACGAGATTCCCGAAATTCTCTCGCTCGGAGTCAACGAGCCCAACCCGTTTGCTCAGGAGACCAGTATTAGGTTCAGCCTGATGGAAACCGCAAAAGCAGAGCTGACAGTCAGCGATATGAGCGGCCGCAAAATTGCGACTCTTGTTTCGGGCACACTCCCGGCAGGCGAATACAATGCAAAATTCAATGCTTCGGAATACGATCTGCCAGCCGGAGTATACTACTATACTCTGAAATCGGCCAACGGATCGATCACCCGCTCGATGGTGGTGGTCCGCTGATTTGCCTGAAATTCCTTAAATTGCCGGAGCTCCCTTATTACAAGGGGCTCCGGTTTTTAATTTTCGAATAAAATTCTTTGCAGGATAATACTTCTATATAATTTGAAAAATGTGCAATCAAATCCCCGGAGATTCATCAATGCTGAAAAAAATACTTATTGCCTCGTTTATTATGCTGGTGTCATTCGCCGCAGCCAATGCCCAGTTTATTACCAACCAAAAAGGTAAAGTGATGCTTAAAGGCAAGGTGGTCAATATGCAAACCGGCGAGCCGCTTCAGGTCTCCATCGAGCTGCGCAACAGCGAAGGCAAAAGAATTATGAAATTCGAAAACAATTCCAATACCGGTGAGTTCCAGCAATTGCTCGATGCCGGCAAAACATTTACTCTGGTATTCACAAATTATAATATTCTACGCGAGGAGCGCGAGGTGAAAATCAAACAGGGCGAGGGATATACCGAACAGGAAGAGGTTTTCGAGCTGCCCGTGCTCAAAATAGGAACGGACGTATGCAAGCTTGATGCATTCGACAAATCCGAGGCCACGCTCAATCCGCAGGCAAAAAAGAGGCTGGACCACCTGAAAATACAGATGAGATTCAACCGCTCCGTTAAATTCGACTTCCTGATATCCGGCAGCGGCGCGCTGCAACAGAAAAGAGTCCAGGCCGTCAGCGATTATATCTCCGATTGGGGCTATTTCACGAGGAGAATCGAGGTCAAAGCCAGCGACGTCAAGTCCGACCTTGTAATCAGGGTCAGCGAATTAGAGGATGTATTCGATTAAATATATATATAAAAACCATTACAAAAGGCGGGATAATTCCTGCCTTTTTTTTTACTCGGCAATCGGCAGTTCTATGCTAATAGAAGTTCCTTTGCCCGGAGTCGAGTCGATATCAAAATCTCCTCCGCTGATCTCGGCTATTTTTTTAACAATGGCAAGGCCCAGGCCCGATCCCTGCTGCTCGAATTTGCGGCGGTCGAACTGCATAAACGCGCCGATATTATCTACCTGGTCGGGCTTCATGCCGCGCCCAAGATTGCTGAAACTCAGGCGGTAAGAGTTATCCGTCCGATGTCCGTTTATGCGGATTGGAGTATCCGAATATGAGAATTTGCAGGCGTTGTCGGTCAGCTCCTCGGCGGTTTTCAACAGCATATTTTCGGAAATCCGCACCGGAATATCGTCCAGATAGAATTCCAGATCGTTAATACGCGAATATTTATCGGCAATCTGCATCGCCTGATCGCGAATCATACCGGCAGGATGCTCGACCGATTCCTCCTTGTTGCTGTTGGCCGCATTTATATTTAAAAGATTCGTATAATACGAATAATTGACGATCAGCCGGAGCAGCCGCTTGCCCGCGTCCATGATGTTATCATACATCATCTCGATATCCGAGCTGGAAAGGTCTTTATGGCTGCTGCGCAATATCTGGGTGAATCCGAGGATCGAATTCAGCGGGGTGCGCAGCTCGTGAGGGATAGAGGTGGATACGTTCAGCCGCAGCTCTTCCAGATTTTTTTCATAATGCTTTTTCATTTGCTCATATTTTTCGAAACGGGTTCTGATTGCGGACAGAATTTCCTTATTTTCGAACGGCTTTGTGATATAATCGTCCGCACCGAGCTCCATGCCGTGCCGAAGGTCGGACTTATCGGCCTTTGCCGTCAGAAACAAAAAGGGAGTGCCGAAAGTCTGAGGATTGCTGCGAATATGGCGCAATACCTCGTAGCCGTCCATTTCGGGCATCATAATATCGCATATAATCAGATCGGGAAATTTTTCGTATGCTTTGGAGACTCCCAGCTTGCCATTGACAGCTGTTAATACCTCATAGTCCTCCATTTCCAGAATATCTGAAAGCAGCTCAAGTATTTCGCGGTCGTCTTCAATAATCAGAATAGTTTTCATGAAAGTCCTTCAAATTTCCGAATGTTAGCTTCTTTGGATACCGGTTGAAAAATGTTCATTCCCTATTGTTAATTTTCAATAAAGGGAAATTAACAATGATAAGCAAGCAAAAATTAGTCCAAAGGTACGCGAATCGAAAATGTAGTGCCTTCGCCTAATTTGCTTTTTATGCTTATGTTTGCGTCCAGGCGGTCGGCGCATCTTTTAGCGATTGCCAGCCCAAGCCCGACCCCTCCGAGGTTTTCAGCGTTTGTGGCACGATAGAAAGGCTCGAAAATCAGCTTGATTTCTTTCTCCGGAATGCCTTCTCCGCGGTCGGTTATTTCTATAATCAATTCGCCCTGCGTTTTCACGGCCGTAATTGTCACTTTCGAATCATCATCAGAGAATTTGCAGGCGTTGGCCAGCGCATTAACCACGATATGCCGCAGCAGATTCGGGTCGGTATTAATATTGCCGTTTTTGCTGATGCTTCCGATTTCGATCTGGCCTGGTAAGCACTCCAGCAGTGCTGCGCTTTCGACAGACTCGCGGATGAAATCTTCGAGAGCGAATTCTTTGGGATGATATTCGAGCTTTTTGGAATCTGCGCGACCGACTATCAGCACCTCGTCGATCAGATCGTTCAGCCGGCGGGATGAATTTATGATTTTAATCAGATATTTCGAAGCTGATTTTTCGTCGAGCCTGGAGGTATAAATCAGGCGCTGCATAAGCTGGGCCGAGCTCTGGATAATAGTGATAGGGGTTCTGTATTCGTGAGAAATTATCGACATAAATTTCGTTTTCATTTCGTTCAGCTCTTTTTCCTGATCGAGCGCTTTGCTCAGATTCGATCGGGCCTGCTCAAGCTCGCGTGTGCGGGCGGAGACTTGATTCTCAAGCTCCGAATTAAGCTTTTCGAGTTTGCGTTCGGCTTCCTTGCGGCGATTTTCTTCGACGAATCGATACCGGAAAGCCCGCATCATAGGCGCAAGGAATCCGGATATACTATTTATCAGATTGCGGGTCGAACCATCGAATTTTGATTTAATGTCTGTGAAGGACAAAATTCCTTCGGTATTGTCTCCTTCAAATATAGGCGAGATCATCTCCGTGATGTCCGGTTCGCCCTCGGGCTGGCTGAATATTACTTTGCGGTCTTTCAGTGATTCCTTCCATTTATCAGGAATTCTATCCTTTGCAATCACAGAGCTTTCGGTAATTTTTGGGTTGCCTGAGCGGATTTTTGCGGAATACAGAAAAAAGTCATTTTCCTCGCCGATATATCCGAGGCTCGCAGTGTTTATCCCAAGCTCGCTGATGATTAATGTCAGGATATGCCGGAATACGTCTGCGGATTTGTGTGAAATCAATTCGCGGGCAGCCTTATTGCGAATATTTATAACTTTTTCGGTGTATTCGAGCTGTCCCAGAGTTGTTTTCTTGTCGGTGACGTTGAGAATCCCGGCTATTGCCCCTACGAAATTGCCCTCGGAATCCTTCAGCGGCGAAGTTGCAAGTATTGTATATACGGGGCTGCCGCTTTTGTGCCGGAATTCGAATTCATGATTCTCGGCCATTCCGGATTTGCGTGATTCGAATTTTTCCTGGGCTTTTTCGATCATTTCGGGAGTCATGAAATCGAATAATCCGCGGCCAAGCATTTCTTCGGTTGTGTATCCAAGCATATTGGCCATTTGTTCGTTGACATAGGTTGTCAGGCCTTCGTCGTCGATCACCCAGATGCCCTCGTTCAGATTGCTGACAAGCTGGCGGTATTTTTCCTCGCTATCGCGCAGCTTTTCCTCGATCAGTCTGCGTTTGGTCACGTCGCGGTTGATCGAAGCGAGCATATTGTCCCGCTCGGATTTCATTTTGAATGCAATAGTCTGGATGGTTTTGTGTTCGCCGTCCGGACAAACGATTTCCCGTTCGTAGTTTGTGTTTTCGAATTCGCTGCCTTCCATTTCGAGCATCTTCAGGGTATGAGTCCGGACGCGCTGATAAGCGCCGATCTCGCGTTCTTCGGGTCTGGCGTATCGATACTGAATATCCCAGACAAATTTACCCAGAGCATCGCGTGCTGCGATCCCGAAGAGGGCTTCGGAAGCCTTGTTCCATTCGATAATTACGCCGGTGGAATCGACAATGACAATCCCGTCGGCGGAATTGCGGACAAATTTTTCGTATATCCCGAGCTTGTCGCGCTGGTCGTTCTCGAGTATCCGAAATCGGCTGATGTCTTTGCAGCAGCCGGCCACCCCGGAGATTTCGCTCCCGGCTATGATCGGGAGCATAGTGGTCTGGTAATATCGGCGGCGGTTGCGGAAAAGCTCTGTCCATTCGTAGATGACCCGTTCGCCAGCGAGAGCATTCCGAAGCATATCCAGATGCAGTGCGGGATTGTCAATATTAAATATATGGTCGAATTTCCGTCCGATGATATCGCTTTTCGGAAAGTCGCTTTTCGTCAGGCTGCGGCTATGTATCGAAGTGAATTTAAATTCGGGGTCGAGCGTAAAAAATATGTCATCGAGCTGGTTGAGCAGATCGGAAATTGCTGTCATATCGTCATGGGGGCTGATTGTTAAGGTCATCTGAAACAGCCCTTCATCAAAAAATCCGGTTTTGCTGAGTGTGATATTCTCTATGGATTTATTGCAAGTAAAATTTTCCGGTTGCCATTCAATCGAAGTAAAAGTATTATTCGATTCGCTGAATTCAGACAATTTTGTAATAAATTGATGATTAAAAAACTCTCTGGTCGGAATCGGCAACACCGGGAAGAGAGCTCTGAGCTTATCGCGGGCATGTGGGTTGGCATGGAGAATAAATTCGGGAGTCAAAAGGAAAATGCAAGCAGGTATCCGGTCGGTAATTTCGCAATAAGTGCGAAGTTTATCCATTGGAATATCCATTGGATTACTCATATAACGCCCCTTTGATTATATATGGGGGCGGTGATGAAGTCCGCCCCCAAAATGAATTCAAAAAATGCGGCGTCTGTTATTCCTGACGTGAACCAAGCAATTTCTTGCTGTCGCCGCTATGCAGCCGCTCGCCTTTAGAACCACCATATTCGGCGGAACCTTCTGCGGATGAAACCTTGAACTGATCGATCAGTTGTGTCAGGTGCTCGGTCAGTTTGCTGAGGTCGTCCGCCGAGTGAGCGATATCCTGAATCTGCTGGGCGGATTCGGAGGTAACGCTCGAGATTGCGCCCACGTTTTTGGCTATCTGCTCGCTGGTGGCGGATTGCTCTTCGCTTGCTGCTGCTATCTGATTTATCATATCAAGTACGTCCTGCGAGCTCGAGAGGATTTCCTGCAAAGCGCCGCCGGCCCGGTCGGCCAGCTCGATGCCGCTGTTTACCTCTTCGTTGCCCTGGTTCATTACCCGGACAGCGTCCTGAGTCTCGTTCTGGATACCCTTGATCATTGATGCTATTTGTTTGGTGGCTTCAGTTGTGCGTTCGGCCAGCTTGCGTACTTCGTCGGCCACGACCGCGAATCCGCGGCCCTGCTCTCCGGCGCGCGCGGCTTCGATGGCTGCGTTCAGCGCCAGCAGATTGGTCTGGTCGGCGATATCGTCGATTACTGCTATGATTTCGCCGATTTCCTTGCTGGATTCGCCGAGCTTCTCGATGTTTTCGGCGGACTGGCGCACGACGTCTGCTATGTCGCGCATCTTGCCGACGGTCTGTTCGACCACACGGCCAGATTCCTGAGCTATGTCGCTGCTCTTCTTGCTCATCTCTGCGGTGCGGGTGGCGCTCATTGCGTTTTCGGTAACCGTTCGCGACATTTCCTCGACTGCCGATGCCACTTCATCGGCCTGGGCGCTCTGCTCCTGGGCGGCTGTGGCCATGGTATCGGAGGTAGAGCTTATCTGCAATATCGAGCTGGCAACGGTCTGCACTGCTTCGGATACCCGGTGGATGAGATTGCTGAGCGAATCGCCCATTGAATTCAGGTCATTTTTGAGGTCGGCCAGGTCGCCCTTGTACTCGCCGGTCATGCGGATAGTCAGATCGCCTCCGGCCATTTTTTCGAGCACACTGCCCGCTTCGTTGATCGGGTCGATCACCGCGTTCAGCGTATCGTTGAATCCGCTCACTATTTCGGCAAATTCTCCGTGGTGTTTGCTTACGTCTGCGCGTTCGCGAAGCCTGCCCGCTACTGCGGATTTGCTGAGCGAGACGACGTCTTTCTGCAGCTCGAATACTGCGCCTGTGAACTGGCGGATTGCAGTGACGATTTCGCTGAGTATATTATATGCGCGTTTAGTATCCTCGTCAGGCTCGTCGAGATCGGCGCGGGCCTGGAAATTGCCCTTGGCCAGCTCGTCCATCGCTTCTACGATTTTGCGGGTGTTGAGGGTCTGATAATCGCCGATTTTCTCCTGACGGCGCATCTCTTCTTTGATTGCGGTCTGGTCGCTGACCACTTCGAATGCGCCGATGATATTGCCATCCTCGTCGTAGATCGGCACTCCGGAGTATTGAATATCGAGCTCGTGTCCGCCGACCCGTGCGACTGTTTCCTCGGTGACCTTGGATTTCTTGATAATTGCCTGATGGCATGCGCACTCGCCGGTTTTGCAGTCCTCGGTGCGGAAGTGCTCATCGCAGCGCATTCCTTCGATCTGCTCGCCGGATTTATTGTCGAGCCGGGCGCCGCTCTCGTTCATGAACTGTACTCGGAAGTCGGTGTCGATTACCATCATCGGCGCGGGCGCGGCATCGAGCATGGTTACTATGGAATCGAGCGAGCGGTTTACTCCGTGAATGATTTTGCGGAAGTCGCCATTGTGCTTGGTTTCGTCTGCCCGCTCGCGCAATTTACCCTTGATTGCCATTCGGGCAAGCGAATTGGCGTCGGTGACAAGCCGCGCAACAGAATCGATGCAGAGATTAAGATTATTCTTGATTTCATTGAAATCGCCTTTGTATTCTTCCGTGAGCTTCGGCGGGATGTCGCCCTTGGAGATGCGGTCGATATACTCTGCGGTCACATTGATCGGGGCAACAAATGCGTCGACGATGTCGTTGATGCCGCCTACCAGATTGCCCCATCCGCCGACGAATTTTTCGGCCTGGCCGCGGCGGTCGAGCTGACCCTCGCGTACTGATTCGATCAGGCGGCCGGTCTCGTCGAATAGTCCGTTCATGACGTCGATGCAGAGATTAAGATTATTCTTGATTTCATTGAAATCACCCTTGTAATCATCAGTGATTGCAGGGGGGACGTCGCCTTTGGAGATTCGGTCGATATACTCTGCGGTCACATTGATCGGAGCAACGAATGCGTCAACCAGGTCGTTAATGCCGCGTACGAGATCGCCCCATCCGCCGACGAATTTCTCGGCATTGCCGCGTCGATCGAGCTGGCCGTTGCGGGTGGATTCGATCAGCATATTCGTCTCGTCGAATAGTCCGTTCATGACGTCGATGCAGAGATTCAGATTATTTTTAATTTCGTTGAAATCGCCTTTGTAGTCGTCGGTTATCCGCGGGGGAATATCTCCCTTGGAAATGCGGTCGACGTATTCGGCGGTAACATTTAGCGGAGTGATAACGGCATCGAGAGTGCCATTGATTCCTTCGATAATTTTTTTATAATCGCCATGGAAGCCTTCTTCGTCGGCGCGTTTATCGAGCTGGCCGTTTTTGGCGGCGTTTGTGGTGCCATGGAGCTGATCCACCAGCCGGTTTATCGTGCCTGCCATAGACTTCATCGCCCTCAGTAGCTGGCCTGTTTCGTCCTCGGATTTGGCCTCAAGATCGATGTTCAGATCGCCCTCGGCGATGCTTTCCGCTGCCGCCACGCTTGATTTGATTGCCTTGACCACATTGCGGACAATCCAGATCAACACGCCGATGACGAGTATCAGCGCGATCAGTGTGCCGATTACAAGCACCATGGTAAGCGCATTGAATATCGCCTGGTAGTCCTCGGTGTACCAGCCCACCGTGATGTAGCTGTCGATTGCGTCGATATAACGGTAGTACTGGGTTTTCTCGCGGCCCTTCCAGTCGTAGACCACCTTGCCCTCTTTATTCTGCTTCATTTCCGTGAAAAAGTCATATTCGGCCAGACTGGTGCCGACCGATGCCGGATGAGCCGTCAGCACGCCGTTCATATCCACAATATAGGGATAGCCGGATCCGAAATAGCTCTTTTCGGAGAAAACCTCGCTGAAGTATTTATAATTAATTTCGGGTTCGGCCACTGCGATGATGCCCACAATCCGGCCATTCTGGCGGATGGGTTCATATGCCGCAATCAGCCATTCGCCCAGCACAAAGCTGCGCCCGATATAGCGTTCGCCGCGGCGAACGGTTTTGGCAATTTCGCTGTCGTAGGGAATAACGCTGCCGATTGCGCGTTCGCCGTCTTCGCCGACAACGCTGGTTGCAATCCGGACATATCCCTCGGGGGTCTCCTGGAATATCGAGCTAAGCTGGATACCCATATCAGTGAATCTATCCACCGATTGCGTGCTTTTTTGTATCTGACGGCCGTTGAATGTCCATTGATTAACTTCGAATCTGCCGATCTTAATTTTAGTATCGGGATTAATATTAATTGTACCAAGCGAATTGAAATAAACCGAAGCCAGATTCATAGCAACATTAACTTTTTCCTGCTTGGATTCGACTTCGAGTTTGATCATCTCGGTGTAATTATCCAGATATTCATTAATTGATTCCGTATATGTTTCGTCGATTGTCTCGTGGACGAAATCATATATATATAATCCCAGCCCTACAAAACAGATGAGCACCACGCCCCCGACGAAAATATTCAGCCGGTTGCCGATCTTCATGTTGTTTATCCATTTCATACCATTATTCCTTAAGATTATTTTTTAATTAATTAATTGAATTCATAATCGCAGCGAGGCTCGAACCTAATGCCTGCGATCGGGTGGTATGAAACGCGCTTTTGGGTCGGCAGAATGCCTCTCCCCGATTTTGGGAAAATGCTTTGAGATGTTCATTGCGACTCCTTGAAAAAAAATGTGAAAAATCTATCCTGCGTAAATAATTGGCTTTCGCGGCCTCCCGTTGATAACTCCCGGAGGCGGCGCAGAAAGCGCGCACTTCGGGATAGCTTCCACAATTTTTTTGCTTTCGGAATGTCTCGCAGACGCCATGCTTGGGATGGGCAATCCGCCGGGATTTCCTGCAGCAATCGGGATAACGGACGGGAGTCCGTTATGGGAGGTATATGTGCGAAGATTGAAATTCATAATGATTAAATTACTAATGAGTTTTTGCTTTCTTTATTAGCGCAAATCGATACATATCGGGAAAAATATGCTTCGCGCGCAGTTTTGACAATATTCATCAGCCCCGCTCGGGGGCGGTATCTCCTTTATATGTTTTCGGTAATTTTAACATTTTCTTAACTAAAATATAGCTTTTTAAATATATACAATGTATAGGAATTCGCTTCATTTTGATGTAAGAAAATTCCTAAAATATCGTAGGAATTTTCCTACATGAATTAATTATTCGATTAAATTATTTTTCAGGCAGTAATGCGTCAGATCGGCATTGCTGCGAAGCTGCATTTTGTCCAGAATGCGCGAGCGATATGTGCTTACGGTCTTGATGCTGATATTCAGCTCTTCGGATATCGAAGTCGGCGAATTGCCCCGCGCAAGCATAATCATCACCTGGAATTCGCGGTCGGAAAGGTATTCGTGGGGCAGCTTCTCGCGGCGATGATAATCGAAAGCGATTTTTTCGGCGAGCGCCGAGGAGATATACCTGCCTCCGGAATGCACCTTGCGGATGGCGCTGATGAGTTCGTTTGCGGCGCTTTCCTTATTAATATAACCCGCGGCGCCGGCCTTGAGCACCCGCATTGCGTACTGCTCCTCGGGGTGGACGCTGAGCACGAGCACAGGGATCGACGGCCAGATCGACTTCATGTCCATAAGGGTTTCGAGTCCGCCTTTGCCGGGCATTGTGATGTCGAGTATCGCCACGTCGGCGGGATTGCTTCGCAGCTTTTCGAGCAGCTCGTTGCCGTCGGCTGCCTCTGCCGATACCCTCATATCGGCGGTTTCCTCGACTATCTGGCGCAATCCTCTTCGGACGATTGCGTGGTCGTCGGCAATAATAATATCAATCATTAGTCCTCCTTTTTCGGAATTATCAGCCGGTGGCTGGTGCCCTTGCCGGGTCTGCCCTCAATATTTATATCCGCGCCGATGGAATAAGCCCGCTCGCGGATTGCCATAAGGCCGAAGGAATCGGGGCTGGTAATCTTTTCGATAGGGATTCCGATTCCATTGTCGATTATTCTGAGCTCGAACAAAGAATCATATTCGCGGAATTCGACCGTGACGCGGCTGGCTTTGGAATGCCGGCTGATATTTGTGATAATTCCCTGGAATATGCGATAAATTGTCGTGCTCATCGGGTCTTTGAAGTATTCTTCGTTAATATCCATATACAGATGGCATTTGATTCCGGAATGCTTTTCGAATTCTTCGGCCTGCCATTCGAGCGCGGCGCCGAGCCCGAAGTGGTCGAGTATCGAGGGCCGGAGCTGGCTGGAAATCTGCCGTACGTGATTGATAGTCCGATCGGTTAGCTGCGACATAACAGCAATTTTCTCCAGTTCGGACTCCATAGCAGGGGGCAGCTTTTTCATAAGCCATGCGATATCGAACTTCAGCGCGGTGAGCGACTGGCCCAGCTCGTCGTGTATTTCGTATGCGATCTCCTTGCGTTCGCTTTCGCGGGCTTCCTCGATGTGGCGGGTAAGATTTCGCAGCCGTTCGCGGGATTTTTTGAGTTCCCGCTCGATTTCGGTGCGGCGGGTTATATCGCGTACGAGCGCTACCCAGCCGGTGATTCCGCCGGTTTCGGCTGTGAGCGGAGCCAGGCTCCATTCGACAGTAACGGGCTGGCCGCCGGTGCGAATATGCTCGTCGCGGGATTTATAATAAAAGCCCTGCTTCTCGACCGATGGAAGAATTGTTTCGGCCATTTTTTCGTCGTGATCCGGGCCGATCAGCAGACAGAAAGCATTGATCGCGCCCATATATTTGCGTTCGATATCGAACAGGCGCAGCGCAGCCGGATTGCAGTCGATAATCTTTTCGGATTTCGCGTCAATTATCAGCAGCCCCTCGCGCATACTGAAAAAAGTCTGCTCGAGCAATTGCTTGGATTCGATCAATGAATTCTCGAATTCTTTCTGTCGCTGGATATCGCGGGCGATGCCCTCTATAGCCGATAGCTGGCCGTTTTGCTCGTATATCGGTGAGTAGATAAGCTCTACGTAGCGCATATCGCCATTGCGGCCGACCCATCGAAAAACCGCAGGCTCCTGCGAAAATTGCCTGCCAGTCACAATTTTGCGAAACGCGGGCAGATCGTCCGGATGCATCATTTCGAATATCAGGTCGGGGTTGGCGTAGAAATCCTCCAGCCGGTATCCGGAGAGCGTTTCGCATGCCGGGCTGACGTATGAATAATGAATAAAGGGATAATATTCGATCCGGAAAATCACATCGCGGGCGTTTTCGGCCAGCCGGCGGAACCGCTCCTCGCTGTCGCGCAGGGCCTGCATTGCGAGCCGCTGATTAGTAACATCGCGGCAGATAGCTGATATGCCGATAATATTTCCGCTTTTGTCGATAATAGGGGATAATGAAAGCGAAATATAAATCCGGCCGCCACTTTTTCTTACTCGTATGGTTTCCATTCGGATAAGCGATTTGCCGTCGAGAATTCGTTCGCGTATCCGGTCAATCTCGTCCAGCTTTTCTGCAGGCACAATGCGCGAAATATGATGGCCAATCATTTCCGCGGCGGTATATCCGAACATTTTCTCCGCGCCCTGGTTCCAGGTCTGCACATTTCCGTCGAGCGTTTTGCCGATAATTGCGTTTTCGGAGGATTCTACAATCGCCGCCAGAAGAGCGTTGTTCTTTTCGTAAAGCAGTCGCTCGGTGATGTCTTCGCTGAATACCACCAGCTTGTCCACCATATTATCCGCATTGGTGATTGGCCTTACGTAATGCCTATACTGGCGTTCGTTACGGTTGTCATAGAAGCTTAACGCATCGCCGGTGGCCAGAGCTCGCTCGGCGTACCGACGCCGCATATCCATAGATTCGTCGTCTATTGCATCGAATATCGACATACCCTGCAATTTCTCGCGCGTGTTATCCAGCCTTCGGGCGGCTGTCTGGTTCAGCCGCAGCATAATCCCTTGTGAATCGAGCAGAAATACAGCTTCGGGATTGGCATCGATTATTTTTTCGAGCAGATCGTGGCTTTCAAGAAGTTTCTTTTCGTTAGCTACGCGTTGAATTTCGAGCATACGGGTGTCGGTCATCCGATGCAGATAGATCGCCGTGCCGTCCTTATAAGGAGAAATCCTTACGTCGTACCACCCGCCATTACCACGGATTTCGAGATATGCCTCGAATTGTGTGTATTCGCCCGACCTTAAAGCCATAATATGCTTATCATGAAATACCGATCCCCTCGTCTGTGGCATTACGCCATCGAAAAAATTCAGACCATAGACTTCTTCGGGGTCAACCTCGAGCAGCTCCTGCATTGCCGGATTGATATACATCAGCTCAAAATCGAGGTTGAGCACATAAAACCCCTCGCGAATATTGTCGAGTATATCATCCGGGCGGCTGGAATATTTTACCGTTTCGGCTTCGGAACTGCCCGGGCGGGAGCGCATCGAGTTCAACCTGGCGAGAGTAGCCGAAATTCGGTCGAGGATTTCGATATATTCCTCATTGGCCGGCAATTCGCTTGCGGCGGCCATCCATCCATAGTCGTTTTCGCGATGGACAAGGCGATAGAAATATATATATGCATCCTGCGGGAACAATTCTCTAATGTCTTCGCCCGAGAGAGCACCGGCAAAATTTTTATTAATATCGGATTCGTGGTCGCGGTCTGCGAAAATTAAGTTCGCATTGCTGCATTTATCAAGGTGAATGGCGCAGTGTGTGAACGCCTCGCTGGCTGCGATTCTGGCGGCAATACCGCGAGCGGCTACCCGGCAGCTATCGTTAAAAATTGCTGCGCGCAGGCAATTGGCCTCAAGCTCGAGCGGGCCGTATTTATTGACAAATGTGTTCATATCAAAGCGCCGTATTTACTGATTTGCTAATTTATTTATCGGGAATGTGTTTTTAAAGCAATATAATATTTTATATAAATAGTTGCATGAATATAAATTCACTCTGTATTTGAAGAAAATTAGAGTTAATTCATTCAAAATCTTTATATTACCCAAAATAATTCATTAATAATATATTCATGAATCTTCTGCATATGTCCTGATATTGGTATGATAATTGCTTTATCTCATTGCAGTATGAATATATAAGCGGCGGAGGATAAAATGCCACAAAAAAATAAATTCATGGTTGTCGAGGATGACAAGGCGATGTTCAAAATCCTGGAGAAGGTGATTCTCAAAATCTTCCCCAAGGCAGATCTGCACTACGCCGAAGATGGAATCGACGCAATCAAAAAGCTGATCGAAATCGGCGAACCGATTGTTGTGGTGTCTGATATTCTCATGCCGCGAATGAATGGCGTGCAGCTTTTGAAAAAAATCCGGACAACAGAAAACATCAGGGACTGCTATATAATTATGATAACTGCGGATGCGGAAAGCCGCGAGCAGAATATCAAAATGCTGCAGGAAGGCGCCGACGATTTCCTTGCCAAACCATTCCAGATCGACCAAATGATCGGCAAATTGCGGGCCGGAGCGCGTATTATGGAGCAGCGATTCGAGATTTTTGCGATAAATCAGAAAGTGCTCGAGCTGACTAATAAAATGGATGAGAATTATGGGCGGGTGGTCAATTCGCTCGAAATTCTGGTCAACGTACGCTCGCCGGAATTCCCAAAGCTCAAGAACCGTGTGCAGCGCGCGGCCTCGTGGATCGCCGACGAACTGGGTGATATGTCCAAATCCGAAAAAGAAGAATTCGAAGACGCCTGCCGACTGGTATTCCTTGGCCGGCTGATGCTGCCTGATAATATTTTGCTTTCTCCGATACTTGTCGACGGCCGCGAGAAAAGCGAGCAGATGAGCAGGGTGCCCAAATTCTCGTACGACCTGCTCTTGCCGATGGATGGATTCGCAAAGCCTGCAAAAATTTTGAAGCATGTTTACGAAAATTTTGACGGCACCGGCATCCCCGATAAAATCAAGGGTTGGGAGATACCGCTCGGATCGCGGATTTTGCGCGTAGTGCTCGATTTCTATGATTTTATGAAGGCAACGAACGACCAGATCGGCAAGTCGATCGAGAATTTATATCACGAGGGCAAGCGGCTTTACGACATCAGAATTATAACACTGATGGACCAGTATTTTGCATGGCAAAACAGCACCGGCAAGTATAAAACCGAAATGACGGTCAGCCGCCGCGAGCTTGAGGAAGGCATGACGCTTTCGCGAAATATTATCACACAGTCCGGGATCAAACTAATGAGCGCCGATACGGTGCTCAGCGAGGAAAAGCTCGAGAAAATATTAATGATTACAAAAGGCGACCCCGTAATTGGCAAAATGTATGTAAAAAGAAAATGAGAAAATGATCACCACTACCATGTTTCCCGGAAGATACGTCCAGGGAGCGGATGCGATATTCCGCCTGGGCGAGGAATTGGCCGCGTATGGCCCGAAATCGCTATTGGTATCCAGCCCCTTTGTGCATAATTATATATTGCCCACTCTCGAATCCGATTTTGAAAAATATCTTGAAATTTTAGTCGAAAAATTCGAACGCGAGTGCACCGACGAAACTATCGACACGCTGACCATGATCGCCCGCGAAAACGAGTGCGACTCTATCTGCGGTTTTGGCGGCGGCAAGACGATCGACACCGCCCGCGTGGTGGCGCACAATCTCGATCTGCCGTTTGTGGTGGTGCCGTCGATCGCCTCGAGCGACGCGCCCACAAGCTCGTCGTCGGTTATATATACCCCCGACGGAAAATATAAGCGCGCTGTATTCACCCGGCGCAATCCCGACCTCGTATTGGTCGATACACAGATCATCTCCGAGGCGCCGGTGCGCTATCTGGTGGCCGGTATGGGCGACGCGCTCTCGACATATTTCGAAGCCGAAAGCTGCCGCATTCACCGCCGCGAGAACAGCTCGGGCGACCACGGCTCGCTGATGGCATACGGAATAGCCCGATTGTGCTACGATACGGTGCTCGAATACGGGCGTCGTGCGGCAATCGACTGCCAGGCCGGCGCGGTTACGCCCGCGCTGGAGCATATCGTCGAGGCGAACACATTGCTCAGCGGGGTGGGATTCGAAAGCGGTGGCCTCGCCGCGGCGCACTCGATTCATAACGGACTGACCGCGCTCAGCGAAACACACGATTACCTGCACGGCGAGAAAGTAGCCTTCGGAGTGCTGACATCGCTGTTTTATAACGATGTGCCCGGCGAACTGATCGACGAAGTCTATGATTTCTGCGAATCTGTGGGGCTGCCCACCATGCTGGCCGATATAGGGCTTAAATATGTGACCGATCTCGAAATCGAAAAGGTAGCGGCCAAAGCCTGCACCGACGGAGAGTTTATACATAACGAGGCCGGAATGGCCACTCCGGAGCGGATTGCTCCGGCGATCAAGGCGGCCAATGCCTACGGCCGGGCCCGCCGCCAGACGAAATATCAGGGGGGATAAAATCCTTTGCTAATCAATGCGTTTAATTAATCGTGCGGTTTGCATTTATTGTAAATCGTGCGATTTTTATGTGAAATATCGAATAAACGCAAGGGGCCGATGGTCGATTATAAGCTGATAAATATCCTGGAAAATATTGCTAAATTATTGGAAATAAAGGGCGAGAACCATTTCAAGGCGCAGGCTTATTCGAACGCCGCCCGGCGAATCCGCGACGAAGAACTCGACGTCCGCGAGCTTGTCCGCAAAGGCGAATTGGCAGACCAGCCCGGATTCGGAAAGGCGCTGACCGAAAAGATTACCGACTACGTCGAAAACGGCGAAATGGAATACTACCGGCGGATTACGGCTGAAATTCCCGAATCGCTGATCGAATTGACCAAAATCGGGAATCTCGGGCCCAAACGTGTGGGCAATATATATAAGCATCTGGGAATCCGCAATCTGGACGAACTCGAAAGGGCCTGCAACGATGGGACGCTTGAGCAAATGAAAGGCTTCAAATCAAGATTTATCGAAACGATTCTGAATGGCATCCGCCATCGCAAGGCCGCGCACGGACGCTTTATCAATCAGCAGTCGCTGGCGCTCACCGAGGATATTCTGCGCGAGCTGCGCAATAATCCGTATGTGAAAATGATCTCGACCGCCGGCGAAACGCGCCGCTTTGCGGAGCTGGTCACCCAAATCGACTATGTGGCCTCGGCCGACGGCAGCCGCCTTGTGTCGGATATTCTCGAAAAAAATAATATTTCAGCCTCGCCGGATGGCACCATTGCCGGCAAAAGTCCCAATGGCATTCCCATCCGCATAAAAAATGTCCCGGCAACGGATTACTTCTGGCAGCTCCACACCGAGACGGGATCCGAGGCATATATCCGCGCATTTTTCGAATATGCCCGCTCGAAGGGCTTCGATCCCCGCGAGGATGGATTGTATAAAGACGGCGAAAAGCTCCCGATCGAATCCGAAGAAAATATATATTTGGCGATCGGGCTCGAATACCTCCCGCCCGAGCTGCGCGAATCCGCAGAAGCTGTGGGCCGCGCCGCCGATGGCGACATCCCCCGGCTCGTCGAAAAGCCCGACCTGCGCGGAATGCTGCATGTGCATTCGGACTGGAGCGACGGCCGCAATTCATTGCTCGAAATGGTGCGTGCCGCCGAAGAGCTCGGATTCGAATACTTCGCGATATGCGACCACAGCCGCACCGCCGGCTACGCGCATGGCCTCTCGATCGAGCGCGTATTCGAGCAGCATGCCGAGATCGACCGCATCACCTCGCGCGGACTGGTCGGCATCCCCGTGCTCAAGGGCATCGAATCGGATATTTTGCCCGACGGCTCGCTGGATTATCCGGACGAGGTGCTCGCCGAATTCGATATAGTCGTCGCCTCGGTGCATTCATCGTTCCGCATGAGCAAAGAGGAGATGACCCAAAGAGTTATAAAGGCGCTCGAAAATCCATATACCACAATCCTGGGGCACCCCAGCGGACGCCTGCTCTCGCTGCGTCCGAGTTATGAGATAGACATAGAGCGGGTAATCCACACCGCGGTCGATAACGGCAAGGTGATCGAGATTAATTCCAATCCCTACCGGCTCGATCTGGACTGGCGGAATGTGATTTATGCAAAGGAGCGCGGACTGAAGCTGGCGATAAATCCCGATTCGCACAAAACCACCACGCTATCGGATATCTTCTACGGCCTGAATGTGGCGCGGAAGGGCTGGCTCGAAAAGTCCGACGTGATTAATTGCCTTGAATACAATGAATTCAAAGAAAAATATGTGAAAATCCGGAATAAATAAGTTTGGAAAAATGATGAAAAAATTCGGCATAATCCTGATAATTGCGATCGTTTCGGTTGCTGCATCAATAAATATATATTCAAAAGAGAGCAAAAAATCGGCCAAAAAAATAATGATCGGGACTATTATGCCCGGCCCCGGGGTTGATACCATGGTGGTCGGCAAAGCCGAGCCGGGGCTTGCTCTTGCGGTCGGCCTCAGCCGGGAATATGTCTTAATTCCCAACCGGGTGCGCGATTCCATTGCACGCGAGTTGGCCGAATCGGGGCAGCAGCCTACGCTATCGGGAGTGGCAAAGGAGCTTGGCGTGGAATATATCGCATTTGTCACATTCAGCCAGCTTAAGAATATGCTGCGGGCGGATATTGCGCTTGCTATGCCTTCATCGAAAAAAAATGCGAAGAATGGCGTGGGATATTCACTACTTCATTTCGTAAACCAAAAATCCGGCAGGTATTTGTATGATCCCTCGATTCTGGAATCGCTTCAGCGGGCGTTTGCGGACGCTCTCGGACGGCCCCGGCTATATGATTCGGCGGACGGATCGCTGCGGGTTCGGCCGGCGGCCACACTTGTGATTGGCGGGATTTATTTCCAGAACAATGAAGATTTGCCCCAGTGGAATTTATTCAAAGATAAGACATTGAATTCCTATGACTTTGTAGAAACAGTGTTCGAAGCGGCAGTCGAAAGCCCGGAATACGCGGTCTATGATGTCCCCTCGCGCGATTCGATATACGCAATGGCGAATATGTACGGAGTAGAAAATTACCGTTCGCCCACGCGATATGAAATCGAAGCGCTATATAAATTCGAGGTGGAGGCATACATAACCGGAGTTTTTCGCCGGAGCGAATCGGGCGCAGAAATAGAGCTGCATCTCTGCGATGTGAACAAGGATATGCTTAATATTAAAAAAACTGTCGAAGGAACACTCGAAGAAGACAGCATCAAAGCCATGCGCGATAGAGTTAAATATCTGACCCGCCGGCTGCTCGGGATAGGCGTTCAGGAGGATTAATCCTCTTCCCAGCGCTGCTTGATTTCCTGAACTTCATCGCGGATGTCTTTGGCATAGCTGCGGAGTTCCTGCATATGTTTGCGCAGGCGAATTCCGGCGGTTTTATTTCCTTTTTCATAGAATTTGCGGTAATCTTTTTCGTATGATTTAACCATATCCACAAGCTGCTTATAGCGGTCCATCATTTCCCCTGAATTTATTTTACAAAAATTATCTTACTACATTGAATGGCATCGTACGGGTGCTTTCGAGGGTGCGCATCCGGATATAATACCTGCCCGGTGCGAGCATCGAGGTATTGAATTTTTCGGTATAAATCCCCGGCGATCGATATTCCCCGCCGATAATCACTCCCACTCTGCGGCCGGGCACATCGAATACCTCCAGCCATATTAATTGATTATCCGAGATCGAAAAATCTATGAAAATCTCTCCGGCTGATGGCGGATTCGGATATAATGCTGTGATCGTATCCTGCGCGGGGAGCGGCTGGTATCCGCCGCTGCCCAGATCGAATTTGCGGGCGGTCTGGCGTGCGGACTCGGCTGTTGCGCGCAATTCCGCAAGCGAATACCCCGAAAACAAAGCGAACGCCACCCGAACGGTATCCCCGGCCGGAAGCCTTATCGGTCCGGCTCCTATGGCCATCGATGCGTCGGTTATCGAGGACTGCTTTCGGCCGATGCCGCCGGAGAGCATCATCCATTTTTCGCTGCGGGTGAATCCGTCGTAAACCCCGGGATTTGTGGCGCCGGTGCCATTATTATCTATCGCAAAATAATTGAGCGAATGATTCGATAGCTGAAGCGCTCCGGCCCAGGGCAGACCTTCGATGCTGACATTATGTATATATCCGAATATTTCCGAATCATCGAAATCGGCCACATTGTTTGCGCCGTTGGGCCCGATGTCCCAGTCGAAATAAAGCCCGACAAATAATGAATCGAAAAATTCCCCGGAGACATTATATATATCATATGCAACAATTACGAAGTCCTGGCGCGAGGGTTCGTCGAACTGGAACGTGCGCTGGATAACTCCGATCCCTGCGCTGATGCTGTCGGCATGGTCGCGGAATTCTGCGTATCCCTGCGTGGGCGAGGTTTCCCCCGGCTGATTTATACGGAATATTTCGCGGGTCAGAAATCCGTCGTCCTGGCGCATCTGGAAGCTGCTGCGCGCCACATTCGAAAGCCTGTCGGGCGAAATTCCCGCCATCAGCGAACCCTCGTAGAGCATATTGGCGCTGCCATCGTAGCGGAAGCCGTCGCCCTGCACATTCGACGGATAGTCATTATATGCGATATTGCCGCTGCTGTTGAATGTGGCGGTGATTTTATTTCCGCGCATCGTCCGGTAGCTCGGGCGGGTCATCACCGAAAAATATTCATTATCCACGAAATCATCTCCGGCGGTAATAATCATGCGGAATTTCATTTCGTGATTCATAGGCACATCGTCGGGCATTATAAACGAAAATGGCTCGGAGGGAGAAAACACCTGACCTTTGGCAAGGCCGCCCAGGTCGAAAACGCTGTCGATAAATCGGGGCTTGGGAAAATTTTCGCAGTATATCTCAATATTAGCGCCTTCGAGCGGATCGAGCACATTCATCAGAGTGGGCATAATCTCCACGCGCTCGCCGATGTCGATTATCTCGTCATTATTTTCATTTGTAATTATATAATCCTGCAGCATAACTGCGCGCACGGACTTTGCGGTCACTGCCGAGAGCACATTCACCCGGCCGCTGCCCAAAAGCCCGTAGTATGCCGGGTTCTGCTCCGAAATATCGTCGGCTGTGGCTTTCAGGTGTTCGCCAAGCTCCAGCGGCGAATACTCGGGATGTTTGTGGCGTAGCATTGCTGCTGCGCCGGCGACTACGGGCGAGGCCATCGAAGTGCCGTTCAGAAGGTCGTAGCTGCTGTCGGGCACGGTTGAGTATATTCCGGTACCCGGCGCGCTGATGTCGACCGAATAATTATAATTGCTGAATGGCGCCCGACGGTCTTCACTGTTGACCGCGGCCACCGATATAACCTCCGGATATGCCGCGGGATAGAAGCTCTGGTTTTCGGAATCGTTGCCTGCGGCTGCGATAACGATAGAGCCGAGCTGGGTGGCGGTTTCAATAATATTGCGCTCGATCTCCGATGGCGCCGACGATCCCCACGAGCAATTGATCACATCCGCGCCGTTGGAGGCGGCGTAGAGCACTCCGTCGTAGGAATTTTCGACCGATTTGCTCAGCGGGTGATCCTGCCCGATTTTGACCATCATGATTTCCGCTTTCACGGCCATACCGGCGATGCCGATGCCGTTATTTCGGACTGCGGCGGCTATGCCGGCCACATGAGTGCCGTGCTGATTGCCCGGGCGCGGGTCGTTATCCCCGTTGGGATGCTCGCTGCTGACGAAATCCCAGCCGCGCCAGTCGTCGACGAATCCGTTGTCGTCGTCGTCGATTCCGTTGCTGCGTCGGTCGTTGCCCTCGGCGTCGGTGCCCATTTCTCCGGGATTATGATAAATATTGGCGGCAAGGTCGGGATGCTCGTAGTCGACCCCGGTATCGACGATGCCGATGACGACGGTATCCTGCGTGTCGAGTGTATCCGCTGCGTCGAGCGCATGAGTAGTAAATAAATAATACTGGAACATGAGCGATGGATCGTTCGGTGATTCGAATATTCTATGCGCGGGCGCAGGCTCGGCAATTTCGATGTCCGGATGCGAAGCGAGTTTTGCTGCGGCGGAACGGGGATCGAGTCCGGAATCATATTTGATTTTATACATTCGCGAGATGCTTTCCCAGCGCTGACGCATTGGGGCCATTGTACGGTTTTGTTTTGATTTGTTTTTCAGATTTTCGATTAAATTCGGATTAATAAATTTCTTGACGGAATGATTTCCCAGAATTGTCCGCAGCGCGGTTGAGTTGCCATTATCGGAGAATTCCCGCTCGACCCCCGCATCCGGACTCAGCTTTATAAGCAGGGCTCCGGGTTCGATCTGCGCGGATAATATGTTTATATTAAATAATATCGCTGCCAGCAGGATTAGATTCACAAATACGGTTAGTTTCTTCATAATTTTCCAAAAATTGTATTCTATTTTATTAGAAAAACACGAAACACGCGGGGTTTGGTTACATTTCTTTGTGCCGGGTCGTAATGTTTTAAACGAATGGAATTGAATAATAATATATGTGAAAAAGAATTTAGGGGGGCAAATTTTTCCCGCGTGGATTCGTCTGATTCAGAGGAATTACTTATTTTTGATAATGTTTTTAATAAAAAAAAACAAAAATATGAACAGGACATTCAAGATATTCGCAATAATTGCGGCAGTTATAATAGTCGGATTTTCCGCAGCCGACCTTTCTTCGGAAAATTACAGCATGGCCAAAGCCGAGAAGCTATATCGCGACCAGTGCTCGAAATGCCACCGCAACGATGGCCGAGGCATCAAGCGCATCTATCCGCCATTGAAGAATGCCGATTATGTCAAACAGGCCACCACCGAGAATCTGCTGCGCGGCATAATATTTGGACGCAGCGGCGAGATTACCGTCAACGGCGTTACCTACAACGGGGTGATGACCACGGAAATCGAGGCCGGGGTCAGCAACGAAGAAGTGGCTATGATTCTTACATATATATATAAAGAATTCAACGGAATGGACAAAACGGTCTCGGCCACCGAGGTCGCAGCCGCCCGCAAAAAAGGCAAACTGCCGGATCATTAATAATCGGGGAATATGATGCGCAAAGCCGGATTTCTGCTGATTTTCGCAGTGTTTTTTTTAAATATAAATACCTGCCGGGCATTGCCGGAATTTTCTGTGCTCTCGGCGCTCAAGTGCAGCGAATGCCACACTAATAACCAGGGGAGCGGTATGCGCAGCGATTTCGGCTGGACTTTCGGCCGCGACGTTGCGATGTTTACTCCGCAGCAGGCCGGACTCGAGGGCCTCTACGACCTGCTGGGCAACAGCTACGGCTATTTTGACGGCGCGCTTGCCGTCGGCGGGGACTTCCGTATGCAGACCGCCCGCGCGCATAACTCTCCCGACTCAGAACGCAAATACTTCCCTATGCAGGCATCGGCGTATATGCTTGTGCAGCCCACGGACTGGATAAGCGCCCAGGGCCAGTATAATTTCGGGCCGAAGATATTCAACGGTCAGCGCCTCTGGCAGGCGTCTTTGCTGATCAGCCCGGGCGAGAATCTGCCATCGCTCAGGATCGGCCATTTCCAGCCCTCGCTTGGCGTGCGGATTTGCGATATGACTTCGCTCGACCGCCGGATTGCCGCATTTAACGGCACTGAAACGCTAATCGCCCCCGACTTCGCCGAATACGGCGCGGAGCTGATTTATGAAGCTCAGGACTGGCTCACCGTCAACGCCGGCATCTACGATTCGCGCAGCCTCGGCGAGCTTTCGCTTTACGGCCAGCAGCGCGATCTTTTGCGGGTGCCGGGCAATCCCTCGTTTATGGCGAAATTCATGTTATGGCTGGACTATCTGCATTCGGCGCTGCCCGATGGCTACTTCGGCGCATCTGCCTTCGTAAACGGCGACTTCTGGGTGTCTAATATTTTTACCCGATTCGCGATTACGCCTTCGATTTTCCTGAACGCACAGTTTGCGATGAGCGATAATGAATATATCCGCGAGACCCGGAACTGGATCGGCGGGGTGACTTTTGTTTTGTACAAAGGGGTGCTGCTGGGGCTTCGCGCGGAAACCGGCCGGACAAATCTGACTCTGGTCGAGGACGCTCCCTACGAGTTTGACGTCAATCAGGTAGTGCTCGACGCCAAGATATTCCCGCTGCCATATGTCGAAATTATCCCCGAATACCGATTTCTCGATACCGAAGAGTATAAATCGACTCGGTGGGCGGTGCAGGTGCATTTATATTATTAACATTTTATAAAAAATTCTGAAAATCCTTCAATCCAAAAGGGCTAAAATCGTCGGAATCAAAAGACTAATCTATTAATAAACAGTCAGTAGATAGACAAACAATTCGGTAAAGTCTGATGATTCGGCTCGAACATATCGATTTTCTGTGGGGATTGCTCGCAATCCCTTTGTTTGTGATGCTTTTCTACATTGCTCGTCTGGCGCGCCGCAATGCTATCCGCCGTTTCGGCGATCCGGAGATCGTGTTGCGTCTGTTTCCGGATATTTCCCCCTATAAACCCTTGATAAAATTTACGCTTGCGGCGCTGGCGTTTGCGTTTATAGTTGTCGGCATTGCCAATCCGCAGATAGGCAGCAAGCTCGAGGAGGCCAAACGCGAAGGCATCGATGTGATGATTGCGCTCGATGTTTCCAATAGTATGCTCGCCGAGGACGTCCGTCCCTCGAGGCTTGACCGCGCCCGGCAGTCCGTGCTCAAATTGATAGACAATCTGCGCAACGATCGCATCGGCCTTGTTGTGTTCGCTGGCGAGGCATATCTGCAGCTTCCGCTTACGACGGACTACAGCGCGGCGAAGCTGTTTACCTCGACTGTCGGCACCGAGATGGTGCCCACCCAGGGTACGGCTATGGGCGAGGCGATCAATCTGGCGATCGCTTCATTCGAGGAAGACCAGAAGGAAAAAGAGCAGCGCAGCAAAGCTCTGATAATAATAACCGACGGCGAAAATCACGAGGACGACGCGCTCGGCGCCGCCAAAGAAGCCGCCGAAAAGGGGATAATTATCCATACCATCGGAGTGGGCTCGGCCGATGGCGGGCCGATACCCATATATCGTAATGACCGCCGCACAGGATACCGCCAGAACGACCAGGGCGAAACAATCGTAACAAAGCTAAACGCGCAGATGCTTCAGCAGATTGCCGCGCAGGCCGGAGGTCGATTCCTGCGCAGCTCGGTGGCCGACCCCGATCTCTCGGTGCTGGTCGAGGAAATCGCTAAGATGGAGAAAACCGAATTCGGAGCCAAAGTATTTACCGACTACGAAGACCGCTTCCAGTATTTCATTGCGGCGGGTATATTACTGCTGCTAATCGAAATGTTTTTCAGCGAGCGGCGCAATAAATTAATCACATCCTTGAATATATTCGGGGAGAAATCAAAATGAGATATATTTATATAATTGCAATAATATCAATGCTTTGCCCCGCGATTGCGATAGGCCAGGAAAAGGGCCTGCTGCGCGAGGGAAATAATATTTATAATGAAAATAATTATAAGGATGCCGAGATTAAATACCGCAAGGCGCTCGAGGGCAACCCTTCGTATCTGAAGGCGAAATTCAATCTCGGCGATGCGATGTATAAGCAGGAGAATTACAGCCAGGCCGCCGAGAGCTTCCGCGAAATCGCCGAATCGGCCGATCTGGACAAGGGGACGATCGCTAAGGCTTACCACAATATGGGCAATTCACTGCTTCAGGAGAAAAAGTACGAGGAAAGCATCGAGGCATATAAAAATGCGCTGCGCAATAATCCGGACGACGCCGACGCGCGGTATAATCTGGAGTACGCCCGCAAGATGCTCGAGCAGCAAAAACAGCAGCAAAACAAACAGAATCAGGATCAGAATCAGGATCAGAATCAGCAGGATCAGGATAAGAATAAAAAAGATCAACAAAATAAAGATCAGCAGGATCAGAAGAATAAAGATCAGCAAAATAAAGATAAACAAGACCAGCAGAATAAGCAGGACCAGCAAAAACAGGATAAACAGAATCAGGACAAACAGGATCAGCAGCAGGGCGAAAAAGGCGACAAGGACAAACAGCAGCCCCCCGAAAAGGGCGGACAGAAGAAGGCCGAAATCTCGAAGGACGACGCACAGCGAATGCTCCAGGCCCTGCGCGCAAAGGAAAAAGACGTCCGCAAAAAACTGCAAAAGCAGAAAGCCACAAAGCAGAAGCTGGACAAAAACTGGTAGAATATTGTTCAATTCTTTGAAATATTCATAATGAAAAAGATTGCTTTACTTATAATATTAATGCTATTCGCGGGCGAAATCCATGCCCAGGAGCCCTCGTTCACTGCGAGCATAAACCGCAACAATGTCGGGGTCGGCGATAATATCCAGGTTACCTTCAATCTGGAAAACGGCGAGGGAAGCAATTTCCGGCCGCCATCATTCGACGGCTTCGAAGTGCTGATGGGCCCGAGCACATCGCAGAGTATGCAGATAATCAACGGCGCGATGTCGCGATCGATTTCATATACATATGTCATTCGCCCGAAGCGACAGGGCAAATTGACCATCGACCCGGCATACATAAAAGCCGGCGGAAAGCAACTCCGCACAAATTCAATCACCGTCAACGCAGGCGAGGCAACGCCCGAGACCAAAGCCCGACAGCAGGCCGAGCAGACACAGCAGCAGCAGGCCAAGGACATCATCAGCCAGAACCTCTTCGTTAGGGTAAGCACCAACGATCGCGAGGTGTGGCAGGGCGAACCGGTAATCGCGAGCTATAAATTATATATGCACCCGCGGCTCAATCTCGTGCGAATCGAGCAAACCAGAATGCCCACGCTCGATGGATTCTGGACTCAGGACATCTCCGGCGGCGATCAGGTGGATTATTCATACGAGAATTACGAAGGCGTCCGCTATCGGGTGGCCTCGGTCAAGAAAGCCGTATTGCTGCCCCAGCGCAGCGGCACCCTTAAGCTCGACCCGGTCGAATTCGAATCGGTCGTGCGATTGCAGGTGCAGTCCGACCGGCGCCAGCGCTCGATGTTCGACGACTTTTTTATGCGGCGAAATTACAAGGATTTTCCATATACCGTCAGCTCGAATCCGATTTCGATCAAAGTGAAGCCGCTGCCCGAAGGCGCCCCGGCGAGCTTCTCCGGCGGGGTAGGCGATATAAAAATGGAGGCATGGCTCGACAAAACCACGACTCCGGCAAACGAGCCTGTGTCGCTGAAAATCAAGCTGTCGGGATCGGGCAATCTCCAGCTTATGGAGCCGCCCATGATTAACCTGCCGCCTGACATCGAAAGCTATGAGCCAAAAATTGCGGACAATCTGCGGGTCAGCAGCGAGGGATTTTCGGGCAATATTATTTACGAATATATACTTATCCCGCGCAATCCCGGCGAGTTCCGCATCGACCCTATAGAATTCAGCTATTTCGATCTTAATAATAAAAAATATATTACTCTGACTTCGAAAGAATTCACGCTCTCGGTAGGCGAGGGCCGCGAAGGCGACCAGGGCGGCGTGATCTCCGGCGTAAGCAAGGAGGACATCAAATACATCGGCAAGGACATCCGGTTTATCCATACATCGTCGGATATTGAGAAAAACGGCGGCCGGTTTTTCGCATCCGCGGGGTTTGCCGCGCTCGGGCTGGCGCCGTTTCTGATATTCGGATTATTTATATATAAACGAAGTCGGGACGAAAGGCTCCATGGAAATCAGGCATTGCTGCGCAATAAAAAGGCCAACAAAGTTGCCCGAAAACATCTGGCCACCGCCCGGAAATTTATGCCCGATTCCGAGAAGGAAAAATTCTACGAAGAGGTCAGCCGTGCGCTTTGGGGTTATACCAGCGATAAGCTCGGCATTCCGATGTCAGAGCTGACCAAAGACTCAGCGAGGACGGCTCTTGCGCGACACAATGTTGACGAAGAGCTTGCCACGGAATTAATCGAGACTATAGAGCACTGCGAATTCGCCCGGTTCGCTCCTCAGAAAGAAGCCGGCGAAATCGAACGCATATACGACCGCGCCGCAAAAGTAATTACAGAATTGGAGGGCAGACTGAAATGAAGCTGAAAATTGCGGTAATAATTATGATGATGGTCGCAGCCGGCGTTGCCATTGCGCAGAATCCGTCGGATAAATTCCGGCGTGCAAATCAGGAATACCAGAGCGAGCATTATGCCCGCGCCACGGAATTATACGAGGAATTGATCAAAGATGGCTACGAAAATGCGGATATATATTACAATCTCGGCAATGCATATTTCAAGCAGAAACAGCTTGCCCCGGCGATTGTGAACTACGAACGCGCGCTGCGGCTCGATCCAGGCAATGAGGATATCCGCTTCAATCTGCGGGTGGCGAATCTGCGGACTGTGGATAATATCGAAAAGCTGCCACGCCTGTTCATCTGGGAATGGCTGGACGCTGCCGGTGGCATATTCGCATCGGGCGGCTGGGCCTGGATTGCGATTGCGCTGCTATGGATCGCGCTCGTTCTGGCGATAATATTTTTTATAAAATGGCAGCCACTGGTCAAACGCGCTGCATTTTTCGGCGCAATGATCGCATTCGTTCTGGCGATTGCTTCGTTCGCATTTGCATGGAAAAGCTATACGACGGAGACCGCCCGCGATCGGGCAATCGTATTTACCCCAAGCGTTTATGTGAAAAGTTCGCCCGGCCGCAAGGGCACCGACCTATTCATATTGCACGAGGGCACTAAGGTGCGCACGATCGACCGGGTTGGCAAATGGGTCGAAATCCGCCTGGCCAACGGCAATGTGGGCTGGGTGCCGCGGGAATCGATAGAAATTATTTAGCAAAAGCTAAATCCGCGCGCGATACGTTGATTAATTTATTATGATTAATTACAAAAAAGATGACTGGTTCCACGGGTGGATATATGAAAACATTATGGAGCTATTCCTGCAGCCGCATTACGAAGCGATAGCCCGGATGATCCCTAAGGGTGCGCGGGTGCTCGATATTGCCTGCGGCACCGGCGGCCTGGGATTCAATATAATTAATAAAGCGGAATATTACGCGGGGATCGATATTTCCGAAAAAAATATCCGCCGCGCAAAGCTCCGAAAAGAGGGCGATATCGGCAATATGGAATTCTTTCGCGGCGATGCGCTCAAATTGGGCGAGTTCGTGCCGGGCGAGTTTGACTATGCGGTTATCTCGCTGGCATTGCACGAGATGCCGCCGTCGATCCGGCGACCCGTCATCGAATCGGCCATGCAAAAAGCGCGATTCATAATCTTAGCGGATTATGCTTCGCCGTTGCCGCGGAATATCATGGGACGATTTATGCGAGTGGTTGAATTCTTCGCTGGACGCGGGCATTACCGCGGATTCCGGCATTTTATCGCATCCGGCGGCCTGAGGTCGCTGATTGCCGAAGAGGGGCTCGAAACCATAAGCCGCGAGCGAATATTCTCGAATAATATTCATATATATTTAAACAAAAAATTCAGCGAATGATATGTCCGATAAATTAAAAATTGCACTCCTCGGCTATGGCGCTATGGGCCGCGAAGTAGAGAAGCTGGCCGGCGAAGCAAATATCGAAATCTGCGAAAAATTCGATATTGACAATCCTTTAAGCGAACGAGGGGATTACGAATTCGAGGCTGCGATAGATTTCTCATGGCCGGAAGCGGTACCCGAAAACGTCCGCAAAGTGGCAGCGCTCGGCAAAAATATCGTCGTCGGCGCCACCGGATGGTACGCGCATATGGAGGAATTGCGCAGCATAATAGAAAAATCCGGCACCGGACTCGTCTGGGCGTCGAATTTCTCGATCGGTATGCGGATGTTCTTCCGATTGACCAGGCTGGCCGCTAAGATGGCCGACCGCGCAGAGGAATACGACGTCTGGCTGCACGAAATGCACCACTCCCGCAAAAAAGACGCTCCCAGCGGCACTGCGGTTTCGCTCGGGAAGATCATGCTTGAGGAAATCCGCCGGAAAGAATATTTATCGACCGAATGCGGGCCTGCCGAACCCGGCGCGCTCGGCATTAGCTCCGGCCGCGGCGGGAACGTCCCCGGCACGCACACCATATATATGGATTCGCCGGAGGACACGATCGAACTGACCCACCGCGCACGCAGCCGGGCGGGTTTTGCGCGCGGAGCCATTAGGGCGGCGCAATGGATTCATGGCCGTCGGGGATTCCATGAATTTGACGAAGTAATCGACACAATTTTCGGAGAGAATAAATGAAGTATCTGATTGTTATATTTGCGTTTATCTTTGCGGCGAATGCAAGCGCGCAAGGTTTGTTCAACGAGCCGGCTCCGAATGCCGATACATCGCTGGCGCCCAAAATGGAGCTGCAGCCGGACGAAATAGTGATCGACGACCCGCCGGGCCGGTTTATCGAATACAAAGTGAAGGTGCTCAACCGCGGCGACGGCCCGCTGATGATAGAGCGCATCAAGGGCTCGTGTTCGTGCAGCTCGGGCAAGGCCGCGCAATCGACGATATATCCGATGGAGGTCGGCGAACTGATACTCTGGATCAATCTGGACGGAATCGACGGGGATAATAATATTATCGAATTCAAAATTTATACAAATGAGAAGAATTCGCCGTCAAAATTATACGTAACCGTCAATAATCTGGATAAATTGCTCGAGGATCTGAAAGAAAAGCGGCCTCGGGACGGAGATTAATTGCCTGAGTTTATTATTTAATTATTAATTAAAAAAAACTATGAAAATCCGGTTTCTAATCGCTATATTTTCTATGGCCGTATTCCTCGCAGCCTGCGAGAATTCCAGCCAGCCCAAAGATAATGCTAAACAAAAGCTCCGCGCGGAATTGCTTGCAGTCCCCGCGCGCAATCTCGATAGTTTCGATTTCGATCCCGAATCGCCGATTGCCGGGCGGACAGCTATGCCGCAGTTTATCCTTGATTATATGTGCGATATCGACGACGCCCCGGAGTATCAGGCGTATCCGCCGACCGGGAACGATGGCCGGCTGCTGGCGGAATATCTTGATTTGCTGCCGCCGGGTTATTTGCCAATTTTGCGCGAGCGGCTGCTGGGTATTTATTTCGTGGACGGCCTGACCTATTCCGGATATACCGACTTTGTGGTCGATCCGGATTCGGATTCGATTTATTGCTTCATTGTGCTTAACGCCGAAACCCTCGATTCTGAAATGCAGCGATGGGTTGGCCATAAGGAAAACACTTGCTTCCGCGACGACTGCGAGGACGAAATCCGAATTGCCCTGAGCGATGCATACAAGGGGCTGTTATATATATTAATCCACGAAGCCAGCCATGTGATTGATTATATAAATGGCATAACTCCATATACCGAGCCGGATATCGCCACGCTCCGCGGCTGGCAGGGGCGGCATTCGGAATTTACCGAGGGGGTTTGGGCGGATTACGGAAAGACGATTCCACAATACGAATTTACGTACCATAGCGACATTACTTTTTACGGCTTTCGAGGCGGCCCGAAGATTTCCGATAGCAATGCCTCGGAAGTATACGAAGGACTGGCACAAACGCCATTCACCTCGCTTTATGGCTCGATAAACTGGGCCGAGGATTTTGCCGAATATATGACATTCTATCATTTAACCCGGCAGCTCGGAATTAGTTATAGAATCGAAGTAATTCGGAACGATTCGGTGATTTATGAATACGAGCCATTCCTCAGCCCGCTGGTGGCGGAGAGGATTAACAATCTTCCCGATTTTTATTGATTATTCCCCGACGAAGCGGTCGTCGGCCCGGCGGTCGAAAAATCCCGGCATACTTTCCTCGATCCAGCCGTGGCGAGTCGAGCGGTAGCTGTCGATTTCGAACACGTAGGGCTTGATGTCGAGCAGCGGTGTGCCTTCGAGCATATCCGGATTTTTGATGCTGATGATATTCCCGTCGATTCCCGAGATTTCGACTACCGAAAGCCCTATCGGATTGGGACGCACCGGCGCGCGCGTGGAGAACAGTCCGGTTTCGCGATTGCCCAGAAATGGTGTGACGCGGGGCTTGAATGATTTTACCTGATGCAGAAAATAAATTAAAAAAATATGCGAAAAGCCATCGAGTCCATCGAGGCACTCGGTATATTGATCGAATACCTCGACCGAGCCAGTGTGGCCTTCGGCTGCTGCCGGCTGAATCGGAGTGCCGGCGGGCTGTTGGAATTCCGTATGGATAATTCCGATTGGTTCGAAGCAGATATCTTTGGTAGGATTCATTTTGCCAATAATAATGTGTCGTAATTCGTTTTAATTAATACATACAAAAATGTAATAAAAATCGAGATTTCCAAAATTTTCCACCGTTTCTCCGGTATTATTGCCATTTTCCGACTTTATTATCTAAGCATTATATATTTTGTCGAACAATCTGCACAGGAGTTTTTATGAGAAAAGTATTCCTGATTTTTCCGATTATTTCAATAATTCTGATTTCCTGCGGTGTATCCAAAGAAATGAGCACCGAGAATATCCCTACCGTCGATAATTTCGAGCTGGAGCGCTATCTGGGCACCTGGCATGAGATCGCGCGGCTCGACCACAGCTTCGAGCGCGGACTCGAGCAGGTTACCGCCACTTATAAGCGCGGCGACGATCCCGACGAGATCATTGTGATTAATAAGGGATTCAACACCCGCGACGACGAATGGGAGACGGCCGAGGGCGATGCCTGCATTCCCGATCCGGACAATCCTGCATATCTCGAGGTAAGCTTTTTCCTCTGGTTCTCGAGTCCGTATAAGGTGGTGAAACTGGATGAGGATTACCGCTGGGCAGTGGTTACCAGCAATACGAAGGAGTATCTCTGGATATTAAGCCGCGAGCCGAATATGGAGCACGACCTATACGAGCGGCTCGTGGGTTGGGCCCGCGAAAGGGGCTACCCGATCGACCAGCTAACCCGCGTCCGCCAGAAATAATTTTACACGAAATTATAAATCGACAACGCGCTTGATCTCGCGACAGAAATTGTCGATATTCACGGGTTTTTCCAGTCGGCCTGCGAATCCGTATTCCTCGTAATTCGATACTACCGGCTGGCTGGAATGCCCGCTGAATACGAGTGCGCGGACGTTTTCGTCGATTTCATTCAGCTTCTTCAGAGTTTCGGCGCCGCTGGTTTTGCTGCCCTCGATAGTCAGGTCGAGTATAACCACATCGAAGGGTTCGCTGCGAACGTATGCATCCCGGAATTTTGCAACGCATTCGCCGGGATTCCGGGCGCCGGTGATATATAAATTGAATTCATTTCCGAAATCGATGAGATTTTCGAGAATATCCTCGTTGTCGTCCATCAGTAATACTTTCAGCGGCTTTGGAAAGAATTCGTCCTTTCCCAAAGAGCGGGTGGCTTCAATCAGGGATTTGGCAACTGCGGGCAGCAATATTTCGAATCGTGTTCCGCGTCCGGGTTCGGAATCCACCGAGATTGATCCGTGATGCTTCTGAATAATATAATGCACCGAAGCAAGCCCGAGCCCGTGGCCTTCTTTTTTGGTTGTAAAGAAGGGGTCGAAGATATTATTGATAATATCCTTCGGAATGCCGGCGCCTTCATCCTCGACGGTAATCCTTACCATTTTGCAATTTTCCTCTGCAGCAATCGAAGCGTCATTCCCGGTTAATTCGCTGCTGCTTATTCTGAGGGGGCCTCCCGAAGGCATTGCGTGGCGCGCATTAATAATCAGATTAGTGAATACCTCGTTCATCTGCCGCGGATCGGCGGCTACCGGGCTGATGTCGTTCGATAGCTGCAAATCGGTTGATAAGCTCGATCCGCTGGTCGAAAGGCTTACCGCCTCGCGAATAATTTCGTTAATATCAATAACTTCCTTAATCGGATCGCCGCCTCGCGAGAAGGTCTGAAATCGATTAGCCAGAGCTGTTGCCTGTTCGATTGATTTGGTGACTTTTTCGAGATATTCCTTTGTTTTTGCTGGTTTCAGCCGTGCAAGCTCTACGCTGAGCGACATGGAGGTAAGCATATTTTTGAAATTATGGGCAATTCCTCCGGCGAGCACTCCGAGCGATTCGAGCCTGGCGATTTTTTGGAGTTCATGGCGCGATTTATTTTTTTCGGTTATATCGATTGTGATGCCCTGCACTGCCGGCTGGCCATTAAACAGAATCCGGCGTCCGAATACTTCGCAGTCGATTATTTCACCGCTTTTCCGCAAGCCGTGGAATTCGTAGCGGGAGTATTCCTTTATTCCGGCTACCCTCTGGCGAAGCTCTTCGTGCACTTTGGCTTTGCTTTCGGGAGCGATAATATCGAGCACTTTTTTGCCGATAATCTCATGATGTTCATATCCGAAAATTTCGGCGAATGTGCTATTGCAGAATATGAATTTATCGTCCTGAATAATATAGAATCCCGCAAGTGCGGTGTCGACCAGCTTGCGGTATTTTTCTTCACTCTCGCGCAGTGCGGTTTCGGACTCTTTGCGGTCGGAGATATCCCGCGCGAACACGAGTATAAGCTTGCGGCCCTGGATTTCGATCGGGCCAAGGCTGACATCAACGGGCACCATCTCGCCGTCTTTTCGGCGGTGGAATCCCTCGATCTGCAATGATGAGTGCTTCTCAGCCATTTCTGTCCATAGCTCGAGCATCCGGCCGGGCGCAAGCTGGGTTTCGATATCGGCAACGTGCATGGTCTTCAGCTCTTCGGCCGAGTATCCTGTGGACATGACGGCCTTATGATTGAATTCCACTATCCGGCCATTCAGGTCGTGGAGGAATATCGCATCCGGGGCTTGTTCGATCAACAAATGGAATCGCTCCTGGCTTTTGCGCAGCTCGATTTCTGCTTGCTTGCGTGCGGTGATGTCGTGCATTGTTACGAACGATTCGGTAACTTCGCCGTTTTGGTCATTTATGTGGGGCTTTGCGCTGAATGAAATCCATCTGAATGCCTTGTCGTTGCGATTGAAAACGCCGATGACAATATTTTTATATTCCCTGCGGTTTCGGATGGCGAGAATCGAGGGGTATTCCTGGGGGACAATCACCTTGCCGGATTCGCCGATAGTCTTCCAGTGAGTAGAGAATACGGAATGGCGCTTGATTTCGTCGGTAGTGACTCCGAGCATTTCGAGCGCCGCGCGGTTGGCTGTTGTGATATAACCGTCGCTGCTTTGGTAGAATACTCCCTGGGCCATTGTTTCGAAGAGGTTCCGGTATTTCTGCTCGCTTTGGATAAGCGCATTCTCGGCATTTTTGCGGTCGGTGAAATCCTCGACCAGCGCCTGCACCTGGGCAACTTCGCCATGGTCGTGGATTATAGGAGCGAGAATATATCGCAGAAAGATCGTTTTTCCCCAGCGCGATGTATAATACCGGACTGCGCTTTGCCGGTCTCCGCTGTCGAAGCATTCGATTACGTCGGCTGCGATTCCGGATTCGATCATCATAGGTAATTTAAGTATATTGATAGACTTGGTTGCCTCGAGCGAGGGCGATCCGAGTATTCGTACCAATTCCTCATTGGCTTCGAGCACGCTGCCATCGCGGGAGAATGTGCATATCCCGATTGGTGCGTTGCGGAAAATATTTCTGTATTGAAGTTCGCTTGCGCGGAGGGCTTCTTCGGCGCTGCGCTGCTCGGTTACGTCGCGGCCGATTACCACAAGCCCACGGCGCGAACCGTCCGGATTGAACAGGGGGACTTTGATTACGTCAAAAATTCGCTCAGTGCCGTCCGGCCGGGGGATGATTTCCTGCACCCGGGTTATGCTTTCTCGGAGCCAGGTTTCCTCGTCGGAATCCTCGCAGGTCAGGAATGCTTCACGATAGAACGGGCTGTATCCGGCCAGTTCGGAATCCTTTTTGCCGAAATAATCCACATCAGCGATTCCGAATAATTCCAGATCGGCGGAGTTGGCCTCAAGCCAGCGGCCTTCTCCGTCTTTGAAGCATACTATATCGGGGCTGGCGTCCAGCAGGCTCTGCAATCGGTCTTTGCTTTCGGTCAGCTCGATTTCCGTGTTGATCCGCTCTGTAATATCCTCGAGAATAAACGAACAGCGATTGCTGCCTAAACCGCCGATCGGCGCCAGAGTAACGCTTAGCCAGTGCATCCGGCCGTCGATCAGGCGTTCATACACGAATTTAGCCGGGGTGCCGCTTTCTTGCGACAGGCGAAAATTTTCCCGCCATATTTCAATATATTTGCGGGCTATGGTAAATTCGCTGGCGCGCCTTCCGGCCAGATCGCCATCGACATCATAAAACTCCGCAGTCGTACGATTAGCCGAGATGAACAATACGTCATCATCGGTGAATTCGACTACTCCCATCATCAGCGGGGCGTTTTCGTAGAAGCTGTTGATAGTAGCCTGATTTTCGACTACATCCCGCTCGCGGCGGCGCGATTCACCGACGTCGGCAAATGTGAATACCAGATTGGCCGAATCGGGCGATGCTGCTGCCCGAAGCTCGACTTCTTTGGGATTGTCAGCTCCGAGCATTGCTTCACATTCATAAATTCGGGATTGGGCAAGAGTGGTTTTGATTTCGGGAATAATTTTTTCGGGAAATATCAGGCTGTATATATTTATACCGGTTAATTCTCCGGGCTGATTTTTTCCGGCCAAAGAGGCCAGCGCAGGATTGGTTCGCAGAATATTGCCCGACGAGTCGCAGATGGCCATGCAATCGCGCGAAAGCCCGAAGGCGAGGTCGAGAACGCCGCCGTTGGCGGAGGAAAGCTGGGCGTTTTTCTCGTTTGCACTCTTGGGATCGATGTCCTCAGCGAAATCTTTTTTATTTATCATAATTATATATAGTGTGATTCAAAGTAATGATTCCCCAAAATATAAATATTCGGGAATTATGCAATCCGAAAAAATACTTGCCATGCGATCAGCAGCCGGTAATTCAGGCAATTATCAGGCCCGCCGATTGCGAAAGCTATAATAAAACGCAACATAGCTGAGTGCATTCAGAATTGCCTGCCTGAGCGGAAAATATTCGCGCGACATAGCCGGATCGATCGTATAAAGCGCCAAATAGTAATTTATGAACAGCGGCGCTTTGGCTCCGGCGAGTATTTCGGCATAAATTTTTTGATACTGATCCGGATCGCGCTCCTTTACCACGCGGCAGGCTGCAAGCTGGGCGCGGCCCAGTTTGTCGGTTGTGGCTGCAAATCCGAACAGCCGGCATATCATTCCGCGTTCGGGATATGAGTTGCATCCGCCTGGCGAATCTGCCGATATGAACCGGTCGAGCAGAGGGCACAGCCCGTCGTCGGTAGAGCTTTCCACTCGCTGGATCATTTCGCAAAGCGTGCCGTTTTTGTATGCATTATAAGCCAGCGGAAGGAATTCGAGAGTGGTTGCCTCTATGTTTTCCTTTTTGCAGCATTCGGCGCACCCCGAGGGACACCCCAGCGAAGTCTTCCGCTTAAACGACGCAATTTCGCGGTCTGCCCTGCCGAATAATTTTCTGACCGCCCTGACCTTATCGTATAAACGTGCCAATCGCTTACATCCGGAATAATTACATAAATGAATTGCTTATTCACAAAGTGGATAGATTCATTAGTATAAATTTTATTGTATATATTGATCGCGATGGAATAAATCATTAATTTATAGAAATGATAGAAACAACAGGCAGTAATCGAATGAGAAAAATTCCTCGGTCCATTGATGCGATGCTGGGCGCACTGGCCCGCCGCGGTACAATTATCCTGATTATTATGCTTCTTGGCGGGTTTGCCCTGCGAATCGGCGCGATATTCGCCGTCGGGGATATCGAAGACCCCGAGATGTGGGAGCATGGCAAGATTGCGCGCAATCTGCTCGAACACGACCGGTTCACGATGCACTGGCCATATCCATCGCTATCGGAGGAGAGGCTTGCCGAGCAAAGCCAGCCTCCGCCATACGATGGCGCGTTTATCCCGCCGCTGAATCCTTATATTATATATATATTCTTCGAAGCTTTTGGCGATAATCCGACGGCGTATCTGTGGCTGATGGTATTCAACGCATTTTTGGGAGCTTTAGCAATTTTGCCTGCTTATTATATTGCGTTGCTGCTTGCCGGCCGGCGCAGCGCAGTGATTGCGGCTATTCTGATGGCGCTTTTTATGCCGGCGATATACGGAGTTGTCACCTTCAGCGGCTCGCAGCTTTATCATCTGCTGGCGCTGTGCGTAATTTTTTTCGCAATCAGCTATATCATCCGGCGACGTATGTGGGATATTCTGCTTCTGGGGCTGTTCTGCGGATTGCTGACGCTTGCCCGCAGCGAATTCATGATTCTCTCGGTCGTGCTGATTGCGGCATCGGTAGTGGGGTCTTGTCTGCGATTCAATTGCGACATGCGGATAATCCGTATGGTTGCTGCGCTGGCGATATTTGCGGCAGTAGTGGGGCCCTGGGTATATCGCAATACTCAGCTCTTTGGCAAGATAGTGCCGGTGGTCAGCCACCCCTGGCACGAGATATGGCGGGGCAGTAATCCTTACGCAACGGGCGGCACCACCAGTCGGCTGGGCACCAAAGTATGGGAGAGCCGCGAATATTCTCCGGAATTGCTGCCAAAGCTGGATTCTATTCCGTATAATCAACATTTCGAGATAGCGGCCGATTCGGTATTTAAAGAGGCTGCGATAGATTATATCGAGAGCCACCCGGCCGAAGCGCTGTGGAAAGCCGTCAAACGCGCAGTATTTCTGTGGACAGTGGATGTTTATACTCCGCGTGCGCGCCATCCGGTATATGTGTTTTTTGTGCTGATAACGGTCATCCCTGCGGCTTTCGCATTCTGGAAGCTATACCGCAGGGAACGAATTTATCAGAATCCGGCAATGATCTATCTGCTGTTTGCGGCGTATTACACTGCTCTGATATTCGCAGTCAATCTCGAGACGCGATACCAGGTATATATGCTTACGGTGATTGTGCCGATGGCGGCAGTCGGCTGGGAGCGCCTGCTTATGAAAAAGAGCAAATAATTTATTTTAATAATTTAAATTTATTATTTGCCCTCTTTTTCTTTCCATGCCTTGTATTCATCGGCAAGGGAGGAAGCGCCGGTCATGTCCTCCATCTGTACCAGCGTCCATTTGAACGTCTTGGTTTCAGATGGCCAGATGACTGCCGGGAAATCTTCGCCGGGGAATCTTCCGTTAGAGCTTTCGTAATTTCCGCCGCCGGTGAAATCCGGACAGAACAGCTTCATATATGGGCTGTTTTTGTCGTATTGATACAGCCCCATAGCCATAAGGCTGTCGAATTCGACCTTTACTTCGGCGATCAGTATATCGTTTTCGATGAATAATTTTTTGTCGACAACTCTCGCTTTTTCGAATTGGTTATCGATTTCCTCGCCCACCATCCAGTCCTCGATCAGAGTCTGGAAGTCCTTATCGGAGACGTCCTTGTCGTCTTCTTCGACAGAGACGATATTGATATATCTGACGGTTGCGGTGCCCTTGCCGCCGTCTTTTAGTTCGAGAGTGTATTCTTTTTTCTCGACGCTTAGGCACCCCGACAGCATAATCGCCGCAATGGCGAACATAAGTATGAGCATAGCGGTTCTGAACATAATTCCTCCGTAAATAAATGAATTAAAACGGGATACTCCAAAGCGGGATATATCCGGATTTTTTGACGATTTTTTGACCTTCCGGGCTGAGCGTCCAGTCGATGAATTTCTTGACGTCGCCCTCGGGGGTATTCAGCGTATAGAAATGCAGATAGCGAACGAGGGGATATTTGTCGTTTCGGACGTTTTCCTCGGTCGGCGCATAACCGTTAATTTTTGCGTGTTCGATATTTTTATGGAATGCAATTCCTCCATAGCCGATTGCTCCGGGGCTGTCTGCTATGGTTTCGGTCACCGCGCTGGTCGATGTGCGGATGATAGATTCGGGGCAATAGTCCTCGTCCTGCAGTACGAATTTTTTAATATAAGCATGGGTGCCGGAATTAGGGGGCCGGATTACCGGCAATATGGCCATGTCGTATCCGCCGAGCGCCGACCAGTTGTTAGTTCGGCAGGTGAAGATGTCCCTTACCTGTTCTAACGACAGATTCCGCACGGGATTGTTTTTGTTCAGATAAATACTCAGGGCATCCTTGGCAATCAGGAACGATACGCCGAGCACCTGGTAATTTTCGGCGATTTCCTTAATTTCTTCGGGGCGGATTTTGCGCGAGGCAGTCGAGATATGCACCTGGCCGCGTGTAAGAGCCCGGATGCCGCTGGTGGTGCTTCCGCCCTCGACATAAATCGAGACTCCGGGATTATTTTTCATAAATTCCTCGGCGAGGCGTTCGGTGAGCATCAGCATTGTGTCCGAGCCCTTGATACGGATGATCGAGGTTGGCGGCCGATAGCTGCATCCGCTCGTTGCGAGAACTGCAATCGAAAAAATAATTAATAGAAATTGTCTCATTTGCCCTCCGCATTATTCCGCAGGCGGGCATTGCGATATATCGCACCGGGGTACCAGCGTGGAGCGATATCCGAATTTGCCAGCTTGTATATATATTCATACAAAAGCCGAACGTGCTGCAGCGCGGCCTCGTAGTTCAGCGGCTGGCTGAGGTCGTCGAACGGAGTGTGATATATGTTTCTGCTGTAATTTATTAATTTATAAAGGCCTTCCTCGCGGGTCATATCCGAATAATCCGGGCCTTCGTATATCATAATCGACGGTATGCCCTCGCGCGCAAACGCAAGCTGGTCGGAAAAAGCGAAAGACTCCTGCTGCTCGAATCCCGCCGGTATGCCCGTGATCTCCAGATTGTTGCGCCGGGCGACATCCTCCAGCAGGCTGTCGAGATTGGTTAGTCCCGCGCCTATGGCGACGATACTTCTGAATTTGTGAAACAGCGCAATGCCATCGATATTCACATTTGCAATTGTTTTATGCAGCGGCGCTACCGGATGGTCGGTATAATACTTTGCGCCGAGCGCGCCTTTTTCCTCGCCGGTGGTCAGCACAAATAGTATCGACCGCTGGGGGCGTACCTCCGGTAGCGAGAACGCCCGCGCCAGGCACAGCAGAGCCGCGCAGCCCGCGGCATTGTCCATCACTCCATTATATATGGAATCGCCCTCGACCGGGGGGCCGATGCCCAGATGGTCGTAATGCGCGCTGACCAGCACATAGCTATCGGGAAATTTGCTGCCGCGGATCATGCCGATAATATTCGGCGATACGAAATCGCGCTCGCGGAATTCGCCGTCGAAGGTAAGCGAGGTCTCCAGTGGGAAGCTTTCTATTGCCCCGCGCTCGTGCATTTCGAAAATATCCTTCAGCGAATACTGCGACCCGGCGAAAAGCTGGTTGGCCGCCACCGGATTAATCAAAACGCTCAGATGGGCATTGACCGCATAGGCGAGCGAAACGTCTTCGAAGGCATAATCATAGCGCATTTCGTCCCATTTCAGGAATTCGTATTCGTCGGGGTCGGGGATAATGATGCTGCCGTCGGCCCCCAGCGAGAGCGCCAGCCGAAGCTTTGTATCAGGATGCGAATAAATCGTTCGCTTCTGCCCGCTGAAGTAATCAGGATCGTCTGCATGAGGCTCTCCGCCAAGCATAACGACGATTTTGCCGGCGACGTCGATGGAATGATAATCATTATAATCATATTCCGGGGCAATTATGCCATAGCCGGCAAATACCAACTGCTTAGGATTCGGGAAATAAACCTGGCCGGCGGAGCGATAAATCAGATAGTCCCGCCATAGCTCCATATCTCGCGATCCGCCGTTCATCAGTAGTTTCATCTTCGAGCCCCTGAGCGGATAGCTGCCGTGCATGGGCACATACTGATAGAAAGTATTCTCCGAACCCATCGGCACAAGGCCGATTCGGTCGAGCTCGAGCGCAAGATATTTCGCAGCCAGATTGCCGCCCATCTGTCCGGTGCCGCGGCCTTCGAACAGGTCGCTGCCGAGGAAATTCAGATGGCGCGAAAAATCCGATGCGCTAAGCGACCGATAGCCCGCATCGAAGCCCTCAGGTTCGGCGCCGGAAATATCTGATGCCGCTAATATGATAATCAGGAATATATATATATGGAATTTCATTATGACTCATATCCGGGGTCGGGACTAAAATTCTGTATTAATATAACATTAATATTCAAATTTGCGAAATATCAAAATTTCGGCATCGCGGCGCAGGCTTGTATTTTTGGACGGGATACTGTTGTCCGAAAAGTAAAAAAGTATGCTTCGACTCACAGTTAAAAATCATATGAAATTTAAATAAATGCTTGGGAAATAAGAAAATATATTATTATATTCTGTCAATCTTCATGACAGCCGCACCGTAGTCCGGGCATTCGACCAGATCGAATTGCCCCGCGTTGCATTCCATACCAAAAATGCTAAGTATTATTATTCCACGCGGAGGAGTCATGAAATTATCCTTCTTGTTTATTCTGATTTTTTGCACAACTGCCGCGCTCTCGCAGAATCGGCAGACCCCGTTCGACAGCGCGGGCCGATTTATGGCTTTGGACGCACGCGCAGCGGCATATTTCGGATTATTCAAAAATTATGATGATCTGGAATACGCGAAAATATTCCAACTGCCCGATTCGACTTATGCAGTCGAGATCGATATTATTTTTCCGATATCAATATCTATAGCTTCCAGCCGATTTCAAATGAATATTTCTTTTCATCCGGAATTTAGTCGACAGTATGGCCCATTATTATAATTCCCCGATAGAAATCCGGAATAGGAACGGCCCGGAGCATAACCTCTGGAACTCGGGCATAATGTATTCTGCGATAGTTTTATCGCTTGGTTTATAAGCCCGATGGTCGGCGGTGTAAGTTCGTTTTCGTCGTCAAAGGCACTGGCCCCGGTAATGCTCGGAACAATCGCCGGATATGCCGCTTCGGCAATTTTGGTATCGGCGCAGGACTACAGCCCGGGAGATGCAATGATATCGGCAGACGCCTCGATTGCCGGAGCAATGGCAGGATCAGCAATAAGCAGGCTCACCGGCGGAGACTTTCGGGTCTGCCTGCGCAACGCCGCAATCGGCTCGATGCTCGGAGTGGCTGCCGGGCATGTTCTGACATCGGAGATTGACGCAACTGGCGGCCAGGGAGGGCTGAACTTGCTTTATACGCTCTGCGGCGGGGCTGCCGGGATGGGGATCGCAGCCGCTGCGATTAGCGGAGAAAATGCGAATTCGTGGCTTTGGACTCTGGGCGCGGCCGGGGCGATTGCGGGATTTACTTTAAGCTATCCGGATATATCGAATAATCAGTATGCCGCAAAGGATATCTCGGTCGATTTCAAACTGAATCCTGCGGCGCTCGGCTGGCAGCCGCATCCGGCGGATCCGCGGCCAATGGAGCTAATGCGCCTGAGTGTGAATTTCTGAGGATAAATTTTTGATTGTTATTTTATATAATGAATATATTTATATAATTTAGCTGAAAACCGGTGCAATGCACTTATAACAAATTATCAATCAGAGAAAAATGGAAAAAATAATTTTAGTAGTAATACTGTTGATGACCACTATCGGGTGCTACGCTCAGGAAAAGCAGGTGCCATTCGATAGCCGGGGCGAAATAATGACGCTCGACAGCGATGTAGAAATCTATCTTCATTTGTTTGATGAATATGATAATTTCCGGAAAGCAAGGCTGTATCAGGTTGGCGATTCTTTGTACTCGCTGGAAATAATTTATTCGGAAAGCGGCGATATAATGCGCGCCCGGCGTGAGATTGGCCCGGGCGGACGCGACAGCCTGCGCTCGATTGTCGATATGGCGATTGTCGAGCGCAACTATGTCCCCGGCCAGTCCGACGGCAAAGGGCATATGCTGCTATCCTCGGCGCTGCTTTCGCTGGGTGTTTATGGATGGACGGTTGCCGGGTCGATGAGCAGATCCGTCGGGAGTTTTTTGCCTATGTACACAATTGTGAGCGCCTCCGGAGTGGGGATTACATATTTGTTAATCAAAGACGAAAACGTGACGATGCCTATGGCCAAGATGTATGCTTCGGGCGGATTTCTCGGGGCAATACATGGCGCGGAGCTGGCGCTGATTCTGTTTCCGGAGGGGTATGACGCGTCCGGGCCATTAATGACGGTGGCCGCATTCAGCGTAGCCGAGAGCATTGTCGGGTATAATATTGCGAAAAATAATAATCTGACCGAGGGCACGGTGTCGATAATTACCAGCATGGGGCTGGCTGGCACAGCCTACGGCCTCGGGATGCCGGATTTGCTATTGAAAGAGGACTATGATAATAATCTGCCGGCGCTTGGGATTGCGATGCTATCGGGATCGGCGCTGGGGTATGCGGCCGGATATTTTATGTCGCGCGATACGAAATACACCGAAGGCGACGCATTTTTCGTGACTAATGCTTCGATGGCCGGAGCCTTAACCGGTCTGGCGGTTGCGGGACTTACGGACGCGAGCCACCGGGGATATATACTTAGCGCGATTCTCGGCTCGGCGGCTGGAATCACCGGCGGCCATTATTTAATCAAAGACTGCGATTTTAATAACACGCAAGGCGTGGTTAATCTGCTGGCGACCGGATTCGGCGGACTGGTCGGTCTGGGAATGGCATCCGGATTTTTCAAGGGAGACAGTGCCGATCCGGTGTGGATTTGCACCACAATCGGGGCGCTCGGCGGATATACGCTTTCGTATCTGGGCTATCGCGATCAGGCGCTCGTTAGCGACGACCAGGTGAAGCTGGAGCTTCAAACCAACCCGGCGGCGCTCGGCTGGCAGCCGCATCCGTCCGATCCGCGGCCGATGGAGGCGGTCCGGCTCAGCGTACGTTTCTGATGCGTTTGGCCAACTGACGGATGAATCGCGGATCGGTGCCGCAGCATCCGCCCAGAATTTTTATATCGTATTTATTTCCGAAATCATACATTTCATCGACCCACTGCCCCGGATCGGTGGCGTGGAGTACACTCGCGTTATCCAGCTCCTGCGGGTCGAGCGGCGAGGCATTGCCCTGGATCCCTGCGATTCGGCCCTCCGATGCCGGGTCGTTGCCTATTGCCGAGGCCGCATTCTCCGGATGCACGCAATTCAGCATATATATATAAGGTTTGCGATCGACCGCCGAATCGATATAATCCATTGCTGCGCTTAGGGTATTGCCGCCGGGGAGTTTGCCGGTTTTGAGCGCGACGAAGCTGACGACATAATCCTTGCCGGTCGATTCCATAGCCCGGGCTATTCCCGCAGCCTCGCCGGTTTCGGGCAATGTGGATGCCATCAGGAAATCCACCCCCGATCGCGCAAGCCGGCTGGCCTGCCAGCAGTGGAACTCCGCTGCGTCGTCCTCGGGCATAGCTTCCGATGGATCGTAGGCATCCCCCCTGGGGCCCATCAGCCCGCCGATGAATATTTTATCAGCAAAGCTGCCGCGATCCTTACGAAGGGATTGCAGGAATTCCGACGCGCGCGTATTAATTTCCTCAAAATCGGCGCAATTGGCCACATTCAACCGGTTAGCGCGCCATGTCGGAGTAAGCAAAATAATCGGCAGATCGAATTCCTCCGCGGGATCGATATACTCGTTCCAGATGCGGCGCAGCAGACGCTCGCCGTCGTAATCGCCGACCAGAGCTGAATTTAGCAGTACGGGGTGGAGCATCACATCGGTCTTGCGGCGGATGTATTCGATGATCGAGCCTTCGGTGAGGATCGTCTCGCCTGATTCGAAAATTTCTCGAAATGTCATAAGTTTTTAGCTTCAATATAAATAATTCTTACGAAACCGAAAAGCAACATGCTGGACTGAGTAGTGACCGCTTCGCAGAGTTTGCGGTGACACTCGCAGGGGATTAATTTATTGGTAATGATGTTATCGCAGGCGGGGCGAAGGAATCTTACTTCAAACGTTCGGAGCATAAAATTTGATACTCCAAATAGACATAAAAAAGCCGGGAACCCGCCACACAACAGGCCTCCGGCTTAGTCAATAAAAAGTGTTGACTTGAATAGAATTTTTGATTATCTTTGCACAACCGGTACTAAAAGACTCCTAAATCTTTCTATCGGGGCTAACCCATAAGCTTCAGGCTGCCACCTGAAGCTTTTTTTGCGCGCAGACCAATTTCAATCACTATTCAATTTCTATGTCAAGGCTTTGGCAATTTAAGCAAATAAATTATATTTGCAAATATAATTTGTTGTAACGTAAACGTTAACGCAGAACGCTATGGTTACTGTAACAAATCCGGCTTAAAATATGAAAAATTCAGGTAATATCAAGCTCTGCCAGCATTGCGGACGCCAATTCGAGGCAAAACGCAATACCGCCAAGTATTGCTCAAACTCCTGCCGCACAAAGGCTTATCGGAATCGCAACGGTATCCCTGCGCCCGATTTTACCAAAATTACTCCTTCTAATCGTGTTTTGTCCGAAAAAGAACAAAATTTATCATATTTAAGAGAAGAAGTGGAGCGTTACACCGAAGAGGCAAAATTGCTCAAAATTAATTACCAAAAATCTATGCATAAATACGATCAGGCGATAAAGGCCTACGAGCAGCAGCCATCTACATGGAGCCGGGACTACGTCTCGCGCCGCCGACGCGAAGCCGACGAGGTGCAGGGGCTGCTCTCGGATAAGCAGTTGTCGCTTGCGAAGTTGCAGCGTCAGATAGACGATCTGCAAAGCGGCATCGACCGGGAATTGCTCGAAAAAAAGGGACTGGTGATTAGCAGCGACGAGATCCGGCACCTCAGCTTCAAATCCCTGGCCTTCGAGGGCAAATGGGCAGAGCTTTTCGGTATACCTTCGCATAATTTTCATATGATTATATTCGGGCCGCCGAAAACCGGCAAAAGCACGCTGGCTCTGCAATTCGCGAATTATCTGAAGGCCTTCGGGTCGGTCGTTTACGTCTCCTCGGGCGAGCGAATCAGTCTGACAATCCAGCAAAAAATCGTCCGCAACGACGTCTCGGGCATCGATATCAGCAAGGCGCGCAACAAGCAGGAAATCAATTTTGTGCTGCAAAAGGGCAAGTATAACTTTATATTTATAGACAGCGCTAATCAGGCGAATCTGAGTGTGCCCGACCTCGAGGAACTGCGCCGAAAGTACACCGACACTGCGTTTGTAACGGTTTTCCAGAGCACCGAGGCCAAGGACATCGGCTTCAATAAATTCAAGCATATCTGCGATATTCTCGTCGAGGTCGATCGAGGAATCGCCAAATCGATGGGCCGTTTCAACCCATATGCGCGCTATAATATCTTCGGGAAATGATCGTGCTGCAGGTTCGTCCGCCGAATTTGCAGGTTCGTCCGCCGGATATGCGCATTCGTCGTAAATAATTTTTATACAAGGCGTTTAGGTGATATTTTGCACCCGTGATCAGTTAACATTTTCAACACAAACAAACAGGTGCAACAATGAAAAAAGCAATCATCATCCTCATCATCTCGATTTTTGGCGGACAGAATTTAATGCAGGCAGCCGACAATTTCGAAAACCCGGTCGGCAAGACCGATAGCGACGGCATCGGCTGGTATATCTCGCTGGACAATAATTATACGACAATCAACGACAAGCTTTCGTTCACGCTCGGCGCTCGCGGCGCGATCAAAATCAGCGACTACCTCGCAGTCGGAATCGCGGGCAGCGCAATCTGGTACGACCACCGGCTCAATGACCTCGATCCGGATCGCACATACCATCTCGAAGGCGGCTATGCGGGATTTTATATCGAGCCCATGCTGCCGATCGGCGATAACTTCATGCTCTCGATGCAAATCGTTTTCGCTAATGGATTTGCGCAGTTCAAGTACGACTCGAAATATAATAAGGAGCTGACCTGGACTGAGGAAATCATCGACCGCGACGAATTCGGAGTATTCGAGCCGACGCTGCACGCGCAATATATGCTCGGCGATAACTGGGCGCTCGGAGCAAACGTATCGATGCGAAGCACTTCGCCGATGGAAATGCTCGGCGCGGGCGAGGGAATGCTCAATAACGTAAGCTTCGGATTCTCAGTGAAATATGTGAATTTCTAAATCGAACGAAAAGAGGCCGGCCGGTGGGTCGGCCTATTTTTTTTGAAATAATAAAATAAAATTGAAATAATATTTATATTGAATTATGAAAATAAATAAAAAAGCGTGGACGATAGTAATTGCGGCGACATTCGTCGTTCAATTAATCATTATAACTTACAATCATTTCAAGGGTTTCGTGGTTCTCGGAGGGCCGGTCGAGCTGGTGGCCCGGCTGGCGATAGGCACGGCGCTGGCGTCGATGGTGACGATCCCGGCGCTTTATGCTAATGTATGGCTGGTGCGGAATTTATCGCAGCGCTTCCCCTGGGAGCGCGATCTGGCGCGGCGGCTGTTGTGGGAGCTGGCTGGCGCGTTTGTGATAGCGGCGGCGCTTTCATCTGCGCTGACGGTGGCGGCACATCTGATAGCGCCATATAAGGACGGTCTCGGCGCAAATATGATTAATAATTTTCTGATATTTGCGGTTGCAAATATAATTTTTGTAGCGATTATCGAATCATATATATTTTTCCGGGACTGGAAATCGGAAGCATTAAGGGCGGAAATACTTGAAAAAGAAAACGCAATCGCAAGATATAATAATCTGAAGTCCCAGCTCAATCCGCATTTTTTATTCAACTCGCTGAATACCCTCAGTAATCTGGTTTATAAGGATTCGGAGCTGGCCGACACTTATTTGCAGGAATTTGCGCGAATATACAGATATATTCTGGATAAGCTCGAAAAAACCGTCGTATGCTGCGCGGAAGAGCTTGAATTTGCACGCTCTTACATCTATTTGCAGGGCATTCGGTATGGCGATTCGCTACGGGTGGAAATTTCGATTCCGGGCGAATATCTCGAATATTTTCTGCCACCGATGACGATGCAATTATTGCTGGAAAATTGCGTGAAGCACAATGTGGTTTCCGCCGACAGGCCGCTATTGGTGCGGATCAGCGCGGAAAAGGGAATGCTGCGAGTCGAGAATAATTATCAGAAAAAGCTGACTGCGCCAAAGCCCTCGGGCATAGGCCTGGCCTCGCTTCGCAGGCAATACGAGTATCTGACCGACCGCCGTCCGGCTTTCAGGATAGATGGAAATTCTTATATTGCGGAAGTTCCATTGATCAAACCGGAGTAGCAATGAAAGCAGCAATAATCGAGGATGAAGCCAATGCAGCACAGCGTTTGCGGGCATTGATAGGAGAAATCGCGCCGGATATCGAAATCGTCGTAAGTCTCGAAACGGTAGAGGCTTCGGTGGCCTGGCTGTCGCGTAATTCGCCGGATGTGATATTCCTGGATATCCACCTGGGCGACGGCAGCAGCTTCCGGATATTTGATTATGTGGTGCCCGACGCGCTGATAATCTTCACCACTGCCTACGACGAATACGCCATTAAAGCCTTTAAACTCAATAGTATAGACTACCTGCTGAAGCCGATAAATAAGCTCGATCTCGCGGCCGCAATCGACAAACTCCGCAGATTCGGACGCGGGGAATCGGCCACCGACCCTGATAAACTGCGGAATCTGGCCGCCCCGCCCGCCGAGTATAAAAAGCGCTTTTTGATTCAGATCGGCTCAAAAATCCGCACGGTTGACGTTGCGGAAGTCGCTTATTTCTATGCACTTGAGAAGAATGTGTTTTTTATGACGCGCGATAAAAAACAGCACCCGGCCGACCACACGATCTCGGCGCTTGAGGAGATGCTCGACCCCGCGCGGTTCTTCCGGATCAACCGCAAATTCATCATCGCTGTGGACGCGATTCGCTCGATGACCGCATACTCGCGCGGCCGTATAAAGATAGAGCTGGAGCCGCCTCCGCCGGAACAGCTCGAGGCAATCGTATCGATCGACCGCGCCGACGACTTCCGCGTCTGGCTCGGGGGGTGATGTATATAAATGTTGATGTAACATAGAGATACGCCATATTTCGATTGCAGTTATTTATTTCCCATATTCTTCGTATTTTTGAATATTAATATGATTTGAAATCCTAACATCTTGCAGAACAAGTATGGCCTATCATTTATACATAGATGAATGCGGGGATGGCAACTTAAATAACTTTAATCCGGAATTTCCTGTTTTTACTTTATGCGGAGTTGTCATCGAGATTAATGAATATCGGAAATTAGTAAATGATTTGCAGAAACTAAAGCTCAAATTCTGGAATGATACTGGAATTATTATACACTCGCGTGATATTAGAAGATGCGAAAAGAATTTTAAGATTTTGCTCGATTCCTCAGTTAAGGAAGCCTTTTACAAATCCATAAATTCGATTATCAAGGAAACTAAATATAATATTGTTTCATGCAGTATTCTAAAAAAGGAATATATCAGAAAATATGGGAGATTGGAGAATATTTATAGTATTTCATTGTCATTTATAATGGAAAGAGTTGTTTTTTTGCTGGATGAGATGAAAGCAAATTCTGATAAGAAAGATTCTCGAATTTCAGTGTATGTCGAAAAAAGAGGTAAAAATGAAGACAGAGAATTGCTCAGATATTATAATTATTTGCTTGATAAAGGGACTTATTACGTCAATTGCACAAGGATCGGATCATATTTTAAAGAATTCAATTTTAAATGGAAAAGGGAGAATATTGCCGGATTGCAATTAGCGGATTTGCTTGCCTATCCTTTATCGAAATATGTTCTAAGACCTGATCAGGGAAATCTAAATTTCGAGATGATTAGAGAAAAAATTTATCAGAAAAATAACAGGCTTTATGGGCTTAAAATTTTTCCTGCTCTATAAAAAGTAAAGAGTTGCCGATCCCGACAACCCTTTACCGATCGAGGATACCCCGATCCACTTAGATTTTTGTATCTCTATTGAAAGAGACATATTTAATATATAAATATTTTATTATTTATAAAATTAATATATATTAATACATTTCATTCGCATCATTACTCCGCACTCTTATTTATTTCCCATATTCTTCGTATTTTTGAATATTAGCAAATTATTACATTCAGAATATTATAGGGAGGCCAATATGACTTCACGCTATAAGGATTATCAGTATATCGAAGACCTGCACAAGTTCGTCGGCCAGGACGTCACGCTCCGCGGCTGGGTTTATAACAAGCGCGGAAAGGGCAAGCTGCATTTTATCATTCTCCGCGATGGTACGGGGCTGTGCCAGTGCGTCGTGTTCAAGCAGAACGTCAGCGAGGATACTTTCGAGGCCGCAAAGGGCCTGACCCAGGAGTCATCGATCAAAATAACCGGTACTGTCCGCGAGGACGAACGCGCACCCGGCGGATATGAGCTCGACGTAAAAGACGTTGAGGTATATCAGGTTACGAGCGATTACCCGATTACCCCCAAAGAGCATGGCGACGCCTTTCTGATCGAACATCGCCACCTATGGCTGCGGTCGTCGCGCCAGCACGCGATTATGCGTGTGCGATCGGCTGTGATCAAGGCCATCCGCGATTTCTTTGACGGCAATGGCTTTAAATTGATGGATTCGCCGCTGCTTACGCCGAATGCCTGCGAGGGCACATCGACACTGTTCGAAACCAAATATTTCGATCTCGGCAGCGCATACCTCTCGCAGTCAGGCCAGCTCTACGCCGAGGCCTCCGCGCTCGCGCTGGGCAAGGTATATACATTCGGCCCCACGTTCCGCGCCGAGCGCTCGAAAACACGTAAGCACCTGACAGAATTCTGGATGGTCGAACCCGAAATGGCCTTTTTCGATCTGAACGACGATATGGACCTGGCCGAAGACCTGGTCGAATACATCGTCCAGTTCGTGCTCAAAACCTGCCAGCAGGAGCTGAAAACGCTCGAGCGCGACACTACAAAGCTCGAAAAAATCCGCCGCCCTTTTCATCGCATAAGTTACACCGAGGCAGTCGATTGGCTCCACTCGCACGACATCCCGCTCATCAAAAAAGTCGATGGCCGCGACGAAGAAATCCGGCCATTCCCATGGGGCGAGGACTTCGGCACGGTGCAGGAGGAAGCGATCATGGAGCAGTTCGACCGACCCTGCATCATCCACCGCTACCCCGCCGAGGCCAAGGCATTTTATATGAAGCGCGACCCCAAGGACGAAAAGGTGGTACTCGCCATGGACATGCTCGGCCCAGAGCGCGCGGGCGAACTAATCGGCGGCAGCCAGCGCGAGGACGACCACGACCTATTGCTCGAGCGCATCCGCGCCCACGGCCTGCCCGAGCGCGAATTCCAGTGGTACCTCGACCTCCGCAAATTTGGCTCGGTGCCCCACAGCGGCTTCGGCCTGGGAGTCGAGCGCGTAGTCAAGTGGGTAACAGGCGCCTCGCACATCCGCGAGGTAATCCCGTTCCCGCGGATGATCTATCGCATCGTCCCGTAAACATAAATAATTGAATGAATTATCCGCCCCCGGAGACAGAGTCTTCGGGGGAATTTATTGGGAAGTTAGTTCAATAAAATCAGGATCATCCCGGTATTTTTGGAAGTCTTCGTCTGTTCGGGCTTCAATTTTTGCTTTTGGGTTAATATCAATGGCTTTTTTAAGATCTTCGATCATTAAAGATTTATTATTTAAAAGCGCATATGTGCAAGAGCGGTTATAAAACGCATTCAAATTAGTTTTGGGATTCCTTTTTATTATTTCATTATAGCAATCAAGAGCTTGTTGAAGTTCGTTGTTTTTATGGTGGATTAAAGCTAAATTGTGATAGGCATTTAGGTAATTTGGGTCTGCTTCTATAGATTGCCTGAAATACTTTTCGGAGGTGAGAAATTCTTCTTTTTCATAATATGATATACCTAAGTTATTTAGCACTTCTGCTTGATTGTTGTCGAAGTTAAGTGCTTTTTCATATATTTCTATTGCTTTGTCATATTCATCTATTGCATTGTAAATATTTCCTAAATTATAGTAGTATTTAGGCTGTTTCTTATTCTTATCAATAGCTTGCATAAAATATTTAATGGCTTCTTCATATTTGCCCTGATTTGAATAAACATCACCTAAATTATTCAAAATAATATCATCATTTGGTTTGATTTCGAGCGCTCTCATAAGCTCCCTTTCCGCATCCAGATAATTTCCGAGCTTGTTATATACGGTTCCTAAATTATTCATGGCTCTGAAGAATTTCGGGTCTTTTTCTATTGCTTTTTTATACATCGAAATAGCTTCATTGTAATTCCCGCTTTCACTTAAGGCAACACCTTTGTAGAAATATTCCTCCGGACTTAATGATCTTTCATTTTCTGATTCAAGATTTGAATATTTAATAAAATTTTCTAAAATATTACTTGAAAGTTTTAAAGGTTCAATTTTTTCGAATTGTTTTATCGCCGGTATAGGTGAAATATTTTCCTTGATGGTTTTTGTTACTGTATCCAAGCTGGTAAATCATTTTGCCATTAAATCATCACGTTTTTCATCTAACAAACTTTTGTGATTATCTCTCATTGATTTCTTACCGTCTTCAATTTCTTTCTGTAATTCTACAGCCAATTTTTTTTGTTTTCCTTACTCAGTTTCCATTTCTTCTTTTTTTAAGCAGATTTCTTTAAAAACTTCGGTTTTTTCATCTTCAATTTGCTTTTTCTTCTCCTCCAGCTCATTTTGGATTTCAGATTCCATATCCTTTTTATTTTTATATAAGAAGAAAGCTGCCAGCAGTCCAAGCAAAGCCATGGCAGCCATAACTATGTTGAAAAAAGATAATGTACATCCGAACTGCTCTTGTGAAGTTTCGAGATATTGTTTTTCGATTTCATTTTTAACTGCCTGGATTTGCTGAAGTTTGTCGAGGGAGTCCAGCTGCTTCTCGATGTTGCTTAGCCGGGCGTTTTGGGTTGAGTCGAGGTCTGCGGCCAGATTTGACACGCTTGCGATAAGAACCAACAATGAAATGAGGAAGCTTTTCATTTTGTATCGATATTATATGAACAAGATTGGATGTTTTGCTATCAGCAAATATAGATAATTACTTTTTATTTTCATATAATTAGACTATTTTGTTTCGATAAATATTATATTCGATCTTTTCCTCCTCCCTCTTGCCCCATAACATTATTTTCGATATTTTTCGGGAAATAGTTTTTATGA
>CAZEMR010000012.1:0-60601 GCA_964513465.1 uncultured Hyphomicrobiales bacterium
AGGCCGCATGATTACTTATATATTGCCCGCGAGGAATGTAGTTGTTTATAGTTTGTATTGCGAAAAAATATTGGAATTGCTATCTCTCTTTCGCTTATTTCCGTAAAATTATTTAAATTTGTGTTTTCTCATAATGTTAATAAGAATCGGAGAGTTATATGCCACAGGTTCCACTTCAGCCGGCAGTCAAAACGCATGACATTCGCTATGCCATCCGCGACATCATCGCGGTGGCCAACGAAGCCGCCAAAGCCGGCAAGGAATTGCTATATCTGAATATCGGCGACCCGAACGTCTATGATTTCGTTACGCCGAAGCACATTATCGACTCGGTCTATCACGCGATGCTCGAGAACAAAAACGGCTACGCGCCGTCGTCGGGCATTTTGCCTGCGCTGAAGGCCATCGAAAAGGACGCAGCCAAAAAGGGTATCGATAATATCCTGGATATATTTATATCGACCGGCGCCAGCGAGGCGATCGAAATATGCCTGACAGCGCTATTGAACGAGGGCGAGAATTTCCTGATGCCCACGCCGGGCTATCCGCTTTATACCGCGGTGCAAAGCAAGCTGGGCCTTGTGCCCAACCCGTATTATCTGGACGAAAGTAATGGCTGGCAGCCGGATATCGAGGATATCAAATCGAAAATCAACGACAAAACCCGTGCAATTGTGCTGATCAACCCCAACAACCCGACCGGCTCGGTCTGCGCAAAGGAGACTCTGCTGCAGATTATCGATCTGGCGCTGGAGCACAATCTGCTGATCATCGCCGACGAGATTTATGACAAAATTTATTTCGACGGACGCAAACATCTTTCGATCGCTTCGCTGAATAAGGATGTTTCCTGCGTTACTTTTTCGGGGCTTTCTAAGAATTATATCGCGCCGGGATTCCGCATTGGCTGGGGAGTTGCGAGCGGACGTATGGATATTATGAAAGATTTCCTCGAGGCGGTCAATAAAATTCTGCGGGCGCGCGTTTGCGCAAACCACCCCGAGCAGTATGCGATTATTGCCGCGCTCGAAGGGCCGCAGACGCATCTCGAAGAAGCCACGCTCCGGCTGGAACGCCGCCGCGACATCGCTGTCGATATGCTCGGCGCAATCGACGGTATCGAAATCGTCAAACCCGAGGGCGCATTCTATGCCTTCCCGTCGATAAAGGTGGACGACGACGCGAAATTCGTAAAGGAATTAATCCGAACGACCGGCGTTGTGGTAGTGCCCGGATCGGGCTTCGGCCAGCGACCCGGAACCACACATTTCCGTATTGTGATTCTTCCGCCGGAGGAAGTGCTGGAGCGTGCTTTCCGCCATCTGAAGGATTTCTATGAGCTTTATCGCGAGCGCAATAAGATTGATTAATCTTTAAATATTAATCGGAAAATCCATTGGCCCGTCCGGATCAGTCATTATCGGACGGGCTTTCTTTTATTTTTTTGCGGCGCAATGTCTGTGCATTTATCGCGACTATGACGGTCGATGCCGACATCAGCAGCGCGCCAATGGCGGGCTGGATGATTATGCCTGCCCACCAGAGCACTCCTGCCGCGAGCGGCAGCGCGACTATATTATATCCCGCTGCCCACCAGAGGTTCTGTACAATTTTGCTGTGGTTCTCGTCCGAGAATTTGATCGTGTGCACTACATCGAGGATATTGCTTTTTACGAGTACGATCTGGGCGCTTTCGATTGCCACCGAGGTGCCTGCGCCGATTGCGATGCCGATGTCGGCCGAGGCCAGCGCCGGAGCGTCGTTGATGCCGTCGCCGACCATCGCGACTATCTCGCCCTGTTTGTTCAGATCTTTGACTTTGTCGGCCTTTTCGTCGGGCATGATACCGGCGAAATAGTCGTCGATCCCGAGTTCGTCGGCCACTGATTTTGCGACATCTTCGCTGTCGCCGGTGAGCATATATATCTTAATGCCCATATTTTTCAATTCTTTGACGGCTTCGCGGGCTTCCTCGCGGATCCGATCGCTGAGCGCAAATGCTCCGTAAAGCTCGCCATCGACGAAGGTATAGACCACCGTATTGCCCTTTTGCTCGTATTTCTGATATTTTTCATTGTCAATATCCTGAGCCATTTCCCTGAGCATTTTCGGGCCGCCGATTTTCACTTCCTTGCCGTCGACTTTAGCGCCGACTCCCTTGCCGGTGGATGAGCTGAAATCTTCCGAGCCGGGGATGTCTATATCATTATCCTTTGCGTATTTAACTATCGCTGCGGCGATGATATGCTCGGAGTTCTGTTCGACCGCCGCGGTGTATTTGATCATTTCGTTTTCGTCTTTTTCGGCAATTACTTCATTGACTGCGAATTCGCCTTCGGTCAGAGTGCCGGTTTTGTCGAAAATTATTGCGGAAATATTGCGAATGGTCTCGAATGCCTGGCGGTTGCGTACGAGAATACCGTTTTTGGCGGTCATCGATGTCGAAATCGCCACCACCAGCGGAATTGCCAGTCCCAGCGCGTGCGGGCAGGCGATGACCATGACGGTGACCGACCGTTCGAGCGCGAAATCCGGGCTGCCGATGAAAGCCCATACTATATAAGTAATAATACCTGAGCCGAGCGCCACATAAAACAGCGCTGCGGCTGCTTTGTCGGCCGTATCCTGGGATTTCGATTTGCTCTCCTGGGCATCTTTGACCATATCCATTACCTGTGCCAGATAGCTGTTCTTGCCGGATTTGGATACTTTTATTTTAATCGAATTTTCTTTGCCATTGATCGAGCCGCCGATCACTTCGTCGCCCTTGCTTTTGGCCACGGGTTTGGATTCGCCTGTTACGAGCGATTCGTTTACGTGGGTTTCGCCTTCGGTAATTTCACCGTCGGCGGTAATGCTTTCGCCGGGCTTGACGAGCACGACGTCGCCTTCGTTCAGCTCGCTGACGTCAACATCCTCTACGTCGCCGTTTTTTACGCGGTGGGCGGTTTTTGGCATCAGGTCGGCGAGTTCGTCGAGCGCTTTGGATGCGCCGGATACGCTCTTGGCCTCGATCCAGTGGCCCAATAGCATGACGTCGATCAGAGTGGCCAGCTCCCAGAAGAAATTCCGGCCGGGGATAAAGAATGTCGTCGTAACCGAATAAACAAAAGCAACCGTAATCGCAAACCCGATCAGGGTCATCATCCCCGGCTGTTTGTCGGAAATTTCGTCGTAAATTCCCTTCAGAAACGGCCAGCCGCCATAGAAATATATGACTGACGAGAGAACGAATACTATAATCGGGGAATATGGAATCTCGAGCCGGAAGCCGAACCACATCTGGATCATCTCCGATAGCGCCAGCACCGGAATGGATAGAATTGCCGAAATAATGAACCGCGTGCGGAACATTTTGATGTGCGAGCCGTGGCCGCCGTGATTTCCGTCTGAGTGGTCTGAATGATTCATGATTTGTTTCGAAGATTAATGCAACAAAACCATAATGGGCGAACCGTAGTATCAGTGCCCAGTGATCGTTTAAATAGATTTATGAAAGAAATTCGGATCGAAAAGAAGTATAAATGAGTGCTATATATATCCGACGCCGCCGCGCCTGAATTATTGAAATTCCCTGTTTTTCGCAGTTTTCACACCGAAATATAAGTATTAGAATAAAAATTTCCGCCCTTTCGAATAAACTAAACATAAAATATTATAAAAATTATATAAATATGAAATTTGAAAAACAGCATTATCGCAAAAGAAAGAATTGAAAAGCAATTGTATATTCAAACGAAGTATGATTAAATCGAAATGAAATATCTATTCATTCTCCAATTTTTTTTTGTTTAGAAATATTATTTGTCGAATATATGTGTGTATCATAAATATGGCTAAGTTACTTCTATCCATAAGAATCTCTCAAAAAGTGTAAAATTCCGACTATACGGATTTTAATAAAACCCTTTCCCTGAGACACAACCGCATGATTGGCCCACAGCGTCGGGATTTATCGGATTTATTCATCCCATTATTTGCTATTAATGCTTGCAAAAATTCAATTATTAAAAAATCAAATGTCAATTCTTTAAGTGCATTAAATGCTCTTGTTTGTCTTTGATTATAATTTTTAATTATTAAAAAGCAGGGATGGAACATGTGGAGGGTTTCGAGGACAGCCAGGTATTCGTAGCGGGCAAAAAATTGCCAATCAGCGCTACTTATAAACAGAAGTTTTTGAACAAGCTGCAGCTTCTGTAAAATTCAAAAATATTTCCTGCTTTTTCGTAAAGAAAAATTGTTATTTAATAATAAATTAATTATTATTAAGGGATAGCAAATACGATCTTTCTGAAATCATATTCATTGGGCGCATTTGCATGGAGTTGATTTATAATTAATGACCAGGCCCTGCGTATGCATGAACGCTACATAAGTGTCGGACAATACACTCCGGAATATTCCGCATTCGAAAACGAGAATGATATTTATCTATCCTTCAGAATAGCTCGCGAATCATGTGCAGTGCCCGCCGCCCGGGTGCTTGCAATAGTAGAGGACGCTTCTGATTTTCGTAATAAACGCGAGATATTACATGAAAACCGCCGAATTCCGTTGATCAGCCTCGGCGACAAAATGAATATAAATGGGCATTGCAAAAATGAGCGTCCTTCAATTATCATAATTGACACCGGTGGGCAAGAAGTCGGTATTATGACCGATTCCGCCCCGGACGTAATGCTAATACCCAGGAACGAGATCGATGCCCGGATTGATGAATCGCGGTGCTGCATTTCGGGGATCGGCAAATCCGGCGGCAGCATCCGTCTGATTATCGACTGCGACCGCCTCGGCGAGCTGCTCTGAGCAATCAGGGAAGGCGACCGGACACATCGGGAATTTCGACCATATCCGCGCCGTTTATATATACATGCCGAAGCAGCCGCCCGTAAACGTCGCGGTTGGGCCCCGTTTTGCTGCGATGGATGGTAAGAACATCAATTAACAATTCAATGAGAATTAAATAAGATTTTCAAATAAAAAGCCATAAGTCTAAGAAAAATAAAGGGGGATATTCATAAACACGAACAATCCCCCGGTATGTTATCCCGGCCGTCATGCGGCCGTAATATATATTTACTTATTTATTCGGATCATACTCTCGGTTTTTCTCGGCTACGGCGGATTTATTTTTATAATTGCCTGAATAGCCGGCCTTTACGTCAATTGCGCTGTTTCGCGAGAGTAGATAATTTATGTATGAATTCAGGCTGACGCCATTATCACGGGCGCTTTCGCTCAGAATTTGGTGCAGTTCCTTCGGTACGCGCACCATGAATTTGCCGCTGTATTTGTCGAAATCTTCCAACTCTTCTTCTTTGGGTGTTGGATCAGGAATTTCCTTGCCTTCGCTCAGAATTTTTTCAAATAAAAATTCCTTCATATCATTCAGGTCATCGATTGCTTCTTCGATCGTATCTCCGACGCCAAGAAAAGAATGCCGGCCAAGTTGCGGTATCGAAGCCTCATAGCCGCCGCCCTCTTCTTCGCTGAATTTATGAATATTAATATCATAATCCAGATTCATATAATATTCGAGGTCTTTTTTCATATCTCCCCCTCTAATCTAAGGTCAATCACTTTTATAATTTTTTTGATGTAATGAGATTTAACAAGCTTGCCATCTACCGGTATTGTTATTGTGTCAAATTTGTCAATGTTTCGTTCTTTGATTTTCTCATGTTGAATGATAAATCTATGTGAACCGCCTTTGTTCTTTCGATCCGTGCATAAATCAGCCAGATAGTGACTGATAACAATCTCCACTTCGTTTAAGCTAACTTTTTGCTTCGAAGTCGATTCGCGCCAATTTTTTAATACTTTCTCAGCTCGCGCCATCCATCTATCCAAATATACGAAATAGTATCATATATAGTATCATCTGTTTAAATAATTAATCAAATTTTAATCATTGAGTTAATCTCCCCGGCGATGCGCAGTGCCTCGGCGGCTTCGGCTGCGCCGACCGGCACCGGCGTGCCCTGGGCGATTGCTTCGACGAAGGCGGCCTGCTCGTCGGCGATGGCGTTCGATTCGGGTATCTCCGGTTTCTGGTAGTATATCGATTTATTCTTCGATCCCGCGTCGAGCGTGCCCAGCATTGCGGCCGGGATGCCGTGGCCGTTCGCTTCTTCGCCTTCTTCGACCAGGTGGAATACCTCGACATTCCGCTCGCCGAAATCGATTGATATATATGCATTCCTCTGGAATAGCCGCATTTTGCGCATTGGGTTGGCGCTGATCCTCGAGGCGGTCAGATTGGCCACCGCCCCGTTCTCGAATGTGATGCGGGCGTTGGCGATATCGACCGCGTCGGTCAGCAGAGCTACTCCGTTAGCATCGATATTTTTTACGGGAGATTTGATCATCCAGAGCATTATATCTATATCGTGGATCATCAGGTCGTGGATGACCGAGACGTCGATTGCGCGGGGCTTGAACTGGCTCAGGCGATGCGCTTCGATGAACAGCGGGTCGAGCCCGAAATCGCGGATTGCGGCAATAGCCGGATTGAAGCGCTCCACGTGGCCGACCTGTACGAGGCGCTCGTGGCGGCGGGCCAGATCGATCAGCTCGCGGGCCTCGGAGTATTCGGCGGTTATCGGTTTTTCGATCAGGCAGTGGCAGCCGCCCACGATGCACTGCTTCGCAATCGCAAAGTGCTCGCTGGTTGGCGCGGCGATGGTAACTGCGTCGGAGTTTTTGATTACCTCGTCGAGGGAATTAAACGGCTGGCAGCCTTGTTCGGCGGCGATTTTTGCAGCGCGCTCTGCGTCGATGTCGTAAATTCCGACTAATTCGGCGCCGGGTGTGTTTTTCCATAGCTTAGCATGAATCGAACCGAGGTGGCCCGTACCGATGACGGATATTTTTACTTGTTCCATGATTTTTCCGTTTATTTTCCAAAATGTTTGATAAGATTTATGCAATATAATAATGATAAAAGAGATTAGCCCAAAAAAAATCCTCCGCGGGGGGAGCGGAGGATCGTGTTTGCAGCATAAAGGGAATAGGGGGATAAAATTTATGCCTTAGGATGCGCGCTTTTGTACGCATTCTTTAATCTTTCTATCGATACATGTGTGTATATCTGCGTGGTCGAGAGCGACGAATGCCCGAGCATTTCGCTCACCGAGCGGATGTCCGCGCCATTGTCCAGCATATGAGTAGCAAAGCTGTGGCGCAGCACATGCGGACTTTTCTGCGGCGATTCCGTGATTCCGTTCATCGCGCGGCGCACGATTTTGTAAGCATTTGCAGTGCCGAGCCGATCGCCGGATACCGAGAGAAAGAGCGCCTTCTCGCCGGTTCGCTTCGTAAGTTCCGGGCGCAACCGCAGATAATTGCTCAGTGCGAATAAAGCCTTTTCGCCGACCGGGACTGTGCGTTCCTTGCCGCCCTTGCCCATTACACGCACCGAGCGCCTCGAAAAATTCACGCCGGTGACGTTTAGCTGGAGCGCCTCGCTGATTCGCAGGCCCGAGCTGTATAGTAATTCGACCAGCGCGCGATTGCGCGCGCCGACGGGACTTTCGTCGTCGAAGCTGGCCACAAGCTGGCCGACCTCGCGCTCGAGCAGGAATGCAGGCAGCTTTTTGTCGCATTTGGGCGTGGCTACCAGCGCCGCGGGATTGCGTTCGATCAGTTCGATTTTGTGACAATATTTGAAAAATGACTTGATAGCCGAAATCTTCATTCGCAGCGTATTTTTCTTATGCCCCAGGTCGTGGAGCCAGCCCAGGAATGGCCGGACGTCGTTCAATCGGATGCATTCCACATCGGGCACCTCGCCGAATTCCTCGGCCAGGTAGTCGTAGAATTGCGCGAGCGCCAGCCGGTAGCTGTCTATCGTATGCGCCGAAAATTCCTTATCGGAGGCGCAATATTTCAAAAATTCGGCAATCGCAAGATTGAGTTTCATATATATATTTTGTCAAATTTTTAGTAATCAAATCTGCATAAAATGAATCAAATGCCATGCCAAAAAGAAAGGCCTGCGCGGCTAAATCGCCATGCAGGCCTCATTAATCGAATATTTTTGCGGATTAATCTTCGTATTCGTTCCAAACGCCCGAGAGAGCTTTCGAGCGTGCTGTGCAGTCGTCGATGACGAGAATCAGCGTAAGTTTATCTTCGACAACGTTATATGAATATGTGCCGACGGATTCGCAGTCGGGGTCCTCGATTATTTCCATCGTGCCGTCGGAAAGATGGAATGTCGCCGAGGAATTCGAATGCCCGGGGACGTTGTCCACCACAATGAATTCGAATGTGTTATTCTCTTTAATCACGAGGCGCGCAGCGAAGCTGGTGTCGTCGAATTCGGTCACGAATCGGGTCCATGTGTCGTAGATTTTGTTCTTATCGTCCGAGGGATCGTTCGAGTCGTCATTGCATGAAACAAGCAAAAATGCTGAAGAAATAAAAGCAAGCAGCAGAAGTTTTAATGAGATTTTCATATTGGGATTCCTTAATTTTACAAAAATTGAAAAGAAATAAGATAGAAAAATCAGCGAAAAATCAAATAATTAATTTGATTAATTTAGCTAAGTCCCTTATATTTATATATGAAACAATCCCTCGACTGGCTCGGTATATTCAACGACAGCTCCAAACGCACGGTAATCAAGGGCGCAGATACCATAGGCGCCGACGGCGGGCTGTTCCACGAAGCTTTGCATCTTGCACTCGAAGACCGCCCGAAGTACTCCGTCCGGGCTGCCCGAAGTGTGGTGTTTGCCGCCGAGCGATATCCATTTCTGGCCCATCCGCACCGCGGAATAATCATATTCGCAATGGAGCGCATGAAAAACGAAAGCCTGTTGTTCACATTCCTTAAATTGTTTACATTCATAGAATTGCCGGATTCCGAAGAAGAGATCGGGCATTTGATGAAGCTGTGCTTCGACACCATGGAGCGTCCCGTCGAGCGAATCGCTGTGCGGGTATATGCGCTCGAAACCCTCTACCGCATCTCCGAAATTATCCCCGAAATCAAAAACGAGCTGGGGCTGTTGATAGTCCATCTTGCTCCGCACTCGCCACCGGCATTCCAATCGCGTGGCTCGCAGATACTAAAAAAACTGCGGCGCGAAACCGGAAGAAATTTTCTTGAAACTTTTTGACGAAAATTGTGTTTATAGGATGAAACAATTTCGCGTTTCGGATACAAAATAATTATAATTAATGCGCCCGCATATTGGAAATCGGCGAAATTTGACATAATTTGCAGTTTCTCCGATCGACTATTTTTATAATTTTTTTATAATCGCACCTCATACCAGAACTTGCGTTTTGTGATTGGCTGCGGCAGTTGCCGCAAGACTTTTCGATTCAATTAACAGATTTATTAAAAACAAAATTACAGGCCAAATTATGTTTATCGACATGTTAGTAATCACCACGGATGCCGCCGGCACCCAGACCAGCTCCCGCTTTATTGCTATACCGAACAAAGCTAAAATCAACGATGTGAAACGAAAACAAAAACGAAGATGAAAGAAAATAGTAAAAACGCAAGCTATCGTCATGGCATCCTCGCATTAAAAAATCAATTCAATTATTTAACAAAATCTGTCGCAGAAGCGATCTCCGGCCGCGAACAGGACTATACCTCTTTGCCGCTGGGACGCGCGATATTTCTGCTTTCGCTGCCCATGATCCTCGAAATGACCATGGAGTCGGTGTTCGCAGTCGCTGATATTTTCTTCGTATCGCGGTTGGGCGCCGAAGCAGTCGCTACTGTCGGCATCACCGAATCGATGATGACTATCGTATATGCCATCGGTTTCGGCCTTAGCATTGCCGCATCTGCCACAGTCGCCCGGCGAATCGGCGAAAAAGACAAGCGCGCCGCATCCAATGCGGCCTGGCAGGCAATCATAGTTTCGCTTATGCCTTCGGCGATTATATCGCTGGTGGGTATATTTTTCGCGCCGGAGCTGCTCGCAGCAATGGGCGCAAGCGATATGATAGTAAACGAATACTCCGGCTATGCCGCGATTATGCTCGGAAGCAATTTTGTGGTAATGCTTCTATTCGTCATTAACGCGATATTCCGCGGAGCAGGCGACGCCGCCATATCTATGAAAGTGCTCTGGCTGGCCAATCTGCTGAATATCGGACTCGACCCGCTGCTGATATTCGGATGGGGCCCGGTTCCCGCCATGGGAGTCGAGGGAGCAGCAATCGCAACCGCCATAGGGCGCGGAGTCGGAGTCGTTCTCCAGTTGGTAATATTATTCCGCGGATCGAGCCGCATACAAATATTTATCAGCGAGCTTAAAGCTGATCTGGAAATCATGGGCCGCATCGTTAAGCTCTCGCTCGGAGCGGTGCTGCAAAATATTATCGCAACCATGAGCTGGGTCATACTTGTGCGAATCGTCGCCGAATTCGGCAGCGAAGCCGTTGCGGGCTATACCATCTGCATACGCATATTGCTGTTCGCACTGCTGCCGACCGCCGGCCTTAACAACGCCGCCGCGACGCTCGTGGGGCAGAACCTCGGAGCCGGCCGTCCCGACCGTGCCGAGCAATCAGTATGGATGATCGCCCGGCTGGATATCATAGTCATGGGACTTCTCGGACTGGGGCTTTTTCTCGGAGCCGAGCGCTGGGTCTCGTTTTTTATCGATAATCCCCGCGTGATAGATATTGGCTCAATGCTGGTCCGCGTTATCAGCGTCGGCTTTATCTCCTATGGCGTAGGCATGGTTATGATTAATTCGATTAACGGCGCAGGCGATACGATAACGCCCACAAGGGTCAATCTGCTCTGCTTCTGGGCAATCGAGATACCGCTGGCCTACGCGCTGGCAATCTGGCTCGGTATGGAAGAAATCGGCGTAGGGCTTTCTATTGTAATCGCCGAAACAATTCTGACGCTCATTGCCGTCGGAATATTCAAAAAAGGGAAATGGAAGCTCAGCAAAGTTTAATATATAAATTCCGGTAATATAAAAGGGCTGCCCGATTTAATTCAGGCAGCCCTTAATTTGTCGCATATTGGGGCTATTTTATAACTGCGACATTTTTGACATATACATTATTTTCATAAATAATTTTTGCGTAATAATTGCCTGCGCTCAGCATGTAGATGTCGATCGGCAGCAGCGCGCTTCCGGCGGGGAATTCCATTTTAATAAGGCTGCGACCGGTGATATCGGTGATTTCGACGGATACCCGCGAAGTGCTTTCGGCCGGGATCCCGATATAAATCCGCGAATCCGCTGCGGGATTGGGATAGATATTTATATTGTCATCGGATTTGGCGATTTCCACGGAATTGAATTGCTCCATTGCGGCTTTGAACTCCTGGGTGGAATGCGGGCCGACCATTTTATCGACGATATGGCCTGTGCGGTCGATTATCAGAGTGGTGGGCACAAATTGCGGCGAATTGAGCGCCTTATAAATAGGATGCAGATTGCCCGAGGTGGTTTTCGGCGCATGAAAATTGCGGTAAGTTATTTCGTTCTGCTCGATCAGCGTCATTATGTTGTTCCATGCATTGGTCTTCTGTTCGATTGCAACACCGACGACAAGGTATTTATCCGTGGGCATAATCTTGCCAAGCTCGGCCAGGTCGGGCAATTCGGATTTGCAGGGGCCGCACCAGCTTCCCCAGATATTCACCAGGCATACCTTGCCTTCGGAAAGCTGACCGAATGATAATTCCTCTCCGTTCTCGGTCCATGTCCAATCGCATATCATAGTCGTGTCGGGTGCATTTTCGATTGAATTAATTTCGAATAAATACTGAGCTTTCAGCGAGCTGGCGCTGCCGAGAGCGATCAATGCGATGATGACGGCTTTCGTGAAAATTGTAAATAAATTTTTCATGCGCATTCCTTTTGATTTATAGGAGGTTATTTATTAAAGACACACATCTTGACCCAAAAAATTACACAATGAAAAGAAATCAATCCATGGGATGCATATAATATGCATTAATCACCCGGCGGCCCGGGATCAGAGAATAAGTTTCGCGACTCGATAAATTATGCTGATTCAGCGCCCCGGCGGGCAGATTCTCGTCCAATACTCCGCTAAGATAGAGTATATTATTTCCGTCGGGCGACCAGTCGAGGATATATGCGTCGCCTTCCAATTCCTCGCCCTGCGGATTCAAAAACTCCGGCGCGCTGAATTGAACATCAAGCAGCAGAAGTCCGATGTCCCACATGGTGGCTATCAGGCTTTCCCCGTCGGGGCTGAGCATCGGATGATGCACCCTGCCATTTGGGCCGCGCGAAGTCTGAATATCCTTCGCCATTCCGCCGTCGAGCGGCACCTCGGTGAATGAATACACATCCATTGTGTCGTGCTCCACCGTGCGAGTGAGCAGCAATACGCTTTCGCCGTCGGGGAACCAATCGAGGCCATTGACTCCGAGCAGATTGTTTGCCGTATATATATAATCCGTTGTGCTGCTCTCCACATTAATCAGCTCGATAGTGACAATGATCGAGCGCTCCTGGCGGGTTTTGGCAATCGCGAGAGTTCGCCCGTCGGGCGAGAATTTCAGCCAGGGCGGTTCGACCAGACTTTCATAAAAAATCGATCCTCCGAACATTTTTTGATTATTAATATCCCAAATTAAACCGGATGTATACATGCCATCGGTCGATGCGATTGCGATTTTCGAATAATCCGGCGAAATATCGTAATTCTTCAGCTCTCCCTCGAATGCGAGCATGGGGTTGCGTCCGTCCGGTCCGCTAATGTAGCATTTCGGACTGCCGGGGCCGTCCGCCCACTCCATATAGAATATCATTTCGCCGCGAGGCGGGGCCACCAGCATTGCATCGTGCTTCCAGATGGCATAGTCGGTGCTGTCGGGATGCAGCATATATATATCGGTGCTGGTGCCAGCGTTGTTGAGTTTCGTGATAAATAATCTCTGCTTGTGATATTTTTTGATATTCGCATCGCTGCCGATGATGTCTTCGCAGGCATTCAGAGCCAGCGCCGCAAGCAATAGGATGATATATTTTTTCATGATTTTTTAATACTTATTAAAACAATGTATAATGTACTCCATAATTGAGGCCGATTTTTTCGGCGCGGAATGCGGCCTGCTGATGCTGATACCAAAGCGAGCTGTACTCGATCGAAACAAGAAATGCGAACCGGTCGATAGGCGATATTATCAGGCCGCTCGCCGTGCGCGCGATGGCGCCGTATTTATTGCCTCCGGCGGATAGCTGGATAAAAGGATCGACAATCGATGAGTTATTCCATGCCAGCCGCACATCCCCCTGGAATGTAAGCAGATTGGGCTGCTGCTCGTAGCGCACGGGTAGTCCCAGACGGTCGATGCCCTCGTATTCAAGAAAGAAATTCTCGTTGCGCGCGCTGACTCCGATCGAAATATTATCCGTAGGACTGTAGCTAATAGAAATCGATTTATTATGAAATCCCGGAACAAACTGGGGCGAAACTGTCGGATCCTCAAAATATATGTGGTCATTCCCAAAAAATTCTATCGCAATTCCTTCTATCGCCACGCCCTGCGACTGAGCCGACACCTGGTCGATCAGCATCCCGGAGCCTGCCTCGGCTCTCTGTTCGCGGGGTTCGGCGAAACTGAGCGAATTCGCATAGACTGCCGGATTCGGATAAGCCGCCGCCGATGCGATCAGGCGTGCGGGCACTTCGGCGATAATTTCCTCTGATGGCAATACATCCTCAACCGGCGGAATATTTCTTTCCGGCATAGCGGGTTCCCATTCGAATGAGCTGACCACCGGCGCGGGTTCGGCCGATTCGGGAATTTCCATCGCTACCGAGGCGGGCTCGAATGTGACCACCGGCGCCTGCAAAAGATTGGTTTCGGCTGCATCGTCTTTTGGATTATAAAGCGCGGCCATAAGCGAAATCGAAAGCGCGGCGGCAGTAGCTGCGACCATTATTTCGCGACTGAAGCGTTTTGCTTGCGAGCGAATCCGGGCGAATCCCGTCTGGCGCGGGGCAATACCCAGCCCGGCCATAATTGCGGCTTTGGAGGATTGCGGCGCCGATAGTCTCGAAGCATGGGCGCTCATCCCGCTGCGGATAGCGGACATCCGGCGGAATGCCCGGCGCAGCTCGTCGCTCGAGGACATAGCGAGGAACAGCTCCTGCTCCTTCTCTGCCGGGAGGTTACCATCCAAAAACTGATTTAATTCCTCGAAGTATTTCATTTTTATATATTCTGATATTTTTAATAATCTTAATTTATTTAATTCAAATCTTTGATATAAGGCTCCAGCACCGCAAGAAGCTTCTCGCGGGCGCGGATCACCCTCGACTGCGCCCCCGACCATGTGATACCAAGCATCTCGCCCATCTCGCGATAGGACATCCCCTCGATCTCGCGCAGGATAAAGGCTTCGCGGTATTTCGTATCCAATAGGTCGAGCGATGCGATTACCAGATCGTATAGTTCGAGATCGTCCATTCGGTCGTGATCGTGGGTGGGAATTTTGGTAAAGTCATAATTATATATATATTTATCAGCGCGGCGGTGGTTGATGCAAAGATTTCGTGCCGCAGTAAACAGATACGAACGGAAATTCATTTCCTGCGCCTCGATATTGATTTTCTCGACCGATTTGATGAATGCGGACTGGAAGATATCCTCGGCCGCGTCGTCGTCGTCAGTCATATAAACGCAGAATCGATATACCTGATCGGCATACCGCGCGAAAAGCTCCGAGCAGGCGGCATCGGCCTGGCGTCCGGCGGATCTGGAGAGCAGCAGAAGCTCCCGGTCGGTATATTTCGAATATTTGCTCTTCATATGTCCCGCATCATACTTGAATTTTCTATATAAACAAACCAATCGGAAATTCTACTCGGAATTTTTTCGAATTTATGAAAATATTTGATTTATAACGAGTTTAAAATTGGCACATATATTGATTTGAAATATCTTAATAATACTAATTTTGTTATTTAATCAGGAGAACCAACATGGCCCGATACCTGATAATTATTGCCATGATGATAATAGCGACGACCATCGCCGCGGGCATCGCTCCGGTGAGGGATATTCCCGACTCCGAATCCGAAATAGATCAGATCAGCGGCCGCCGCGACCTGCAGTCGAAGCTGATCGAGTATTATGCGATTGCCTCGGCGCTCGAATCGCAGGCGCTGGCCGAGGGCGAAATGCCAGCCGGCTCAGTGCCCGACATGCCTGAGCCGCTGCCGCGCCGCTCGTCGGAATTGAAAGATTTATTAAAAAAATATTATAATCTTGCGGTCAGTCTGCATACCCAGATCCGGGCTATGCCGCCCGAAGCGTTCCGGATCGATTCGCTAAAATCAGCAATCCGCTCGAATCAGTACACTATTCAGCGGCTGGAGCGCGATAAGTTCGATATGGAAAGCAGATGCTTCGAGGAGCAATTGCTGCTAATCGATTCCATGAGAACTGAATACATCGATCGCATGAGTGCTATAGAGCAGTTGTATTCGCGGCACTACAGCAACAGCATTCCGATACTCTCGGTGGCCGGCCTGGGGCGCCAGCTATTTCTGAACCACGGCGGCCTGGAGCGCGAATTCAGCTATGGCGGACGCATCGAGCTAAGCGCATACCCGATTATCCACATCGGCGATTTTATGGATTTCTGGATCGAATACTTCAAGCCCCGGCTTTCGACCAATCTGAGACCGGGCGCGCGATCGGATGTCGAAATGCACTGGAATACTAATCTCTATTCTGCGGGATTCAATTTCAAAGCTCCCAAAATTGATCTGAATTATTTAAATATAATTCTCAAGCTCGGCGCGGGATATTACTGGGGCACAAGCACCCTTTATAACGTTCCCGCGGGCGAGGCCACATGGCGCGGCGCGCTGATCCGCACCGAAGTCGATTTCGTCCGTTACAAATGGTTCTTCCCCGTGGATGTATATCTGGCATATCAGGTGTATTATCCCGAAGAAGACCTCAGCTTCAGTCTCTACGAGGAAAGCGGCGTTTACTGGGGCAAATCGACCTTTACGTCGCTTTCGCTGGGCCTTCGGCTGACGCTCTGGTGGGAACCTGGCTACTGATCGAAAAATTATATATATAATAAATGGAGATTATGATGAGATTACTGAAAATATTCATGCTTGCCGCATTTCTCGCAATTGCGGCGCCCGAAGCAGGAAGCTTTGGCCATGCCGCCGCCCAGACGAGCGATGCCGACTTCGAGCTTGGCAAGCGCTATCTGAAGCTGGGTAATACTTATCGCGAGGGCGGCGATTTCAACCGCGCTGCGGAATTCCTGAACAAGGGCCTCGCCGTGGTTAAATCCCGCAAATCCGGCTGGGAGTCTAAATACTGGACTGCCGTGGCTTACGAATTCCTCGCATATCTTTATCGCGACATGGGGATGCAGGATCAGGCAATCAAAAACATGAAGGACGCCCTCTTCCTTTATACCAGCCTTGTGACCATGAACGACGGCAGCCCCGACGCATCGCGCGAGGTGATTCAAAATCTTGTGAAAATGACCGAGAGCTTCGAAGCCGGCGCAAACAAAGGCGACGCACCGATCGGCGATTCGCAGAAACTGTTGCTGAGCGGTATCAAAAGTTTTTCGATGAATGAATTCGACGAAGCAATCGTAGAATTCGACCAGGCTATCAGGCTCGACCCCGAATCCGAAGTGGCGTATGCATGGAGCCGCGAGGCCCGCGACCGCGCAGGCACTTATGGCGCTGCCCGATGCGCCGACCCCGACCTCGCCCGCGCGAAGGTTTATACCGATCTCGCCGAGGCGCTCAAAAATCCGTCAGAGGTCTATTTCCTCGACCTCAGCGGCGGCGACCTGCAGGCTCTGCCCGCCTCGATCGGTAGCCTTTCGAATCTTCGGCGGCTCGACCTGTCGAATAATTCGCTGACACGGCTGCCCGAGAGCATCTGCAATCTGCAATGCCTCGAGGATCTCGATCTTGAGAATAATCTAATTACGGAATTTCCGGCCTGCTTCCACGAGCTGCCCGGTCTGAAATATCTGAATATTAAACTCAATGAATTATCGCTCAAGGACGTAACCGACCTCGTCCGATTCATGCCCAACACGGTGCTTTATATCGACGACGAGGAATATTAAAATATCGAATAAATTATTGCAAATAAAAAAGTTCCGGCCAATCGCGACCGGAACTTTTCATTTTTATAAATATATTTTTTTCGAATGATTATCTAATTATCTCGCAATTGTGAATGGGATGCTCCGCTCTTCGCCCGCGCTTTTGACAACCATAAAATAAGCGCCCGCAGGAAGATCGGAAACGTCGAGTGTTTCCTTGCCGCCCGCGAATAATGCCGGCCGAGCGGTAATCATCCGGCCGCTGGCGTCGAATATGGCGATAGTGCCGGGAATGATCACGTCCGCACGAACTGTCAGCGCATCCTGCGCCGGATTGGGATATATATTTATATCGCTCTGCGAAATAATTTCCTCATCGACTGCTGTGCCGAGTCCGCATGTGAAAGATGTCTCGTTTTCGAGAGCACCATTGCCAAGCTGACCGACGTAGTTCGCTCCGGCAGCACAATAGCCATTTTCGTCGCTGCGCAGACCAATAGTGTGGAATCCGAAAACACTGCTCTGAACGACAATTCCCTCGGCTGCGGCGATCGATGTCCAGTCGGATTCGTCGCTGACTTTTTCGGGAGTTTCGTAATTTGCCATTGTTCCATTGCCAAGCTGGCCGTTGCCATTGAATCCCCAGCCCCAGAGCGTGCCGTCGTCCTTAATTGCCAGCGTATAGGCCGAGCCCGCTTCAACTTCGACCCAGTCGGTGTCTTCATTAATTTTAACGGGAGCATTTGCCTGGGTATCGTTTATTTCGACACCGAGCTGGCTATTGCCGTTGAATCCCCATGCCCAGAGCGTGCCGTCCCTCTTATGTCCGATCGAGAATTCATATCCTGTTTTAATGTCGGTCCAGTCTCCCGCCCCGCCGATTTGCGTAGGCGCAGTAACGACTTCGTCTTCCGAGCCGGTTCCCGTCTGACCGGTCAGGTTATATCCCCAGCCCCAGATTGTGCCCTCCGTCTTCATTGCAATTACATGGAATCCACTGGCCGCGACCCGCTCCCAGTCGCTGTCGTTGCCTATCTGTGTGGGGTGATCGATAGTCTCGCTGCCCCCTACGCCCAGCACCTGGTATGTGTTGTTGCCCCAGGCCCAGAGCGTGCCGTCCTGACGAATTGCAAAAGAAGAAATCATGCCCGCCGAAATTGATGTCCATTTGTCTGTGCTGACCAGCACGGGTTCGGGAATGGACATATCCGGAATACCTGAGCCAACCTGACGGTTGCCGTTCAGCCCCCATGCCCAGAGCGTGCCATCGTTTTTAATCGCAAGCACATGGAATCCGCCGCAGTCGATCTGCGCCCAGTCGTTGTCTTCGCCCACACGGACGGGTTCGTCGAATACTGTTTCGCTGCTGGCTATGCCGAGTTGGCCATTGCCGTTGAATCCCCAGCCCCATAACGAGCCGTCGTTTTTAATCGCCATCGTAAATTCGCCGCCACATGCGACAGCCGACCAGTCGCTGCCGAAAAGATTAATTGCGCCAAACAAAATCGCAAACAAAATCGCAGTATAAATCCTCATAGTTTCCTCATTCGCTGATGAATATTTTCATTAGTAGATTTTTAAATTAACAAAAATCTCTGAAAATATGAAAGACGCACGTGCGATTGGCGGCTTGTTCTGGTAAATTTTAAACCAGAAAGTTAAGATATTGGGATATAATTGCTTCACGTCGCTGACCTTCGCGCAATGACACGCCGCGGGCAAGAGCACGCCACTCTGTCACCGCGAGCGCAGCGAAGAAGTCTCTCTTCGCCGGCTCCGCTGCGTGGGTCAATGCGCTAAAGCTCGTTGTTGCAATGGGATGTCGTTGTTCGCGCCCGCAACAGAGGGCTTCAGCCCTCTGCGAATATTGACTGTCATGCGCTTGCAATTGTCACTGCGAGAAACGAAGTGACGAAGCAGTCTCTTCCATCAACCAGCCAACGGCTATAATCCAAAATCCGGATTCATCACTCGACGATAAACTTCGCCGATTGCGCGTTGCCGGGGACGACCACCATATACATACCCGCGGGCAGACCCGACACGTCGATCGTCTGGTCGGTGTAGTTCTCTACGCGCGCGACCTCGCGGCCGTGCATGTCGATGATGCTCGCATCGCGCGGGCCGGGCGCTCCTGCAAATCGCAGGCGGATGCGGTCGGTGGCCGGATTGGGCCATACCTCGATCCCCGCGGCGGGGTCGGCAGGCGCATTGGCAATGGAATTGATCATCCCGCCATAGAAATATGTATAAAAATCGCGGACATCGGTTATGATGCTTTCGAAGGCCTGCGGGCGGTCTTTTTTGGCCTGGCCGGGGATTGGCAGCTGGGTCTCGAAGGTGAGCAATACACCGAATTCGGCATGCTGCCCCGGCAGCATCGTAAACGGCCCGGCGGAAGAAAGAATAGATTGCGGCCATGCGGCTTTTTTACTGTCCTTTTTCCCACTAGACATGTAATTATATAATCTATCATCCTCACCGCCAATGCCTGAACCAATTCTCGAGCTTTTCAGTCCGCATTGTTCATTGCGCTGGTAATAACGTCTGTCGTTTCTCAAATAGCCATTGCCATCGACTGCGGGAGTATATACCAGAGTGATTGCCATCGGGCCATAGCCAACTTCGCCGCGGTCTTCGTCGGTCCAGCAAATTGAAGTAGCCAGAGTCGAATCCTCGAAATAAAAAGTAGCGCGGTCATTATTAGCGGCAGAAGCGTCCGGTCCCAGGTCAGGATCAACCATTGCGCCGAGATATGAATCGAATAATGTATCCTGCGACATATTCCATAATTTGTAATAAATCAATACCTGATTATATCGCTCGCTGTCCTTATTCCATGTGAAAATGGTCTGCTCCACCTGCAGACGGAGCGGCTTACCGTTCCTTCGGGCAAAAACTTTACCTCCATTGTGGCGCGAAAGGTCGGTATCCTTATATGTACAGAAAATGTCTTCGTCCGAGATATATTGCGGGCCGCCGGCATAGACCGCCGAATTTCTGTTCGCGGGATTTTCTGCGTAGAGCCAGTCCGGAAAATGATTTGCCTGCGACTGTTTCCATAAAGGCCAGTTTTCGCCGTCCTCAGGATTATTGGGCGTTCCGTCCGGCTGGAAATCCGTCGAGAAATAAACGCGGTATTTCGTAATTTCGTCCTCGATCAAATCATCGCCATCGGAAATGCGCCCGGGAGTGAATTCCGATCGGCCATTATATGTTGAATAAGATCGCTCTACGCAAGCTTTATAATCGGTATTCCCGCTGGTATCTGACACCCATTTCATAGTCCCGAAAAAGAATCCGCCCGCGAAAACATATATATTTTCGCTGCCGCGCGGAAATATCATCGCGCCCTTACTCTCTTCCTTATCCAGTCCATAAGTTCCGTCATTTGTGACCGGGAAGCTGACCGGGCTGACTGTATTGAACTGCAAATCGAACACCCCAGTTGGTTCGCGCTGAGGCTGGTCTTTTTTGCCTGGCGCGTTTTCGGCCAGCAAGGGGGTTATACACAGAAGCGAAATCAGAGCAATTGCGAAGACATTTTTCATAATAATTCCAATGAATAAATTTTCTAAATCAAAATAGCTTTTCGTGAAAATAAATAAATTATATTTATTTAACAAAAATGGGATTCATTTCTGCGAAAATTTTACTATTTGATTCACGATTTTCCCGATTATTGCGTATTTTAATTCATATTAACATTTCGAAATATTCGCCGCAATATCATGAAACATCTTATTTATATAATATTTATACTCGCGGCAATCGCCGGCGCCGGCGCCCGCGAAGTCGCCGTAATCACAATCGACGGCGGTATTGGCCCGGCCACCGCCGCCTATATCGAAGGCGGCATCGAGCGCGCAAACGCCGACAACGCCGAAGCCCTCGTTATCCGGCTCAATACGCCCGGAGGACTGCTCGAGGCCACCCGCGACATCATCGAAGACCTGCTCTCGGCGCCGCTCCCGGTCATCGTTTACGTCGCCCCATCCGGCGGACGCGCAGGTTCGGCCGGGGTGTTTATCACAATCGCAGGCCACATCGCGGCGATGGCGCCGGGCACGAATATCGGCGCGGCGCATCCGGTCGGTCTCGGCGGCGGCAGCGACACAACCGCAATGTTCGATAAGGTTGTCAACGACGCTGCTGCCTTCGCGCGGACAATTGCCGAAAAACGCGACCGCAATATCGAATGGGCAGAGCGCGCCGTCCGCGAAAGCATATCGGTGACCGAGACCGAGGCGCTCGAGGCAAATGTGATCAATTTTATCGCGCCCACGCTCGATTCGCTGCTTGCGCAGGTGGACGGAATGACGGTCGAAACCCGCACCGGCAAGCACACGCTGCATACACGCGGCGCAGCTATCAAAGAAATCGAAATGAACTGGCGCGAGAAACTGCTCGAATTCATCAGCGACCCGAATATCGCCTACGCGCTTCTGATGCTCGGTATTTACGGGATATTCTTCGAGCTGTATAGCCCCGGCGCAATCGTCCCGGGCGTGGTTGGCGGCATTTCGATAATACTGGCGGGATACTCTCTGCAGATGCTGCCGGTCAACTGGGCGGGGGTGGCGCTGATCGCGCTGGCGCTCATCTTATTTATATTAGAAATTAAAATAGCCAGCTATGGGATGCTCTCCGTCGCAGGGGTGGTGTCGCTTTTGCTCGGCTCTGTTTTCTTAATAGATTCACCGTATGAATTTATGCAAGTATCATTAAGCGTTATAATTACGGCGGTCGTGGTCACCGCGCTGTTCTTCGGACTGGTAATTTATCTTGGACTTAAGGCCCAGTTCCGCAAGGGTTCCAGCGGCACCGACGCAATGGTCGGCGAGGAAGGCCGCGCGGTATCGGAAATCAGTCCCGGCGCGCCCGGCTCGGTGCGCGTGCACGGCGAGATATGGAGCGCCACAAGCGGCGAAAATATTTCGGCGGGTAGTTCGGTTATTGTGGAGTCGATGAAGGGATTGCATTTAAAAGTAAAAAAGAATGAGGATGGCGGAAAGTAAAGACTACGCAAAACTGGCTGATAAATTAATGGTTTACGTCGATTTCGACGGCACAATCACCCGCAAGGACATAGGCGACGAGCTGTTCATCCGGATGGGCGAATTCGAGCCGTATAACTCCATGCTCAAAGCGCGCGAAATCGACATCAAAGAATACTGGCGCATCCTATTCGAAAAGCTGCGCCCCGAAGCCACGCCCGAAAGCATCGAGCAATTCGCCCTCAGCTGCGAGATCGACCCCTACTTTTCGAAATTCGCCGAATTCTGCCGCGAGCAAGGCATCCCCATCGCCATCGTCAGCGACGGATTCGACTCATACATCCGCCCAATACTCGAAGCCCACGGCCTCGACTGGATCGACGTTTACTGCAACGAAATGGTATTCGCCGACGGTAGCCGGCCGCGTCCGCACTACCCATACGCCAGCGAATCCTGCGAATGCTTCTGCGCCTCGTGCAAGCGCAATTCGGTGGTCACCCGCACCCCGCCCAACCGGCTGATCGCATTCATCGGCGACGGATATTCGGACTACTGCGCCGCCGAGCACGCCGACATCGTATTCGCCAAGCGCTATCTGGCGGCCTACTGCAACGAGCACCGCCTGCCGCACTACACATTCAAGACATTCTTCGACGTATTGAAAATATTCAAAAGCGTATTGCCCCGCAAAAAATTAAAAGAACGCCACCAGGCAATGCTCAAACGCAAAAAAGCATTCGAAACCGAGTAAAAAAATGCAATATTTTATTTGCATTTTTATGTAAGGTTGTTTAAATTGACCTCAACAGGTTGTTTTTCCTATCATTTAGGAGCCAATTATGAAATCCTTTCTCAAAATTATGCTCGTAGTACTTTTTGCTAATGTGAATCTTTCTGCAATTGATTGGTCATTTCTGCCTCCTCCTGATGAATACACATGTTTCCCTGGATTAGCTAATGTTGAATGGCAGGGGCCGTATGAATTTGTATTCTGCGGTAATGAAGTGCCTGATCCTACTTGCGTGACAGATTGTTGTTTTCATGTTATTTATTATGATAGGCATGTCGAAAATCAAAGCGGACCGGATGATTATGATGTTTCGGTAGTTGGAATATTTTATGAAGGAGATTGCGACGGTTGCGAAAAAATGGAAGTGCAACATGCATTTTATGAGAAATTAGTTAGAGAGAAAAATTCAGAACTAGATTTTTATAACAATTATCATAATGGAGTGCCCGGTGGCGGTAATCTTGGGTACTTTTATACAAATGGCACATGTAAAGATAATGTGGAGGCAATATGCACGGACGAAGAACATTGCTGCGAGTCAAGGTATGATGTTTATTTTAATGATGAAGGACAAATAACTGATGTCTCTTATGATGGCTCCCCTTACCCATTAATTTCACCCTCTTGCCCAACATACACAAGCTGCGAAAAAGTATGCTTTGATTACAGATACCAACCACTCGCAACGTTAAAATGTGTTACTGATTGTCCTATTGATGAATTGTCTGAGGAGTTAGAATCTCAAAGAATATCATTAGAATCCATAGGTTGTCCGGGGTGTGAAATCATTATATACTATGTGGTTGCTGAAGTTATCGCAGGAGGTCCAGGTTGCCCACCAAATTTTAAAACTATACACATTACAGGACTTAATGGTTTTAACTGTGATAACTGTGCTTTATCGCTTGATATGGACGATCTAATGTCTTTTATGGTTGAATGGATTTTGAAATATGGAGAAATCGATAAACCTACAGAAAAAAACCATTGTATCACAAATTATCGAATTGCAACAAACGCGTGTTTTACGTTTGATGGACAAAATCAAATACATTGTGGCGAAGACTGCTGTTGGGCTGTGTATGAGATTTGTTATTGGGGGGATAATATTTATACTTACACCAAAATGTCAAGTGGATCAAATCCAATGGGAGTACAATGCAGCCCTACTGCGCCTTGTGAATTGGTCTGTGATGCTTTCCCGGAATTGTTCTTTACTTCAGCGGATGATAATTCTTTACTTAACAGTGACATAAAAGAGTCAAAAGTATATCCTAATCCCAATAATGGAATTTGCAATTTGGAAATTAATGCAAAAATCTATGGGAAAATAAAAATTGAAGTAATAGATTACACTGGCAAGCAGATAATTAGCAAGACTTTGAATAAAGAAACTGGCGCAACTGAATGCCAAATAAATATGAGCGATGTTTCTTCAGGAACGTATTTGTATAAAATATACCATGAAAACTCGATAGTCTCCCGTGGAATTATTATAAAGGAATAATCATGAAAACCATAATTTTCGTAATACTATTCCTCCCCGCTTTTCTATTTGCCGGGGAATGGGTGGAGGTGGATCATATCCGTGAAGACCCGGATCATAACGGCGTTCCTCTTGGGATGAAATATCAGGTTATTGATTGTATAGATGAAGATAATTGCGTTGCATTCGGCGATTTGGGGTTGATTGTTCCCTGGGCGCGCTATACCACTGACGGCGGTCATACATGGCACAGCTCGCGTATAGATTCGCAGTATTATAAATATAATGATGATGGTCATCGGCAATTGATAGACCCACCTTATTTATATGACGGAATCTACATCAGTGATTCGTTAGCTCTGGCATTTGGTGGCGATAGAACTCTCTGGCGTTCGGATGATCAATTTAAAAGCTGGACTTCAACTACATTCGGACCGAAAGGCTCCGTAGCCAAAGTTGAGTATATGAACGAAAATTCGATTTTGCTGCTTTCTTCGAGTGAATTGTTTTTATCGAGAGATCAGGCCAAAACCTGGGAGCGATATCCTATGGATATAGATCAAATTAATAATATGCTCGGAATCGAAGGCGGCGGAGTGCATGATATTGTTGCAATCAATGAAAACACGATTTATGCCATGGCAGATTCTCCTTTTGATAAAGAAAAGGAGATGTATTATTTTTTAATTAAAACGACGGATAGAGGAAACACTTGGCATCATATTAAAACTTTTCCGACTATTATCAGCGGATTCTTTTTCGAAGATGAAATGACCGGTTGGTTCTATGGCGGCGAGCAGGAGTATTGGGGCAGCAGTAATTATTCCCAACTGATTATGAAAACCACCGATGGCGGTAATACTTGGGATACTAAGCTTGAAGTGAAATTGGATTATTCAAAAAGTATAAGCTATCTGAAATTCTTCAACGAAAGCGAGGGCATTGCCTTTGCCCGCTGGGACAAAATCTTCCGCACCAGCGACGGCGGCGAGACCTGGCAATACGACAGCAGCCTTGCCACGGCGGACATCCCCGCCACAATAGTCGATATCTCCGCCCCGACGAAGGATGTGCTCTACGGCGCGGCGGGCATGTGGTGCACCATTTACAAATACGACGGCTCGGTATCGGTCGGGCCTTTGCCCCGGCCAGTGCCCGAGGCCCTCGTCTGGCCCAATCCCCTTCCGCGCGGCGAACGCCTGAACATCCGGCTGGGCGGGGAATTTGCGCATGCCAATGTATATATATATAACATATCCGGCGAGCTGATCGACAGCCACAGCTTTGCCAGCGCCCCGGGGCGCGAGCTGCGCTATCTGCCCGATAAATCAATGCCCGCGGGAGCGTATATGCTGCTAATCGAAACGCCCGGCAGCACAATTTCCCGACAAATCATCTATGAATAAAAAAACGGCGCCTCATAATCGGGGCGCCGTAAATATTTGAATATGCGGGCGGATTACATTTTGGAGAGTTTTTCCATGTCGATCATGCCGGCAACGCGCTGGAGGTATTCCGTGTCATCGACGCCCTGACCCGATATGCGGAGCAAAAAGCGCCACGCGATCGAATACATCACTTCGCCCTCTTTCGATTTATTGTTGTATTTCTCGTATCCCGCGACGTTATCGATGCGCGATTCGAACGAGCGTTCGTAGCCGTCGGAGGTTTCTTGAGAAATGCCCGCGCGCGCCCATGCGGTCATACCCCAGAACATCTCGTAGCCAGCGTTATAGTCCATCAGCTCGATCTGGATATTCTTACCGTCGCTGGTGTATTCGCGCGTCACCTGCGAGACCGAGAAGCTGCCCATCTGAGTGGTTTCGCCCTCGATTTCCTGAGTTTCGAATCCTTCGATTTTGTCGGGCAGGTATTTCTGCAGCTCGGTGAAGTGCATAGCGGTCGTATCGCCGGTTTCGCGGCGCTCCTGGATGCGTTTTTCGGCAGCGGTCTTTTCTTCTTCCATATTGTTGGACGCGTCTTTGACCTTTTCGGCTTTGTCAACAACGTCCTGGATTTCTTTCACTTCCTCGGAACATCCGATCAAAGCGATAACGAATGCGAAAGCGATTAATGTTGAAAAAATCTTCATAATTCCTCCGTAATAATTATTGATAAAACAAATTGGGATAATCAAAATACTGGTCGGTTCTATTAGTGCAAATATAGATTTTTTATTTAAAATTTTGGAATAATTTAATAAATAATTGGGAATTAAGGCAAATATGATTCCAATAATTCGCAGATTTTTTGATATGTCTTCTGATCGATCAATTTGTTTTTAAGCGCGAGGCCGGCAGTGGCCATGCTCAGATGGCAGTAAGCACCGAGAATTTCGCCATGCCCGGCCATCGATTCAATGTGCGCGCGCAATGTGTCGATGTCGCCTCGTGCCACCGGGCCGGTCAGCGGAAATTTATCAGGATCGGCGAGGGATTCGAGATTGTTCGCGGCGGTGGTTTCGATTATCGGCGGCTGAAATTCCGCAGAATTGATTCCGGCCATATCGGCCATCTCCTTAGCAAGCTGAATGATTGTCGTCATAAAATTAGAAGCCGCCACCGCAGAAGCATGATAAAGTGTCTTCCGGGTAATGGTTCGCTCGCCCAGTTTTATAGCATGACCCCCGAGATGCCTGATTATTTTGCGGAAATGGGCGAAATCGGCCTCGGAGCAATCTACCCCCCAGCTAATGCCGCTCAATGTGGCCGCTTCGGAGTGCCAGAATGTCTGATACGGATGCAGTGATGCGCAACGCCCGCCAAGCCGTTGGCATTCGGCGAGTTCCCCGGCAGTGAGCGACCCCGAGCAGTGGAATATATATATTTCGCGAAGCCGGTCGCCGAATCGCGCGGCAATCTCGCGGTCGGCCACAGGGATTGCCCGGTCGGCTACGCTAAGCGCGATAACCGGCGCCGGTTCGGGGATTCGGGAAATATCCCGGTAAATCGGGATATCCGGCGCAATTCGCCCGGATAGATTAGCAAGGCTGCCCTCCGAGCGCGCAACCGCCCAGCGGAGCAACCCCCGGGCCGAGAGGGCTTCGGCCAGGCTCGATCCGACGTTGCCCGGCCCGACCAGCCCTATGGAAATATTTTCGGGATTGTTCATTTAATTCTTTTCGAGTGAATAGCCGTCTTTGGTGTCGCGGATGAGGTATCCTGCCCCGGCGATCTTGTCGCGGAGCTCGTCGGCTTTGGCGAAGTCCTTCTGCTTTTTGGCTGCGAGCCGCTCGTCGGCCATTTTAATAATTATTTCGGGGATTTCCTCTTTGGGGCGCTCGCCGATTTCCCATGCAGCGAAAATGGAATTCATTTCTTCGAAAAATTTGATTAATTCGCTGCGGGATTTGGAATTAAGCGCGGACGGATCGTGCTCATTCAAAAACGAGAACAGCCGCCCCAGGGCCTTCGGAGTATGCAGATCATTCGCCAGTTCCGCGAATACCGATTTGCGCAGCTCGGCGATATCGGCATCTTTTTCGCCGGCTGATTCGTCGAACAGTTTATATATATATTCCTGTACTCTGAATCGTGCCTTGCGTGCGGCCTCTATGCCGTCGAATGTGAAGTTGAAAGTCGAGCCATAATGCGCCGAAAGCATCGAATAGCGAATATCAACCGGGTCGATGCCCTTATCCAGCAAGTCGCGCAGCGTAAAGAAGTTACCCGCGGATTTGCTCATCTTGTGGCCTTCGACTTCGAGGAATTCGTTGTGGCACCAGATATTCGTCGGGTCGATCTTATATCCCGCCATACTCTGGGCGATTTCGTCCTCGTGGTGGGGGAATTTCAGGTCTATGCCGCCGGTGTGAATATCGAACGGCAGGCCGAGCAGTTCGCGCTCCATCGCCGAGCATTCGATATGCCAGCCCGGGCGTCCGGGACAATTTTCGTCGCCGATTTCAAAATCCCAGTATGGTTCGTTTTCCTTGCGGGCCTTCCACAGCACGAAATCGCTCACCTGGTCGCGCTCGTACTGGTCGGCGTCGATTCTTTCTCCTGTGCGGAAATTGTCGAAGTCGATTTTCTTCAGGCGGCCGTAGGTTTCTGATTTGCTCCATGCCGAGACGTCGAAATACACCGATCCGCCGGAGACATATCCATAGCCATGATCGACGATGCGGCGGATCAGACCCTGCATCTGGTCGATATATTCCGTTGCCTTGGGCAATGCGAAGAAGTGCGATGAGTCGATCCCCAGAGTGGAAATATCCTTCATAAATTCGTTTTCGTAAAATGCGGTGAATCGGCGCAGATTTTCGTGGGGGTCGTCTGTCTGCTCGCCCATTTCGCTGCGCCAGGCCTGGCTTCCGGGACTGCTGTCGCGGATGGTTTTGTCGTCGATATTCGTAATATTCATCACCCAGCGGACATCATTAGCGCCGACTGTGCGGATGACCCGTTGCAAGAGGTCGGCGAACAAAAACGCGCGCATATTCCCGATATGCGCATAATTATATACTGTCGGGCCGCAGCTATAAATTCGTACGAGATTGTCCTCGATCGGCCGCAGCTCTTCGGTTTGCCTGCTCAATGAATTATGAAGCTTTATCTGCATGATTTTTTCCGAAATTATTAAAATTAATTATAATGAAGTATACAAATTTGCAAAATATATGTGATTATGAAAAAATTTCCAATAAAAAAGCCGCTCATGATGGCGGCTTTTGTTTGCGAAGAAATTTGAAAAAATTAATCCTGCTTTTCGGAAATCTTTTCTACACTTTCTTTTTTCGCGCCGCCATTTTTATTTTCGGGATTGCGCTTGGGCACCATTCGTACGTTCTGGCCCCAGCGGTTTTGCTCTTCCATACGACAGCTCCATACGAGCTGGCCGTTCCAGACAGTGATGTCCGGGCATCCGTCGCACATATTCACGCGCCCGTCATGGAATATATCCGCCGGCTGGATTATCATTACCGACTGGTTGTGCACCCGGCTGAAAAACGCCCGCGGATTGTCAAAAAATGATTTGAAATAATTGCGGGCGGATTCCCGAATGCCCCTATCCAGCCACGATAGCATGAAATAAAGCCGACCCCGGCGCAGCCACTGCGGCTCGGAGTAGGCTAGGTATGAATCGGTGAAAATATGCTTGAATACCTGCACCAGCTCCATAAATTTAGGGCCCGCGTAGCCGAAAATCTGGTGCTTGTTGCCCATTCGCCCTGTGAGCAGCCATTTGTAGCTGTCGGGTTTTTCGGTGCCGTTCAGGAATGCCGACGGCATGAAGTCGGGGTACTTCTCGCGAATGAGCTGCACCAGCTCGGGCGATGTGATATCGGTGCGGCGGTGGTCGTCATTTTTAGAATACATCAGCTCGAATTCGACCTTTTCGTCGCCGACGTAATAATCGAAGTCCTTGCCGAGGATTGCCATGCGATAAAGGATAAAGACCATAACATGGACTTTGTCTATATGATCCTGCGACCATTTCAAAAGGTCGGGTACGTATTTCATATTTTCCGGATAAATCGTCGCATTGAACGAGCAGGAAATATTGCCCGCCTCTTTGAGCATATTCGCAAGCTGAAGTCGCAGCTCGTTCAGCTCGAGCTCGTTTTTATCCTTCCATCCCGGACGCTGCTGACCGCTGTCCACATGCAAAGTGAATCCGAATACGCCGGCATGTTTTAATTCCTTGAGCAATTCCGGGGTAAGAAGCGCGCCGTTGGAATTAATAATCGGTTTCCATCCTTTTGCCTTGACCATCCGGACGATTTCGACAATATTCGGATGCGTGAGCGGTTCGCCTCCGGCAATCGAAACGCCGTCGGTTTTGCGGTTTTTTTCGAATACGTCCAACTCGTGCTGGATTTCGGCGATCGGCTTGTGAGAAGATTTTTTGTTCTCGCGATAGCAACCGTCGCAATAGAGGTTGCATTTGCTTGTTGGCTCAAGCCATGAAATCGAATTATCTGCGAAATTCCACGGGAGCCGATACAGGTTTTGTGGTGAGAAATCCCTGGACATAATTAACTCAGTGAATGTTAATAATATAGTATTAAGTTTTTGCGGCTGATAAGAAAGATCGAGTGGTAAAGCTCTAAGTTAAAAAAATATAATAATAGAAGCAACTAAATTTTGCTTAATCACAAAACTAATTACTGAATTTGAAAAACTGATAAATGATGGGTTAATATGTATATTATTTTGCCCAGTATGTGCGGCTGAAAAGGATTATTACTGTGAATACCTCGAGCCGTCCGATAAGCATCAGAAATGAGCTCAGCCATTTGATTCCGTCGGGAAGGAATGCGTAATTGTCCGTTGGTCCGACCAGGCCGAGACCCGGTCCGATATTGTTGATGGTGGCGGCAACCACACCGAGTGAGGTAGCCAGATCGAGCCCGACTGCAGATACGACAAGTGTCGATACTGCTGTGATTATTACATATAATACGAAGAATCCCGCCACGTTGGCCATAGTCCGCTGATCGACCACATTGCGGCCGATTCGGGTGGGCACTACTGCCTGGGGATGCAGAAGTCGAACGATCTCGCTTTTTACGAATTTGATCAGAAGAAATACGCGCAATACCTTCATGCCACCGCCGGTCGATCCGGCCGAGCCGCCGATGAACATAAGCGCAAACAGGATGAGCTGAGAAGTCAGCGACCACTGTTCGTAATCCGCTGTGCCATAGCCGGTTGTGGTGATTATGGCAACCACCTGAAATAGGGTGTACTGAAGCGATTCCGCAAAATTGCCATAAACATTCGTATAGGTGTCAATTCCGATAATTAATACAGCAATTCCGATGAGGGATATATAAAACAGGAATTCCTTATTCCGGAAATATGATTTAAAATCGCCGCGAATAGCGCGATAGTGAAGCGCAAAGTTTGTGCCTGCGAGTATCATAAAAAACGTGACTACATAATCGAAATATGCGCTCTGGTATCCGCCGAGCGATGCGTTTTTGGTAGAGAATCCGCCGGTGGCCATCGTCCCGAAAGTGTGGCATAGCGCTTCGAAGAGATTCATTCCGCCGAACATGAGCAGCGCGGTCTCGACTGCGCTGATCAATACATATACTCCCCATAGAATTTTGGCGGTTTCGGTAACGCGCGGCTTCAGCTTATCGGCAATCGGGCCGGGCACCTCGGCCTTGAATAGCTGCATGCCGCCAACCCCGAGGAAGGGCAATATTGCGAGCGAGAGAAGGATAATTCCCATTCCGCCCAGCCAGTGTGTCAGCGAGCGCCAGAAGAGTATTCCATGCGGCAGCGCCTCTATGTCGGTCAGTATAGTCGCGCCGGTAGTGGTAAATCCGGACATAGTCTCAAAAAAAGCGTCAGTCGGCGAGGGTATCGATCCGGATATCAGATAGGGCAGCGAACCGAATAAAGACAGGAAAATCCAGCCGAGCGCCACCACCGCAAAGCCTTCCTTGGGGCGGATGTCTTCGCCCTTGCCTGAGCCCAGAAACGCCATGCTGCCGAATCCCACGGAAATGCCGGCCGAGATCAGAAAAGCGATATGGTCGCCCCCGCCGTAGTAATACGCAAATGGCAGCGGAGTGAGCAACGCTGCTCCGAGAAATATCAGCAGAAAACCAATTATGCGCATTACAATTCGGATTCTCATCGGGCCTCAGAACATTTTTTCCAGATTTTTGATAGACTGCGGCAGCGAAAATACCACCACCTTGTCGCCGGCGTCGATTTTGGTGTCGCCGGTTGGGATAACCATTTTGCTGTTGTCCTTTAGTATTGCGCCAAGAATGGCGTTGTTCGGAAACTTTATATCTTTCAGTGGTTTACGTGTGATCCTAGAGTTTTCTTTAGGGATAAATTCGATAATTTCCGCATCTACTCCGGGGATTTCTGCGAAAAATGCAATCTGGCGGCTGCGAATGAATTTCTCGATTGCATTTACCGTAATGAGCTGCTTGCTGACCACAGAATCGATGCCGATGGCCGGAGTAAGCGAAAGGTATTCCATTTTTTTAAGTAGTGCGATCGTGCGGGGCACCCGCAGATGATGCGCCAGCAAATTGGTGATAATATTTGTCTCGTCGTCGCCGGTGACGGAAATAATCTCGTCCATTTCGGAAATTCCTTCGAAATTCAGGAGGTCGATATCCGAGCCATCACCATGAATTACAAGCGATTGCGTCAGGTCATCAGCCAGCTGAAGCGCCTTTGCCTCATTCATTTCGATAATTTTGATATTAATATCTTTCTCGAGCTGGCGAGCGATAAATTTGCCCACCATTCCGCCGCCTATAATCATTATGTCCTCCACCCGTGTGTCGGCCTTGCCGAAAAAAGCGAGGCCCTGCTGGAGGAAGTCCGGATCGCAGGTGATGAACACCTGATCGCCATTGCGTAATAAGTCGTCGCCTTTGGGGATGATCGTTCGCTGGCGACGCTTGATCGCAATAATACGAAGCGGCGGGTTGCCGTATTTTTTGCCGATGTCCATCAGTTTTGTATCCAGTACGGGGCAGTCGGCGTCGAGCCGGATGCCGATTACCTGTATGCGCCCCTCCTCGAATTCGATAACATCGGTGGCGCTGGACTGCCGGACAAGCCGGACGATAGCTTCGGCGGCCTCTTTTTCGGGCTGGATAATCAAATCGACCCCAAGCTCCTCGCGCGAAAGTATATAATCCGGCCGTGTATATTCGGGATTGCGCACTCTTGCGATTGTAACGTCTACCCCAACCTTTTTAGCGATGCGGCATGCGAGAAGATTAATTTCGTCGCTGTTAGTTATCGCAGCCAGAATATCGGCAGAGCGCACCTGGGCCGAATCGAGAATCTCCCAACTGGCGGCGTCGCCCTCGATAATAAACGCGTCGAGATGGTTGCGCGCATAAGCCGCGGTTTTGGGATTGGTCTCTATAATAGTAATGTTATGCTTTTCGAATGAAAGTCTTTTGGCAAGCTGAAATCCGATATCGCCCGCGCCAAGAATCAGGATGTCCATAATGAACCAAAGGATACAACAAAAATTAATGCAAAGATACGATAAAGGTATGAGTAAATAAAATAATTAAATAGGACTATATAAGTCCGCTAAAATAATGAAGATAAATAACAGTCTTGATTTTTGATAAAGACTATGCAAAAATGGCCGGAAACGAGTCAAGCGCTTGATTTTGGAAAAAAATTCACATTTCGTTAAACAAATGAATTATTCGTGCCGATTAAATTAACAGAATGTAAATTTTTTCTTGTAAAAGTGCCACATTTACAATAAATTGTAAAACATGTACTTTTAGAAATTGATATTTGTCGAGATTTTTCTTAACTTCCAAAGATATTGAAAAATCACTTAGTGATTAGAAACAATAAATATAGAGAATAATAAAACAGTTGTCTGTTCTGGCGTTCGGGCGAGAACAGGCATTTATTTTCTTATGAATAAGACATTTATATTATTAATTGTTCAATAAATATATTTAAGTGTAGATTTTAACACTTCAATAGAGGTAAGGTATTATGTCAAAAGGCGGTGGTGCAGGTAAAGTATACTTTGTGTTATATCTTGCGGTGGTGCTCGAGCTCCTGATTATCATTGTGGAGCGTGACGAGGCCGAAGAGAGCCTGTTGCAGAAGCAGAAAGAGACGATGAGGATAGTCGAAAGTATTCTCTCGCAGCTGCAATCCGGCGCCGGCACAGAAGGTATAAACACACGCCCGCAGGACGAGATCACAATTCCTCCGCAGGGCGTTAATCTTAAAGAAGTTATGGGATCGGACATTAAGTCCTACCGCAGATATATTGTCGAAGTCGGCGTTACCGACGTCAGCCAGGCGATCAAAAAGAAAGAGGGCGAATCCGAAAAAGAATACGTCCAGCGCCTGAAAAAGCTGGTCGAGCTCGCCAATGTAGAGGAAATCGAATACCAGATTTTCTATAGCCCGAGCGAGGATCCGGACAAGGCCCCGATGTTTTTGTCGGATGGCGAAATCCAGAAGCTGGGTATTGATTTTATGAAATACGAACCTGGCCAGATGCTCGAGGTCGGCCCGGTCGAGGGCCAGTGGAAATTCCTCGGAGTGCAGAAGCTTCAGATCGATAAAGAAGCCACATTCAATCAAATTAATCTGGCAAATGTTACTCCGGAATCCATTCATCCTGTCTATCCGTCAGACATGCGCACCCGCAAAGGCCCGGCCTTTGCACCCGAGGGAATGCCCGATGACAGCGCTTTCTTTTATTCCGATGCCGAGAGCCGAAAAGAATCAATGATGGTCGGCGGCGAAGACCTCAAGAAACGCTCATTCGTTGTCAATTTCCGTCCGCCCGGCGAGGCTGGCTGGTATAAGCTGCGCTTTGCCTCGCGCACCAACAGGATTCTCGGCGTTCGTGCGGATGCCCAGGCCGGAGAGCAAAGCGACGAAACAACCGTCAATATCGGCACGGTACAGCTTACTGTAAAAGACCTTCGCAAAGTCCACAAAGAGCTTTCGCTCAAGTTAGAGAAATATGACCTGCCGACATACGAAATGCTTGCCGAAACCGGCGATGTTGTCAAATTTGACGAGCAGCTCAAAGACGCGATTGCAAACGTTTCGGGCGAAGAGGACGCAATCGACCTTATCGGAAAAATCAAACTCTATGGATATATTGCAAAACTTCTCACTCCGGGTATGTCTGTGAACTTCTCGCAGAACCGCGGAGCTATGGAATTCGACATCCGTGTAATTACTCCTCGCCCGCAGATAGCCGAGCCGGTGGTGAAGCTGCCTGACTATGTGCCCGGCTTCGATAAAGTGGCGCCGGTGTTCGAATTCACAATTTCGCCCTACCAGGGCGAAGCAGCCAATGTGGTGCAGGGCCGCGTGCTCGATATGAGCAACAACGTGGTGTCGCGCATCGAATGCCGTCCGCTCGATCAGATCAGCGGACTCGATGTGGCCGCTCCGACATCGGGCGCAGCCCGCGAGTATCGCGCTATATTTGATAAAGAACTTCCGTCCGGCCGCTATACCGCAGAGATTACCCATCAGCTTGCCGGCCGCACCGAGACCAAGACTGTGCCGGTGGAAGTATTCCCGACCAAGCTGACTGACGAAAGTTCTCAGAAGATAGGCTTCCGCCTTGGGGCGTTCGCATTCTATGGCTATTCGATGATCGTCGATCCGGTGCCATCATCCGGAGGTAAGATCAAATCGAACCAGTTCAGAATCTATCTGCGCACGGACCAGCAGGAGCAGCGTCCGCCGGTGGAAGGACTCTCCGTAAGCCAGGATGAAGCGCTTAAGCTCGATCCGAATGCCGACAAGGTCGGAGTGCGCATCAGCTGGGTGCAGCCATATACCGGCAAGGAAGTCGACCTTTACCCGATGAAATGGTTCGATATCAAACAGGAATCGCCTGGCATAATCGTTCGCAGAATGGCCACAGAAGTAACTGGTACTGCACAGAAACTCAAGATCAGAGTTGCCGGACTGCAGGTAACCCAGCCCGGAACCGGCGGCGACCAGAATGCCACGGTCAAGGTAAACGTTGGCGAAGCTCAGAAGTTAGAAGGGCTGCAAAGCTATGACTTCTCGATCGAGCCTTCGATTGACGGCGATCCCGAGAGCGGCTATAATATATATATGGAAATGGATGGCTCTCTGCAGCGCGGTCAGGACAGAGTAACGGGTACGATCCAGGTGCCGGTGAAGGCATTCGCGGTCAATCCGGTCAATGGCAAGTCCTCTGAAGAGATCACCGAAAATATCACAATTCAGGTGAACTACGAACCGGAACGCGGCGGCAGAAGACGCAGAAGATAATAAAGCAATCAATTAAATAAATGATACATAAACATAAGTAATTATACCAGGGGCTGAAAAACATGTTTAGAAATTTCTCGAAAATAGTAGTCAGCTTAATAATAGTAAGTTTTGTGCTGCCGTTTACATCGTTTTCGCAGGACGAGACTTACCGGATCCAACTGGAAAGCATACTGCGCAGGTTCAAGAATTATAGATTTTCTAATGTGTCGATCTATAAGATTCAGGACGTAAAGGACGTACGCAGCGCAATCCAGGCCCGTGAAGAACAGCAGACCCGGGCTACCGCCGTCGATGGCGATGCCGAATGTCTGAAAACAGCAGACAGATCGATTGTCACATTTATCGAAAATCAGGTGCGTCAGGGCCAGACCAAAGCCCAGATTCAGAGGGAGATGTTCTCCAGAAATATGCTCCCCCCGCCCGAATTCGACTGTATTTATGAATTCTACAAAGCGCAGGAGCAAGTAACGGTGCGCCAGATTCGCAACGCATATGTGGTGACCACCCGCAAATCGCGCGAAGAGATTGTGCCGAATACAATTATTGCGCTGATCGTAACCACCGAGGACAAGGAAAGGCTCGAGGAAAACCTCGACCGTCCTTCGCCATCGGATGTTTATACCACTCCGGAAATGCAGCAGTTCGACATTAGCGGCGAGGAATTCGGCGCGGATAATATGTTCGATCTGGTTATGAACGCATTCCTTCAGAACAACGTCCGCGACGTAACGCTCCAGGCCCAGGGCATCGGCACCGGTATGCAGTTCGCTCCGAAAGAGCACGGCGTCACCGAGTCGCTTATTGCCAACGAAGCAGAAATTCGTCCGGAAAATGTTCAGACTTTCATCAGGATTTCCGAAGGTCAGCCGATGGATTATTATATGAAGAAAAATGAAGTAATCCTGAGCCCCGACCTAATCAGCTGGCGCCGCTACGACTACCAGATGGTGACCTATAGCGACGGCTTTGTGGATACTCTCAGCTTTTTTACAAACAAAACTCTGCCCAAATTCGGGCTCGAGCTTCGCTACGGAATTGAAGATATCAACTATCCGTCGCTCTGGAGCGAACGAATCACAGCAAACGCAGTATGGCAGAACGTAAAGATGGGCATTATCCTGCCCACCAACGGCTGGTCGCAGCTAACAAGCGACGTATTTAATATCGACAGAAAATTCACATATGCAGGTGTCGGGATTTCCGGACGCATGGACTTCCCGATCATGGTAATTCCCGAAAGCGGAATATTTCATGCAAGCTTCGACTATGTCTTCGGCGATGCTGAGCCTGCCGATTACAAAAATCGCGACCTCGATCCCGATACATTCGTGGAAAATCCGTTCGATCGCGACTACCTCATCCGCTACGATGCCCAGCTTCATTATACATTCGGCGTTGCAATCGACGAAAATTATATGATGCGATTCGGAGTCGGCGGTACGGTTTATAACGTAGAAAAATGGTATCACGCCTCCGAGATCAATCCGGAAACCCTCGAAACCGAAGTGGTTTACAACATGCTCGAAGCCGAGACAGTCGGCGGAATCTCGGGTAAGGTCGAATTCATGGTCAAGGATGTTTCCACACCATACGGAGCAAGCTTCCAGTACTTTGACGAAGCTCTTTATACTAATGCATGGCTCCAGATACCGATCGTGGACAATATGCTCGCGCTCAGGCTCGACGCCAAGGGCTATTTCACAGCCTTCCGCGAGGACGCACGCGAATGGGAAAACAAAAGCGTATTTGTGCCAATGGCAAGAATCATCGTAACATTCTAATTTATTATATATATAATAATTAATTAATTAGATCAGTCGGAACAATATCGAAGCTAAATTATGAAAAAATATCTTGTAGTTATCACCTTAATATTCACATTCGCGGCCGGGGCCCTAACCAGCGCCTATGCCCAGGATATGAATGCTAAAAGAAAAGAAATCATCGATTCGTTAACCACGATCGATCCCGATATCAGACAGTATTTCCCCCGCTGGAAAGTCTGCGAAAAAGACCTCCAGATCCAGCTATATCGCTCGTTCCTTTATCAGGGATACGAGGAGAAAATGCTCAGCAAAAGTAATATCACAGTACTCGCAGCTCCGAAAGAATTTGTCGATCAGCCATTCACTATCCTGATGATCACATGCGGCGAAGCCAGCATGAATGCAGTAGAGATAGAGTCTATGCTCGGCGACATTCTCGTGGGTATGCTCGCCGGCGATTATATATATGGCGGAATCGACCATGGAACATTCGCAGAAATTCCGAAGCGTAGCTATTGCTACGAGGATATTCCCCGCGAAGTACCTATGACTTCGTCGGAAGCCGATGCCATTATTAATTATCTCGAGCCAACAAACGTTTCCCATGCATTCACTCTCTCGCTCTTCGAGCAGGCAATCAAAATCGGTGAAACCGGATTCTGGCTGCGCTCAAAAATGGGCATCGACGAAATCGGCTATCCGTTCTGGACCGGCGGCGAAGCAAAAATCGTGCTTCAGCGCCCGCTCTATATTAATGAGGATAGTGAGACCAACGACCGTATCCCATATCTGATTAATGCCTTTCTCGGCGGCGGATACCGCATAACCACAGGCATCAACAACGAAAATAACCTGCTAAGCTGGGTTACTGATCGCAAGCTTAACACAGGGCCCGGCGGCAAACTGATCGCTGGATTCGATTTCCATATGCCTTTCCATCCGCAGGCAGGCCTCCAGTTTAATCTCGAAGTGCCGCTTCGCTCATTGCAGCAAGAGGGTATCGAGCCGAATACATATGCTTTCTACCAGGCAGATGCTGATGTTGACTTCGCACCGACCGACCCGAGATACGGCGCATACCGTATTGACCAGATCGCGCCTTTGCTTCGCCAGAGCGGTCAGATTTCGCTATTCTACAATTGGTGGATGAGCGATAAGGATCCGGAGAACTATCTACGCGCAGACCTTGGTATTACATATTTCGAAGTGCGCGAACTCGGATTCTATGTGGATACCGATGGGGTGCCGATCATCGAGCCTTACGGAATCGAAGGTCTTAATACATATAAGCCCAACGAAGCAGGCGACTGGGTATTCGCAAAGCTCGAATATCGCAATCAGGCCGCCTTCCCGTTTGGCGCCAGTGTGCAGTATTCGAACCAGATTCTGCTCGGCAGAGTATATATCCCGCTCTTTGGCAACTGGTTCTATATCGAGGGCAAATACGCAACGCCACTGCGAGGCGCAAGGCCATATGAAGCCGAAGATTTCTTCATGATTTCGCCCGTTATAAGACTTACGATATAAATATATGGCAAAATTTGCGTTCCCTCTGACAAATGCGCTTTGTTGGGGGGAATTTTATTTTTAAAATTGATTTCGAAATGCAATTTTTATCAGCGTGAAATTATGAAAAAATTCCCCCGCTACTGTTTGATGTTCGCATTCTTTTTTGCGCAGTTAGTTAATGTTGTCGCTCAGCAACAAAAAGATGAAGATGAGCACCAACTGCTTCAAAAAGCAAAAGTATTGGCAGCGCGAAAAGAGATAGAGATCACTGTGAGAAGCGTGGATATTTCCAATTTTCCGGAAATCAGAATCATTATCGAAGCATACAACAAACTCGGCGAGCCGCTCGATACACTTCGCGCTGAGAACCTCTTCGTATATGAGGATGGAGTTAGCAAAAAGATTCTCAAAGTCGAGAAAATTCCGGTCAGCCAACGAGTTCCGGTCGATTTTGTTTATGTAATCGATAAGACAGGTTCGATGCAGACATATATTGACGCTGTTCGTAATAATATCTCCGGATTTACTCAGTCGCTGTTGAAGCTGGGTATCGAATACAGGCTGGGACTTGTGCTGTTCTCCGACGAAATTGAGATGGTATACCAGCCCACAGAAAGCGTGCTAGACTTTCTCGATTGGTTATCTAACGTCCGCGCCCGCGGAGGCGGCGACGAGAAAGAAAACGCGCTCGAAGCTCTCGAAAGAGTAGCCCAGGATATGAAATTCCGCGATGAGGCATATCGCGTTGCAGTGCTGATCACCGATGCGCCGTATCATCAGAAATTCGAGCAGGGGCAAGGGATTACTAATCAAACAACCGAATCAATAATCGAAGAACTGGTTCGCAGCGAGGTGCGGCTGTTTGCGATCGTTCCGCCCAAATTGAAGCAATATCATGAGATAGCTGCCAAAACCCGCGGCACTTTTTATGATATCGATTATCCTTTTTCTACGATTCTTGATAATTTTTCGAGTCAGTTAACCAATTTATTTGCACTGACTTATCGCTCGGATAAGTCGGCTATCCCTGATTCGATAGATATTGCATTATTCAATGATCAGACCAACCGGCTTGTGAAAAAGACCATCCCGATCGTAGAGCTTGGCAGGAAGCTGATTATTGAGAATCTGCTGTATAATACCAATAGTGCAGCGCTTCCTGATTCGGTGCGCGAGCTTGATATTCTGGCAGATTTCATGAAGGCTAAGGAAAATATTGTGATTCTGGTAGAGGGTCATACGGATAATGTCGGATCGTATGCGATCAACGATAAGCTGTCTCTGCTTAGGGCAAACAGCGTCAAAGCCTATCTGGTGAAGAGCGGTATCTCCGAACACCGCATTCGCACCAAAGGATATGGCGAACGGCGGCCTATTGCCGATAATCGTAGTGAATTCGGCAAAAGGCTCAACCGCCGCACAGAAATTATAATCGTATCAAAATAAGCAATTACCCCGAATTATTTCTTAAGGTCGCTCATTCTGAATAATGGACGAAGCTCAATACCGTGCTTTGCGAGGTTATCCTCTGCGCCTTCTTCGCGATCGATCACACAGAGCGCGTGATTGATGTCTGCGCCGAATTCGCGTGCGGCTTCTGCAGCTTTAATGATAGCGCCGCCGGTTGTGACCACGTCCTCTACGGCAACGATGATTTTGTTATCCACGCTGGGGCCTTCGAAGATATTGCGAGTGCCGTATTCTTTGGCTTTTCTGCGGATGCATACCATAGAGAGTCCCGTTTTAAGCGAGAGCGCTGTTGACAGCGGAATGCCGCCCATTTCGAGTCCGCCGAGCAGGTGGAAACGGAAGGGGAATAGCTGCAACATATGGATGGATATTTCATCCAGTAGAAGCGGTGTACCTTCGAACTGATATTTGTCGAAGTAGTGATCGCTTGTTTCGCCGGAGCGAAGCACGAATTCTCCTGTCAGATAGGATGCTTCGTAGATTCTGCGTCCTAATTCCTTCTTTGTCATTTAACTGCCTTTCTGATAATTTAAAAAAACACTGGGAATATGGGAATATAAATATATTGAAACTGCCATTGCAGCAATGCAGTTGTTGAAATCTGCTGGATCGATCTTGTCGGGGGTATCCGCCGGCGAATGATGGTACCAGAAATATTTGCCATCGTCTCTGGTCGAGAGGCACATCGCCGGGACGTTGTTCTGGCGCACCAGCGGGCCGATGTCCACTCCCCACGCATTGTCTTCTATCTTAATATCTTCGGAAATCAATCGGAGCAGAGGCTCGAATTCTTTTACGATCTGTTGCAATGTGTCGCTGCCTGTGAAGCGAACAGCCTCGACCGGGAAAACGCCGGCGTCGAATTCGAACAGAAGCGCATGTTTTTCATCCGCATGAAGCCGGGCATACTCTCGCCCTCCGCGAAGGCCGTTTTCCTCGTTTACCCACATTACGGCGCGTAGAGTGCGTCCGGGCTTAAGGCCAAGCTTTTTGATCAGGCGAAGAGCTTCCCATGCCGCAATGCAGCCGGAAGCGTCGTCATGGGCGCCGGTGCCGACGTCCCACGAGTCGATATGACCTCCGATTGCGATAATTTCATCGGGATATTTCTCTCCTTTTAATTCACAGAATAAATTGGAAGATTCTGCGTCGGGCAATGTTTTTGCTTCCATATATAATTTTATCACGGGGGTAATGCCTCTTTCCTGAAAACGCCGCAACATAGCGGCATCTTCAGGAAGTATTGCTGCGTGAGGTATCTTAGGCACGGTGTCGGTGTATACCATCATCCCGGTGTGCGGATTATTCATACCCACCGGGCTGACCGATCTGGCAAGACTAGCAACAGCACCGTGCTGAGCTGCGTTGATAGCGCCGGAGAAGCGGTATTGCACGCACTGGTGATAATTCTCGAATGGTACGTCGTAAACGACGATTTTGCCTCGGGCGTCTTCGGAGCGTTTTTCGAGTTCTTCGAAAGATTCCACCACGAGAACAGGCGCAGTGATTCCATTTTCTGGCGTGCCGATGCTGCCGCCGAGACCGAGCATTTTCAGACTGGCTTCGCGCGGTTCGGTCATTAAGCAGTATTCATTTCCGCGCACCCAATGGGGCACCATAACTTTATCTTCGGCTACCAGATCGAAGCCGTCTGCGAGCATATTTTTTTTGATCCATGCGATAGCTTTTTCAAGATTTTCGGATCCGCTGAGTCTCGGGCCATAAAAATCGCAAAGATATGTAAGTCTGTCCCAAGAAACGGAATTACGAACAGATTCTTCTATGATTAATTTTACGTCGTTTTCGTAAGATTTTATCATAGGGCTGAACTCATTGATAATAGGACGTTTAGCATCCATATCAAAGGTAATAACAAAAAATAGAGTTGTTATTATTAGAGCTTTAAAAATGCACATAATAGTCAAATGCCCGTTAAATGTTGACCCATTTGTTAATTAAAATAACTAATTCCGGGCAAATAAACAAAGTAAATTACTTATTTTGCGATAATTACAAATTGTGTGCGTCGATTTTTCGAACGGCCTTCCTCGGTCTCATTCGTGGCGATTGGCTGTGACATTCCGAATCCCCGCGCGCGAAGTCTGTCGGAATCTATTCCGCGCTTCACGATTTGGTCCATAACAGCATAAGCGCGGCGTTCTGAGAGTTCCTGGTTGTATTCGATCGTGCCGACGTTGTCCGTATGGCCCTGGATTTCGAGCTTCAGGCGCGGCCATGCCATCATTTTGTCCACGATTTCATTAATTATATTATATGAATCCTCGCGTACGCGGGCGCTGTCGAATTCGAAGAATATCGGCCGTGCAAATGATTTGCCCAGGCTGTCCCAGGGTGCAAGATCGGACGTGGAGGGGTCGTATTCGCCGTAGGCAAAGAGCGTGTCGGCTCGCTCAGGGAAATTGAGGGTGGCGTGAACGCGGTGCAGGCCCCAGTATTCCGGGGGATTGTATGTGATGTAGTAATAATAGCGCAGGCTCATATATATATCGCGGAATATCGCGATAAGCTCTTCTTTTGTATATGCTTTATAGAATTTGCCGCCGGTATAACTTGCGATATGCTTCAGATTGTCGTCCTTAGAATAACCGAATGCCACGCAGAAGATATGAATCTTGTTGTTTTTGGCGCTGTCGAGCAATTCTGCGAGTTCGGTTTTGGAATAATTATCGTCTCCGTCTGAGAAAATTACGAGCACTCTGGGGACGTCGTCGGGTGTTTTATCAAACAGAGCCACAGAGCTCTTAATTGCGTCATAAACGGCCGAGAACAGCCCGAATCCCTGCTCCTTGCGTACATTATATATCTGGAGAATACGTTCCTTGTCGTTCATTATAGGCACTTTTACTTCGTAGTCCTTGTTGAAGCTGGTGATGCCGATATTATCGTATTTCATTTTCAGATTCACGAATATTTCGGTGCCTTCGTAAATCGCCTCGATCACTCCGTTCATAGAGCCGCTGTAGTCCACCGACAGCACGATGTTGTAAGGTATCGAATCATTCGCGCCGTATTCGCGGACGTGGAATGAATCTATAGGATTATTGCGGATTTTATATACCTTGCCGAGCTTTTCTGTTATTGAAGTAAAATAATTAACAGAATCGAATTTTTTGTAAGGATCGGCCATATTGGTCACAAATGTGCCGTTGGAATCATAAACCCGGGCGTAAATTTTCAACTGATCAGGATATTCGTCGATTTCGATGCGGAAGAAATCATAAATGATTTTATTGACATCGACGGAATCCACAGGTTTGGCGCCGGTCAGATATATCGGCTTTTCGCTGCTGTCGCGTTCGTCCCAGACCTGCTGCTGGAGCGCAAAGCCTTTCGGACGGCTCGACCCGCATGAATTAATCAGCAATGCTATTGCTAAAAAGAATATGGGTAATATGATGAATCCGCGCGTTTTCATTTATACTTTTACTCCGAGAGCGATACCGTCTCCGAGAGGGACGATAGTGGAGGTAAATACCGAATTATTACGAAGTGCATTATTGAATTCGCGGATGGTGCGTATAGTTTTTTCGCCACGTGAGGGATTGCGGTCGAATAGCTCGCCGAAGCCGAGGCAGTTGTCGGCTGCGAAAATGCCGCCTGGACGCAAAAGCCGTTCGGCGTGGCGCATATAATTTATGTATGACGATTTATCCGCATCGACGAATATGAGGTCGAACCCTGCGCCGGGATTATAGGTGGTCAGGTAGTCGTTCGCATCTGCATTGATGACCTCGACGACAGACCCGAATCCGCCCTTTTGCGAATGGCTACGGATAAATTCGGCATATTCCGGTTCTTTTTCGATTGCTACCACTCTGCCATTGCCTTCGAGTGCTTCGGCCATTGAGAAAGCCGAATAGCCGGCCAGAGAGCCGATCTCGAGAATATTCCGCGCTGAAATTGATTTAATAAGAATTTTCAGAAACTGTGACTGGGCGGGCGAAATATGAATATCCGGGAACCCCTTAAGGTTTGCTTCAACCAACAATTCCTTTAGGAAATCGGTGTCTGCGGAGAAATTTGTTTCTATATATTCCCGAAGCCGGGTGTCGATAAGATGCTTTTCTGCGGACATTGCCTGCTGCTCATTAATACTTAAAAAACCTGTTTCAGAAACGTTTTATAAATACAAGTATTGTTATAAGCTTATGGTTGATGGCCTATCAGCACATTTGTATTAATTCCGTATCTGCGAACCTGGTGGATAAATATATAGAATTCCGTGAGCATGCTGTCCAGCCGCGCGTTGAACTTTTCGTCGTAGATAAGCCGCGAAACGATTCCGTCGCCGGTGCGGAGGTCGCCGGCAATTGCGTTCAGATTTGTCATCAGGGTATCGGCGCCTTCGAGCGTGGAATTGGCGGTGGCCATCAATGCGTCGATATCGCTGGTGGCGCGGTCGAGGCGGACTATAAGCGAATCGACGTGGACACCGTTGCGATCGACCAGGCCGCGTACGTCGGTGGTGATTGCGTTCAGATCGGTGAGGGATTGGCGAATATTGCCGCGGTTTTCCTGAAGCATTTCTGCGAGCAAGGCAAGGCTTTTGTCGGCATTAATAATTGCTTGATCCAGCCGATCGAGCGTCTTGCGGTCGGCAAGCAGATAATTAACCGCGCTGAGCGTGGTGTCGAATTTATGCATAAGCGATTTGGCGTCGCCGCTGATTTCGCCGATCATAGTGACGAGGTCGGATAGGTCGGCAGCGGTTTTGCCGGGAATTATCATGTCTTTTGTGAACTTATCGGGAGAATTGCCGGGACTGATGTCGATTTTTTTTCCACCTGTGATTTCCATCATGGTAATCATTGCAGCAGCATCGGTGCGGAAATCTGAAATATCGTCAATTTCTGCTGTTATACGAACGTTTCCGTTATGATTCCTGACCTGGGATACGGCTCCGCGCTTAACTCCATTGACCACAACAGGAGCCGAGGGTGCAATGCCGCCGGAGCGGGGAAATTCCATAGTAATGGTAATCTGCGAAACCCCGACGCTGAAGTCTTTTCCAAGGGTAATGCCGAGTATCAGCAGCGCGAGCGAGAGAATTGAAACAATGCCAACCTTTATCTCGGTTTTTCTTTGCTCTTTCATAAAATTGTCCCGAAATGAAAATATTAAAGCCCGATATGGGCTTTAAAGGATAAAAACGTTTTTTATTGCATCAGGCCGGTCAAAATGGGATGTCGCTGTCGCCGCGGGGCGGAGAGTCGCTGTCGTCATAATCAGATCCGGAATCATATCTGTTATAGTAATCGTCATCCACTTCGTCGTCGCTGTCCTGGCCGCCTTTAAATCGTCGCTTTTGGTCGAGCAGCAGCATATTATCGGCAAGGATTTCGACGATATGCCGCCGATTGCCATATTTATCCTCGAAACTGCGGGTCTGGAGCCGGCCCTCGATATAAACGCGCGAGCCCTTGCGCAATAGTTTGTTGATTACTTCTGCCAGGCCGCGCCATGCCACTACGGTATGCCAGTCGGTGTGCTCCTGGATGTTGTTCTCGCGGTCCTTCCAGGTTTCGGAAGTGGCCAATCGGAAAGAAATAACGGGGATTCCGCTGGGAGTATGTTTCAGTTCGGGGTCTCTGCCAACATTGCCTATGAGCATCACCTTGTTGAGCGTTCTCGACATACTCGTTACCTCACTGCTATCTTAATAATCCGTACTTATGTTAAGATACAAAATTTTCCGATAAATGTAAATAAGGTATGAATAAAGAATGATTTTAAAAAAAAAGAACCATCATTACAATTCATCGGGGAATCGTAAAAAATGGTTCCGCAGATTTTCATTGGCGTACAAGTATTCAGTCAGCAGCCTGGGTTTCCGGAGGAAACTGGCTCGAAATGCGTGAGGCTGCTTCGCGAATTACCTCGGGGCGGTTATAAAAGCCGCTTTCGACCCGATTGCGGATCGGCTGAAGGCGTTTTGCCTCGGCCGAAAGCTCGAGCGTATCGCCGCGGCGTACAGCTTTGTCGTCGCGGGATGCAGCAGCGTCCTGGTCATTTTTGCCGCTTACGCGAGACTGGGACTGCGCGCCATATACGGAATTACTATTATTTACAGAATCTACATTCATTTTTGGTAGCCTTTGGTATAAACTAAGACATTTTTCTGTTTATTCAACTGACGAATCTGATCGCCAAGATTGTTCATTATGTTTTGAATTTTATCGAGTAATTCTTTTTCGTTTTTGAGCACGGGTCCGATTTTTGATTGCCATTCTTCTGGATGCCCGGCTATAAAATCTTTGCCAGCGTCCGATTCGATCCATCGGGTGATTATATCGATGCTATCTTTCCGGCTTTTATATAAATTAGAAATTTTTTGAATTTCCTCAAAACTCAATTTATCCTTTTCGCGGATAATTTGCTCAATCTCTTTGGCTTTAGAGCGAACGAACTCAATGCGCTGAAATATTTCCTCGTGGCTATATTTTTGCATTAGTAACGTTCCCTCCTGATAGTTTATCGGCAGCCAGGCGTGCAATCTTTAGCGTAATTTCCGGCGGAAATTGCTGAAGCACCTGTTCGGTGCGGCTGTCGATGATTTTCAGTATCATTTTCCGTGAGTCTTTATCGAGGGAAAATTCTATTGAAATATCATCTTCTTCCAGCAAATCCTGCAGCCGCTGGCTGATTTCGGTGAAATCCACCCGTCGAAGGTTTTCTTTTTCTTCGGGTTTCACCGCATAAATCGTATCGTCGCCGGTTGAATTATTTTTTTCCATGCCGGCTTCGCCATTGGCGGCGGCTTCGGAATTTTTGTTCGACCGAAAATTTTCGATTGTGTTCAATAGGGGCGCAAGCCCATCCACAGGTTCTATCATAATTTAACTCCTTTATGCCGATAGTGCATAATTTACGGAGAATTTTTATTAAAAGAGCAGGCTGTTGTAGCCGCTCGTATCTGCGCTGATAAACAGATTGTTGTATTGATTCTGTGCCTCGTAATAAGCCTCGAGCATGGCTGTGTATTCCTCGCGCATGTTCGCTGCCTGGGTGTCTATTCGCTCCTGCAGATCTGCGGTGCGCTTAGCGGTGGAGTCTATCTGTTCGGATAGTGAACGCGTACGGGCTAATATCAGCCCGCCGTCGCCGACAAGACTTCCGACTACCGAGTTGATTTTGGCTACGAATCCGTCTTCGGATGTAAATAAGTTAGCGACTTTCTGCGGGTCGTCCTTCAAAAAATCCCGGAGCCGGTCGCTGTCGCTGATTGTAAGCGATCCGTCGTCTTCATAGCTGATTCCGATCTCGGATAAATATTTTGGGTCGCCTGCGGCGGCTGTCGAGACAGCGCTGGTCGATATCGACCGCAGATTAGTATAGAGCGAGTTGGCTGCCATATCCGAGCGGCGCATGTCTTTCTGATTTCTGAGGAACTGGAGAGTCGAGTTGTAATTATTCAGCAGATCCTCAACAAAGCTTTCGACCTCCTGGGTGCCCACGTCCGTGCGGAGATAAACCGGCTGCTGGTCGTCCTCGTGGATGTCATTCAGCGTCAGTGTAATTCCATTTAATGCGTCCTCGATCGTATTGGAATTTCGGGTGACCGTAATTCCATTGATCTTTACCTGTGAATTGAGCTCGGTGTAATCGGCTGTGGCATAGCCGGCGCTGGTGTTGTCGGCGGTGCGTCGGTTTGTAGTATCGGCGCGCAGGTTGCCGTCGAGTCCGAGCGGGGAAAGCAGCCCGGAGCTGTCGGTTATGGTAATGCGATTATCAGCGCCGGTATCGGCTGCCGATAGCGTAAGCCTTCCTGTGGTCGATGTATCGCGTATGATTGCCGCGGATGCTCCTGCGTCGTCGTTAGAGTTGATCGCTATGGCAATTTTATCCATAGCTTCGGCATTGGTTTCCGAGCCGTCGAGCGTAACGGTGATGTCGGAGGTATTGCCTCCGGCGGTGATCTGAAATGCATAATCGCCGGCCGGTTTGCCATAGGCAGCGTCGAGTTCGACGCGTTCGGCTATGAGCATATCGCTGGTGGCCAGGCGTTCAGATTTAACTGAGAAAGTGCCAATAATTGCTTCATTATTGGCGGTGGCTGATACAATGGATTTGTCGGTCGAGGTAATAGACTTAGCAAAAAAATTATCGTCTGAATTGTCGGCGGTGAACTTGTCGAGCGAGCTGACCATCTGATTCAGCCGCGTGCGCAGCTGATTGAAGAATGACTGCTTGCTTTCGAGATCGCGTTTGCGATTATTAAGCGTATTGACGCGCGACTGCTGGGTCTTGCGATATGCTTCGACCAGCATGTCGGTCTGGGTCTGACCGCCTGATAATATGTTGGATAATTCGGACATAAATTATTGTTGTATATATATTAGTCAAGATTGAAAGCTTTCGCCCATGCTGTGCGCAGCTCTTTGATAATTTTGATGGCTTCGTCGAATTTCTTCTGGAAGACGCATCTCTGGCAATATTCATAGAGCCGGTATAGCCGTGTGGCGGTTTCTTCATATTCAAAATTGAGCGAGCCCATAAGTTCGATAAGAACACGGCTCATTTTGTTGACGTCCTGTCTTTTTGCGCTAACAATAAAAAGATCGTACATTTTGAGAATAATCTTCTCGGGGCTCCAGGATAGTACTTCCTGCTCGAGGTAGGAAGGCACTTTCCCTTTGCTCTGTTTTCCTCCGTAAGCTTTGCTTGCTGCGAGCTGCTGTGCGGGTGTTGCCATAATTATTTCTCTCGTATTAATTTGTATATTCCAAAGAAAGGCGGATTTTAACACAAACCCGCCTTCCTCAGTGTCTTACGATTTCAGACCAGAAATATTACCCGCATCAGCTCTCCTGCCGACTATTAGAATAGCTGGAGATAAGACTGCGGATTCTGGTTGGCCTGGGCCAAAGAGATCAGCGATGTTTGCTGCAGGAACTGCTGCTTGATCAGTCCGAGCTGTTCCTGTGCCACGTCGGCATCCTCGATACGCGAGATTGCCGCTTTATAGTTCACGATCTGCGAATTCAGCAATTCTTCCTGAGAATTAAGTCGCACATGAATACCGCCGACATATGATGCTACCTTGTTGACGTTGTTCAGCGCGTCAGCCAGGCTGGTCAGAGTCGATGCGATCTGATCGTCTGCAAAAATGCCGAGATTGCTTGCCGAAACGTCGTCGAGAGCTTCCAGGCTGAGCCCGGTAACGCCCGCGAAATTGGTTGCCACTGCTCCGGCGCCGGATGCGTTGGTTGCGGCTTCGGTTGCGTTAAGATCGAAATCTTCGCTTTCAACGTTGAAGTCCTGGTTGCCGGTTGTCATATCGATACCGATGGTCAGCAGATTATTATTTGCATAATAACCGATGGTCCATGAACCCGAAAAATTTCCCTGAAGCAGCTGTTCGCCGCCGAAAATTGTCGAGTCGGTTGTGAACTGAATCTGCTGAGCAAGGCGATAGGCACCTTTGGCCAGCGCGACTTTTTCGTCGGTGCCCAGAGAGCCGGATGATGCGGTTGCTGCCGAATCCTTGATCTGTGTCAACAATGTGTTGATAGTATCGAGCGAGTCCTGAACGATTGCTGTTACGTTCTTGGCTTCACCCGTTGATATAAGAGCCGACCTGAGTGCACCGTTGCGTGCGCTTAACGAACGCGATGTAATATAGCCCGCTACGTCGTCTGCGGCTGCATTGATTCTTTTACCAGTTGACAGCCTCAGCTGGTGCTTGGCTATCGCCTCGCTTGATTGCTGCAAGGCGTTGTAAGCGTTTTGCGCCGGGATATTGGTGCGTATTTTTGCCCCACTCGCTATCGCTGTTGGCATAATAACCTCCGTGTATTATAGAAACTAATATTTCGGGCATCCTGCCAACATTATTAATTTTCCTACTACCTGACTTTTCGACACTTCTTTTTTAAACTTTAGAATATTTTTCCCGAAGCGTCTGAAAAAAATGTTTCCGGCATTTTCAAAGAACTTCTTCAAAGCTTTCATCGCTAATTTCTGCAATTTCTATGCCGGATATGACCGCCTCGCCCCCGTCTATTGATTCGAATATGAAGTACTCGGTGGCGGGCAGCCGTGTGGTCGTATATAATACTTCGTCGCAATCGATGTAAATCTTTACATATTTTCCGTCATTTATTATTCTGATCCTCGATGGTTCGCCCATTCGTGCCCGGACGCTGTCGATATTAGCCACCACTTCGCCATCATGGCTAATAATGCACCCCGAGCGCGTATAGTCCAGCGCCATTGATGGCTGGCGTTTGTATTCGTAACGCACCGTCCGAAAGGCGATCCTTATGCCACTCCCGCTGCGGAGCTCTACCGTGAAGTCGCCCACATTCTGCGTCATACCCGGCCGCCGGATTGCGCTCAGTCCGCCGGGCTTTATGAGCAGTGCGTTGTCTGCTATCAGCTCTACCGATTCGAGATCGGACATTATCATGCCATATGTGAAATTTCCCGTTCGGCGGTGCAATGTGTACTGGTCGGGGCTGCACCCGGCCAGAGCGATCAGAATGGATAATATTATTATAATTTTCTTCATTATGATATATATTATTTGTTGTATCTCAATTCTTCGGGGAAAAATATGCGGTCGAGAATATTCAGACCGACTCCGACATATGCTCCGGAAAATTCATCGGAAATTTCTAAGAAGTCCAGTATATCATTATCAATAATATTACCATTGCCGCTGGCGTATCCGGCCATAAAGCTGAGATTGAACATGTCATTCAGCCGGAAATTGAGGCGGCCGCCGAGATTTATAAATTTCGATGGGAAATAATTATACTCAATAAATGGCTCGGCTGATAGCTCGTCGGCCAACACGGTCTGCCAGTATCCCACACGTATGGGCAGTATGCCTGCGCCGAACGAGTTCTTGCCCAGAGCGAAAATGTTCAGAAGCGATGTGCCGGCATATAATTTATTATCCAGGGATTCGATCGGTATCGCCACCGAGGCGTTGGCAAGCTTTACCATAAAGCCATTGAATGCGGCGGATTCATTTTGAGTCGAGAACACCGAATTATGGCCTCCGCCGCCGAGCAGTGCGGCCTGCACCAATCCGATATTCCACGCCGAATGCTCGTGGTCTTTCCATTCGCGATAAGTTTCCTCGACCAGATTATGGAAATCGAGTACCGAAATGCCGATCCCCATATAGGGGAATTTAGACGCAACAGTGGAATTGATGTGGCTTTCGACCAGATGAGGCGAGCCCGGAGTATTCTGGCCGATTGCGTATCCGGCATATGCGCGCATATTCAGTCCGCCAATCGAGCCGACATCGAGCGAGACCGATAAATTTATATACTGCGACGGATAATAACCGATTCCGAATGCCGGGGTAAGGCAGATATATGGAATATCCTCGCGGAAATAAATCCTGTGGCGAATATAGAGCGGGAAAACACTGGCCAGCGCACGAGAATACCGGCGGTCGGGGGCTATGTGCTCATATATCGAGGTGCCGATTGTCCAGTTCGGGGCATCGCGGAACCACCGGAGCCGCCACTCGCCAATGCCGAAGCGCCATAATCCGCCGACGAATATATTATTGTCGGACGGTTCGTCGGGATATATTCCGAACAGGCCGGTCGAAAGGTTATAATCGCGGTCGCCGGCTGCGAACATCCCGACGCTTTCGAATACACCCATGCGGATAAAATCCGGATAGTGGCGTACGACTGTGCTGTCCCGCTGGACAACATTCCGCTCGGATACAAACGTACGAGTCGATGGGAACACCACTCCGTTGTCCTTATTGCCGGGCGCATTCTGAATAAAATGCAGATCGGTGGTATCGCGTTCGGTGATCGTATATAAATCGCGATCGGTGCGGGTCATGAACGCACATCCCGACATCCAGAGAGCAATCGCTGCGAAGCTTATAATCAGTATTATTTTATTCATAGGCCGGCAATAATTATGTGACAAATTCTACTGCGGAATAGGAATTAACGGACTGTGGTAATAATGTCCACATATCCCTTGAGCTGTGCCACCACCGAATCGCCCTTGCGCATCGGGCCGACTCCCTCGGGGGTGCCGGTGAATATAACATCTCCGCGCACGAGAGTAAATACTTTGGATAAATACGACGCAATTTCGGCAACCGTGCGGATCATATTCGCGGTTGATCCCTTCTGGCGGACTTCTTCGTTGATTTTTAATTCGATTTCCAGCGCCTGGGGGTCTTTGATTTTTTCTGCGGGAACAATTCTCGAAATCGGCGCCGAAGTGACGAACGATTTGGCAGTGGCCCAGGGCTTGCCCTCTTTCTTGGCGGTGGCCTGAACGTCGCGGAGAGTAACGTCGATCCCAACTCCGTAGCCTGCGATTTTAGTGATAGCCTGCTCCGGCTCCATGTCTCGGCAATCCTCGCCTACCACAGCGATAAGCTCGACTTCGTGGTGCGGCTCGCTTGAGAATTCCGGGATTATGATCTCCTCCCCACTTTCGATATATGCCGCCGGCGGCTTAATAAATATAACGGGGCGTCCGCCTGTGGTTGCGCCCATTTCGCGCGCATGAGCCGCATAATTGCGCCCGATGCAATACATTGTTCCGACCTGGATTTCTTTGCCATTCAGCAGTTTAATCGTCCGGTTCATTGCCTGTTGTCCTCGTTATTATCTTTTTTGGGTAATTTCGGGAATCGGTTGTTCATATCAGTCGTGCTGGTCTGGGGCACTGCGCTTTCGTATTCATCGGCGCCCTGGATAACCCGCCCCATTCTCGAGAGCGAATCAAGAGAATCGAGCGCCGAGCGCGGGAATTTATATTTGCGGAATGGCAGGCTTTCGTCGCCATAAACCTTGGCCATCAGCCGGCCCCAAATAGGGGCTGCCGCGCGGCCTCCCTGGCCGTCCGCGCCGATTGCTTCGAATGTGATCCGGCGATTGTCGAAGCCCACCCATACTCCGGCGACCAGTTCGGGAGTGAATCCCACGAACCATGCGTCGGCGTAGTCATTAGTGGTGCCGGTTTTGCCTGCAGCCTCGACGTCGGTCAGATAATTTTTAATGCGGATGGCTGTGCCGCTGCTGACCACGCCCTGGAGCATCCGGGTCATCTGGGCGGCAATTTTTTTGTCTAGCACATCGTTGACGTTGATGGATTCGGTTTTCTCGCGGATCACATTTCCGAAATGATCCTCTATCCGATTATAATAATGTGGCTCGACGTGCAGGCCATTGTACAAAAAGCTGCCATAAGCGCTGGTAATATCGATCGGTTTGACGTCGCCACCTGCGCCGAGAGCAATCGCATAGACAGCCTGTAGCGGAGTCGAGATTCCCATCTTATATATTAATGATACGACGTCGTGGGGTTTGACCACCTGGGTGATAAGCCGCGCAGCCACCGAGTTGATCGAGCGTCGGAGCGCGTCGTATAGAGTCACCAGCTGACCGGGTTCGCACTCGGTCGGATTGTTCGGCTCCCAGATTGTTCCGTCGGGCAGTTCGAATGAATAATCCGAGCATTCGATCAGGTCGTATGGCTGATAGCCCATTTCGAGCGCTTTGGCATAAACAAATGGCTTGAATGCCGAACCCGGCTGGCGTGCGATCTGGGTGGCATGATTCAGAGAATACTTTGCCTCGGCGTTTTCGCGCATAAATTTGGGCGAAGCGCCAACCATCGCCAGCACCGAGCCATCGAGCGGATTGAGCACTACCAGTCCGCACTGGATAGTGGTGGCGTGATTTTTAACAGAATCAATAAATTTTTTATTGCTTTTTAATTTGTTGGCAATAGCTTTTTTATTATTGCCCTGAGCGGCCTGATAATCGGGATGCTCGCGCACCGCCTGGCTTAAAATTTCTTTGAGTAATTCGTCTTTTCCGCGCCAGCTCCAGCGCCGGTCGAAATTGTCCTGAAGATCGGCCAGATGCTCTCCAATTGCTTCGACAGCGTATTTCTGGATTCGCGAATCGAGCGAGGTATGAATAATCAGACCGTCGCGGTAGAGATCATATTCCGAAAGTATATTCGCCTGGCTGAGTTTCTGGCGTATATTCTCCACAAAATGAGGCGCAAGGAATGTTTCGCGGCCATGGCTGCGTCCGCGGCTCATATTCAGCGGCTCTTCGATTGATTTCAGATAATTATCCTGAGTAATATAATTCTGATCGTACATCAGCTTGAGCACCAGATTGCGCCGGCGGATGGCACGTTCCGGATGGCGGAAGCCATTATAATACTCCGGGTATTTCAGCAGTCCTACCAGATAGGCGCACTGGGCGGTGGTCAGCTCTTTGGGATGCTTATCGAAATAATATTTCGAGGCTACATATATGCCGTATGCCCCGCGCCCAAAGAGCACGGTATTGGAATACATCTCAAGGATTTCGCGCTTGGTATAAGTCTTTTCGATCTGCATGGCGGTGTATGCCTCGCGGATTTTGCGGTCGAGCGAATTCTCGAAATTCAGAAAAAGATTGCGCGCAAGCTGCATAGTAATCGTCGAGGCGCCTTCGCCGGTTACGTCCATCTCGATAATATTTTTAACCGCGGCTTTGAAAATGCGCTCGGTATGAACGCCCCAGTGATCCCAGAACGCGCGGTCTTCGGTGGCGACCAGCGCATTTATGAAATCCTGCGGAATGCTGTCGAGCGGCAGCGATACCCGGCGCTGAATATAGAAATGATCGAGCAGCTCGCCGTCGGAGCTGAGCACCTGTGATGCCAGATTCTGCCGTGGATTCTCCAATAATTCGAGCGAGGGCAGACCAGTAGAGGTCACGCTCGATACATATGCGTAAATCCCTCCCGTTACGAGCAGGAAGAGGACGACAAATGATATTAATAAATTTCTCGGTGACATGATTCCTTACTTAATAATTTTCTCCAGTGTGACTCTTCGGAGCCGTTTCCTGTACATACTCAGATTCTCGTCCGGTCGCCGATCGAGCGGTTCGAGCTCGCCTGCAGAGCGGCCCTCGAGCAATTCCCGGGGCACTGCGCGGGCTGCGAGCTGATCGATAATAAATTCCACCCGCCGACGGCCAAGTGCCTGGTTGTATTCCACGCTGGCGACATCGTCAGTGTGACCTTTTAAAACGATTTTTTCTACATTTTCTTTTGATTTAAGAATATTCGAAGCAAGCACGTCCAGCTCCTTCTGCCAGGTTCGGCCGGTGGCCACTCCATTGCTGTCGAGCGTAAAGCGATACGGATTGCGGAACTCGTCCGTCGGGAAATTGATTCGCAGTGTCAGAGTTTCCGGGATGTAAAAATCGTGGCTGACCGTTTCGACAGTATCGTCGCGGTCTATCCTTATATTATACGAATCGAAAAAGAGATTTTTGGTCTGGGCAGTGACTTCGTATTCGCGATCTTTATCAAGGCCGATGCGATATCGACCGCTGATGTCCGAGCGGGTCGAATCCACCGGGATAGCCAGCGGCATCTCGCGGACGATTATCTCGGCGTCGCCGATTGGCTGGCGTTCTGATTCATCGAACACTCTGCCCTCGAGCGAGAAAGTAGGCGATATAATCGGCTCGGGTATCGATTCGTCGAATTCGGGTTCGGTATCGATTGCAATGTCGGTATCGCGGCGGACGGGATCGTCACGCTCGAATTCTTTAATATATATTTTCTGGCGGACGAATATGTCGAATCCGCCGGAGAGCGCAGCCAGAGACTCCGCATCGAGCTGGTTCGAGCTGTAGTATAGCAGCGAATCCGGATCGCCCGGCGAAGTCGGGAACAGCTCGTCGAACTGCGTATTCAGCGGTGCCCGAAGATTGCGCATATCGGCAAAATATTTCGAGGCGTCGCCGGCATCAGTCGGGATGCCGTCCCACAGCGCAGGATCGATCTCAATGCGGAACATGTCGAATCCGCCGACGGTTTCGCGGCCATTGCTCGAAAAATACAAACGGCGGCCGTCCGATGTGATAAATGGCGTAATCTCGTCGCATCGGGAATTGACGCTCTCGCCCAGGTTGACCGGCGCGCTCCACTTTCCCTCTGCATTACGGCGGGTAATCCAAAGGTCGATGCCTCCGATGCCGCCTTCGCGGTCGCTTGCAAAAATTATGGAATTGCCATCGGGCGAAATCGCAGGCTGGGATTCCCATGTCATTACGCTCCGGTGCACTTTATTGCCTGCATTTTCGACATTTTGCAGACGTTTTTCGCTGAATTGCGCAATATATATATTTGAATTGCCCATGATATTCTCTTCGGGCATTTTGATCAAAACAGAGTCGGCTATTATCTCATAATTATCATCATCAAGGTCTTTCTGGGGCGGCTGCGGTACTGACGCGAAGGCCGCATGTTCGCCTGCAAACGAAATAGCGCCAACATGGCCGGCCATAGGGATGTACATTCCCGATTCTATCGTAAACAGCTCCGGACGGATTATCCGGGCGATCATCATGTGGTGGACTTCGCCGTCGGTGTAGGTGATAGCTGCGCGGCGCGGCTCGTAGAACGAAAGCTGCCACTCATCGGCTGGGGTGTTTATTTGCTGGACGGGTTCGATACGGTAGAAAAAACCGGTCAGGCTGGCCGCAGCGATGCTGGTATCCATCGGTATGCCCGCCCATTTTCCCGGACGGCAGTTCTGCTGCGGTTCGGGGCAGTCGAGCTGTTTGGGCTTGGTTTGCGGCGGCATGCATGAGGATATGAGTCCAAGCGCGGCAAACAGGATGCATAAATATATTCGCAAACTTGCCATTATTCAAAATTATATTTCACAAATTCCAAATCCGAAAATCATAGAGCCAACACCGGCGGGGGTTAGCTTAACGGGGGCAATATATCGAAAAATGCTTTAATTTAAAAAGAATTAATATTCGAAAGTCACAGGCAGATAAAGCGCTTTTTTGAGCAAAACGAGGTATAAGGAGCGCGGTATCTCGATCGCCCCCAGCAGCCGGGTGTGGGCATTAATATATTGTGAATCCAGCAAGATGAAATTATTCTGCTTTAATATATCAGTTAATACATAAAATGCGGCCTTCGAGGCATTGCTCACATCGGTGAACATCGACTCGCCGAAAAAAGCCCCGCCGATAGCGACACCATACAGTCCGCCGACCATCCGGCCATCCTGCCATGCCTCTACCGAATGGGTCAGCCCCATCCTGAAAAGTTCCAGATAGTTATGAATAATATCGGACGAAATCCATGTGTCCTCGCGCTCGGCACAGCGATGAATAACCTCTTCGAATGCATAATCGACACGATATTCGAATGGATTTTTTTTGATTAATTGCCTCAGCGAACGCGGCCGCCGGACGTTCTGCAGCGGTATTATCGCCCGGGGGTCGGGAGAATGCCAGTAGATCGGCCCTTCTTTGGATTCGGCCATCGGGAAGAATCCTTCGCGATATGCCTCGACAATCAGGGTCGGGTGCAATATGTCCTGTAGGTTGCTCATTAATTTAAGTCCGGACAAAAAAATTGCCATGCGCACTTTAGCATGGCAATATTATATATAATTGCTGAGAAATAAGCAATAAAAATAATTACTTATTTAAAATATATTTTTGAAAAATCCCGAATACGCAAACGGAATCAAAGTCCCATACTTTTTTGAATTTCGGTCTGCATTTTATCGTAATCCTTCAGAAAAGCATCCAGTCCGGCCTCGGTCAGAGGATGCTTCAGCGACTGCATCAGCGCCTTGTAGGGTACGGTGGCGATGTCGGCGCCCGCTTTGGCAGCGTCCAGAATATGCATCGGGTGGCGGATTGATGCCGCAATTATCTGCGAATCGTATCCCTGGACGTCCCACACTTCGCAAACGTCTTCGAGCACTTCGGTCGATGACTGCGAAATGTCGTCCAGACGGCCCATAAATACGGAAACGTATGTCGCGCCTGCATTTGCAGCGGCTATTGCCTGGGTGGGGCTGAATATCAGAGTGACATTAGTCGGGATGCCCTTTTTGTAAAGCTCGCGTGCGGCGGCAAGCCCGGCCGGGATCATCGGAATTTTGATGGTTGCCTCGGGGAACCAGCCGACGATTTCCTCTGCCTCGCGGAGCATAGTCTCTGCATCGGTGCCGATTACTTCGACGGAAAGATGTCCGCCGACGAGCTTGTGAATATCAAGAATTCGGTCCTGAATTTTAACATTTGGGTCCTCTTTTGCAAGCAGCGAGGGATTGGTGGTGACGCCGGAGATAAACCCGAGCGCGGCTACCTCGCGGATATGATCGAGATTGGCGGAATCGAGATAAAGTTCCATTGTTTGCTCCAATTTATTATGAATAAAATACTTTGCAAGACATGTGCGGGAAAATAATTTTTAAAAATAACATTTTTTCGGGCCGCGTCAAAATCAATTATCCTGATCGAGATTTTCCAGCTTCGAGAAATCCTTTGCCGGCAAACTGATTAATATATTTAATAGCGATTCAACCGTACGCCGCAGCTCGTCGATAGTGCCGGCGTTTTCGATCACGAAGTCCGCCCGCCTCGCCTTTTCCTCGGAGCTTATCTGCCCGCTCATCCGTTGCTCTGCATCGCTGCGGGATATTCCGCTCCGTTCGATTATCCGATCGATCCTCACATCTTCGGGTGCATCGACCGATACGACGTAGTCGAAGCCTTCCTCGATGCCGGATTCGAACACCAGCGCGCTTTCGACGAATACCATCTCCTCGCCGTCCTCGCGGAGCTCTTCGAGCCGGTCGATCATATCGTCGATTACTGCGGGGTGGACGATCGAGTTTAATTTATCGAGATTCTTTCGAGCTTCCTTTGTGCCCGCAAATACTTTATCGGCGAGGAATTCCCGGTTCAGCGAGCCGTCATCGAGGTATACCTCACTGCCGAAAGCATTGATTAATTTTCGGCGTACATCATGGCTTTCAGTCATTATCTCCTTAGCGCGTCGGTCGGTATCGATCACCTTCCATCCCGCGCCGGCTATGATACTGGCTGCGGCGGACTTGCCCGCACCGATACCGCCGGTTATAGCGATCACCAGCATTTCGTCATTATCATTCATTATTTTCCTCGGGAATTTTTGGATTAATAAGCGAAAACCGCACATGGTCGCGCCATTCGCCGCGGATTTTCATATATTTATAAGCCGGTCCCTCCTCGGCGAACCCCAGACCGCGCACCAGGCGCAGCGAAGGCGTATTGTCGGGCAGAATATTAGCCTCTATCCGCATCAGCCCGAGTGTATTAAATATATAATCGGCGGCTGCCCCGAGCGCCTCCTTCATAAAGCCCCGGCCGGTGTGCTTCCGCGCGGTTTTATAGCCGATGACGCATGACTGGCTGGAGCCGCGCAGGATATTCGAAATAAAAATATCGCCGAGAATTTCGTCGTAATAATAATCATCTTTTTTGAACAGATAAAATCTCAGCGCGCGCTGGTCGGTCATCAGATCGAACTCGAGCCAAAGCTTATTAATCTGGTACTGCTCGGTGAAATAATCACTGCCGACAGTAGGCAGAAAATCAATAAAAAAATCGCGGTTATCGGCCAGATAGCGCGTGATCTTTGGCGCATCGGCGGGCTGGAGCACCCGAAGCAGCAGACGGTCGGTTTTGATCTGAATATCTTCAATCGGATTAATTTTCATAATCACAAAGATAGTTAAAATATTTTTTCCGGAAAATAGTCTTGTGCAATACGAAAAATTTGATTATATTTGAATTCTTTAAAAGCACGGCCCTATCGACTAATGGTTAGGTCACCAGCCTTTCACGCTGGCAGTAGGGGTTCGAATCCCCTTAGGGTCACAATATAAATCCGCAAGTTCATATTAATGATGGGCTTGCGGAT
>CAZEMR010000013.1:0-58112 GCA_964513465.1 uncultured Hyphomicrobiales bacterium
CACTTTGGAATATTCGCTGATGAGCTCATTGTCTGCGATCGCGGGTGATGATGCGGCTTCGACCTTTACGTCGCCCGGGTCGCCGATAAGCGCTGCAACGCAAGCCGGGCTGCCGTATACGATGCAGCGATATTCGCCGCTCTCGGATTCCGAAGGATTGCGCATATGGAGTGATTTCTCGGTGCAGTTAATATCGACATAGCTTTCGCCGTCGAATTTTTGCCACTGGTATCCGAATACCGTGCCGTCAATATTTGCGGTCAGTGTGATTTCGTCGTTGGTGCAGACCATATTGCCTGCTTTATCGGTCGATACTGCAAGATTATCGATTGCTTCGGCCACATATACTTCTGCAGAGCTTGAAGTCACGACGGGTTCGCCGCAAACGCCTGCTGAATATACATTCACTCGGTAATCGCCTGCTACGCTTGCGGGATTGGCGAAGCTCATAGTAAGCATGGGATAATTTGCACCCGGCAGATCGTTCCATACTTCGGCATTGTTCGCGTCGAGTTTCTGCCACTGATACTGAACACCGGTTTTGGCGAGTGTGCCTTCGGCTTCGATTTCGAGTGTGACTTCGTTAAATCCGGCGCAGATTGCTACTGCTTCGGGCTGATCGGTAATTGCTACCGGTTTATGTGTTTCGATCGGGCTGTCTGCGGATTCTACGGATTTGCCGCGGAAATGAGCCACACCGCGATATAAATCATTACCTTCTCGCAGATTATATACATAGAGGTATGCGCCTTCCATTTCGTAATCGTCGCTTGCGGAGATCTCATTGTCGTTTTTGTACCATACATAATCAAAGTCGGGGGTGAATTCGCCGTTATTATCTTTGCCACCGCTTGTGGAGCGCCAGATTCCGTCCTCATATCCGGTGACGTTGATGCCAAATGTGAAGCTGACTTCGGCGCCTTCGCAGAAGACTTCTTTATATGTGGTAATATCCGGATCGAGCACATTCGAGGAGTCTATTTTCAGATAGGGCACTGCGATATCGAGGCCCATCAGGTTATTCTCGTTTGTGCGGAGTTCGCCGTCGCGGTCGCGGGTGAAAGTATGGCTTGCGTTGTCCCAGACCACCGGGCAGAGCAGGTCGTTATCAAGCGCGCTGACGCCGTCCAGGTGGTAATCCTCTCTCAGGAATCCAAGCGCTTTGGCTACGGAATTGTCCTCGTCGGATGTTTTGGTTTGCCATGCATCCATGTCTTCGTATGATGTGCCTTCCCAGCTTGCGAAATGCGCGCCGATATGATATGCATTATAGTCGATTGCTTCGAATGGCGAATCCGATGTGCTTACATTGTATGCAATCGAGCGTTCGCCCTTATTATTGCGAAGCAGATTGTTCTTTATATTTATATCCTCGCAGCCGGATCCCAGCATAAAGCCGACGGACTCGCCGCTTTCGCTCTCGGTGCCCATGTCGATGGTATTCTGCAGGATGTGAACATCCGAGACGTTTTCCATCATGATGCCGGCGCCGGAGTTATCCGGGAATAGCATATTGAATACAAAATTGTGCGCAAAGGTCAGGTTCATTTCTTTGGTTTCGTCGGGATATCCGGCTATCAGCACCGCGCCTGCGTCGCAGCTCTGGTTGCGGATATTTTTGATGTCGTTATTGTGCACTAAAGCATTGATCGAGGAGTGTAGTATCATACCGAAATTCCTCTCATATGCTTTGCCATCGACTCCGAAATCGGATGTGATCGCGATATTCTGAATCAGGTTGTCCGACACTTCGAATCCGTCGACCGAATAATCTGCATCGGCGTATTCTTTGTCGCTGACTTTTGTAACGCGGGCGCTGAGTCCTGCATAACGGAGCGAAGCTTCGTAATTCGGCGATCCGAATGTATTTTTGCGAACGGCTATGTTGCGGGATTCGTCATTGATCGCAAGTCCGATATTGGAGCGATAGAGATATAGGTTTTCAATCGTTGCGTTGTTAGTGCCATTGACTGAAATCAGGCCATAATTGCGATCGCGTTCGAAATTATTCGAATAGAGATACATTGCTTCGTTGTATGCTTCGATATTTTTCAGCGTCACGTTTTCGCAATTATTGAATTCGAGGGCTGTCTGAGCTGAATTCGAATTACCCGATGCGCGGAATACAAGGCGGCGGGCAGGACGGTTGGGGTCGTCGGCGCCGTCGATTGTGATATTCTTAACGCTGTTGAATTCGATCATTTCCTCAGAGCTGTATGTATATATAGTGCGCTGGTAGGAATCATTCGGGCGAATTGCCAGGCTATAATCCGAGCCGCCGATTTCCGTCCAGCGGTTCAGCACCGGCTTGTTCCATTCGTCGAGATCGTTAAGGATGCGGATTTCGACATCGCCGTTGAGTCCGAAATTGTTAATATCGTCGAAAATATATTTAAGCAGATAATAATCGCCGCCTGTTCCGATGCGGTATGTGCCTGCGAGCGGCGAGCGGATTTCGCGGTCGCCCCAGGGATCGTATTTCCACGAGTCGGTCGGCTGCGGCATGGTCTCGCCATCGATTGCGATGCCGGTTACCAGCGCGTCGAGCCGGTTGCCGCTGGTGGCGGTTTCCCTGACGTCATAGGTCAGCCAGAAGAAGTTATTGCCCTGATCGAGAGCCTGGCTGCCGCTGATGTCAAAGGTCTGCCCCGGAGCTTCGATGGTCGATCCCACCTGATTGATAGGCGAATAATCGTTTACATCACCGCTATAGAATAATTTTGCATTATTGAAATCATCCGGGCTGCTGAATTTACGGTCGAATCCGAGCCGGGTCAGATTCAATACGCCGCGCGAGCCTTTTACTTCGACTCTGATTTTGATAATCGGCTCGTTGCTGCGTTTTTTGCCAACGGGCTGGTTATACGGATCGGCTGCGTATTCGAAATATTCTTTGCCCAGGTACCATGCATAAGTCAATCCGCTGAAGGGGGTTACATCGGGCGACATCTGACAGTAATCGGTCAGGCTTTCCGCTTCGGAATTATACTGCCAGTATCCGTATTCGACTTTGCGAAGGCGGAAATCCTTATTGCCGGCGGCTTTGAATCCGACCTGGGGGTAATATGTCGGAGCGGAAGTTACTCTGAAATCGCCATAGACGAATTCGATTTTGTTAGTACCTTCGTACATTCTGATCTGGAAATCGAAGGATTCTCCGGAGCGGTCGCAGCAGAATCTCATTTTTTTGTATTGCACCACAAATACGCGCTCGGGGGCATTGCCGAGTGTGGTTGCGCGGATTTCGCTGCCGTTCTGGGTGGAGAGATCGCTATACATCGGGGCGACCAGATCATATTCGCTCATGCGGGCGTCATCGAGCCCGTCGTAGAAGAATTCCGCCGAAAGCGAGCTTCCCATAACGATATAGCCATTGGTCGAAACCGAAACGCTGTTGTAATCTGTGCCAAAGAATTCGAAATCGAAACCAATGCCCACATTCGTGAAGTTGGCGTCGTCCAGATCGCTCTGATTGGTAAGCAGCGAACCGCCTGTGATCTCGCGATAAGTCCCTGTGTATACATGATATTCGTAATCAAATGGATAGATCGGGCGGGCCCAGCCATATACCAGGCCTTCGGGATTGAGATTTTCCGACAGGTAGCAATAATCCGAAGCGTCGTCCGTGGCTGCGGAATTGCTCCAGTTATTGGTGCCTTCCTCCACGGATCGGGCGACGAATGCCGAAGACGATGCCTTGAGTCCGACTTTGGCCTCGTCGGCATAATCTACTGTGAAATCGCCATATGCAATCTCTATTTTGTCGGTTGTTTCATACAATTTGATCTGAAAATTGTAGCTTTCGCTGCTGCCGTCAGTGTTTTTGAAATTTTTCCACTGAGCAGTGAAAACGCGGTTGGGGGCGGTTCCGGTAGTTGCAACCCTTAGCTCTGCATTGCTCTGGGCAACGAGGTCGACATTCAGTGCCGATACGAGAGAATATTCGCTATAATCCGAACTGCCAAATATATCAGAATTATAACTGTCAAGGTCTTTGGCCGTGTTTCCGAATACAAGGTATCCGTTTGCGGACACGCATACGGACTGATATTTTGTTCCGGCGAAGTCAAAGGTGAATCCAAGATTGATATTTTCAAAAATCTGGTTGTCGATATAGTCGTTATTGACATCCTGAGGGCCATATGCAATACCGCTGTTAATTTCGGTATAGTTGCCTGTGGCGGAAGCAAAATCATAGCCTCCGACCTGTGCCGCTGCGGGCACCAGCATTGCGCAAAGCAATACTATCAAAGCACTTAGTCTTAATCCGGGCTTCATTACTAAACTCCAGTCTAATATTCAAAATAATTATATTACGCTTCATCGCTTTTCCTTACATCCCCGAAAAAGATCTTAATGTTTGCGCAAACATTTTGATTCAGACTTAAACTTGAAACACTCAGAATTCGATTTAGTTACAAAACTTTTTTTCTTTTTCAATTTTTCTTTGTCAACTCAATTATGAATTCTGATATTTCCGTTTACTTTTCTCTGAATTGTTGTCTTTTCGTTTCTATTGTTTAAGTATCCCGGATCAGGATTTTGTTTCACTGTAGATTCACTTTTTTATAAATTAATTTGATCGGTCTGGAAATTTGCAGGTGTTTGAATGATATTGGGGCATAAAAAAATGGCTGCTCCGAATAATCAGGGCAGCCATCTTTATGAATAATTAATCCGATCAGCCGATGAGGCTCATCCCGACGTTGAATGCTTTTTCGTTGAGCGGGATCAGCTTGTGGTGGCGCTCGGGTAATACCTGGCGGAGCGCCTCGATGACTGTTTCGGGCTTTACAGTGCCGCGGGCTTTGACAAATGCGCCGAGGATGATCATATTGAGCACCTTCATGTTTTTCAGCTTGAGCGCTTCGTCGCTGCCGGGTACGGCGTAGATGTTGATGTCTTCGCGTGTGGGCGGCTCGAGTATATTCGTGCTGTCGTATATCAGGTTGCCGCCTTTTTTGATTTTGTCTTCGAATTTATCGACGGAGGGCTGGTTGAGCGCCACAACTGTATCGAACATCGAGATGATAGGCGAGCTGATCATCGAATCCGAGACTATGGTGGTGCAGTTGGCCGTGCCGCCGCGCATTTCCGGGCCGTAGGACGGCATCCAGCATACTTCCTTGCCTTCGATCATGCCGGAATATGCCAGCATCATCCCCATAGAAAGCACGCCCTGTCCGCCGAATCCGGCAAAAATTGATTCTTCTGTCATATTATTTCTCCTCCGGTACTTTTATATCGCCAAGTTCATAGAACGGAATCATTGTTTCTTCCACGAATTTATTGGACTCGAGCGGTGTCATCTTCATATTCGAAGGGCAGTTGGATACTATTTCGACTATGCAGAATCCGAGCTCTTTTTTCTGGTATTCCAGCGCTTTTTTGAGAGCCTTTTTGGCTTTGCGTACGTTTTTGGCTGTGTGGACTGACTGGCGGGTGACGTATGCCACTCCGGGCAGTTCCTTCAGAAGATCGGATATTTTGAGCGGATGGCCCTGGGTCTTGATATCGCGGCCGTATGGGCTGGTGGTCGATACCATTCCTTCGAGTGTTGTTGGGGCCATCTGGCCGCTGGTCATTCCGTAGATTCCGTTATTAATAAATACTACGAGGATATTTTCTCCGCGGTTGGCGGCGTGCATTGTCTCGGCGGTGCCGATTGCCGCAAGGTCGCCGTCGCCCTGGTATGTGAATACATATTTGTCGGGCATTGTGCGTTTGATTCCAGTGGCTACTGCGCATGCGCGGCCGTGTGCGGCTTCCTGCATGTCCACGTTCATGTAGTGGTACGCAAATACCGAGCATCCGACCGGTGCGACGCCGATAGTATCGCCCTGTATGCCGAGATCATCGACCACTTCCATAAGGATTTTATGGGCGGTGCCGTGTCCGCAGCCGGGGCAGTAGTGAAGCGGAGTATCCGTGATTGTTTCCGGTTTGGTATAAACCAGATTTTCCTCGGTGCGAATGTCTTCGCGCTCTAAATTCATTGTTTCCTGGGTCATGATACTCCTCCTTTATTTGATAAATATTTTTTCAAAATTTTCTAAAATTTCTTCAGGAGAAGGTATAACGCCGCCCATTCTTCCGTAGAATTCCACGCGTGTGGCGCCTTCGACCGAGAGCCTTACGTCCTCGACCATCTGGCCTGCGTTCATTTCTACGTCGAGTATGCCCTTTACGCGTCCGGCTGTTTCTTTGAATAGTTCGACCGGGAACGGATAGAGTGTAATCGGGCGGATCAGTCCGATCTTGTAGCCTTTTTCGCGGCCGAGCTCCATCGCCTTCTGGCAGATGCGGGCTCCGAGGCCGAATCCTGTAAATATATATTCCGCATCATCGGTGTTGATCGTCTGATAGCGTACTTCCTTCTCTTCGATTTCTCTGTATTTCGACTGTAATCTCTGGTTGATCGCTTCCATTTGTTCGGGCTGGATATGCAGAGATGTTATATATCTGCGGTCTTTGCCCTTTGGTTTGCCGGTGGTGGCCCATTCGGGTGCTTCGCCGGTTTTGCGCTCGATCTGGTCGAACAATACGACTTTTTCCATCATCTGGCCGACGGCTCCGTCTGTGAGCATCATGACGGGGTTGCGGTATTTTTCGCCGAGTTCGAATCCGAGCTTGACGAAATCGACCATTTCCTGGACGCTCGAGGGCGCCAGCACGATGAGTTTATAATCGCCATGTCCGCCGCCCTTGACCGACTGGAAGTAGTCCGCCTGCGAGGGCTGAATTGTGCCCAGGCCGGGGCCGCCGCGGTTGACGTTGGCCAGCAGGCATGGAAGCTCCGCGCCTGCGATATAGGAAAGCCCCTCCTGCATCAGGCTGATGCCCGGAGAGGATGATGTTGTCATAACTCTTTTGCCGCAGCCTGCCGCGCCATATATCATATTGATGGCGGCCACTTCGCTCTCGGCCTGGAGCGCGACCATACCGGTGCGCTGGGTGGCTTCGCGCGAGAGGTATTCGAGCACCTCTGACTGCGGAGTAATGGGATATCCGAAATAGGCGTCGCAGCCGGCCCTGATCATGGCTTCGGCCATCGCCTCATTCCCCTTCATCAATTTTAAGTCGCCCATTATAACTCCTTTTATTATTTATTAAATTCTTATTCGGTAAAGCTATTTCTTCGGCGTTTTTTCGATTTTCCTGTACACTGTGATAATTGCTTCCGGACATACAATCGCGCAGTTCGCGCATCCGGTGCAGCTCATGTCTTTCTTGACAGCGTATGTATAGCCCTTCTGGTTGATCTTATCCGCAAGGACGAGTGTGTCCTCGGGGCAGGCCTCTACGCACAGCTCGCATCCCTTACACTTTTCGATATCTATTACAATATCGCCCACTGCTTTAGCCATATTCTACCTCTGTTAATTATACTTTTTAAAAAATATATATATCTGCTTAAACACAAATGGATTACAGAATTAGCTCCTCTATCCAGATTTTCAAAATACGAATAATATTTTGTTTTTCAAAACAGAATTGCCACTATTCTGATATTTATCATGCGCTTCCGTAATACTGTGTTTATAAATTATAATGCGTTTATATGCTGATTTTATTTTGTGAATTAATTCACAATCGCCCGGTTTAATATGGCCGCCCGAAGGCAGCCATAGTTCTTTTATAGGTATCGGGTTATCTTGCCATTGCGGCTGTCGTAATGAGCTGATTTAGCCCAATGCAATTCTCCATTCTGCTTGATTGACCAGAAATCGTAATTGCCTTCGGCGCGGTCGCCCGCTTCGTTCAGATCGGTCGCGCCCGTTGCGCCGTTGTATTCCGACGCTTCCTGGATGAACTGCGAGCGGATGTCGCTGAATTCCGCTGGCAGATTGAGAGCCAGCCAGGTGTTTGCCACCAGCCACATCGCGTCGTATGCGCAGACGCTGTATGCATCGGCTTTGCGGCCGGTCGCATTCTCGACCGCGTCGACCACCGGCTGCCACTGGTTGATCGCTGATTCCTCGAGTGCGAATATCGGGCAGGGCACTCCGCCTCGGTCATGCGCAAACTGCAGCGCGGTATAATTTTCGATCAGCGCTTTGTTTTCGGCGAATGCGGAGGCGCCGTACCAGCGTACCTGGCCGAGCCATTCTTTATCCGCACCGAGTTCCAGAATTTCCGCGCCCTCGGCAAAGCTGGCCATATACAGTGCGACGTTCTCGGTGGTGCCGTCGATATCGGCGGCGTCCTCGGCGTAAGTCTCAGCCATTGTAATCGCTTCGTTGAAATCGGGGTCTGCCGGATCGTAGAAATATGCGTAATGAATATCGCCGCCCATTCCACGGAATTTATCCTGGAATGAATTCATCAGATCGCGGCCCCAGACGTCGTCGCGAACCACCGCCACCACTCGGTCGATGCCGTCCTGACGCATAAGCGCGGCCATCGCCTCGGCCTGGATATTATCCGCCGTGGGCAGCCGGAAGAGATTGTCGTTGGGTATCGCCAGCGAAATCGCCACGCTTGTGGGGCTGACGAGCAGTATATCGTTCGAATCGGCATATGCCTTGATATGCGCGGCTTCGGCGCTGGTCTGAGGGCCGATCACGATATTAATGCCCTGAGCGGCAAATCCGCGAAGTTTCTGCAATGCAACCGCGGTATCGGTCTCGGTATCCTCGATTATCACATTGAATGAATATTCCGAGCCGGCGAGGTATACGAAATCGTCGATTTCATGCTTTGCGTATTCGATTGCGGCGCGGGCGGTTTCGCCGAGCGATGCGCCGTCGCCGGTCAGGCTGAGCAGCACTCCGACTTTGATCTCGGTTGATTTTCCTTCGGTCGGACTGTCCTCGCTGCAGGATACCATAAGCAGTGAAATGGCAATTATTACGGAAATTAAATACTTCATTAAAGACTCCTCTAAGTTATTATAAATCAAGCTTTTTTGATTTTGCCGATAATTACTGGATTTTCGCTTGCGGTCATTTTCATCACGCGGTCGGCGTCCTCGGGCCGGACAATCAGGATCATCCCGATGCCGAGATTGAAGACGTGGCGCATTTCCTCGTCGGCGATGTCGCCGGTTTCCTGAATTAATTTAAATATATAGGGCTGGTCCCAGGCTTTCCAGTCGATTTCGAGCGCAAGGCCCTCGGGCACTACGCGCAGGGTGTTGCCGACAATGCCGCCGCCTGTGATGTGCGATATTCCGCGCACGAGGTCTTCGCGAAGCAAAGGCCGTACTGTTTTCAGGTACGAGCGGTGGATTTCGAGCATGGCCTCGCCGACTGTTTTGCCGAGTTCGTCGATTTTTTCGTCGGCGCGGAATTTTTCGAGCAATACCGCGCGCGCCAGCGAATAGCCGTTTGTGTGCAGGCCGCTGGATTCGAGGCCGATCATGACGTCGCCTTCGCGGATGTCGGTGCCGTTGACGATGCGGGGCTTATCGACCACTCCGACGATGGTGCCGGAAATATCATATTCGCCCTCGCCGTAAATAGATGGCATTTCTGCGGTTTCGCCGCCGATGAGCGCGCAGCCGTTCTCGAGGCAGCCGTTCACAAAGCCGGTGATAACCTGCTCGGCGATGTCGGGGCTAAGCTTTCCGGTTGCGAAATAATCCAGAAAGAATAATGGCTCGGCGCCGCATGATAAAATATCGTTAACACAATGATTTACAAGGCAATTGCCGACTGTGTTGTGAATGCCGGTTGCGAACGCCAGCTTGAGCTTGGTGCCAACTCCGTCGGTACTGGCGACGAGAATGGGGTGATCGAAATCCTCGAATTTCCCGTCATAAAATCCGCCGAAAAGCCCGATATCGGTCAGCACTTTGTCGTTAAATGTCGATCGGATAAGCGGCTTAACGCGGCGTACTGTTTCGTCGCCGGCCTCGATATCGACGCCTGCGGACTTATATGTTACTCCCATAATTACTCTCCCTTTTTGATTTTCAATTTATCAAGATTAATTAAAATATTCTCCGTGATTCCGTTTTTACCATTTTTGGAGTTCATATGCCCGGCCATTTTCATCAATTCGGCTGCGCGCGCGGCTTGCAGCGCGAACATCTCCAGCCGGGCTTCGATCACCTGAGGATATACATTCCCGTCGGTCTCGATAGTCAGGAACGGGATATTCATATCGCCATTGAATAATTCCGGCATTTTGAAGTCTTTGTTTTTCAACCGCTTGGCTTCGATCTTTCCGCGCACGTTCATCTCCGGCAGCGATACCGATTCGGAAATCCGCGTGGGCATGCAGCCAAACGGCCCTATATTTATAATGCCGCAATATTTCTCGAGCCCTTCGTGAAGTCCGATGCCGACTGTGATGCCGGGTTCGCCCTTGAAGTCGAGCGGCACGATGTGTTCGCTGTGCTCGAGGATCGGCTCCAGCTCGGTTTTCGAATATTTATAATATCCGCTTCGCGCAAGCGCTTTTTTGATCTGCTTTTCGGACTGGCGCATGAATATTGTGCGGATGTAGTGCTCGACCTTCTTTTTTATGGACTTATCCGGTTCGAGCAAATTCTTTTTGATTAAATAATCCACATAAAAAATCCACTCGCTGATATATGCATCCTTTAGGATAAATCCCTTTTCCGCAAAGCGTTTATTGAGCCATTTGTGCGAGAATCCGTCGCGGCGGACGAATATTTCGCCGACCATTGCGATATAGCGGGCTTCCTCGATCGGCTTACGGGCGGGCGCTCCGCTGCGGATCGCATCAGCGAAAATTCCGAGGGCATCGACGAGCTTTTCCGGATCCTCTTCCAGCGCTTCGAGCACCTTTGCGTATTCGCGGTCGAAGAGCTCCATCCCCCGCTCGGGCGATTCGGCGTGGGCGAGTATTCCGGAGCGGATGTCGTCCATCACATCGCTGGCGATAATTGCCTGAAGTCCGCGCAGCGAGAAGCTCGAGCCCAGCCCGGCGAATCCGTCCTCGTTCATCAGGGTCAGCGGGGCGACGTCGCGCATGCGTTTTTTGCGTATCACATCGCGGATGAATACGGGATATTGTCCCAGTCGGCAGTTGCCCGCGCCCTGGACGATAAAGTAGGCGATTTTGGATTTGCCGTCCCACCATTTGTCCATGTATTCCAGCAGCCCGCCGAGCAGAATCAGCACTGGCAGGCACTCCTTGCCGGAGGCCATCGCGCGGCCGTATTTCAATGTTTCGGCGGTGGCTTCGGGGAGCGCTTCGGAGCGGAAGCCGAGTCCGCGCAAAGTGGCAGCAAACATCGGCGCGGCGATATCGCCCATGGAGGGCACGAGGATGACCACATCCGGGTCGTCCAGCTTGATGCGGCGGCCGTCGGAATCGATGAATGTGCCGATTTCGCCGTCCATATCGATGCCGGCCTGGCGATAATCGGAATAGTCAGTATCGCTAATATTTTCTTTTAATCTCAGGTAGTTATGAATAATGTCCACAGCGGCGTCGATTCGGGTATTGATGCCTGCGTCGGCGGTGTGGCCGTCCAGCTCGAGCGTGAGCGACGGCTTGGAACCCATTATCGAGCGGAAGGTGGTCATTATCATCGAATCGGGGGCGCAGGAGAAATTCGACACATAGGTAGCGAATAGCTGGGGATGACTTTTCACAAGCTGCGCGGATTTGAGGATTTTTTTTCCGCTTTCCCAATACATATTGTCCTCGATCGGCAGGCCGCGGTAGTCGAACATTTCGTATGGCAGCACATGAATCCCGCGCGAGGCGAATTTCCGGGGAATACCTTTGTTTGCCGAATCGGCGAATGTATTGTATGGCCGGCCTATCAGCACCATTGCGAATTCGTCGGGATTTGATTCGAGATAATTCATAAATTCGCGTCCCATTTCCCAAAGCTCGTCCTGGAATTGGCGCTGCATCTCGGCTGCGTGATTATATGCTTTCTCGACTGCGGCGCGGTCTTTGATGCCCATTTCCGCTGCTGCTTTGATAAATTCATCAAGACATGAATCCCAGCCATAGGAGAAATTAAGATGCGGCGTAATCATTTTATTTTTAATGGACTTATCTTTATATGCCTGCGAAAGGAACAGCGGCTCGCCGCTTACGAATGCGCAGGAGCAGTTGAAGTCCAGCCGGTGATATTCGGCGTCCTCGACGTACATTTCGAGTACGAGGGGCACGAAATAATAATCCGGCTCTTTTTCCGCTAAATTATTGAAAAACATCAAAGATAGCTGGCCCGGATAGCAGAACGAAGATAGCTCGCGCTCGAGTCCCTCCTCGTCCGGATTATCAGGCAATACGACGCGGAAGCCGAGATTTGTCAGAAAATTATAATAAAGCGGATAAAGCGCGTGCGAATGGAACGAGAGGTTGACGCCCACGGTCGGCGCATCCCCGGGCAATTCCGCCGCAGGTGAGTATTTGCCGAACATCAGGCGGTTCCGGCGCGACACATGATCGTATTTCGCAGGGTCTATCTTGCTTTTTTTCAGTAAATTATAATATTTATCGCAGGCCCCGCCGAATGGGTACACCTTGCCGAGCACCTCGATCATATTTATGCTGCACCCCAGATCGCATTTCTCGCGACCGCCGCGGCAAATGAATGGCTTGCGGTAGTTTACATCGCGGGAGGCCAGCTCGCGAAGGTCGTATTCGGTGCGGCCGAGTAGTCCTATGCGTTGTTTTTCATCGACTTCGAGCGCGACGCCATAAGCGCCCATGAGTCCGGGTTCGGGCGGCACGATGATCTCGCGTCCGGTGAGCGCGGCCATTGCAATCGGGATCGCTTTATTATAGCAAACCCCGCCTTGCATAAATATTTTCTTGCCGACGGGCCGGTTGCCCTTAACCCGGTTGACGTAATTAAGGCATATCGAATAGACGAGGCCGGCGACTACGTCCTCGCGTGAATTGTTCTCCTGCAGGGCGGTCTTGATGTCCGAGCTGATGAACGCCGCGCACTGGTCGCTGAAGTTCGGCGGATTGGCGCCTTTCAGGGCAATTTTTTCTATATCGGTCACGTTTATGCGCAATGATTCGTAGGCCGACTCCTCGATGAACGAGCCGGTGCCGGCCGAGCAGGCTTCGTTCATTGCGTAATCCGCGGGAACTTTATTGACTATATATGTATATTTCGCGTCCTGGCCGCCGATTTCGAAGATGGTATCGACTTCCGGATCGAAATGGACGGCGGCGGTTGCGTGGGCGATTATCTCGTTGAATACTCCGTCGGTCATCGCGTGCAGTCCGGCGATATGGCGTCCCGAGCCGGTTGCGCCGAGGCCGGTGATTCGGACATCCGCCTCGATCTGCCCGGCAAGCTCCGAATAGCATTTGCGGGAGGCGCCGATGGGGTCGCCATTGGTATATAAATATACCGAGGCGAGGATTGCCTTGTCGCTGCGGCGGATGAGCACGGCTTTCGTTGTGGTCGAGCCGACGTCCAGCCCTATGGTGCATTCGTCGCCGTCGCGGGCGGTGGATTTGGCCATAGTTTCGAATCGCACATTATCCGCGAATTCCGTCAGCGGGCGATGATATACGAAGGAGCTTTGCTTATCGGTGAGAATATTATCGAAGGATCCGATCGGCGGGACGCCTTCGTCGAGTGCGTAATACGCCGCTCCGAGCGCTTCGAAATATGCGGCTTCTTGGGGTATATATATATTGGGTAATTTATTACTAAGGAAATTCATCACAGCGCGGTTGCGCGTGACGCCGCCTATTATGAGCGGGCGGGCGGTGTTGGTCTTGCCGAGCAATTCCTCGACCTTTTCGGCGATCATTCGGGCAAGGCCTGCGGTGACTTCGCTTTTATTGACTCCCTTATTGAGCGCGTGTGTGCAGTCGGATTTGCAGAATACCGAGCATCGGCCGGATACGCGGAAGGGGTCGGCGCCGTCGGCCAGATCGACTGCTTCGCCGAGCGAAAGGCCCATGCGCTTGATTTGCTGCATGAAGAATTCGCCGGTGCCCGAAGCGCACTGGTTGCGCGTGATTATATTGCTGATTTTATGGGATTTATCGAGAGAATATACGATAAATGTCTCGCCGCCGAGACTGGCCACTGATGTAAATTTATTGCTTCGGCCGAGGTGGTCCATTGCGCGCTCGATTGCCTCCGGCTCGGAGATCGAGGGCAAATTTACCGTATTGCGGAATTTGCGGCCGGTGACGGCAACGGGTAATCTATCTTTATTGAATTCGCGGAGCTTTTCGAGGAAAACGCCTTTGGGATCGCCATTATGCAGGATGGTGAGATGATCCCCGATTTGCGCCCGGCCATTATCGCGACCGAGCCGTACAAAAGATATGCTCGATGCTCCGAGGCATACGCCGATTACTTGTTTCATCATCTATTTGAAATTGATATAACAAACTCATTATCTGACTGCTTCCCATTCGCGGGATACGGAACGTCCCAAAAACCACACCGTCAGCGAATTCAGAGTCCAGCTCCAGATCGTCCGCATATAGCCGTATTTTCGGAATCGGCGGGGCGATTCGAGCACCAGCAGATCGCCTGCAAAACGGATGCGTCCGCGGTCGGCAATCCTGCGGTAAAGGTCGAAATCCTCGCCGGCGACGATGTTGTCGTTATATCCGCCGACTTCGCGAAAGACTTCGCGGCATACAATCTGGCATTCGCCGCGGCCCATTCCGAGGCCTATTTTATTAAGGAACCAGACATAGGAATTATGAATCGCATAAAACACTTTATCCTTGAAAACCACTTCGTCGGGGAAGCACTGCACTGGACAGGCCAGCGCGCTGTATCCGCCGAGCGCGGCACCCGAGCCGGCCATTTCTGCAATCATCCGGAAGAATTTGTCCGGTTCGGCGGGCTTGGTGTCTGCGTTTATGAATACGAGAATATCTCCGGATGCCGCTTCAGCGCCGCGGTTGCGTCCCTGCGAAATGGTCTGCCGCGCGGGGCTTTGGTGGCGGATTACCTTATCGGCATATTTTTCGGCGATTTCGAGCGTGCGGTCGGTGCTGCCGCCGTCGCTTACAATCAGCTCCATTGAATACCTTTCGCGGATCACGGGGCTGAATAATTTAAGTGAATTTTCAAGAATTTTTTCTTCCTGAAATACAGGAATTATTATGCTTAACAAAGGTTTGCCATTTTTAATGGCCGCTGTGTTTCTGTGTTGTGGCTCGCAGGCTATGCCATTGCGGCCCTTGTCGAGTTTGTTTATATTAAGCTTATTATCAAGCAAAAGTCACCCGGTTATTCTGGGATAAAAATCTATTTAATCAAGGGATTAAATGTGTAATTTAACTAAATTTTCATTAGGAATAAAATTGAATATCTGATAATTAAAAGCTAATTTCGCCCATCCGCAAATGGAATGGATAAAGCAGGTATACGCGGGTGACCGGCCCGAATTCCACCGCGGGCGAGGGCAGCTTGAACATATTCAGAGTCTGCCGCAGCCAGTTCCAGAAATTGCCGCCATCGGGCAAAAGCTCGACCAGATTATAATCCAGCGCAATCACATAGCGGGGGCTGCCCCAGACGTCGGGATAGATCGGCTCGGACTTGGCGGGGTCGCACTCGCCGCCCTGGTATCCCGGAGCGCAAAGGCTTCGCGCGGCATACCCGAAGCTGAGGCTGAGCCAGCGGGGCCAGTATTTCTGAGCTTGGGCGGGCAGCATATTGTGCACATTGACCGACAGCCACAGCGTATGCGAGCTGTAGTCGTCTATGAAAAAGTGATGCGGCTGCCGCTTCAGATCGCCGTGCCAGTCGGCCGGGATGTATTGGAATTTCGGAGTGAAATTCTGTAGAAATGGCCAGTAGTGCTGGCCGATAAAAAGCGCCGAGCCAGCGATATCGGCATAAAAATCCGATGGCGAAAATCCCCACTGAGTGCCGTAGCCGTCGAGTATCTCTACATATGTCGAATAGGCCAGCCCGCCGATTCCGCCCCAGACGGTTGCGGCTTCCCAGCTAAGGCCTGCGGTCATCATGGATTCGCTTAATAAATATGATGTGAAATAGCAGCCGAAGAAATGCCCGGCTTTGTCCGACCACAGCGCATAGCGGCCGTCTTCGTAGAAATGAAATTCGCCCATTTCGTCCCAGATTGTGGCGAGTTGGGCGTCGTGCTGGACAACGAATATGCCCGCATATATACCCGTGATAATGCCAAGATTCAGCGGCTTAATGTGCGAATTTTCGAGCGGAAGATCGCCATGGATGGTATATCGGGGGTGGCCTGCAAATGTGAATTCGCTGTCGGGCACGAAAAGTGGCATCGAATTGCGCGACGAATCGCTCTCCCCGGCAAAAGCCGGTGAAAAAAGTGTCAGAGAAATTAAAAATATCAGGATAAATCTATGGAATCCGGTCATTTTTTCGTTGAAATGGTACGATAATTGATTAATTTTTATTATTATATTATGAATAATGGGCTGTCCGCATGGCGGGGCCCCTGGCCTTTCGGGAGATTTAAAATAGTCATTTCCGGGAATATGGCCAATAAGCATATTATTTATTTATAGCTTGGATTTGATGAATATTTAATTATTTATTAATTTTGCAAAGCACAGTGGCCACAGCATGGAAGAATTGGGAAAAATATATCGTGAAAAACGTAAAAAGCTGAACTTATCCATCGATGAAGTCAGCGAAAAGACAAAGATACGTCCGCACATCATCGCCGCTATGGAGGATAATAATTTCTCGATTCTTCCGCCGGTTTATCTTAAATCATTTCTTAAGACCTATGCCGATTTTCTGAAGATTCCCGCCGAGGATATTCAGCCCTTTATCGACGAGCTCTATCAGGAAAAGAAGACGTCCGAGGAGGCCAAAAAAGTGCAGCCGCTTCCGCCGGAAAAGCCCAAAGCCACGGATTTTCGTGAAATTTTCCGAAAAAAGGCCGTTAAGACTATTCCCAGCGCTAATGTTTTGAATTATATTCTTTACGCGGTGATTTCTCTGGTTATTCTCGCGCTGGTTTATTTATTTATATTTACCGGTGATGATGAAAACGGCGAATTCGACTCAGCATCGCAGGAGGGTATTACTCCGGATACGACCACAGTGATTAAGGAAGAGGAAAAGGGCAAAAATTTGCTGTCATATTTCGAATCCGACAGCCTTATGCTCGAGGCCCGCGCGGTTGATACGACCTGGATGCAGATAGAAATCGACGGCAAAAAGGTCGAGGAAGCGCTTCTGTATCCGGGTATGCAGCGGACCTGGTCGGCCAGCGAGTTCTTCGTGGTTACCCAGGGCAATGTGGGCGGAATAGAATTCTATCGTAATGGCACAAAGCTCGAGCCTTTCGGTAGTCCGGGCGGAGTTGTGAAAAATATCAAAATTACTGAAGATAAGGTAATCAAGCAGGATGCGGAGTCATCCCCGTCGCGCAAACGCAGGAGCCGCAAGGCCGAACAGCCCGAGAAGAAGCCCCGCACGATAGAGCCCTCTGTTATTCCGAAGCAGCGGCTGGTACCCGATAAGGAATCCGGCGGCGGCGGGGGTTAAATCCCGCTTCTGATAATGTCATGAATCCTGATTACTCCGGTGCATTCTCCCCTATTTCCAACTACCGGCAATACGTTGATCTGTGATGTGCGGTTTTCCATTATCGCGAGGGCTTCGCCGAGATAGACATCTTCATCGACCGTAACGGGCGATGCGGTCATCACTTCGGCAACATTTAATTCCTTTATTTGGGAATACTTATGCAGTGTGCGGCGCACATCCCCGTCGGTAATGATCCCGCGGAGTATTTTATTTTCGTCGACCACGCAGACGCAGCCGAGCGCTTTGTCGGTCATTACGATCAGCGCTTGGTCGAATTTTGCGTCAGTCCCGACGACGGGGAGTTCTTCTCCGGAGTGCATGAGGTCTTTTACTTTCAGCGTGATATTACGCCCGATCTGGCCCAGCGGGTGAAGCCGTGAGAAGTCCTCGAGCGTAACGCCGCGGCATTTCATCGAGGCTATGGCGAGCGCGTCGCCGATTGCGAGCGCGGCCACTGCGCTGGATGTTGGCGCGAGATTTAGCGGACATGCTTCGCGGTCGACCGAGGCATCGAGGGCGATGTCGCTGTTTCGGCCGAGGAACGAGTTCATATTCCCCACTATTGAAATAATCTGAGCTTTGCGATTGCGGATGAATGGCACGAGTCGTACGATTTCGTCGGTGCTGCCGCTTTTAGAGAGGAGTATGACGGTGTCGCCTGCGCCGACGACTCCGAGGTCGCCGTGTAGCGCTTCGACGGGATGCAGAAATAGCGCCGGCACTCCGGTGCTGGCGAGTGTTGCGGCTATTTTATGGCCGATCATTCCGGATTTGCCTATTCCGCTGACTACTACTTTGTCGGAGTCTGAAATCATTCGGACGGCAGCGGGAAAGCTGTCGTCGATTCGTGCTATTAATTTATCGAGGGCATCGATTTCTTGGCGGATTACGCGGATGCCTTCCTGCCTGAGATGATTTTTGTCCACTTTGATTTTCGTATAAATATATAAAAATACAAAATTAAGAAATTTTGGGAATTATAAATAAAAAAGGCTGCCATTTTGGGCAGCCCTGATTCGGAATTATCCGGGAGGCCAATTCATTGGGCGTCCGCCGAGCAGGTGAAGATGTATGTGGAATACGGACTGCCCTGCCCCTTCGTTGCAATTCATAACCACGCGATATCCGCTTTCGTCTATGCCTTCCTCTTTTGCGATTTTTTTTGCTGTAAGGATAAGCCTGCCGAGCAGTTCGGCGTCGGAATCATCGGCGTCGTTGATGGTGGCGATATGCTTTTTTGGGATTATGAGAATGTGAACCGGCGCCTGTGGGTTGATGTCTTTGAACGCGAGCACGCGGTCGTCTTCGTAGACGATGTCGGCGTTTATTTCGCGGTCGATAATTTTCTGAAAAATAGTATCGGACATATGAATCCTTTCGTATAAAATTAAAAAAGCCCCCCGCCACTTAGCGGGCAGGGGGCTGATTTTATGGTCGTATCAGATGATTATCTGATAAGGGTCATCTTGCCTGTCACAACTTCGTTGCCTGCGGTAAGTCTGTAGATATAGGTACCGCTGGAGGCTTTGGTTCCGTTCTCGAGCGTACCGTGCCATGTGACTTCATGGTGTGTTGCGCTGAGAGTTTCGTTCACGAGCGTTGCAATATGATTGCCGTAAACATCGAGTACTTCGAGTTTAACGTGCTGCTGAACGGGAACGTTGAAGCCGATAACTGTGCTGTTGGTGAACGGATTGGGCTTGTTGGGCTCAATCGTCAGGCTAAGGGCTTTGTCGTACTTCTTGGTGATGACGTGCGATGTGTAGCAGCTCTGTGTACCGTCGCGGTCGAACTGACGGAGGCGATACTGATAAGTGGTATTGAGCGTAACATCGGCGTCGAAGTAGTTGTAGTGGTTGGCTGCTTTGGTTGTGCCTTTACCTTCGACGAAGTCGAGGGTAGTCCATTCTTCGTTGTCGTTATTGTTGAATACTCTTCTTTCGACATTGAAGCCTGCGTTGTTGATTTCCGAAGCAGTTTCCCAGAACAGGTCGATACCATTGGCTCGAACTTCGCCATCGAACGAAGTAAGCTCGACGGGAATGTCATCCGGGCATGGATTCTGTTCGTTGCTGGTGCCATAGGATTTCGGGCCGAAGTATGGCCGGATCATCGGAATCCATGTACCGCGCGAGAGAGTCGCTGTCATACCATCCGCCGGTGTGATACCGAAGTGATGGAGGTGAGCATATGCCGGGTTGCCGGCTGTGGGCATGAAATACATCCACTGGCCGTTGCCCATGGTATTTTCGAATGCGAAGTAGTTGTCGTTGATCAGGTTGTCGCCCGGGCCCACAACTCTGAACTGTTTGTCGATCATGAGGTGAGTACCGGCCTGGCCGACTGGCTGATACGCATTGACGGGCGGGGGTATATAGATACGTGTGGTTCTCATACCCATGCGTGCTCTGGAGCCTGCCAGCTCGAGGCCTGTTTCGCCGAGCTGTGCGATCACTGCCCAGTAGCGTCCGGGAGCGAGCACGACCGGCTCGTCGAGCATATAAGTAATGTATTGGTCGAATAAGAGATCATTGGGGTCTTCTACACCGATACCGCGCTGGCGCATGATGCGTGTGGCCTGGATGCGCTGCGAGGGCTGGTTGTCGCCGGTATAAACCGAGAGAAGAATCCAGTCGGGAGCTGAGTTCAGCTGACCGAAGAATGCTCTGTATCCGCGAATTGTATCAGTATTAGTAATGTCGAATCTCATAGCAATCTGGCCCGAACCGCTGCCGCCGCGATAACCTGCGGAATGCTGTTCGCCGTCCCAGTCGCCATTCTGGCCGCTGATATTTCCACGACCGCCCCATGCGAATCCGAACAGGTTGAGTCCGCGTCCGGGAATACCGGTGAAGTTAGGATCGGGAACGTCGTTGCGTGGCTGCTGAACCGGGTCGTATGCGAATACTTCGCCGAATTCGAGTCTGACGTCTGTGAATGTAGTGTCGTTCAGTGGCTCAAGGTCGCCGCCGGGCATGATAACCATAGCCTGGATGCGATACTGGCCGGGGCCGTTGAGCTTGGCGTTCCATGCGGGAAGGGTCATTTCCTGCACGTGTTTTCTTCTCATGCCGGGGATGTTGACCGCGCGGCAGTAGAGAGGCCAGCCAATGAGCGATTCGCCGCGGCGTACTTTTGCTTTAAGTGTGAAGGGCGGTGCGTCGCGACTGGTGTTATTGCTGACTTTGACGATGATCGGCACGTCTGTGGCCTGGGATGCCGGAGCAACCGTATAGGGCCAGTGAATCTTGACAGCCGAAATAGCAAGGTCTGTCACCTCTGTCGGGGTCAGTATTTTGATATTGTCGATAAAGAACGGATCGTCATCATCGGGAATCAGGATCGGGTTGCCTTTTCTGATTTTATCGTTCGATGCGTATACTTTGATTCTGAAGCGGAAGTTTCTGGCGCCGTCATTTCTGTAGTTAATGAAGGTATCCGGAATTTCCACAAAGAATCTTTCATATTCGAAATCGATACCGTCGTCGAATACATTCGGGCGAAGTCCGCCATATTCGGGTGCTTCGGGCGGAGCGAGAGCGGAGTCTTTATCTTCCTCGAGGAAGCCTCTCTTATATCCGCCGGCGCCGAACAGCGAGAATGCGGGCATACCGGTTTCGGGGTCAGCTCCGTCACGCCGTGGGTGGTTTCTCCAGCGGTCGTCGGGAATGTTTGTAATATAATTAAGCTGGTCGGGGCTGGGAAGCGCCAGCTCGACAGCGATTTCGTCGGTAAAGCGTGCAGCAGAGTATGCATAATTGGTCCAGTTCGAGAATTCATCGGAATTGACGATTGTTCTCGGTTCGGGGCCGATAAGCTGTTGGTCGCACCATCCGCGGGGCCAGTCGTCCTGGCGGACAGTTCTCTGAATTGAGAACGAAAGCACTGCGCCGTATTTGCCGCGCATATCGATCGGGAACGAACGGAGTTCGTCGCCGCCGGGATATGAATCGGGTTCGCTTCTGTCGAGCTTGATACGGTTCAGGCGGATGACAGGCGAATTCAGGCGATAGTTTTCGTTATTGGCCGCTACGTATTCTCCACGGGGAGGAAGCGGGTAGTTTGATACTTCGGAGCCGGGTGCGACTTCGCCTTCGATATTAACCCATTTATAAACCGAGGGCATCGGCACGCGGTTGATAATGTGGAATTCGGTGACGTCGTCTTCGAAGTCTTTAAGGCGATTCATCACGAACAGGCGGACGCTTGCGGTATCGTCGAAGGGCCATTCGTCGCCCAGGCTTTCGCCGGTGCTCGGATTGGTCGGATCTGCGACGATGAATGCGCGCATACGGCCGATCTGGTTCTCAACAAATTCGTTCGGCTCGAATGGCGGGAAGTAGACCTGGACGAATCCGTAAGGGGGAATACCGTTGTATCCTTCTTCGCCGGGGAAGTCCATAGGTTCTGCTGTATAGTTGCCATTGTCGCTTTCGACGCGTGAGTATCTTACTTTCACGTCTGCGTCGCCGGTACATTCTTCGGTTCTGTCGTCCGGAAGCGAGAGGCATGTGGAGTCGATCGGCACCACGCGGTTATAAATAATTCTGCCATTGGCTTCGTTGACGATTCTGAAACGCGAACGGAAATTCAGTTCCTGTGGCACAAAGTTGACGCCGCTGGGACCCTGTACCTCGTTGGTCAGGTTCTGAACGATTGCCACGGGCTGGATTGCGCCGATTCTTTCGTTGCCTGCGAGCAGCTCGAAGTCGTTAACCTCTGTGGACGGCACCTGCTCGGTATAATCGAGCGATGCGTTATCGTTCAGTTCACGCACGCGATACTGGATATCTACCACTCGCAGCGAGTTTTGCCATTGTTTGAATTTTACGGCAAGCTGGTTGTGGGGATACACCGAGTTCGGGTTTGCATAATTCTGGTAGTAATGTGTTACCTGGTCGTATGCTCCTGCCCAGGGCAGTTCCGGCTCATCGGATATGCCATAGTTTGTATGGCGGGCATAGCCGCGAACGCCACATGCGGTGTTGTAGCGGAATATCGTGCTTGCGGGCACGCCGCGGCCGTTTACGATTGCAACGCCGTCGAAGCGTTCGAAGGTAACAGTCACGCTGCTGTCCAGGCGATTAAGCAGCACCTGGGCATTGGCAGAGATATAATTCTGCATACCGGGACGGAGGTCGAACGGGCCGTTATAGTTGCCATAAGGAGTTCCGAGTCCTCTGACCGGCGCAATGTTTACGAAATAAACAATAAGCGTATTGTTGTCTGCCGAGCGTTTGAAATAAACCTTACCGAAGTCTTCCGGCTGGTTCATGTTTTTGTCAAACTGCGAAAGGTGAAGGTCGCCGAAGAAGGGCGCGATCACTGCTGCGCGGTTGGGCAGATTGTTCAGGGGGCCGCCTCTCCTGCGGATACCGCCGGTGGTGTTATCCGGGTCTCCGCCGAGCACTGCATATGTATAACCGAAGTCGTCGGCAAGCTGATCGTTAAGACCATCGCCGGTGCGGTTGCGCTGGAACCAGTCCAGGCTCATCGGGTCATATGCGCTGTTCGATCCCTGAGGGATAGTGCGATCGCCACTGGTGTTGTAGAAATATCTTCTGTTTGTCAGAGCGATAATACCGTTGGTCGACACATAGAAGCTGTCGAAACGGATACCGTTGAAAAAGAAGGGGAAGCCGATCGGTATCGGGCCGGCGATAGCGTCGTCGGTCGAGTCGATCGGTGTATCAAAGAAGTCATCCGCGGGATTGCGGAAGAAGCGGAGACCTTCCTGAGGATTGTTTGCCCAGTAGCTCTGGGGGACAATTCTCGGACCAGCTTCTATTCTTCTCCACCGTGTCGGCTCATCGGTGGTGTCCACGATGTCCGGGAACGGGCGCCATTTGTCGGGAGCTTCGTCGTCGGAATCCACAAAGTAGTATCCCGTCGAGATTGCTGCCTGATTTTTCGGGTTGCCCAGCTCGCTGAACGGATAGGGGAAGCTAGTGTTGTATCTGAACGGGTTAGGTTCAAAGAAGGCACTCCTGCGCAGAAGCTCGTCCTCGGTCTGCTTTCCGTCTTTTGCGTAAGTAACGGTTGCGACCATGGCCAGCGCCACTGCAAATAGTAAAAAGAACCTTTTCATAAAAACACCCCAATTAAATAAATAAAACAAAAATAATGTATTTGGGAAATAGTAAATATATTTATCAAGTCAGTTAATTCTTTCTTCAGTTATTTCATCTGTTTTGCTGCGCGCATTGTTTATCTTTTGAAGCGCCAGCCTTTGTCTTCGTATTCGAATACCCATCCGACTATTTTGCCGCCGTCGATATTCTGGAAATTATCCCAGTAATCGCGGGTATAAGTATATCTCGATCCGGTTTCGTCGGCTGGGATTGCTTCCGCCTGGGCGATTATTTCGCCGAAGCGTTTCTGCCAGCTTTCGAAATTCGATGTGCGCAGATCGATCCAGCCTTCGAAGCACCAGTGCTCGAGGTTTTCGGGTGTCAGCTCGTATTTGTCCTGACCGCGGCGCACCGGGATCTTGACTTCTTTTCCGCGAAGATATTTATCGCCCGAGCGGAGCAGGATAACGAGTCCGATCGAGAGCATCTGCGAGCGGAGTTCCTGGTTGGATTCGACCAGTTGCTGCGCTTTTTCGGAAATTTCTTCAGCGCTCATTTCGACTGCTTTTTTCATCGAGCCGGCGATAAGCTTCAGAAGGTGCGCTTCATAAAGCAGTTTCGAGAGTCTGGGCGGGCCGAGCAGCTCGAATGCAACGCTGTCTACTCCGTGCTCTTTTTCGAGCTGGCTGATTTTGTCCATAGCCACATTGCGGAGCATACCGCCGCGGTATGTGGGGCCGAGTGTTGTGCCGTCGAGTCCCTGGATAACGTCGCGTCCGGTGGCGCCGCCTTTGATTTCGTGGACTGCGTATTCGGCGATTTCCTCTGGGGTGACGATTTCCATTTGGCCGAGTGCGCTGATAGCCTGGAATTCGCCTCGCGAGAATATGCCGTTTTCGCCTGTGTCGATATATACGGATTTATAATCCTGTCCGGTGTTGCTGATGCCTGTGTCTTCGTCGAATACGAAGTCGCCCTGGGCGTTGCGTGCGTTGTTCAAGGGCATATCGACCAATGCGATGGGCTGGCCTTTTTTCATGACCTTATCATATACGATGCGTTTCCATGCAATCGCTGCGGTCGGTTTGATTTCCTTGACCAGCGGCGCATTCGGCGTGCGGGCCAGCAGGAACAGCAGCAATGTGTGCGCGCCTGCGACGGCGGTCTTGCTGAGCAGCACTCTCGAGGGGCGTTCCTCGCTGTGGGTATAGGGTATATTCATGCCCATACCGCCGGTGCCGCTGGTACCGATTTTGACATACATTGTGCTGCCTGCATCGGTCAGGCTGCGGGTCAGAATCTGCACGTGGCGGATTAGCTGCGGGATGTATGTACTCGCCAGGAGCTGCTCTACCTGCTGGCTGGAGACAGTGCCTGCGTCGAGGTCTTTCATCATATTATAAGTGGTATTATAAATATCCAGATAGGCAATTGCCGTTGCAGTATTGATGCAGTCGATCACCACGTCCGGCTTGTTGTCATTAATCATGCGATACAGCGCCGAATTGTCCAGGATATTCTGGTCCAGCTCGTTGAAAATGTCGCGGATAACGCCTTTGCGGTCGTTGTCGCGGCTGAGCACTTCGAACCAGTTTTCGTCTTTCCATGATTCGCGGGTAAATATATTGCCCCAGAGCGGTTTGAACATATCCGGATTCGCATTCGGATATTCCTTTCTCAGTTGATTGCAAGCGTCTTCTGCTTCTGATTTTTTCAGTGAGGTGACTAATAGCTGTGCAGGATTGTTTTCCATCAGCTTCCTGCAGATGGCTGCGCCTACGAGGCCCCAGCCGCCAAGCACCAGAATTCTTGATCCTTCGATTTTCATATTCATACCAATTATTTAATATTAATCCAATTACGGTAATACTCGCAATTCCCTAAAATAAGAAATATATAAACCTATTGCAAAAGATTAATATCCACATTTTTGGTTTATCAATCCCCGGTTTTTCGTTTCGCGGAATTTTTCGGTCTGCTTTGGCAGACCGACACCCGATTTTCAAAGAACTTATGCGATTTCTCGCTTTTTCGAATCTTTTGATTTTTATATAGTTTGCTTTTTTATGCGCTTTTTGTCTCTATTGCTGATAACAGTGACACATTAGTTGCGAAAAGGTCTCAGGATTTTTTCGATTTTTTTTCCACATTTGACCTTTTATTCACCTTTTTCTCTATATATTGCTAAATATTAATATTAAATTAATTTTCAGTTAATATTATCGTAAATTTTATTCATTTCGCTTCTCAGAAATACAATGACACATCAACCGCAAAAAGGTCTCAGGATTTTTTCGATTTTTTTCATTTTTTTCATACTTTTTTATTAAGCCACTTCCTTTTATACAAATGATAGTTCCCGACGATGGCGAATACTATCTGGCTTGCGAATATTCCCCACCAGATGCCCAGGTGCTCCATACCCAGCGGAAAGGCCATCAGCCACACCAGCGGCAATTGCACTCCGAGTAGTATCGCCGCCACTATTACCAGGCTGCGAACCGTATCCCCTGCCCCGGTTATTATCCGGGTGGATATTATTCCGGTTACGAAGAATATATATGTAAATACCATAATTCGCAAATATGTATGCGCGATTTCGACTATCTCCGGGTCGGGGGTGAATATTCTTACAAAATGGTCGCCGAACATGAATATCACCGTGCCGAGCACTGCGATCAGCACTCCGAGCTGCGACAGCGCCGATTTGTAGTATCGGAATATGCGCGAGATTTTCCCGGCGCCGATGTTCTGCCCGGCGATTATTTCCATGGCCGTGCCTACGGCGAACACCGTCATGAATACGAAAAGATCGACCTTCAGGCCCAGCGTATATCCCGCCACAACAGCCGTGCCAAACATATTCGCTATGGTAAACAGCACTATGCGGTTGATGCTGACCGAGAATAACTGGAGCGATACCGGCACTCCGAGCTTCAGTATGCGGACGAATATATCCATGCGCAGCCGCAGGTCGCTAAGATGGAATTCGATGGGGGTATATTTCATCCGGATGCTTATCAGCGCAACTATTACTGCGGTGAACTGCGATATTGCTGTGGCCGTGCCCGCTCCGACTATGCCCATTTCGGGGAATATCCAGATTCCGAATATCAAAAGCGGCGAGATTATTGCGTTCAGCACTGTCGAGATGAGCATCACTACCATCGGGAATATCGAATTGCCGGTGGAGCGCACTATTGCGTTGATCTGGAACATCAGAAAAAAGAAGGGTATGCCGAATACTATCGCGGTCATATAATCAATCACCAGATCGTATTCCGCGCCGGAGATAGACATCAGTCCGAGCAGCGGAGTCAGGGCCAGCCAGAATCCTGCAGCAATAGCGGTGGCGGCTATGAACATCATTATCAGCGACTGGGTGGCTACCTTGTTGGCCTCGGCCATTTCGCCCTCGCCGAATCGCCGGGCGATTATCACCGCCGAGCCAACGCCGAAGCCGCTGCCGAGGGTAAACATGAAGAATATGAATTGCTCGCTGATGCCCACAGCCGCTATAGCTGCCGCCCCAAGCCGGCTGACGTAGTATGTGTCGACCCAGGTATAGAAATTCTGCACCAGAAAGCTGACAATCAGCGGAAATGAAAATTTGCGAAGCGATGAATCTATTTCGCCGCTGATTAAATCAATTTTTTTCTTCATTATTTACTGTTACTTAACTATAATTGCATAAATTGTTAATCGCCCGGGGCACGGGTTTGCAAACGCTTTTACGGCCCGATATATAAATATTTATTTTTCAGAGAATTAAACAGTTGTAAGCTATGTCTCTCTGTATTCTGATCCCGATAATCGCTGTAATTATATATATCCTCCGGATTATATTTTTTTCCGTTGGATTTTTCCGGATGCGAAAGAAACTTATTTATGAATCCGATTACGAGCCGCGGGTGACTGTGCTTGTGCCAGCTCGCAACGAGGAGGACAAAATCGCGCGCTGCCTCGATTCGCTTACCCGTATTAATTATCCGGAAGATAAACTCGAAATTATTATCGTCAACGATCGATCCGAAGACCGGACGTCCGATATTATAGACCAGTTTGTAAATAAATACGACAATATGCAGCGCATTGACGTTGTCGAAGAAATTCACGACAAAAACCTGCGCGGCAAACCCGGCGCCATCCAGAAGGGTGCCGACAACGCCACCGGCGATCTGCTTATTATGACCGACGCAGACTGCACAGTCGACCCGGAATGGGTGCGGACTATCGCAACCGGATTCTCCGACCCGGAAGTGGGATTTATCGCGGCTTATACGCATATCGATCCCGAAACGGTTTTTGCCCGCGTGCAGGCGCTCGAATGGATATATATGCACACCATGGCCTGCGGCGGTCTTGCGCTCGGTCAGCCGCTTGGCTGCTATGGCAATAATTTATCAGTACGAACGAAAACATTCCGGGAAATTAACGGCTACCGGGGCGTGCCGTTCTCCGTAACCGAAGATCTGGCGCTTTTGCAGCATATCGTCCGCGCGGGATACAAAGCGCGCTATTACTGCCATCCGAAAGCGACTGTCACTACATTGCCCGAGCCGACTTTCGGCGCCTACATCAAGCAGCACCATCGCTGGGCGATCGGCGGCCAGAACCTGGGCTGGCGGGCTGTGGCGTTTGTTGTCACCTCGGTCGCGCTATGGGCAGGTATATTCACATCCCTGTTCTGCGGCGAATGGCTCTTGACTGCCGGCCTCTTAGGTGCCCGCCTTATCGGAGATTTCTCAATTATTTTCTCCGCACTCAGAATTCTTGGCCGTCCGCGTATCGCGTGGTGGATATTCCCATCCGTATTTTTCTTTATGTTTATAGAGCTTATAATTCCCTTCGTTCTTCTCGATAAAGATATCGAGTGGAAGGGTCAGACATTCAGCGCCCGGAACCAATCCTGACGGATTCGACAGCGCTCTCGAATATTTCGCGGTAATAATCGAACTGCACTTCTGGCGATTGGAAATAAGCAAAGAACAATTTTCCATCTGCGGCAAGCGCATATTCATACATCGCAATGGGATAGCTGTCCGGCTTTGTCTGGATGACCACCTCGTTGAGCAATCCCTTCCATCCTTCACGGCGCAGAATTTTCTGCTGAATAATATTATATTGGTAATAATCTTCGGAATTCTGCATTACGCTCGACTGCCAGAAATCGAGTATCTCCTGAGGCGAGGTAACATTATATAATTCGGTCATTTGATCGCAATAATAAAGAGTAACTCCCGCTACGAAATAGTCCGACAGCTTTTCGATTTCGTCCACTGCAATAACCATATCGATGGACTCCTCGCCTACGCTTACGACCTTATTCCAGCTATCAGGCAATTCGATATTGATTGCGCCTGTGGGATCGGAATAGGTCACGAAATTCAGAGCCTCGATCGGCGGGAAGTTATTGCCGGTCAATTCGTTAAGCCGCTCGCGGTCGGCCAGCGCCAGATCCTTTTTTCCCATTTTATCATAAGCCATAGCGCGGTTATTGAGCGCTTCGGAATCAGTGGGATCGAGCGCAAGCGCCTCGCTATAGTCAGCGACTGCTTTTTCGTAATTACTCTGACGGTAATAAGCGTTTCCGCGATTGTAATAAATTTTCGGGTTAACCAGTCCCATTTCCAGACATTTAGTGAAATCCGAAATTGCGCTGTCGAGTTTATCCATCCGGTAATAAATGCGTCCCCGCTGATAATAAGTGGCCGGACTGTTGGGGTCGAGCGCGAGCGCCTTGTTTATATCCCGTAGGGCTTCTTTTTTTTCGCCGAGCGCGATATAGGCGCTGCCGCGGTTGAGATATGCCTGTGTAAACGCCGAATCGAGACCAATTGCCTGGTTGAAATCTCCGAGCGCTTTATCGATTCGTCCGAGATAGCTATAGCTGAGTCCGCGGCCGTTATAAGCATCCGCAAAATCATTTTTGATCTTTATAGCAGAATCAAAATTTTCGATCGCGGATTGATATTCTCCTTTATATAAATAAGCCATACCGCGGAAATATAATCCTGCGGGATGCTTTGGATTTTCTTTCAATAATTTATTGAAATTTTCGATCGCCTGATCGTATTTACCATTGCGTAGAGCTTTTTCACCATTTGCAAACCATATCTTCTCCTGAGCAAAAGATTGAGTTGCGGCAATAATCATTAATAATCCGAATACTAATATTAAACGCTTCATCTTATTTCCTGCTTATGCATTTACTTTCATTTAATTGCGCATTTTATGCAAAACGACCGAGTAGCGCGAAAATTATCCGTTATTAAATTTATTTTTCAGATCATTCACATCGAAGCCACGGCGCGGGGGCCGCGAAGTCTCTTTCTGCAAACGCTTTATGGAGAGCTGAATTCGCGAGAGCCGCTCGTCGACGCTGAGCACCATCACATTTACGATCTGCCCGACGCGGAGCAATTTTGCAGGATCTTTCACGAAATGGTTCGCCATTTCACTAATATGCACGAGGCCGTCCTGGTGCACGCCGATGTCGACGAAAGCGCCAAAATTCGTAATATTAGTCACAACGCCTTCGAGCGTCATCCCCTCTCGCAGATCGGAGATTTTGGTGATACCCTCCTTAAATTTTGCGTACTTAAACTCCTCGCGCGGATCGCGGCCAGGCTTCTCCAGCTCTGCGATTATGTCGCGTATGGTGGGCTCGCCTGCGGTTTCGGTAATATATCGTTTGATGTCGAGTTTTTTGAGTTCGGCAGAGGCTTTGGAAATGGACTCCAGAGGCACTCCGAGGTCAGTAGCCATGCGCTCTACGAGGGAATAGCTCTCGGGGTGGACTCCGGTATTATCGAGCACGGATTCGCCGTCGCGGATGCGCAGAAATCCGGCGGCGAGCTCGTAGGTTTTTGCGCCGAATTTGGGTACTTCGAGCAACTGCCTGCGCCGTTCGAAGGCTCCGTGTAAGTCGCGCCATTGTATGATGTTAGCGGCCACCGCGGGAGATATTCCGGAGACGTATGTGAGCAATTCTTTCGATGCGGTATTGAGGTCGACACCGACGTAATTGACGCAGCTTTCGACGGTTTCCTCGAGTTTTTTGCGGAGCAATTTCTGGTCGACGTCATGCTGGTACTGCCCTACTCCTATGGACTTAGGGTCGATCTTGACAAGCTCGGCGAGCGGGTCCTGCAGGCGCCGGCCGATGCTGATTGCGCCGCGGACGGTGAGGTCGAGCTCGGGGAATTCCTCGCCGGCGAGCTTGCTGGCGGAGTAAACCGATGCGCCTGCTTCACTTACCATTACCTTGATCAGTTGGCGGCCGGATTTCTCGAGGGTTTTGCCGATAAATTCGTCGGTTTCGCGGCCGGCTGTGCCATTGCCGATCGCGATTAACTCTATGTTATACTTATTAATTAGCGAGAGTATGACGTCCTCGGCCTGCTCGCGTTCGTATCCGGATTTGTCGGGATAAATCACGTTGTATTCCAGGAATTTTCCGGTCTCGTTGATCACCGCAACCTTGCAGCCAGTGCGGAATCCGGGGTCTATGCCCAGCGCGGGTTTCATACCGGCAGGCGACGAGAGCAGTATCTGCCTGAGGTTTGCCTCGAATACGCGGACGGATTCCTCGTCGGCGAATACCTTGCGATCGAGCCGCACCTCGCCGATCAATGAGTGCTTCATCAGGCGGTTGAAGCCGTCTTTGGCGGCGTTGCGGACGAATGCGGCGACGTTATCCTGACTTGAGAAAACATTCTTATTATATATATAATTCAATAACTTATCTTCGTCGAATTTCAGGTCGAGCATGAGCACTCCCTCGGTTTCGCCGCGGCGCAGCGCAAGCATCACGTGAGGTGAGACGGATTTCACCGGGATGCTGAATTCGCGGTAAGTCTCATATTTCGTAGAGCCTTCGGGGAATTCATCCTTGATTTTCGATTCGAATATCCCATCTTTCGCGAAGAAATCCCTGATCCATGAGCGCAGCTCTGCGTTTTCGGCGATTTCCTCGGCGATAAGATCCGATGCGCCTTTGAGTGCAGCCGCGGCTGCGGGGACGTTTGCGCCGATAAATTTGGCGGCTTCGGCTTCGATATCTATCGGCCCGGCATCCGGCGAATTGTGAGATTTGATCAGCTCTGCGAGCGGTTCGAGGCCGTTTTCGCGGGCGATCACAGCGCGGGTGCGGCGTTTGGGTTTGTATGGCAGGTAAAGGTCTTCGAGATCGGTTTTTTTCTGGCATTCCTCGATTTTGCGGCGGAGCTCGTCTGTTAGCTTGCCCTGGCTTTCGATTGATTCGAGTATAACTCCTTTGCGCTCTTCGAGTTCCGTCAGATAATCATGCCGGTCGAAAAGGTCGCGGAGCACGTTTTCGTCGAGGTTGCCGGTTTTTTCTTTGCGATAGCGGGCGATGAACGGGATGGTGCCGCCTGCGCTGCGGAGTTCGAGCGCATTGGCGGTCTGCCAGTCTTTGATCGGGAATTCCTCTGTGAGGACTTTATTTATATCCATAATTTTCTCCGAGATGGGTTCCGAATTATTTAGCGATTGCAAAAATACTAAATTTCGGGGGAGCGTCAAATCGGAGCGAATGACGGAGAGATCAGGATTCTTCGAGCATATTCCATATCCGCCACTTCAACTCCTCGATATTCTCGCCGGTTACGCTGGATATGCGCATGATTTTGTCGGCGGGTTCGCCGAAGTCGATTTCGTCGAGCTTTGCGCGGCCTTCCTCGTCGAGCGCGTCGATTTTGCTGATGCAGACGATATATTTCTTGAACTCCATATCCGGATTATATTTATATAATTCAGTGCGGAGAATTTCGTAATCCTGCGCCGGGTCCGGACTCATCGGATCGATCATGAATACCAGAGCACGGGTGCGCTCGATATGGCGCAGGAACTGTATTCCGAGGCCTTTGCCCTCGTGGGCGCCTTCGATTAGCCCCGGGATATCGGCAACAGTATATGAATTATGTTCACCCATTTTGACAATTCCCAGATTTGGGATAAGAGTAGTGAAGGGATACTCCGCAATCTTAGGTTTGGCGGCGGATATGACAGATATCAGGGTCGATTTCCCTGCGTTGGGCATACCCACAATTCCGACATCGGCGATGAGTTTTAGCTCGAGCTCGACCTCGAATTCCTCGCCGGGTTCGCCGGGCTGCGCATAGCGCGGAGCCTGGTTTGTGGGGGTTGCAAATTCGGAATTGCCCAGCCCGCCCCGACCGCCTTTTGCTATGACGATTTCCTCGCCGGGTTCGGTGACGTCTGCAATGACTTCTCCGTTGTCGATACGCCGGATTATGGTTCCGACTGGCAGCCGTAACCTTGCGTCTTTGCCGGACTTACCGGACTTTCGTGATTTGCCGCCTTCGTCGCCTCGATCGGCTTTAAAATGCCGTTTGTAATGAAAATCGAGCAGTGTGTTCATATGCGGATCGCCGATTGCGACCACATCGCCGCCCCGACCGCCATTGCCGCCGTCCGGGCCGCCCTTTGGGACGTATTTTTCGCGGCGGAAACTTATATGTCCGGGGCCGCCATCTCCCGATTTTACAAATACTTTGGCCGTATCGACAAATTTCATTTAGATTTCCTGAATATCGTCATTATTATCATTGTCCTCCCAATCACGATTTTCCGGGTCGATTATTTCCATATCGAGTACATCAGCCGGGAAATCGGCGTCGCTGAAGAGGATTTTGTCATTCTTATCGAATTGGAGCATACTCAGAAAAGATTCCTGAAACTGCCGGGTGTATTGGTCTACATTCTGGCTGCGGAGCACTTCTTCAGGCTGATCGCCGAAGAGTTCTTTCAACTCATCGAGGAAATTCTCGTCGAGCTCTTTATCAGGCTGGGCGGGGGTTTCCGGGGGATTAGTCTCCGCCGGTCGGGATTCTTCGATTTCGGGCATATCTTCTTCGTTTTTATCGAATAATTCATCAATTTCGGCAATCATATCGCTGATTTCGTCTGAGCCGGCCTCGCCAGAGGCTATTTCGGATTCAGCGTTTTTTTTTTGAGATTTGGTAAGGTTTTCAAGTTCGGAAGTCACTTTGTCGAATTCGGACATAAGCTCATCATCAAGCGCCTGAGCGGGTTCCGGCGATTCCGATTCGGGGAGATTTTCGATTTTATTAATTAACTCATCAAAATCTTCAGCCCCATCTTCGGGTTCGGATGCCGATCCTGACGTAACTTCATCTTTTTCAATATCTTCCGGCGCCGATGTTTCGGGCGCGCTGATCTCATCTTTGGCTTCGGGCATCGGCTGAGGCTGCGGCTCATCGGCGGTGAAATCGGCGGCCTGAGTCATTTCATCCTCATCGGTTTCCGGGATAATCTGTTCGGATTCATCCTCGGTAATCTCTTCTGGTGCGGATTCGTCAACTTCTTCTGATTCAGAGACTTCGCGGGGAGGCTCGACTTCACCGGCGCCGGCGGCAGGCATAGGCTGGGGTTCGTCGGCAGTGAAATCGGCTATTGCCTCCATCAGATTCCAGTCCTCGTTTCTATCTTCTTCAGTATCAACGGACTTTTTCGCTTCGGGCATTGGCTGAGGCTGAGGCTCATCGGCGGTGAAGTCAGCCATTGCTTCCATCAGATCCCAGTCTTTGTCTTCGATTTCATCGGCTGTTGCTTCCTCCTTGGATTCGGGAGCCGGTTCGGGCGCAACTTCTTCTTTTTCAATATCTTCCGGTTCGGAAGTATCTGGTGCGCTTATATCTTCAATCGATTCCGGCATTGGCTGAGGCTGAGGCTCATCGGCGGTGAAATCCGCTGCGGCCGGCATGTCGTCGCTTATTTCCGGCGGGGCCTCTGCGGATGCGGGTTCTTCCGGAACTCCATGCTCGTATTTTTCGAGCATAGAATTATAAAATTCGATAATTTCATCGCGGGTAAGAAATTTTTTTCCTTCGCTGCGCATACTTTCCAGCGATCGCGCCAGCGGATTTATCCCCTTGTCGTCCAAAAAGATAATCAATGCCTCGATAGGAATCTGAGCATCGCCTTCGTCATTTTTTTCGTCGAAAAATTCAAACATTGGCTTCAGAAGATCCGCAAATTCGTCAACACTGAGGTCGTAAGTCCTATTATTATCAATTCGATCGATCAGGCGGGTGAATTCATCGATCGACATTAATTCTGCAGAATTACGGTCAATATGGCGCTCTTCGGCCCATTTCAGAATTCCGTCATAAAAATATTTATAATCATAAAAATAATTCAGACGCTTGATAATTTCGACAAACGGCCGGGTCGGTTCTCCCCGGAAAATGAACCACTTAAGCGTGGTGCGGGGCCGCACGAGATAGTTCATTCGCGCTTTGACCGCATCGGCGGCGAGGTATCCGATTTCGCTTTTTGCGGCGCGGGCCTTTTTGCGCAGCACCTGTTCCAGCTCGGTCAGCACCGACCGGGATTCCTCGTCGTCGAGCCTGAAGTTGGGATGCGTTTTCCGAAGCACCCTTTCCTCGTAGATCCACCAGTCTGACTCGGCGTCGAAATACGCTTTGTAAGGCTTTGCGATGCCGGGATTTGCGATCAGATCGCGTATATAAATATTGGGAGCATCGAAATCGATTTTCGTCAGAATTTCGTCTTTGCGCTGCTGCAGATATTTTTCAAACATCGGAATTCACCAGTTTTATAATCAGGGTATGTCTATTATTTCGTCAACAATGCGGGGAATCTTTATGAAACCGACGCATCTGATAGTATTTCATTTGATAAAAGCAATAATTATACCAACCCGTCAATCGCCGCCTTTCAGGATTTCGTCAAGCGCAAGCGAGATGCGCTCAACAGGCGCCAGCCCTACTGCAAACGACCTCGACATCTTTTCCATGCTTAATTTAGGCAATACTACCCGCTTAAATCCGAGCTTCTGCGCTTCGGAGATTCGCTGCTCGATGGCCGATACCGCGCGGATTTCTCCGGTAAGGCCGATCTCGCCGATAATCACAGACTGCGGATCGACCGGCCGCTCGCGGAAGGAGCTGACCAGCGCCGCAGCTATGCCCAGATCGATTGAGGGGTCGTTCAGGTATATCCCCCCGGCAATATTGACGAATACGTCGTTCTGGCGGAATTGCAGGCCCAGCCGCTTCTCGAGTACGGCGAGTATCATCTGCAGGCGGCGGTTGTCCACACCCGTGGCGGCACGCTGGGGCACTCCGTATGTGGCCGGCCCGACAAGCGCCTGCACTTCGAGCATAATCGGCCGGGTACCCTCGATTGTAGCGACTATGGCCACCCCGGTGTCGTCGCCCTGGCGCCGCGCCAGGAATACCTCCGATGGATTGAGTACTTCGCGGAGGCCGTGCTCGGTCATTTCGAATATACCCAGCTCATTTGTCGAGCCAAATCGGTTTTTGCGCGCGCGGAGTATGCGATATGCGTAATTTTTCTCGCCCTCGAAATGCAATACGGTATCGACCATGTGCTCGAGGATTTTTGGTCCGGCTATGACGCCCTCTTTGGTCACATGCCCCACGATGAATATCGATTTGTTCTCGCTTTTGGCGGTCTGCATCAGTCGGGCGGCGCACTCGCGCACCTGGACTATGCTGCCGGGAGTGCCCTCGATCGCGTCGCTATATATCGACTGGATCGAATCGACGATCGCCACCTGCGAATCGCTCTGGCGGATGGCTGTGTCGATCTGCTCGAGATTGGTCTCGGCCATAAGCAGCAGCTCCGGGGCGATGCTTGCAAGGCGCCCGGAGCGGAATTTTATCTGGCGCAGCGATTCCTCGCCGGTTATATATAATGGCCGGGCGGATTTCATCAGGCCGCACATCTGAAGCATCAGTGTCGATTTGCCGATGCCGGGATCGCCGCCCACCAGCACCAGCGATCCGGGTATTATTCCGCCGCCGAGCACGCGGTCGAGCTCTGAAATGCCCGTCATTATCCGGAAGTCCTCCTCGGTCGAAATCGATTCGAGGGTAACTATTTCGGGAGATTTCTGCCGCACGGCTTTATATTTTTTCGTTGCGACGGTTTCCTTTTCGACGAAGCTGTTCCATGCGCCGCAGGCAGTGCATTTGCCTGCCCATCGCGGCGAAGTCGCCCCGCATTGCTGGCATTCATAAATCGTTTTTGTTTTCACAATTTTATCCTGTATTTTCTTTTCAATATAAGTTATTTTCAAAAATTTATTAAATTCCTTAATTAATCTTCATCAAAATCCACAAAGTATAATCATTTTTCCGGAGAATTTAATCAATGTATAAAACTATCAAAGAATTCAAAGAGGACTGGTTCTCTGAAGCGCAGAACACAATCCGGATCATGGAAGCGCTCACCGACGATTCGCTGGCGGCAAAGGTCAGCGAGCCCGGACGCACTCTCGGACGCCTGGCATGGCATATCGTTGTCACAATCCCCGAAATGGGCACCAGCTCCGGCCTCAAGGTCGAAGGCCCCGCGCCCGATGCGCCGATTCCCACTTCCGCCCGCGAGATCGTGCGCCAGTACAAGGCCGCCTCGGATTCGCTGCTCAAGGTCATCGACGAATGGACTGACGAATCACTCGCCGGGGAAATCGATCTCTATGGCGAAAAATGGACGCGCTCGAAAACTCTGGTCGTGCTCATGCGTCACGAAATCCACCACCGCGCGCAGATGACAGTGCTCATGCGCCATGCGGGGCTTCGAGTGCCCGGAATCTACGGCCCGGCCTACGAGGAATGGGATCAGTATAAAATGCCGCCTCAGGAATAAACGGGGGCAAATATCCGGCATATTTTCGACATATCGCGGCCGCTGCTGGTCATATTAATTCTCGCATTTCTTGCGCGGATCGTGTTTATATTTTCTTATGCGGATCTGAGCGGCGAGAATGCCTGGGAATACGGCGAAATTGCGCGTAATGTGATTGATGGCAAGGGCTACTCGCTTTTTTATATCGAAGAAAATGACATCAAATTCGAATACGATCCGGAGGCGCGGCCCTGGCCATCGGCCTATATGCCTCCGGGCTATGTCGCGCTGCTGGTTCCGTTTATGGCGATCGGGAATGATTATGCGGGCATGGCGGCGCTCTTTGTTTTCCAGGGGCTGCTCCATCTTTTGACCATAATATTTATATATAATTTCACGAAAATCACTCTCGGCAATGCTGCGGCAATCGCATCTGGAGGGATATTGGCGCTGCTGCCGGAGTTCATATATGCTTCATCGGTTGCGGGCACAACGGCGGTTTACCATCTGCTGGCAGCGGCGATTTTGATTGCTCTGATGTTTTTCGATGACAAAATACCCCGCCGCACCGCGATTATTATTGCAATTTTTTTCGCAGTTCTGATCTATTTCCGCAGCGAAGCCATTGTTTTATTTGGTATATATATATTATTTTTATTAATCAAAAATCGGCCGAAAATCGCGATTATATCAGCTTTCATTGTTTTTTTTGCCGTATTGCCATGGACTGCGCGAAACTACCTCGTCTTCGATGAATTCGTGCCGATGTCCAACTCCGGCGGACTCAATTTTTACCGCGGGCATAATCCATATTTCCCTGGGAGCTGGGGCGATGAGGAAATCCGCCGCGAGCTGATCAACGCTGCCGGCCCGGACTTTGAATTGCGCATGAATGATATATACCGCGATCACGCCATCCGGCATATCGCAAACGACCCGCTGGGCGAAATCCCGGTATCATTTGAGAAAATTATTCACCTATGGATTTATGACCCTTACGATTCGCGCACCCGGCACCCGCTCTATCTATGGCCATGGATAATTGTATTAATTCTAAGTATTTACGGAATAATAAAAGCGCCCCGAAAGAGGCGCTTTATGTGGATATATATATTTCTGGCTTATCACACCCTGCTGGCGGTCGCATTCTTTGCAATCCCGCGCTACCAGACGATGATGAAATTCGCGCTGCTGCCATTCGCCGGATACGGCCTGACGCTTTTAGTCGACAGATTCCTCCGCAGGCAACGCAAATAGCCTATTTCCCGGCTTCATCGATTTCCTCGCCTTCGACTTTGCCGAACATAGCCTCGATGAATGCCGTGGGATCGAACACCTGCATATCGTCGATTTTCTCGCCCACACCAATAAACCGCACTGGCAGCTTCAGCTCCGAGGCGATCGGGATAACGACTCCGCCCTTTGCGGTGCCGTCGAGCTTGGTGAGTACGATTCCGGTGATTGGCGCAACGCGGGTGAATTCCTTTGCCTGCTGGATTGCGTTCTGGCCGGTGGTGGCGTCGAGCACGAGGAAGACCTCGTTGGGCGCGTCTGCTTTGAGCTTTTTCATAACGCGGCTGATTTTCTCGAGCTCGGCCATCAGATTGGCCTTGTTGTGCAATCGGCCGGCGGTGTCGATCATCACAACATCCTTGTTGCGGTGCTTTGCGGCCTGCAGCGTATCGTAGGCAACCGCTGCGGGGTCGGCGCCGTGGCCCTGCTGAATGATCTCGACTCCGGCGCGCTCGGCCCAGATTTCGAGCTGTTCGTTAGCGGCAGCGCGGAAGGTGTCCGCCGCTCCGATTATCACGGATTTGCCATTATTTTTATAATTATATGCCAGCTTGCCGATTGTGGTGGTCTTGCCCACGCCGTTGACGCCGATTACGAGGATCACATACGGCTTTATGTCCTCGGGGATCGAATAAGTCCTGTCATTCTCGGCAGATGGCGATTCGATCAGCAGATTATGAATTTCCTCTTTGAGAATTTTGAAGACTTCCTCGCCGTCGGATTTGCCTTCTTTTTTGGCGCGGCGCCGCAGATTATCGAGGATTTTTTCGGTGGTAACCACTCCCATATCGCTGGTGATCATGATTTCCTCGATCTCCTCGAGCAGCGCGTCGTCGAGCTTGCGGCCACGACCAAGCACGTACTGGATTTTGTCTACAAACTGGCTGCGGGTTTTCTCGAGGCCCTCCTTAAGTTTATTAAACCCAAGGGCATCTTTGGCTTTGGCAACCTCGCCACCGGCTTTTTCGACTGCGTCGCTTATTTTTTTTCTGAAATTTTTAAAAAATCCCATAATTATCTATTACCCTGTCTGTTCCTGAATAATTAATCCAATTCATTAAATTTATTGACCGGAATCTTCCGAAAGCATTTTCATCATTCTGCGTAAATATATTATAAACGAGACGATTACCATCGCTGCGGATACATATATTCCCCATGTGTAGAAAACCCCGACATCGAGTATTATCCCTATTAAAACAATAGAGATTACATTGACGGTGACTTTTCCGAACATATTGGACGGAATTGTGAATTTAATTTTGCCGAGCGCCCAGAGTCCGCCTAAGGCAATCAATAAATCGCGGCCGACAATAAGCCCAACAAACCAGAGCGGCAGCCTTCCCATAAGCAATAAAATCACTACGGCCACAGCTATGAATATTTTATCGGCGGCGGGGTCGAGTATTTTGCCAAGTTCCGTAGTCTCATCGAATTCACGCGCGAAACGGCCGTCGAGGTAGTCGGTCAACCCGGCCGCAAACCCGATACCCAGCGTCCACCAGATTGCCTCATTCCATAGCGCAATTCCGAAGGGAATCGCCAGCAACGCCCGAGAAATGCTGAGCAGATTGGATGCTGTCCATATTTTTTTGAGTTGTTTCATCTTTTTCTGATCCAGATTGCGCCGAGAACCATCGAAATTGCGATACCCGGCAGCATCGGCTCGAACATATCGAATAGCGCAATCCCGCCGGCAATATTCTCCGAATAAATCTGCCCCAGCGTCCATATCGCCGACGCGCCCGAAGCCGAGTACATGATAATCCCGGCATGGCGCGCCCCGAGATGCCATCGCCGGCTGAAGCTGAAAGTCAGCGGTATCAATAGCCCCGGCACTGCAATCGACGCGGTCTTATATATTATATCCACCGCCGAGGGCAGAATTATAGCAAGCGCCACGCCAAAAATGCTAGTGATCACCAGTCCGATTCGCGTAAGGCTCTCCGGCCGTGCGTTTTTGCGGAGCGGCCTCAGAATGTCGTGACCGATAGTCGCCGCGCTTATGAATGCATAGCTGTCGAGCGTAGACATCACCGCCGCCAGCAGAGCCGTCACAAACAGCCCCTTCCAGGCAACCGGGAGCACGGCCTCGCCCAGCGCGGGATACGCCATAAGAGGCGAGGAGACATCGATATACGCCTTCGCATAAAGCCCGGTCAGCAGAGTCAGCGAATCGAATACCATCCAGAATAATATCGAGATAATTATCCCGCGGCGCGCGGTCGATGCCGATTTTGCAGCCGCGCATCGCTGATGGAAGCTCGGATCGACGAATGTCTGCAACGAAATTATATACCACGAAAGAACGTATTGCCAGCTCTCGCCGCCGAAGAATTCCAGATGCTGCTCGGGCAATTGGTCGAGCATCAGCCCCGCCGGCCCGAATTGCTGCATCGAGAAAAACAGCAGCGCCCCGAATCCCAGGAACATTAGCACGAACTGCACCGAATTGGTCAGAACATCCGCCCGGAATCCGCCGGTGAATAAATACGCCAGCGAAATCAGCGCGCCGACGATAATGCTTGCCGCCAGGCTCCAGCCGGTGAACATCTTCACCAGCGCGCCCAGCATAAGTATATATGCCGCCGGAATTGTGATAATCAGCACAATCACCGAAGCGGTCATCCCGGCTCCAGGGCCGTAGCCACGGCTCATCTGATCCGGTATGGTCAGTGCTTCGGAATCGCGGATTCGCCCGGCAATAAACCATGCGAACACCCCCGCTGCTACGTAATACGGCAGCCCGAAGCATACCCATGCTACCACACCGCTTGTGAATACGAACTCGCCGACTCCAAGGATGTTGCCATACCACGTGGCAACGAGCGTACCTACGAACAGCGGCAGAGTAATTGTCCGCCCGGCGAGTATGAATTCCTCGGCGCCCTCGCCTTTTTTCTCGCGGCGCGCCACCACAAATCCGGTATAAAGCACAATCGCGGCATAAAGGCCGATTATCAGATAATCACCAGCCTGAAAATTCATCATCGGTCGTTCAGATTCCGGAAAAATTCCACTGTATCGCGAAGCCCTTCTTCGAACCTGACTTCCGGCTGCCATCCCTGCTCTCGGGTAATCTTATCGTGGCTGCATACGCTGCGGCGCTGTTCGCCGGACTTGGCTTCGCCGTGGATTTCCTTGCATTGGGCGCCGGTCAGATTGCGCAGCGTCCGGAATATATAATTCACGTCGTGCTCGCGGCCGGTAGCAATGTTATATATCCCCGAAAAATCCTCATCGAGCGCCATCACGTTTGCGCGAACGACATCGCCTACATAGACGTAGTCGCGGCTGTTTTTGCCATCGCCATTGATTACGGGCTGCTGGCCGGCGAACATCTTATTTGCGAAAATCGCCACCACCCCGGCCTCGCCGAAGGGGTTCTGCCGCGGGCCGTAGATATTAGTATAGCGGAATGCAACGAAATCCATCCCGTGAATTTCTTTATAATAATATAGATATTTTTCGGTGGTCAGCTTAGAAATTCCATACGGCGAAATCGGCGCGGTCGGATGCCGCTCATCCGCCGGGAAGTACTCCTGCTCGCCATAAACCGCGCCGCCCGAGCTTGCGAAAACAATCTTCCGCACGCCTGATTTCCGGGCAGCCTCCATCAGACGAATGCCGCCAATAATGTTATTCTGCGCATCGAATGCCGGATCGGCCACAGACACGCGGATGTCCATCTGGGCCGCGTGGTGGTTGACCGCATCGAACCGCCGCTTGAAAAAAAGCTCGTCGAGCGCCGGGTCGTTGATGTCCATTTCTATTAATTCTGCGGCCGGGTTAATATTCCTACGGCGGCCGGTGGACATATTGTCGATAATCGTAACTTCATGCCCTGCATTTATATATGCGTCCGCGATATGAGAGCCTATAAATCCCGCTCCCCCGCTGATTGCAATTTTCATATTATTTCCGGATAAATATTTTCAAAATCAGAAAGATCAAACTGTAAACTTATAAATTATTTTGTAAATATTTAATGTTTTTCGGATAATCTTATATATATAATCGAATTTTTCGGAAATTTGCTCTAAATCCTATTTAAAATAAAGCATATGAGACCTGCGTTTCTAAATATATGAATATTTTCTATTTATAGCGGAAAATCAAATCCGCAGTTCCTTCCTCCGGCATTTTTATTAAGAAAATGTTAGATATATGGCAGAATCTTATTAAATTAGTAATCCAAATGTGCTTATTTTCAATAGATTGAGAATGTAATGCATTATGCAATCCCAATATCGCAGCGGCTGAGAAAGCTGATCAAATCATTGCACCACAAGCAGTTCCGCGACGAGAACGAGATGTTCCTCGCCGAGGGCGAAAAATTATGCGCCGAGATTTTCAAAAGCAATTACGACGCAGATCTGGTAGTCATCAAAGATTCACCCACCGCAGAGGTGGCCTCGCTGGCGGATAGATACGCAGCCAAAGGGGTGCCGATATATACTGCCCCCAAGCACCAGTTCGATCAGATGTGCGATACGCGTTCGCCGCAGGGCATTATCGCTGTAGTGCCGCGACGCGATCTCGAACCCGACCCCGATGCGCCATTCATCGTGCTCGACGGGGTACAGGATCCGGGCAATATGGGCACGATTATCCGCACTGCCGACTGGTTCGGATACCGGCAGATCGTCGTCGGCAACGAAGCCGCGGATTTATTCAATCCCAAGACTGTACGCTCGACTATGGGTTCGCTGTTCCGCACAAAGGTGTTTTATGCAGAAGATCTGGCCGATTTTATTAAATCGAATTTCCCTGAGCATGAGCTTTATGGCGCCACTCTGCGTGCAAAAGCCACGCTCCAAAGCGTCGAACCCGATAAAAAATTCGGCCTTGTGATGGGCAGCGAAGCACACGGAATTTCCAAAAAGATCGGCCGCATGACTAAAAACAAATTCAGAATCGAAGGCGACAACCGCACAGAATCTCTGAATGTGGCTATTGCGCTGGGGATTGTGTTATATCATTTTTCGAATAAACTAGGTAAATAATCGATAATTATATAAAGTCATGGTCATAGATTTAGCGCTAACAGCGATCCTGAGCTACCTGCTCGGATCAATCCCGACCGCGGTGCTGGTCAGCAAACTATTCTTCGGTTTCGATATTCGCGACAAGGGGAGCGGCAATATGGGAAGCACCAACGCTTTCCGTCTGCTCGGATGGAAATGGGGCGCCGTAGTCCAGATTGTCGATATTCTTAAAGGTATGGCGGCCGTATTGCTGGTCGCCCGATGGTTCGGCCCGGACATCACCCGCGAAACCACATCAATTTTTTCGCACATGGCAACTGTCGAAATCTTCGCTGGAGTCTGCGCAGTAGCCGGCCATATCTGGTCGGTATTCGTTAACTTCCGCGGAGGCAAGGGAATAAACACCGCCGCCGGAATGCTGCTGGCCATCGTCCCGGCCGATCTCGGTATCGGGCTTGCCGTGTTCATCCTGGCCGTGATGCTGTCGGGGTTCGTCTCGCTGGGATCGATACTCGGCGCGCTGACTCTGCCGCTCTCACTGTTTGTGCGAAGGAATTTTTTCGGAGCGGAAATCGACGGATACCAAATACTTATATATTTTCTGCTGGCTCTGGCTTTATTAATGATTTTTACACATAGAAGCAATGTCAAAAGACTAATCAAAGGCGAGGAAAACAGATTCGCAAAGCTGCAGTTACTAAAACGCAAAAGCACGGGAAAATAGAAAAATGCATAATGATTTTAATATAAATAAACAGGAAAAAATTTCCGTAGTCGGTGCAGGTGGATGGGGCACGGCGGTCGCACTGGTGCTGGCCGACAGCGGATTCGAAAATATTAAGATGTGGGCGCACGAGCCCGCAGTAGTCGAAGAAATTAATTCATTGCGCAGCAACGAGATATTTCTCGCCGGCGCTAAAATTCCGCAGCAAATCACCGCAACAGCCGATCCGGCAGAGCTCGAGGACAGCCGAATAATATTTATGGCTGTACCTACTCAATATATCCGGGAAGTGGTCAGGCTTTTCGGCGACTCGCTGAAAAATCAGTTTATCGTAAATCTCTCCAAAGGCATCGAGCGCAAATCACTTATGCGGATATCCGAGCTGCTCGGCGAATCCGCTGGAATTCCGCCATCGAATTACTGCGTTCTTTCCGGCCCCAGCCACGCCGAAGAAGTCGTGCGGCGAATGCCAACCACAGTTGTTGCCGCTTCGGACAACAAGGACTTCGCCCGCGCAGTGCAATCTCTGTTTACGGCAAATTATTTCCGCGTCTACTCCTCCGAAGACGTCACCGGCTGCGAGTTCGGCGGCTCTCTAAAAAATGTAATCGCAATCGCCGCAGGCATGATCGATGGAATCGGGCTCGGCGACAACACAAAGGCTGCGCTGATTACCCGCGGACTGGCCGAGATCACCCGCCTTGGCACAAAGCTCGGGGCGGATTCGTTTACCTTCTCCGGACTTTCGGGGCTTGGCGATCTGCTCGTCACCGCCAACAGCCGCCACAGCCGCAACCGCTACGTCGGCGAGCAAATCGGCCGCGGCAAATCGCTCAACGCCGTATCCGGCAAGATGCAGATGGTCGCCGAGGGAGTCCACACCACCGAATCGGCATACCAGCTTGGGCGCAAAGCCGGAGTCGAGCTGCCCATCACCGAGCAGCTCTACCGGATTTTATTCGAAGGAGTCGATCCCGTCGAAGCGCTCGACGAGCTGATGACCCGCAGCAACAAGCGCGAATGGTGGTAGCCTCATCGGCCGCGCGCCATCAGCATTACCCAGAAGGTCAGGAAAAATATTTTCAGATCGAGCGCAGGCGAAATATTATTTAAATAGTAGAAATCAAATTTCAGCTTCTCGCGGGCGTGCTCGACGTCGTCGGTGTGTTCGTAATTCACCTGCGCCCAGCCGCTTATCCCCGGCCGGATTATATACCGGCATTCAAAATACGGAATATTCCGCACGCAATCCAGATAATAAGCCATCGGCTCCGGACGCGGCCCTATTAGGCTCATATCCCCTTTCAATACGTTAATTAACTGCGGCAGCTCGTCGAGACGTGTTTTGCGCAGAAATTTTCCTAACGAATGGACTCTTTCTCTATCGAAATGATATTTATGGCCGATTTTGCTCAGCGGCCTCATCGACCGGAATTTATATATAATAAACGGCTGCTGATCCTTGCCGGGACGCTTCTGGCGGAATATCGGATTCGAACGTTGCCCCAATAAAAGCGCGATATATATAATGCCAAATACCGGCAAAATCGCTGGCATAGCAATTATTATCAGCGCGAGTTCGAATATCCTGCGAATCCGGAGATATGTATCCGGTATCCTGATGTCACACAACGATTTATCCGGATCGAGAGTATCTCTCCGGTTTTGATTATTTTCAATAATTTTATGCATAATAGCCCCAAGGGTGATTAGTTCGTAAATCACTCCCTAAGTCACCACATGCATTAGCTGCAATCCGGCGGTGGATCAGGCGGAGCCGCTCATATTGCCCCGCTGGCCGTCCCGTAACGATCGCGGCGAATACGCTCATATTCTATCATTTCGCCGATAACGGATTCGATTGGGATTTTTGGCCGCCATCCGGTTTCGCTGGTAATTCTTAAGTCCTCCGTTGTGGTATCGCTGCTTTCGGGCGGAGGCATCCCTGGGGGCGGTTCCGCGTGAATAACCGACCTGCTGCCGGACATCCGGACAATCATCCCTGCAAGCCGGCGCAATGTGTACCATCCGCCGCCTACAATATCGAAATACCCGCGGATATTGTCCGAATCGAGCAGCCGCCCGACTGCCTCCGCAGCATCGCCGGCCGCACAGTAGCTGCGCGGGATATCCGGCCCGGAATTGATAATAATCGGAAAATCATCCAGCGCGCATGAAATCATCGCCGGAATTTCTCCGGCAAACCGCGAAGTCTGCCGCGGCCCGATAATATTGCGGAAACGTCCGACAACAATATCCAGCCCGCGTGCGGCCAGCAGCGAAGACGCATACTCATCTACAATTTTGGCTGCGCCCGGCGTAAGCGGCTGCCCCGCCTGCACATATGGCTGCCCCGCGTCGCTGGCAAGAAAAACGCGTTTGCCGTATTTCCAGGCAAGTCTGAGCACGATTTCGGTGCACTTCAGATTGTTGAAGACGCACTCCATCGCGTCGGCGGTCAAAGGTCCGGCGCCGTGGTTAGCTGCAAGATGTACCACTGCGTCGCAGTCCTCGACCAGTCTGCCTGTGTGCTCATCGTTCCTTACATCACCGTAAACAAAAGTGCACTTTTCGTAGAAAGAGAATTGCTCGATATTACGAAAAGAGCCGCTCGAGAAGTTATCGATCAGCACTGCTTCGGCGCCGTGCCCAAGCAATTGCCGCGCTATGGCCGAGCCTAAGAATCCAGCTCCGCCGGTGATAAGAAAACGATTGTGTTTTAGCATGTAAGCCCATAGAAATAATACAAATAAATGTGGAACGATAGTGGTTATTTGTATATATTGGGTAGGGAAATTTGGGGCATAGATCGCAATATTATTGAAAAATCTACTCTTTTGGCATAAACGCAGCTATTTAGTGATTATTTTGAAATAATTACGATTTTTCCAAAAAATTTCTTCCTTAATAATAAAAATTATAATTTAACGTTTTTAAGCAACGTAGAAACAAAATTTAGGTAAGGGAGAAAGAGAAATGCCCATCTACGAATATCAATGTAAAAAATGCGGCAAGGTTTTCGAATATATGCAGAAAATGAGCGACGAACCGCTGAAGACCTGCCCCGAAGACGTTTGCTCGCGCAATGGCGACGGCCACGGCGAAGTCGTCCGGCTGATAAGCAAAAACGTCGGACTTAAATTCAACGGCAGCGGCTTCTACCTGACCGATTACGCCAGGAAGCACACATCGGCCGCACCGGCGGAAACACCCGCCGCAGAAAGCAAGCCCGCAGCCGATACGCCCAAAAACGGCGCAGCAAAAGAAACCGCCAAATCATAAACATAATTGTGGAAAACTTTTAAGCCCTCCCATTTGCCGGGCAGGGCTTTTTTGTTTGCGATTTTCTTATATTTGATTTCCCTGTTTTTGCTCACAAATTTATTCCGAAGAATATCATGGCATTAAAATTAATAAAAGACGAGAATCAATTCAGCAGCGAATCCGTTATCTCGGGCCTCAATCCGCCCCAGCGCGAAGCCGTCACCCAGGTGAACGGCCCGGTGCTGATAATCGCCGGAGCTGGCAGCGGTAAGACCCGCGCGCTGACCCACCGGATTGCATATCTGCTCAGCAAAGGGATTAACCCATATAACATATTAAGCCTTACGTTTACCAACAAGGCCGCCCGCGAGATGCAGGAACGCATCGCCCAGCTCGTATCGGCCCAGCACGCCCGGCGAATTACCGCGGGGACTTTCCACTCGGTGTTCGCGCGCCTACTGAGGGAATACGCCAAACGAGTCGGATATACCCCCTCGTTTTCGATATACGACACGGACGATAGCATGGGTCTTATCCGAAAGTCTATGAACGATCTGGGGATATCGACCAAGGAGATGCCGCCGCAGTTTATCAGTTCGCGGATTTCCTGGGCGAAAAATAAAATGATCGGATGGAAAAAGTTCGCCGATTCGGCCGATTCGCTCTCCGAAAAGCTGACCGCCCAGGTTTACGAAGAATACGAAAAGCGGCTCAAGGTCAATAATGCAATGGACTTCGACGATCTGCTGCTCAATTTTATTAATTTATTAAAAGAGAATAAAGATATTCTCGAGAAGCTGCAGAACAGATTTAAATATATTCATGTGGACGAGTATCAGGATACCAACCGCGCTCAGTATGTGGCTATCAATATGCTGGCACGTGGCCACCGCAATATCTGCGTTGTCGGCGACGACGCCCAGAGCATCTATCGCTGGCGTGGCGCGGACATCCGCAATATCCTCGATTTCAAAAAGGATTACCTCGACGCAAAGGTCGTCCGGCTCGAACAAAACTACCGCTCGACCAAGGTCATACTCGGCGCGGCGGGCAGCGTTATCAAAAAGAATATCAACCAGATCGAGAAAACGCTCTGGACCGAGAACGTCGAGGGCGAGAAGATCGACGTCCACGCCTGCAATGACGACCGCGCGGAAGCCGACAAGATCGTCTCGCTGATTACAAAGCGCATGGACGAGGACAATTTCGAAGCAAAGGATTTCGCAGTGCTTTATCGCACCAATGCCCAGTCGCTGGCAATCGAAAACGCCCTGCGCCACCGCCGCCTGCCCTACGTAATCGTCGGCGGCATATCCTTTTATAAGCGCAAGGAAGTCAAGGACACGATGGCATATATCCGGATGCTGCTCAATCCGAACGACAGCGAATCTCTATCGCGCGTAATCAACGAGCCGCCGCGTGGGCTCGGCGCCGTATCGCTCGGGCATCTGCGCACATTTGCCGCCGAGCGGAACATACCTCTGTTCGACGCATTCCTCCGCTGCCAGGAAAATATGAATTTACAAAAGCGCGCAGTTCAGGCCGCCAAAAAATTCGCAGAATTGATTAAAAAATATAGAGATATGCGCGAAAATACCGCTCCGGCCGAGCTTATCACATCATACATCGAGGAAGCCGGCATACTCGAAATGTACCGCGAAATCGGCACCGACGACGCGCTCGACCGCTGGAATAATATCCAGCAATTGCTCAGCGATATTTCGCAATTCTTCCGCGACGAAGAGGACGCCACGCTCGAGGAATACGTCCAGCAGATTTCGCTCGTATCGGACATCGACACCGCCGAAACCAGCGATAACCGCATCACGCTGATGACCCTGCATTCGGCCAAGGGCCTCGAATTCCCCGAAGTAATTATAAGCGGAATGGAAAAGGGACTGTTCCCGCTCTCGAAGGCAGAGCATCACCCCGAAGAAGAGGAAGAAGAGCGCCGACTGTTTTACGTCGGAATAACCCGAGCACGCGAGAAGCTTCATATCACATGGGCGCGCCGCCGTATGAGATTCGGTGAAATAAGCGACCAGATGCCATCGGCTTTTATCGACGAGATCGATCCGGAGTTTGTTAATATCAAGCGGGATGGGATTTCTCTGGGTGCGTCGCGTCAGGCGCCGAAACGCCCGACATTCCGCAAGAAATCATCGTCGCATTTCGACGATATGAAGTACGAGGACAATTATTCGCAGATACCCGACGAAGGCGCGCAGTATTCCAAAGGCGACGCTGTCCGCCACGGGCATTTCGGCCCCGGCAAAATTGTCGCCGTAATGGGCAATGGCCCTCGCACACAGGTGATCGTCAATTTTGATTCAGTCGGCAAAAAGCGCCTGATGGTGCAATACGCCAAACTCGAGAAGATTTAATTGCTCGCGGCTACAACCTCGAGCTGACCATATATATTTGCCCAGAAGTGCATCTGAACGGGGAAATCCAGTCCGGCGAGCGTATTGATTACGTCGTAATACGCTTCGTTCATCTGTTCGTCGCTCATGTGTTTGATATTGAATCCGCCCTGCTGGTGAAATTTCGTGAATAAAAAGCGCGTTTTCGGATTGTTCTGGGCTATCTGCAGCAGTTCGGACTCTGGGAACCCAAGCCAGTCATTTATATAATCCATCTGCATTTCGCAGAGGCACCAGCTATTGATCTTACGCAATATTGCTATCTGCTCGGCTTCGGATTTATCGCCGATCAATTCCGCATTTCTGCTGATAAGTTCCTCAAGCTCGAACTCATCGAGCGCCCCGACGAGCTGTTCGGGTGGTATCCACTGGTTGTCGTACATCTGACTGGTTTCATCGAACTGGATGATAGAATAGGGCCGGGTTTCCGGCAGAGAGAAGAGTGATTTATAGAATCGGGCGCCATATCGTTTGGCGTAATTTTCCAGATTGGATTCGATTTTCGGACTCGAATCGGCTTCGCTGTATTGATTGAATGCAATTCCAATGGCTAATATTATCGCAATAATGGCCAGCGTATTAAGAGATCTGCGCATTTTTATCCTCTAAATTGGTTTCATGAACTCCTATCCCCCCATTTTTCAACTTTTATGCCACATTATTTAAAGCGACGTAAAATAGACAAAAAATATTATTCCACCAAATTTTTGATAGTCCTTACTACCCCGCCGCAATTAACTTTTATGAAATACAGTCCACTCGAAAGGCTGCCTGTCGGATAAGTAAATATCTGCTCTCCCGGGCAAAGCGTCCCTTCAAAAATCGCCCCCGAATGCCGGCCGGCTGCGTCGCAAATACTCAATGTGGCATTTTGTTCGAATGGGCTGTTAATCTTTATACGCAGAAAGTCCTTAGAAGGATTCGGAAAAATTTCGATTGCGATATTTTCCGCGGCATTTTCCATTACTGATGTGATTTTCTCGCTGGATATTCGAATTTCATCAATCAACAGTTCGGGTCGTCCGCCGCCGGCATTCGCCGATTTCTGAAAATAAAGCCACCTTATATATATAATTTCCTGGTCGTTCATCCAGGGCGGCAATACCGAGGAAAACCTTAAGCTGTCGCCTTCCTTATAGGTATAATCGAAGTCTAGTTCCACCACATCGCCTTCGTTCAGCACATCAATATATTGCTCGCCGTCGATACTCATCTGCAGGCGAATCGCATAGCGTCGGTCGCTGGATTTATCAAATCCGCCGATACGGCCGGTCCATTCTATCCGGATATCGCGTCTGCCTGCGGTATTCAGCCCAAGCACTGCTGCGCCCAGAAAGCCAGCGCCTTCGTTTTTCTGGCTGGTATTATTGAACGCCACACCAAGCTCGCCCATGCCATTAATCCGCGATTTTGCAGTCAGATCATAGCCCAGCGTCCAGTCGTCGTTCATCTCCGTATCGAGCGACGGGTCCTGAGTCGAAGTGGTGTGGAATATCATATTTTTCGGATAATCACCGGCTTTGGAATCGGCCTTCCATTCAGTAAACGAATAATCACCGGACGAGAGATCGAAAGCCTCGGGAAACGTCTGCGATAGCAGTGGGTTATAAGCAATAACAATTGAAATAATAACCAAAAAAATACTTCTCATTTTCATAGAAATTTCCAGATATAAATATTTCATCAAAAATAGAAAATTACGAATAATCGAAAAGAGCATCAAATATTTTTCGGAAAATATTGGCTTACCGCGCGATTTTTGATATTTTTGAAGTAAAAACAACAAGGATTTAAAATGCAGAAAGCCAATATCACAATCATCGGCGCAGGAGTCGTCGGACTATCCATCGCACGCAACCTCTCAGCTAAATACGATGATGTCCTCGTCGTTGAGCAACACGAGGCCTTCGGCCGCGAGACCTCCAGCCGCAACAGCGAGGTCATCCACGCGGGAATATACTACCCGCCGGGATCGCTGAAAGGGCGGCTCTGCCTGCGCGGCAACGAGCTGATGTACGAAATCTGCGCGAAGTACGATATCCCTCATACAAATTGCGGCAAGCTGATTGCCGCCACTAACGAGGCAGAGGCCCGCGCACTACCCGATCTGCTCGAACTTGCGAAAACCAATGGCGCACGTGGCGTGCGGCTGGTCGACAAATCCGAAATCGAACGGCTCGAGCCCAATGTATATTCAACCGCAGCAATGTATTGCCCCACTTCCGGAGTCGTTGATTCGCACCGACTGATGCAATTCTACGAAGCTGCCGCCCGGTCACACGGCTCTGATTTCGCTTATGGCGTGGAAGTGGTTTCGATCGATAAATCCGGCGAGGGCTACCTCGTAGGCGTGCGCGACCGCGACGGCTCACGCTTCGAATTTGAAACCCGCATCCTGATTAACGCAGCAGGTCTTGGATCGGGAAATATCTCGGCCCTTGCGGGCATCGACATCGACGCCGCCGCTTACCGCATTTTCTACAAAAAGGGCATCTATTACCGGGTGATGCGCAAGCTCGATCAATACCCGAAAATGCTGATCTACCCCGTGCCACCAGAGCCCGGATCGGTCGGCATCCACACTACACCAGACCTCGCTGGCGGGATGCGTCTCGGGCCGTATGACTATTGGGTTGACGAAATCGATTATTCCGTGGGCGACGAACGCCGCCAATTATTCTACGATTCTTGCAAGTCATTCCTTCCCTACCTCGAAATCGACGACATCCGTCCCGAGGGTTCGGGCATCCACCCGAAGGTGCAGAAACCCGGCGAACCTATGCGAGACTTCGTAATCCGCCACGAAGTCGAACGCGGACTCGATAACTTCATCAATCTCGTAGGAATCGAATCGCCTGGTCTGACTTCATCGGCGGCGATCGGCGAGATGGTCGAAGGCATGGTCTCGGAAATTTATTAATCGATGAAATTAATAAAGATAGGAATTATTAAAGGATAAATATTATGGCAGAAAATTATCCATCGCGCGAAGAAGCACTCGAACTGCTCAAAAAATATAATGAATCCGAATCGCTGATCAATCACGCGCTGGCCGTCGAGGCCGTCATGCGCTATGCTGCCCGGCAGCTCGGCGCCGACGAAGAGCTTTGGGGCATCGTGGGGCTTATACACGACCTTGATTACGAGAAATATCCCGATCAGCATTGCACCAAAACCGAGGAGATACTACGCGCCGGGAGCTGGCCCGAGGAAATCATCCGCGCAGTGGTTTCGCACGGCTGGGGCGTAGTCAGCGACGTCCGCCCGGAATCGGATATGGAGAAAACGCTCTACGCAATCGACGAACTGACGGGACTGGTGACCGCCTGCGCGCTGGTGCGGCCATCAAAAAGCGTCAACGATCTGGGAGTCAAATCCGTCAAAAAGAAATGGAAAGTCAAAGCATTCGCAGCGGGTGCCGACCGGGAAATCATCATGCGAGGCGCGGAAATGCTGGGCATGGAACTCGGCGAGCTGATCGAACTGACAATCGCCGGTATGCGCGAGCGCTCCGATGAGCTGGGACTTTAATCCCCTATACCCCATATATTTATATATATAGATGAAAATATTTTTTATCATATTCTGCGCGTTTCTGTTTCAATCCGAATCGGAATACGATCCGGATCTGCGGGAGGTCTATTTAGCGGCATTCACGATGGACACAGTCCGCACGATCGAGGGAGATTCGCTGATTGCGGCCACCCGAGAGCTTGATTCGCTGCATCCGCTGGCCGGACTTATTAATAATAACCGGCCGTTTTTCAATTATTTGATTAATAATTTCGTAATCCCTGCTCCAAATGTAAACATCGCTGATTCGCTGGCCAATTCTCCGGAATTCAACAAAATTTTTCTCGATTGCGCCGGATATTATTTATATCACCGCGATATTCCACTCAAAGGATTCGCTCAGCGCAATAAACTAAAAATCCCACATCGGAATGTAGCGCTGATCGCCGCGCGATTCTTCGAATCATACTACAACGAATATGGCCAGCTCCGGGTGCGCGCCTGCCCGCTGCGCATCAGATTCTACGACTCCGAAGAGGAGCGCTATCTGCCTATGGAGGCTTTCTGTTATCAGGCGATTTGCCGCGATTTAGATCCCGAAAATTCAGAATTGCTGCGCGAATACGACCGCATCGTCTCCGAAATCACATGGTCGCGCATGCCCTATCCCGAGGACGAGCGCCTTGAATTTATCAACACAAATGCATGGCGCAGTCTTGCCGCCAGCGAGGCTCTCGAGCAGAAATTAATCCACGAATTTAATTCGAACCGGCAATGGCTGCCGTTTAATATATATAAAAAATGAATTTTTCGTAATCCGCTCTGATTCCTATTTTGCTGAAATTTCACGCTTTCTACATTTACAATTCATACAATTTTTTTCCGTCTTGAGTGTTATAAATTTTTTATACCAATCCTGTCCATTCCAATTTTTTACTTTTTGATAAATAAATGGAGTAATTGCAAATGGCAGATTACAAAAAAGGCACCCTTATAATCGAGGGTAAAACCAAAATACTATTCGAAGCCGAAGGCACAAACAACCTCGTAGTGGTCGAAAACAAAGCGGACATCACCAAATTCGATGATCCATCGCAGACCAAAAGCTTCGAGAAAAAAGCGGAATATGCAACCACAACCACTTGCCGCGTATTCGAATTGCTGAGCAAAGCTGGCATTCCGGTGGCCTATCGCGAACAGGTTTCACCCACGGAATTCGTGGTCGAAAAATGCGACATGGTCGCGCTCGAAGTCGTCGCACGCCGCTACGCAGTGGGCAGCTTCCTGAAGCGCCATCCCGAACTGAAATCGCCCGAAGAATTCCAGCCACACCGCTTCCATCGCCTTGTTGCAGAATTCTTTCTGAAGACCTCCGGCGGCAAAGTAACAACAATCGACGGCAATTCGATCGATCTCGGGCTGGACGCTAAAAAAGGCGAGGAAGACCCCTTCATAGTCAACCCGTGCGAAGGCGAATGGGAACTCTATCATCCGAAAAAACCGGAATGGATCGAGGATTCGGCACTTGGCAAAAATGTTACGCGCGAGAAAATTATCCGCGACAAAGAAGATATTAATAAAATGGAGGAAATGCTCCGCAAAGTATTCCTCGTGCTCGAAGGCATGTGGTCGTCCTATGGCCTGCGCCTTATCGATATGAAGATCGAATTCGGCTACAACACAAACGGCCAGCTCGTGGTCTCTGACGTCATCGATAACGATAGCTGGCGGCTCCGCGACGCAAAATGGCAGGAGCTTAGCAAAGAAGCGTTCCGCCAGGACGAAGCAATGGACGAAGTCGAGCGCAAATACGGGGTGGTTGCAAATCTGATTCAGAATTACCGCATTCCGCGGCAGGCTCTCGTGCTGTGGCGCGGCTCCGATAAGGACGACCTTCCCCCGATCGACGAAGAGCTGATGATCGGCGTCAACAACGACGTCCGCGAAGTGACGATGTCGGCGCATAAATCGCCATACCGTGCTACTATCAAGCTCGAGGAAATCCTCGCAAGCAATCCGGACGGCGGCGTGATCATAGCCAAAGTAGGCCGCAGCAATGGCTTAGGCCCGGTGCTCGCAGCCCGCACATCATGGCAGGTAATCGCAATTCCGGCAACCGCAGCCAAGAATCCCGAGGATGTATGGAGCTCTATCCGCATGCCCTCGATGGTGCCGCTGGCAACTATCTGGCCGGATTCGAACGCAGTGCTCGCAGCAGCGAACATGATCGGCTCGAAAGACCCGGTGGTCTATATGGCCCGCCAGTTCATGATCGAAAGATTCGACGACTAATTTTTTTATGGTTTTATACTAAAAGCAAAGGGGTCGGCCTCAATTGGCCAACCCCTTTTTTTGTGCATGGTGATAACACCCATTCCCATTATTTCAGAATAATTTTCTCTACGCTCATAACTCCTGCTTCAACCACACGGCACAGGTATGCGCCGGTCGGGATCTCGCCAAGAGATATTGTTGTTTCGACATTGTCGCCGAATTTATTTATTTCGGAGCTGTGGACTATCCGTCCGCTCATATCGGCGATTTCTATGCGAATACGTGCTTCAGGATTCGGAAGTCCGGAGAAATAATTAATTGTGGCAATTCCGTCATTTGCGCGCACGCTAAGCCGGGGTTTGATGGATTCCTCTACTTCATGGCGCACCGGGCTGGGATAATCCAGCACAAAGCAGCCGGCCTCGCTGGCCATATAGAGCTTCTCCTGTCCGGGATGGCCAAAGTATCGCATCGACCACATGTTTGCACGCGCACCGTATCCGTTGACCCTGCTCCAGGATAGTCCGCCATCGGAGGTGCGCCACATTTCCTGATTTTGCGACGCAATAAAACCAAGATTTTCATTGACGAAAAATGTACTTTGAATATCCAGTTTTGATGTCAGCGGGCTGCGCGTCCAGCTTTCGCCGCCGTCAGTCGTGCGCCAGACACGCCCCTTCGCGCCGCAGACAACACCAACATCTTCGCTGGTAAACCATAGCGCATTCAGATTATAATCTTCATATAGCGGCACTTCCGGCGAAGCATCCAGCCATGTTCCGCCGCCGTCGGTGGTTTTAAGAACAAGCGACTGGTAGCCGCAGGCATAACCAATATCCTGATTGACCATAAAAATCGAAAAAAGGTCCTGCTCTGTTGACGAATTCATTTTCTGCCATGTTTCGCCCGCATCGGTGGTGCGCATGATTACCCCGTCCAGTCCGCAGGCAACCGCGATGTCTTCGCCGAAGAATCGAATCGAACGGAAGAATGTGTCGTCAAGGTCATAAACGTGGTTCCATGTTTCGCCCGCGTTTGTGGTTTTCAGAATAGTGCCATAATCGCCGCAGACATAGCCGGTGTGCCATGAGGTAAACCATACGGAATACAAATCATATTCGGTGTTGGATTCCATTGGCTCATAAAAAGATGCCCGGTTAATGGTTTTGGCTATCATTCCATCCGAACCAACAGCATATCCGACGGAATCATTTGTGAAATATAATCCATTCAGATCATTCGAGAAATACGTCGCCTGCTGGTGCCAGTCCATCCCGCCATCCGAGCTTCGGAAAATTTTCGCGCGGTCGCCGACAATATAGCCACGAACATCGCTAACGAAAAACACGGAATTCAGCGTGGCTTTTTCCAGATACCAGTTGATACCAGGATCGTATGACCACCAGGTTTTGCCGCCATCCTGAGAGCGGCGGACAATCCCCACTCCGGCAATCCTCATTGAATCCGGGGCGTAGAAATCCTCGGTATAGCCGCCGATGAATACTTCGTCCTCGTCGCCATATCCCCGCACAGCCGCGGCCCACATACTGGTATCGGGGAATGCCACAAGATCCCAGCTATAGCCGCCGTCGGTGGTTTTGTGCAGTCCGCCATTGTTTTTATTAAATCCGAATAAATATGTAATCACTGCGTATCCGACGCGCGGATCGCGATTGCTGAAGACAATCCGGGTAATCTCCGAATCCGAGAGTAACATATCGGGCGTGCGCAGCGTATCGGTTACATTCCATGTGTGGCCGCCATCGGTTGATATAAAAACTATAGAATTGGTTCCGCCCATCAGCAAAACATCTGTGCTGTCGGATCGGATACCCATACAGGCTATCTCGTTGGGCATAAGCGTATCCTTCGGATTGCCGTTTTCATCCTCGATTTGTTCGATATGCCCCACAACACCGATCGAATCCCATGTGGCTCCGCGGTCTGTCGAGCGAAATATCCTTGCGCTTCGGAATTCGCCGATATAAAGCGTATCCTCGCCGCCGGGCTTCATCATCATGGCTTTGCCGTTGAGCGAGATTTTGCCGATCGGATCATCGAGCACTGTCTCCCATGTATCGCCATGGTCGGTGCTGCGCCGGATACTTCCGAAATTCAGCCCGCCGCATATCACCACATTGGTATCATTTGGATGGATAAGTACGTTGTTGAAAAGCGATGTAGCATTCTTAAAGCCGATCACAAGAGTATCCCAGGTGACTCCGGCGTCGTAGGAGCGATAGAGGGTGCGTCCGCCGCCGCCCACGAAAATCGTGTTATAATTGTGCGGATTAACCCACACATCGTATGTATCCTTTGCGATCAGCATGCGCCAGTGCGGACTTTGCGATTCTGCTATCTGAGGAAATGCAATTATTGCGAAAATTAAAAGCAGTACTAATTTCT